>JADKKC010000035.1 GCA_016720685.1 Zoogloea sp.
TTCCCATTATGCGTTTTACGTCGGCCTGGTATTCGAAGGGCACGACGTTTTCGATGAAATGGGCGACGGCTTTTTCGTCGAAGCCGGATTCCTGGAAGTTTTTGCGGATCAGGGTGGCGTCTTTCTTGCGCAGGATTTTTGCCGGTTCAAGCCCGCTTGCCACCATCAGCAGCACGCCGCATTGCACGTCGGTGTGGTCGCCCTGGCCGCCGGTGATGCGGTGCCATTCTTCGGCCCTGGCTTTGTCGTGGTGGGTGATTTCGCTCACCGAGCTGGTGTCGAAGAAGAACAGGCCGGAGAAGCGGTCCTGGTTTCGATAGATTTCGGTGGCGGAGATTTCCCGGATCACGGGCAGCACTTCGGCCATGAAACGTTCGCATTCGCGGGCCATCAGGTTGCGCACCGGAAGCGGGGCTTCTTCGAGCCATTCGTCGAGCTTGGGGAAGCCGGCGGTGCGTTTTTTGCGGGCGGCTTCGTGCAGCTTCATGAAGCGCTCGACGCTGAACAGCCCCTCGGGTTTGCGCTCGGTGTAGAGGATGAGCAGCGCGCTGTTGATGACCGATTCGCAGAACACGTGCCATTCGAGCGCGTCATCCCGGTCGACGCCGAACTTGCCGGCGAGCCAGCAGGTCATGTCGATGTAGAGCTGGTTTTTTTCGCGGGCGACGCGTTCGACGAGATAGTGCGCGTAGGTGATCGGCTTGTCGGACGTAGAGGTGTCGAGAAACTCCTTTTCGCTTTCCCGGAAGATTTCGGGATCGGCGAGGAGCCTTTCGGTGGGCAGGGTGTGCAGCTTGCGCAGGCGATCGGCGCCGGCCTTGGAGAGGGCGAGGAGGGTCTTGTCGCGCAGCAGCCGGGCGGCCGCGTCGAGGCTGCCGCCGGATTCCGCTTCGAGGGCCAGGCCGGCCAGGGTTACCAGCCGGGTGCGGGCGGCTTCGAGTGAGGGGCGCAGGTTGGGTGTGCCGAAATAGGTGGCCAGCTGCACGATGCCCTTGGCGCCTTCGCGGCGGATGGCGTCGAGCCGTGCGGCGTCGACGAGGCCTTCTTTCAGGGCGTGGCGCAGCACCCGTTCGAAATAGGGGCGGGTGTCGACTGTTGCAAGAACGGTATCACTGGACATCGTGTGCACTGCGCGAAGCCGTGGGGGCTTCGCGCTTCTCCCGTTATCAGATGGCGGATTCCTCGTCCTCGTCTTCGAACCTGGGCACGCCCGGTTCGGAAGATTCGGCGACGGGCATTCTGGCGGCTTCGGCGGCGCGGTGCAGGCGATCCTGGATTTCGATGATCAGCAGCTCGAAGGTGTCGGAAAACTCGTGGCGCAGCACCCAGGCGGTTTCCATCCAGTCGGAATCGGCCACTTCGGAGCGCGACATGCGAACCCGCACCATTTCGATGGCGTCGCCGATTTCGAGGCCCTGGTCGAGTTCATCGACGCGCTCGGAATCCCAGGTGATGGCCGACTTGGGCGCAAAGGCCTTTTCGAGATCGACTTCGGCTTCGAACACGCCGTGGTAGGCCAGGGCCTGCAGCGAGTCGTAGTGGTCGATGAAGTAATCGGCCAGGAGGCGCACGCCTTCGTCGTGTTCGGCGAGGCAGTCGAGCACCTCGGAGCAGGCGCCGGGCGTGCGGTGCATCACGGCGTTCATGGTGTTGCGCAGGCGCGGCACGTATTTTTCGATGGGCTCGCCGTACTGGCGTTCGAGCATGATGGCCTGCACGAACTGTTCCGGGCTCACCAGCATGTTGACGATGGATTCCTTGCTCGCGTCGAACTCGCGCATCACGGCCAGCACGTCCTTGGGGGCCATTTCGTCGAGCACTTCAACCAGGGCGTGGTCGCCTTCCTTTTCGGCGAGGACGACCAGGTTGGCTTCGGCTTCCGAGATTTCGCCGGCAAGGATCAGGGCCTGGGTTTGCTTGATGACAAGCTGGGTCATGAGAAATCTTTCTTAACGGTCAATGGCGTCGAAGCCCTGCTCGGACATCCAGTCTTCTCCGGATTCGCCGAGATCGTCAGCGCCTTCGTCCTCTTCTTCGTCCGCGCTTGCTTCGGGCGCGGAGCGGGCCGACAGGCCGCTGCCCAGCAGGTATTCGAGCACGGCGGTGGTGACAAGAAAACTCTCGCCGCCGGCCTTGGCGAGGCAGAGCTCGATCAGCGGGCGGGCCCAGGAGGCGATCTCGATGGATTCCTCGAGTTCGGCCCAGGCCGGAAAGCCGTCGTCCCCAGGTTCGCTTTGCGAGGCTTCGTAGAGTGCCCGGCCCGTGTTGAATCCGAAGGCGCCGTGGAAGGCCGGCGCAACCATTTCCGGCGCGGCGTCGATCATCGACAGGAGGAAGGAGAATTCCTTGTGCTTGTCCCGCACCCGGCGCTGGAGCACGTCCTTGCCTTCGGAGTCGGAACGCAGGTCGTCGATTTCGGCAGCGTAGCGCTCGAAAATGTCTTCAAAATAAAACGAGGTCAAGAAATTACCTTTTCAATGTACGAGGCCCACAGGGAGCTGGCCTCTTGCAGGGGGTCGTCGATCAGATTGCGCTGGCGCAGCAGATCGTAGTCGCGCCGGCGGGTCGGGTCGGCGAGCAGCTCGTAGGCGCTCTGGATGCTCCGGAAGCGGTCGGCGGCGGCGGGGTCGGGGTTTTTGTCCGGGTGGTAAAGGCGGGCGGCCTTGCGGTAGGCCACCTTGATGTCTTCGGCCGGCGCGCTGGGTGAAACGCCCAGAATCTCGTAGGGATCACGCATTGTTTCGGGTTCCTGTCGCCATCAGGCCGTGCGCCGCGCCGGGAGGCGTCAGGCGCCGATGCCGAGGCGCTCGCACACGGCGATCGTCGGGGCGGCCTGGTTCATGCTGTAGAAGTGCAGGCCGGGGGCGCCGGCCGCAATCAGTTTTGCGCACAGCTCGCTCACCACGTCGAGGCCGAAGGCCTTGATGGAGTCGCTGTCGTCGCCGAAGGCTTCGAACTTGCGGCGCATCCAGCGCGGGATCTCGGCGCCGCAGGCGTCGGAGAAGCGGGCCAGCTTGGTGAAGGACACGATGGGCATGATGCCCGGCACGATGGGCACGTTCACGCCGATGGCGGCGCATTCGTCGCAAAAATGCAGGTAGGCGTCGAGGTTGTAGAAGTATTGGGTGATGGCCGAATTGGCGCCGGCATCCACCTTGCGCTTGAAGGCCAGCAGATCGTCCCGCGGGTTTCTGGCCTGGGGATGGTATTCGGGGTAGGCGGCGACTTCGATGTGGAAGTGATCGCCGGTCTCAAGGCGGATGAACTCGACCAGTTCGTTGGCGTAGCGCAGTTCGCCCGGGTAGCCGACGCCGGAAGGCAGATCGCCGCGCAGGGCGACGATGCGGCGGATGCCGGCTTCCTTGTAGCGCTGCAGGATGTCGCGGATGTGCGGGCGGGTCGAGCCGATGCACGACAGGTGCGGCGCGGCCTGGTGGCCTTCGTTCTGGATCTCGAAGACGGTTTCGAAGGTGCGCTCCTGGGTCGTGCCGCCGGCACCGAAGGTGACCGAGAAGAATTCGGGCTTCAGTACGGCCAGCTTCTGGCGCACCACGCGCAGCTTGTCGGCGCCTTCGGTGGTTTGAGGGGGAAAGAATTCGATGGAGAAGGGGATCTTGTTCATGCTTCTAGTCGCTCGTCAGTGTGTTGCTGATGTCGGTTACCAGCAGGTAGCTGTTTGGCCGTAGCGTCGTGCCTGTTTGCACGTTGCGCAGCATTTCATCGGCAGTGCCGAGAAAGAGCAGCTTCACGCTATTAATGAAGCTGGTCTTGCCAAAGCCGTTGCGGCCGGCAATCAAAATTACCGGCCGTTTTCGGGTAGGTGGGGGAAGATCGAAAACCTGTTCGCCGTAATAGGAGAACAGGTTCTGGATGCAGATTTTTTTAAAGATCATGAGCAGGATCGGCGGACAGTGCCTGATTGAAGTCTTTTTCGATCAGTTCGCGGAGGTCTTTTTCAAGGCCGGCCTTGGCGCCCCAGCCTTCGAGGCGTGCGTACTTTTCTTTGACAGTTTCGAGCAGGCGTTGGGCCAGTTCGACCGGGAAGTCCGCGTCTACTGCGCAACTTTCCAGCAGTAGTTCGTAGACGAGTTGCAGGACGGCTGTTGAGTCTTTGCCGCCTGAGTAGGCAACGACCCATGGCCGGGTATCGGACTCGTACAGAGTCCGCATGGAGTCTTTGGTTACTTCCAGCTTTCTCATTGGGTTTGCGACGAGAGTCGTTGTCGATGTGTCTGGGGGGTCAACCCAGAAAGGGATTGAGGACGGTGATTCCGTCGTAGCGTTGTCCGTGGGAGAGATCTTCGCTGATGACTGTGTGGGCTCCGAGGCGTGCTGCGGCGCACAGGATGGCTGCGTCCCAGTGGCTGAGGTTGTAGCGGTTGCGCAGGCTGAGGGCGGCGAGTACCAGTTCGCGGTCGACGGCTTGCACGGGTCTGCTTGCGGCAATGCGCTCGACGAAAGTCTGTGGTGCGGTGGGCAACAGGCCGTGACGGGCCTGACGGGCATTGGCGTAGAACTCCATGAGCACCTGTGTGGACAAGCCCCAGTCAGTGCGGGCTACCCAGTTGCGTGCCGCCGGCCTTTTGGTCGCGTGGTCGGTTGCCAGCGATGTTGCATAGATCAGTATGTTGGTGTCGAGGAAGTAAGGTGCACTCATGGTTTGTAGCGGGCCTTTTCTTCCTGAACCTGGTAGTCGAGCTCCCGGGCCAGGGCCCGGTCATGGACCTGGTCCCGGGTGAGCATTGGTGCTCGCCCCCACTGGCTGCCGGCCACGATCGCGTCGAGCTGGTCGAGCAGATTGTCGGCTGGGATGTCTTCCGGCGTTGTCTGAACCCGCTCAACTGCGGATGTGGCGATCAAGTACTGGAAGTCTGGGGTTGTCTTGCCTGGCTCATGGAGCCGACCCACCGCTTCAATGATCGCCATGAGTTCGCCTTGAAGTGAACGGTGGTGGCTGGTCGCTACAGTACGGAGGCGCTCCGCGAGTTCGTCCGGGACGTTCTTTATTGTCAGGGTGACCGGCATGCTTAAGTCCACAATGGAATCGTTATGGTTCCATTGTGGATGTGAGTTGCATTCAGATCAAGCCTGGAGCTTGTCCGTAAATAGTCCGGCGTCGGTATGGGGCCGAATCATCGCCACTACGTTGTTGCGTCTTCTGGCTTGGGTACCCACCCAAGCTGCAAAAGCGTGCCTCGCATTGACGGCGATTCACCTCCCATACTTTGGCCTCTTATTCACGGACAAGCGCTTAGTAGCGGTACTGGTCGGCCTTGTACGGGCCTTCCTTGGGCACGCCGATGTAGGCGGCCTGCTCGTCGGTCAGCACCGAGAGCTGGGCGTTGAGCTTCTTGAGCTGCAGGCGGGCAACCTTTTCGTCCAGATGCTTGGGCAGGGTGTACACGCCCACCGGATAGTCGGCGGTGCGGGTGAACAGCTCGATCTGGGCGATGGTCTGGTTGGCGAAGGAGCTGGACATCACGTAGGACGGATGGCCGGTGCCGCAGCCGAGGTTAACCAGGCGGCCCTTGGCCAGCAGGATGATGCGCTTGCCGTCCGGGAAGATCACGTGGTCGACCTGGGGCTTGATCTCTTCCCACGGGTACTGCTCGATCGAGGCAACGTCGATTTCGTTGTCGAAGTGGCCGATGTTGCAGACGATGGCCTGGTCTTTCATGGCGGCCATGTGGTCGTGGGTGATGACGTGGAAGTTGCCGGTGGTGGTGACGAAGATGTCGGCCTTGTCGGCGGCGTACTCCATCGTGACCACGCGGTAGCCTTCCATGGCGGCCTGCAGCGCGCAGATCGGGTCGATTTCGGTGACCCACACCTGGGCCGACAGGGCACGCATGGCCTGGGCCGAGCCCTTGCCCACGTCGCCGTAGCCGGCAATGACGGCAACCTTGCCGGCGATCATCACGTCGGTGGCGCGCTTGATGCCATCGACCAGCGATTCGCGGCAGCCGTAGAGGTTGTCGAACTTGGACTTGGTGACCGAGTCGTTGACGTTGATGGCCGGGAACTTGAGTTCGCCACGCTGGTGCATCTGGTACAGGCGATGCACGCCGGTGGTGGTTTCCTCGGTGACGCCCTTGACCTGCGGCCAGACGCACGGAATACCAGGTCGGGTCGACGGCCAGCTTGGCCTTGATCGCGGCGAAGAGGATGGTTTCTTCTTCGGACGTGGGCTTGGCGATGACCGAGATGTCTTTTTCGGCGCGGGCGCCCAGGTGCAGCAGCAGGGTCGCGTCGCCGCCGTCGTCGAGGATCATGTTGCTGTAACCCCCATCCGCCCATTCGAAGATGCGGTGGGTGTAATCCCAGTAGTCGGCCAGCGACTCGCCCTTGACGGCGAAGACCGGGATGCCCTGCGCGGCAATGGCGGCAGCGGCGTGGTCTTGCGTCGAGAAGATGTTGCACGAGGCCCAGCGGACTTCGGCGCCGAGCGCGGTGAGCGTCTCGATCAGCACGGCGGTCTGGATGGTCATGTGCAGCGAGCCGGTGATGCGTGCGCCCTTGAGGGGCTGGGCCGCGGCGAACTCGTCGCGGATGGCCATCAGGCCCGGCATTTCGGTTTCGGCGATGCGAATTTCCTTGCGGCCCCAGTCGGCCAGGGAGAGATCGGCAACAACGTAATCGGTGAATTTTTCAGCCACAGCGTTCATGAGAACTCCTCGAACATGTGGCCGGGAGGGACTACGCGTGGCTTGGGCAATGCAGGCTCACCGCGTCTCCCCGTGCCCGGCACGGGTTTGCAAAACAAAGCATGGACGGGTGAGCGCAGTTGCTGGTGCGGCAGAAAAACTGCTTCTACGGCACTGACATCGAGCCTGGGACGGCGGGCCTTGCACCCGGCGGTCTTGCAGCGCTCCTCGAATCAGGCCGAGGATTATATCGGGTTTCAGGGCGAATTATTTAGGCTTGGTTGACCATCGCGTCAGTCCTGTCTTTTCAGCGTGGCGAGAATCTCGGTCACGACTCCATCCCACTGCGCGCAGCACCAGACGCTGGCGTAGCGCTCGAACTGGCGAATCGTGGATTCCAGCGGAAAGCGGTTGTCGCCGATGTGGCGCACCATTTCTTCGGCCAGGCTCTTGGCCTTGTGGCGGTTTTCCTCGCCGTTCCAGTCGCCGGGGACGAATACGTAGCCGAGGGTGAGCAGCTCGAGCAAGGTGCCGATGGCCCAGATGCGGTCGAGTGACTGGCTGCTGTCGCTGGCTTCGTAGCTCCACTGGGAAATCTGGTAGGCGGCCTGCCACCAGGGCAGCAGGGGGGCGTGCCAGGCATTGCCGGGCGCTGCGCTGCGGTTGTTGCGCACGGCCTCGAGGGCCAGGTACTGGGTGATCACCCAGTGGTTGGTGG
The DNA here is from genome assembly GCA_016720685.1 of Zoogloea sp. Taxonomy (GTDB): domain Bacteria; phylum Pseudomonadota; class Gammaproteobacteria; order Burkholderiales; family Rhodocyclaceae; genus Zoogloea. The sequence continues at coordinate 7,363 of JADKKC010000035.1, forward strand.
GGGCCTTGCGCAGGGCCTGCCGATAAAAGCGCTGGGCGCTCAGATAGGCTTCCTGGATCTTGTCGTTGAGCGGCTGGAGTTCGTCGTCCCTGGCCTTGCTGTCGGCGAGGGCGCGGCGCTGCTTTTCGAAACTCACCGCGATGCGTTTTTCGAGGGCGCCGCTCATGCCCAGGCGATCGCTGGCCAGCACGGGGTCGTTGCTGGCGCGGGCTTCGCGGATCCATGAGTCGATCATTTCGCGGATCTTGCGGTGGCAGAAGGCCATTTCGTCGCCAAGCTCGGGCGATGTCATGTCGCCCTTGGCCAGGGTGTCGAGCCGGCCAAACTGCACTTCGGCCTTGCCGCGGGTTTGTTTGTAGAGGAAGGCCCGCACCTGGTCTGCAAAATCCGGGGGCACCGTGGCATAGGCGACGATGCTGGCCCAGTCGTGGGTGCCGGGCGCGTTGGCGCGCAGGCGCTGGCGCAGGTCGAACAGCACGCGGCGCGGGTCTTCGCCGGCGAGGACGCCCTTGTAGAGGATTTCGGCGGCCATCGTCGAGGCGCGCATCCACAGCGGAAACTGGGACGCGACGACCCACGGGATGCCGGACATGTGCAGTTCGTGGGCGATGCTGCCGCCGGGGGTGAGCACCGATTCGATGTTGCCCGAGTCGCAGGTGGCCAGGAGACGAAGGTGGGCACCGAGGGCGTGCCGCCGCTGCTGCCGCGGGCGGTCAGGGCGATGGCGAGGCGGGTGCCGTCCACCACGTCGGCGCTGCTCGGGTCGAGGGTGCCGCACAGGGCCACGCCGAAGCGGCGGTCGCCGGCGTCGTTGAAGGGGGTGCCGTGGGCCAGGATGTGCACGTGGGTGTATTCCTGGTCGGCGCAGGCCTGGCGGATGTCTTCGAGGCTGGCGTCGGGCAGCACGGTGAGGATGGCCTTGACCTTTTCGACGCGGGTTTCGGTCTCGCCCTTGGCGACGATTTCAACCCACGGCTCGATGGCCCGGCGCAGGGCGTTGAGGTGGGCCTGGGCGGGCACTTCGGCGTAGCCGGGCGGTGAGGCGAAGGCGAAGAGAATGCGCGGCGTGCGGTTCCAGTCGAGCTTGAGCGGTGTGCCGCGGCGCACTTCGCGGGTGACCGTGATCGGCGAGCGGGGCTGCAGGAAAAGCGCGCTGCCGGAGCCGGAAAGGCGTTGGGGGCGATCGCCATTTCGAAGGGCACCATGCCCAGCTCGGAGGGCGACAGCACCAGGCGCAGATGCACCAGCGGTTCGCCGGCGCTCTGGGCGCTGCTGAGCGCCGAGAGCAGCGCGGGCACCTGGCCGATCACCTGGCCGATGGCCTCGCCCATGCCGCGCACTTCGGCCTGGCGTTGTTCGTCGCGGGCCGGATCGATGCCGTTCTCGTAGCGCAGGCGCTTGAGGCGGATCAGCAGCTCGCGGTGCTCGAAGGGCATGTTCACCGTTACCGAGCCGTCGTCGCCACACACCGCAACATAGGGCGTGAGGGGCGACAGGAGCTGGTTGTGGGCCGGGCCTGGGCGCAGGAATTCGAGTTTGACGTTGCGGATGTCGCTCATGGTTCAGGCCTCGGGATGGATGATTTCGTCGTGGTTCGCCGCGCCGTCGCCCTTCACAACGAGCAGCACCCCGCGGGTGGCGCCGTTTTCCCGGTAAATCCGCACCGCGGTGGTCCGGTCGAGGACGAGGCCGCCGCCGCCGGCGACCTGCGCGTTGTCGAGGCTGGTCATCTTGCCGTCCTCCAGCACGTCATAGACACGCTTGAAGGCGGCCTTGTCGTCGAGCATGGCCTGGGTGAGCTGGATCAGGCGAATCCAGGTGCCGGAGTTGAAGTAGGCGCGTCCGTCGCCGAGGGCGATGGCCCGGGCCAGGTGGGTGTGGCCGGTGATCACGAAGCGGAAGTCGGTGTGCACCGCCTTGAGGATGTCCCGGCTGGTGTCGTCGGGGGCGGTGAGGCTGAAGCTGGTGTCGTCGCCCAGCCAGTCGAGGAGCGCCCGGCGCAGGGCTTCTTCCCGCGGGACGCCGGTGATCCAGCCGGTGACGCGGTCCCACATGTACTGCCAGGTGCCGAGGGTGCCGTCGGCGCTGCCGCCGGCGCCAAGGCTGTCGCCGAGCGCGTGTTCGGCATCGCGCAGCATGTCGTCGGCGCGCCTGGGGCCGAGCGGCGGCGGGCTTTCGAGCACGGCCCGCATGATGTTGCTGTCGTGCCCGAGCAGGCGTTCCAGGGTGGCGCCGGTGGGCGTCGTGGCGGCGGGATCGTCCGGCCCGCCGAGGCGCTGGTCCTTGACCATGCCGCCGACGATCTTGGTCGGCAGGATGGAGGCCAGGCTGGTGAGCTTGCGCGCCTGGGCGGGGTCGAGGGCCAGCAGGGTGCCGATGGCGGCGGAGTCTTCGGGCTTGAGCAGGTCGATCCAGGCGTAGCGCCGTTTGACCTCGTTCATCACCTCCTTGACCATGCGGGTGCCGGCGTTGGGGTGCCACTCGTCGGCGGGCAGCGGCTGGCGTACGTTGAGGCGTCGCCCGAGGCGGGCCAGATCCTCGTAGCGGTTGTAGTTCCAGGCGTCGACTTCGTTGCCGTGGGTGCAATAGACGGGTTCGCCGCCCACCGTGCAGGGGTAGCCGGCGCCGGTGGTGGAAAACTCGATGCGGGCGCGGGCATCGAGCTTGCCGCCGGCCAGGCGCTCGACCAGCATGCGCTGGACGGCGGGCAGGGCCAGCTCGATGTCATGGTTGCCGATGACGATGACGAGGGTCCGGTTCTTGGTCTTGACGAACTCGGCGAGGGCCAGCCAGATGTCCCGGAAGGCGTCGCGCTCGATGATGTCCTGCACCACCCGGACCGCGTTATCCATTGCCACATAGCCGGTAACCGCGTCTTCGGCGAGGGTGTCGATGACGTCGCCGTTGAGTACCAGCGCCAGGCGCCGGTCTGGCGTTTGTGTGCTCAGCCGGCGGATGAAGCCGGCCAGCCGCCTGGTTTCGCGGAGGATCTGGAAGCCCGGCAGGCCTCCCATGTGCAGGTCGGAAACGACGTACAGGTCGTCGAAGTCGGGGAGTTCCGGCATGGTGGCCTCGTCTGGCTGCAAAGGCCGGATCGACGGAGCCCCTCGCCCTGTCTGGATCTCAGCCGTGTTGCCTGTAGTCAAGCATAGGGCATGGGTAAGTCAAGCGGCGGGCTGGATCAGCGCGCCGCATCCAATGCCTTGGCGAAAACCTCGGCCGCCTGGAAACCGATGATGCGCAGGTTCTTGCGCTCGGCACCGGCGGCGTCGAAGAAGATGATGCCGGGTGGGCCGAACAGCCCGAAGCGTTTGAGCAGCGCCTTGTCGGCGTCGTTGTTGGCGGTGACGTCGGCCTGGATGAGCTGGAAGCCTTGCAGGCGCCGGGCCACGGCCGGGTCGGTAAAGGTGAAGCGCTCCATCTCCTTGCAGGAGATGCACCAGTCGGCATAGAAATCGAGCATTACCGGGCGCTTGGCGGTTTTCAGGATCTGGTCGAGTTCTTCCACCGAGCTTACGCGCTGGAACCGGGTTTCGGCGGCCGGCGCGGTGGCGGCCTGGGCGCGCAGGACGGCCAGCGGTTGCAGCGGATCGCGGGAACCGGCGAGGGCGCCGAGGAAAAGCGCCGCTCCGGCGATCAGCGCCAGCACGCCCCAGCCTTTCCAGAAGCGCTGCCACCCGCTGGCGTGGGGCGGCAGCGGATCGAGGGCGTGGAGGTAGATGGCCGACACGACCAGCAGCCCGGCCCACGCCAGCATGCTCACGATGCCCGGCAGCACGGGCGCGACGAGCCACACCGCGGTGGCCAGCAGCGCCACGCCGAAGGCGCGCTTGACGCCTTCCATCCACGGGCCCGGCTTGGGCAGGGTGCTGCGCGCCAGCACGCCAACTGCGATCAACGGTGCGCCCATGCCGAGGGCCATGACAAAGAGCGCCACGCCGCCCAGCACGGCGTTGCCGGTCTTGGCGATGTAGAGCAGGGCGCCGGCCAGCGGTGCCGCCACGCAGGGGCCGACGATCAGCGCCGACAGGGCACCCATCGCGACGACACCGGCCGGAGAGCCTCCCTTCTGGTGATTGGCGTTATCCGAAAGTCTGCTTTGCAGCGCGGTGGGCAGTTGCAGCTCGTAGAAGCCGAACATCGACAGCGACAGCGCGACGAAAACCAGCGCGAAGCCGCCGAGCACCCAGGGGTTTTGCAGGGCTGCCGACAAGAGCGTGCCCGACAGCCCCGCGGCAACACCGGCTGCCGCGTAGGTGACGGCCATGCCCAGCACGTAAAGGGTCGACAGGCTGAAGGCGCGACCTTTGGAGATGCTGTGGCCGTGACCGACGATGATTCCGGAAAGAATCGGGATCATCGGGAACACGCAGGGCGTGAGGGCCAGCAACAGGCCAAAGCCGAAGAAGCTGGCGAGGGTGGCGAGGGTGGAGCCGCCCGCCAGCAGCCTGGCGATGCGGCCGGATTCATCGTGCTCGTCAGCGGCATCAGGAGCGGACGTGCTGGCCGCTGCCGGCGGGGCCTTGCTCCGGCCCAGCGCGCGGGCGAGGAAGCCTTCGCCGCCGCCGGCGCTGGCCAGCGCCACTTCTACGGCGTGGGTTTGCGGCGGATAGCAGATGCCCATGTCGGCGCAGCCCTGGCTGGTGAGGTTCAGCGTGAAAGGCGGCTGGCCGGCGGTGACGGGCAGCGTGAACACCAGTTCGTCGCGGTAGATCTCGACCTCGCCGAAGGCGTCGTCCTTCTTGGGCTTGCCGGGGGGCAGGGCGGGCTCGCCGAAGCTGATGCCGTCGGCCTCGAACCTGAAGCGGTGGCGGTAGAGGTAGTAGTCGTCGGCCACCTGGAAGCGGATCTCGACGGTTTTGTCGTCGATGGCGCGGGCGGTGGCGCGAAAGGCCTGGTCGGCGGGCAGGGGCTCGCCGGCGGCATGGGCGCCGAAGGCGGCCAGCAGGAAGGCGAAGAAAAGGGCGAAGAGTCGGATCGTGCGGATCATGGCCGGCAGTTTGGGGGCCGCAGCGCGGCGTGGCCCCCGGATGGATCTGGAATCGGGTTCAGGGATGGCGGTCTGCCGTTTCGGCGCCCACCCAGGCCAGGTAGGCGGGCAGGCCTTCATGGAGAGGGACTGCGACGATCTCGGGAAGTTCGTAGGGGTGGGCCGCGGTGAGGGCGGCCTGCAGTGCCGGGTAGCGGGCCAGGGTGGTCTTGATGAGCAGCGGAATCTCGGTGGCCGTTTCGACCGCGTCGTTCCAGCGATAGACGGAGGTGCACGGCGCCATGATGTTCACGCAGGCGGCGAGTCGCTGCTCGACCAGCAGCCGGCCGATGTGCCCGGCGCTGTCGGCGTCGGGCAGGTTGGTGAGGACGAGAAGGGTTTCTTCGGGTGTGCTCATGATTTCATTTGAGGAGCCGGCGCCGGGTTAGTGCCAGGGCCAGCCAGAAGGCCAGCACGGTGACTACGCCCAGAACGGCGAGGTGCAGGCCGGCCTGCTGCGGCACCTGGCCGAGCAGCAGCGGCCGCACGACGCTGACGGCGTGACTGAGGGGGAGCAGGTCGGCGATCGTCCGCACGCTGTCCGGCAATTGGCTTTGAGGAAAGAACACGCCGGACATCAGCGTCATGGGGGTGATGAACAGGGTGAAGTAGTACATGAAGAAATCGTAGCTCGGCGCCAGCGCGGTCATGATCAGGCCGAGTGCGGCGAAGCACAGGCCGGCGAGGAAGATCACCGGAATGGCGGCCAGCGCCAGCGCCGAAGCGGTGAAGCCGAAGATCGCGATCACGGCGAGGATGGCGGTGCCGGCGAGGCAGGATTTGCTGGCCGCCCACACCAGTTCGGCCGCCACGATGTCGTCGAGGGCGACCGGCGCGTTCATGATGGCCTCCCAGGTCTTCTGCACGTGCATGCGCGAGAAACCCGAGTACAGGGCCTCGAAGGTGGCGGCGTTCATGGTGGAGTAGCAGAGGGTTCCGCCGGCCAGAAAGGCGATGTAGGACACGCCTTCGACTTCGGGCACCAGCATGCCCAGGCCGTAGCCCAGGCCCAGCATGTAGATCACCGGGTCGGCCAGGTTGCCGACGATGGAGGGCAGCGCGAGCTTGCGCCAGACGAGAAAATTGCGCCGCCACACGGCAAACAGGCGCAGCGACAGGCGGGGCGGGGCGAAGTGCGTGGGCGTCATGGGCGGGGCTTAACGCCAGGGCAAAAATTGTAGTGGGCCGGATCGGGGCGCATGCCTGGCGTGTTCACAGGTGTTCAGTCGCGCAGTTCGCGGCCGGTCAGCTTCAGGAAAACGTCTTCCAGATTGGCCGGGCGGTGCAGGGAGCGCAGGCCGGGCTGGCGGGCCAGGTGGGCCAGCAGCGAGGTGGCGTCGTCGGTGTAGCAAAAGGCGGTTTCGCCGCTGATCTCGCAGCGCTTGCTGAATGTGGCGGCGTTGGCTTCGGCCCAGGCTGCGGCGCCGGCGCCAGTGTTGTCCCATTCGCCGAAAACCTCGACGACCTGGGGCTCGATGTGGGCGGCGATGACTTCCCGCGGCGTGCCCTGAACCAGAATCCGGCCGGCGTCGAGAATGGCCAGGCGGTTGGCGAGGCGTTCGGCTTCGTCCATGAAATGGGTGGTGAGCAGGATTGTCGTGCCCTCGGCGGTGAGCCGGCGCAGGCGTTCCCAGATCAGGTGGCGGGCCTGGGGGTCGAGGCCGGTGGTGGGCTCGTCGAGGATCAGCAGTTCGGGCTTGTTCACCAGCGCGCGGGCCAGCGTAAGGCGCCGCTTCATGCCGCCGGAGAGCGACTGGATGCGGGCCTTGTCCTTGCCTTCGAGGCCGGCAAAGGCGAGCAGCTCAGGGATGCGCGGGCGGATCTCGCTTTCGCGCATGCCGAAATAGCCGGCGAACACGATCAGGTTTTCGGCGCAGGTGAAATCCGGGTCGAGGCTGTCGAGCTGGGGCACCACGCCCACGCGGGCGCGGGCTTCGCGGGCCTGCTCGGGCACCGGCAGGCCGCACAAGCTGATGCTGCCGCTGCTGGCCCCGGTGAGGCCGAGGGCGCAGCGCAGGGTGGTGGTCTTGCCGGCGCCGTTGGGGCCGAGCAGCGCGAAGCATTCGCCGGGACGCAGTTTCAGGTCGATGCCGCGCACGACTTCCTTTGCGTCGGCGCCACTGCCGAAGCGTTTGACGAGGCCGGTGATTTCCAGGGGCATCAGACGGCCGGCGGTACGGTGCTGGCGAAGGACGGCCGGGCGAACAGCTTGGCCGCCCAGGCGCTGAGTTCCGGGTGGGTGGTGCGCCAGTGCAGGTGCCCGAAGCGGAAGTCGAGATAGCCGAGGGTGCAGCCCACCGCGATGTCGGCGATGTTGATCAGCGCGCCGCCAAAGCCCTTGCGTTGCAGGAGGCGTTCTTCGAGAGCGGCGAGGCCGCGCTGGATCTTGGCGAGCTGGCGCTCGATGGTGTCGGCGTCCTGCTGGCCGGCGGGGCGGCGGGCTTCGAGGAAGGCGGTGACGGCGGCGTCGGTGATGCCGTCGGCCAACGCCTCGGTTTGGCGCACCGGCAGGTTGGCGACGCGGTCGACAGGCATCAGGGGCGGGCCGCCGAGGGTTTCGAGGTAGAGCGAGATCACCGGCGAGTCGTACCACACCCCGCCGTCGTCGGCGACCAGCGCCGGCACCTTGCCCAGCGGGTTGTAGGCCGGCACGTTGGTTTCGGGCAGCCACGGAATGTCCACTTCCAGCGCGCAGGTCAGGCCCTTTTCGGCGATGGCGATGCGGATTTTGCGGGCGTAGGGGCTGGTGAGCGAGGCGATCAGTTTCATGGCGCCACCTGCCGGATCGTCCCGAAGGCGGCGCTCGAGCCCTTGGGGGGCTGCGGGCGAAGTGAGCGTTGGGGGTGTGTCATAGGGGGCTCCAGGCGCGTTCGATGATCTTGCGGATGACGTGCAGTTTGCCGTGGAAGAAATGATCGGCACCCGGCACGACGACGACGGGAAGCTCTTGCGGCGCGGCCCATTCCATCACATTGGCGAGGGCGACGGTTGCGTCGGCTTCGCCGTGGATGATCAGCGAGTCGTCCGGCACCGGCAGGGTGGCGTAGCTGCGTGCGCCGGTTACGCTGCCGGCGGCGGTGCCCACCAGCACGATGCGCCGGGCCGGCGTGACGCCGTCGGCCAGCCGCGCGGCCACGCGGGTTTGCACGAAGGCGCCGAAGGAGAAGCCGCCCAGCGCCAGGGGCATGCCGCCCCAGCGGCTTTGCGCCCAGGCGATCACGGCCAGCATGTCTTCGGTTTCGGCGCCGCCGTGGTCGTGTTCGCCAACGCTCTTGCCCACGCCGCGGAAGTTGGGCCGCAGCGCCGCGTAGCCCAGGTCGCGAAACACGCGGGCCAGGGTGTGGGCAACCTTGTTGGTGTTGCTGCCATGGAACAGAGGGTGCGGATGGCAGATCAGCGCGATGCCGCGGACGTGCTGCGGCGTGTCGATGATCAGTTCGATCGGGCCGTCGGGGCCGTTGATGAGGGCGGTTTCGGTGGCGGCCATGGTCAGATCTTCAGGCGTTCGACGACGCGGCCGTGCTGCAGGTGCTCGGAGATGATCTCGTCCACGTCGTTCTTGTCGATAAAGGTGTACCAGACGTTGTCGGGGTACACCACCAGCACCGGGCCTTCGTCGCAGCGGCCGAGGCAGCCGGCCTTGTTGATGCGCACCTGGCCCTTGCCGCGCAGGTCGAGTTCGGCGATGCGATCCTTGGCGTAGGTTTGAAGCTCGACGGCGGCGTGGTTGGCGCAGGAAATGTCGCCTTCGGGGCGCTGGTTGCAGCAGAAGAAAACGTGGTGCTTGAAGTAGCTCATCGGGTGTCTCGGCGATCGGTTCTTGAAGTGACCGTGATTATCTGCCAATCGTTCCGCTGCGTGGCAGCTTCAGCGGCCGCGGTAAGGGTCGCGGGCGTTGCTGGCACCGAGCAGGCCCAGGTAGGCGAAGGCGATGAAGGGCCACAGGCTGGCGGTGAGCTGCGTAAGGCCGTGGAAGTTGAGGAAGTTGCCCTGCTGGATCAGCGCTGCGTCGCTGGGCAGGAAGGGGTTTTCGGGGGCCAGGTTGACCAGCGCGGTGCTCACCAGCAGCGCCATGCCGGCAAGCATGGCGTGGCTGCGGGCTGGCAGCAGCAGGCACACGCCGAGCAGCGCCGCACCGGCGGCCAGGCCGATCTGCCCGCCCGGTGTGGCCCAGTGCAGCGGGTCGCCCGGTGCAAAGAAACTGGCCGAGGCGAGCGTCTTGGCGCCCAGCCCGAGGAGGAGCATCAGCACGATGGGCCAGGGGCTCCAGGTGCGCATCATGCTGCGCGCGGTGAGGCCCACGGCGAGCATCTGGCTGGCGGCGATGGCGGCTTCGACCTTCACGAAGCGGGTCGGGTTGAATTGGAGCGGGGTGGGCAGATCGAACAGGCGGCGCAGATCGCCAGTGGCAAACAGCAGGCTTTCGGGCGTCAGCAGCGTGAGGAGCCACAGGCCCAGCACCACCAGCCCGATTTCGCCCACCTGCCCGCTCACGATGTGGCGTCTGCGCCAGCGGGTCAGCCCGCTCTTCGGGTCGAAGAGGCGTCCGCTCCAGAAGCCGCTGGCCAGCGCGCCGATCACGCCGCCGAGGGTGTTGCAGCCCACGTCCACGTTTGAAGGCACCCGGCTGGGCAGGAAGTTCTGCAGGGTTTCGACCGACAGGCTGAGCAGAAAGGTGAGGATGATGGCCGTGACGACCGCCCGGTTCCGCGACAGGCGTTCGGGCAGGGCGGCCACCAGCGCGAAGCTGAAGGGCACGATGCCGACGACGTTGACCGTGAGATCCACCCACGTGTAGTAGCGCGGCCAGGGCTGCTCGAGGAAGTAGAACACCGGCAGCCCCGGATCCCGCCAGCCGGTGAAGGGGTGCAGGCAGGCATAGACGATCAGCACGCCGATGGCGGCGGCGAACCAGGCGGCTAGCGGAGAACTGCGGCGGTGGAGGGGCATTGCGTCCGGCGGATTGGCGGGGGTATGGGGCACATTCTAGCCGGGATGGGCGCGCCGGCTGTGGTGCGCGCCGCTGGCCGGGGCATGATACCCCTCCTGGCGTTCGGTCAGGCCGGGCCGGGGGCACGGCGATCCACCTGAAACGCGGTTTTCAGCCCTGCCGCAACAAGGGCAGCCGCGCCGTCAGGGCCTCCCAGTCCACGGCATCGAGGGTGTTCTTGACCAGCAGGCCCAGGTCCGTCTCTCCTTCCATCAGCAGGCGCCGGCTGAAGAACAGGGTGTCGGGGTCTTCCTCGCGCAGGGCCAGGGCGAGGTAGTCGCGGGTGGTGGCCGAGATCGTCAGGTCTGGCTGGCGGGTATCGAGGAGCGGGCGAAAACCGCGCGGGGTGAAGGTGAAGCGCAGGGCGAAGCCGGCATCGGTCAGCTTCAGCAGCAGGCGCTTGCCGGTGAGCGGCTCCAGCGTGTCGCGGGGCAGGATGCGGTCGAGGGCCAGGTTGAGGCCGGCGACGAGGGCCAGGGTGGGCGGCAGCTGGGGCAGGCGGGCGCCGATCAGGGCGATGGGGGCGGGCAGGGTGAAGGCAGGGATTTTCATGGCGGGTCTTGCGCCGTTCAGGCGGTGACGAATTGTTCGACGCCCGGCCGGCCGTGCCAGAAGCCGTTGCACGGTGCCTCGGGCAGGAGCGGGATGGCGGCTTTCAGGGCCTCCGCGGGCGGGGTGATGCCGTCGAGCGCGTGGCGGAACAGCCGGATGATGTCGCCGGTGTTTTCGCCCTGCGGGCTGATGCGCAGGATGTCGATGCCATCCGCGGTGATGGCCGGCAGCTCGCCGAGCAGGGTGTGCACGTGGGCGGACTGGGTCTGGATGCCGTTGAGGGTGAGGAAGGGTTCGCCTTCGCGGGTCTTGAGCGGAATGCCGTCGGCGAACTCCAGGCAGCGGAACTCGCAGGTGTCTTTTTGCAGGTTGAAGTGGCGGGCGGTGAAGCAGCGGGCCGAGAAGGCCAGCGGCAGGCGGCCGTGGGCAAAGATTTCGACTTGCATCCCGCGCGCGAGGCCGGCGCGCAGATCAGAGATTTGCTGGCGCGACATTTCCGGCGGGGCGACCCAGCGGGTGGCGCCCATGTCGGCAAACATGGCGAGGGTGCTTGGGTTGAAGATGTTGAGCGTGGGGCCGGCGATCCAGTCGGTGGCGGGGGTGTCGCCGCCGGTGAGCAGATGCACCGCGCCCATGTCGTTGGCTTCGACGCGAAAGCGGCCGTTGGTGATGATGCGGCGCAGGGTCTTGAGGTCGGATTCGGATTCGACCAGCACCTGGCTGGACAGCACGACTTCCTTGCCGGCATCGGCGCAGGCCGCGGCCACGTCGAGCCAGTCGGACAGGCGCAGTTCGTGGCGGCGGGAGCACACGGTTTCGCCGAGATAGACGATATCGACCGGCGCTTCGACCATGTCGGCGTAGAAGGCGAGGGTGGACTGGCGCGGCCAGTAATAGAGCAGGGGGCCGAGGGCGAGTTTTGCGTGGCTCATGGTTGGCGGCTCATTTCCAGGGGCGGTAGTAGGCGCCGAGGGTGTGACTCTGGCCTTCGGAAACCTTGTTGAGTTCGGCCATCCAGGCGGGCTCGACGCGGAAGGGCGCTGCGTCGTTCAGCAGGCGGTCGATGGCGGCGCGCCACACCTTGGTGACTTGCGCCACGTAGGCAGGGCTGCGCTGGCGGCCTTCGATCTTGATGGCGGAGACGCCCACGCGGGCCAGCTCGGGCAGCAGTTCGAGGGTGTTGAGGCTGGTGGGCTCTTCGATGGCGTAATAGGTTTCGCCATTCACGTCGAAGCGGCCCTTGCACAGCGTGGGGTAGCCGGCCCTCTCGCCGTCGGCGAAGCGGTCGATCAGGATGCCGTTGAGGCGGGTTTCCATGCCCTTTGGGGTTTGCTCCCAGCGCACATGCTTGCCCGGCGAGCACGCGCCGTTGCAGTTGGGCGATTCGCCGGTGGCAAAGGCCGACAGCGCACAGCGCCCCTCGACCATCACGCACAGCCCGCCAAAACCGAAAACCTCGATCTCGACCGGCGTGTTGGCAATCACCTGTTCCACCTGGGCCAGCGACAGCACCCGCGGCAGCACGGCGCGGGAAATGCCGAAGTGTTCAAAATAGAAATTGATCGCATCGAAGCTGGTGGCCGAGCCCTGCACGGACAAATGCAGGCGCAGTTGCGGATGCGTTTTGCGGGCGTAGGCCATGAGGCCGGGGTCGGCGAGGATCACCGCGTCGATGCCGAACTCGGCGGCGCGGTCGACGGCGGCCGTCCAGCGTTGCCAGTTGTCGGTTTGCGGGTAGGTGTTGAGGGCCAGCAGCACCTTGCGGCCGCGGGCATGGGCGTAGCGCACGCCCTCTTTGAGGGCCTTGTCGTCGAAGTTGAGCCCGCTGAAATTGCGGGCGTTGGTGGCGTCCTTGAAGCCGAGATAGACGCAATCGGCGCCGTGATCGACGGCTGTTTTGAGGGCGGGCAGGCTGCCGGCGGGGCAGACCAGTTCGATGGAGCGCGCGGAAGTCATGGGCAATCGGGCGGCGTGAATGACGCGGCCGGACTATAGGCGCCCCCCCGGGGTCGGGCCTTGACGGGGGTCAATGGGGCGTCGTGCGGCGCGGCGCGCGCCTCGCTGCGGCTGCCCTATAATCCGCCGATTCACCCATCGTCTTTTTTCCGGTTCGCCCCATGTTGTTCTGGTTCGTCATTGCCTACTGGCTGGTCTCGGTTGCCATCGGCCTTCTTGCCGCCACGCGGGTTCACAACACCCGGGATTTCGCCGTGGCCGGCCGTCATCTGCCCTTCTCGATGGTGACGGCAACGGTGTTCGCGACCTGGTTCGGGGCCGAGGCGGTGCTGGGCATCCCGGCGACTTTTCTCAAGGACGGGCTCGGCGGGGTGGTGGCCGACCCCTTCGGCTCGTCCATGTGCCTGATCCTGGTCGGCTTGTTTTTTGCGGCGCCGCTCTACCGCATGAACCTGCTCACCATCGGCGACTTCTACAAGCGGCGTTATGGCCGCAGTGTCGAGGTGCTCACCACGCTGGCCATCGTGATCTCCTACCTGGGCTGGGTCGGGGCGCAGATCACCGCGCTCGGGCTGGTCTTCAATGTGGTGTCGGCGGGCGCCGTCAGCCAGGTGGCGGGCATGTGGATCGGCTCGATCACCATCCTCGTCTACACCCTGTTTGGCGGCATGTGGGCCGTTGCGGTCACCGATTTTCTGCAGATGATCATCATCGTCATCGGCATGCTGTGGATTGGCAACGAGGTGAGCGGCATGGCCGGCGGCGTGGGCGAGGTGGTGGGGCATGCGCTGAACAGCGGCAAGTTCGCCTTTTTTCCGGCTGCCGACGCCAAGGAGGTGATCGCTTTCGTTGCCGCGGCGGTCACCATGATGCTCGGCTCCATTCCCCAGCAGGATGTCTTCCAGCGCGTGCAGTCGGCCAAAACCGAGAAAATCGCGGTATGGGGCTCGGTGCTGGGGGGCAGCCTGTACCTGGTGTTCGCCTTCGTGCCGATGTTCCTGGCCTACTCGGCCACCCTGATCGACCCGGCGATGGTGGGCCGCCTGATCGACACCGATTCCCAGATGATTCTGCCCGAGCTGGTGCTGTCGCGAGCGCCGATGGTGGCGCAGGTGCTGTTCTTCGGTGCGCTGCTGTCGGCCATCAAGAGCTGCGCCTCGGCCACGCTGCTGGCGCCGTCGGTCACCTTTACCGAGAACATCCTGCGCCCGGCCCTGCCGCATCTGACCGACCGCAAGCTGCTGTTCTGGATGCGCGTCGTGACCTTCTGCTTCACGGTGTTGGTCACGCTGTACGCGATGGTGTCCGACGCCAGCATCTTCAAGATGGTTGAAAACGCCTACCAGATCACCCTGGTTGCGGCCTTCATCCCGCTGCTGGGCGGCCTGTTCTGGCGGCGCGCCACCAACCAGGGGGCGCTGGTGTCGATTTTTTGCGGGATCGGGGTGTGGCTGGCGGTGCATCTGGCCGGTGGCGAGTCGCCTTTCATCCCCGCCCAACTGGCCGGGTTGATGGCCGGCGCCGTCGGCATGCTGGCCGGTTCGCTGGTCCGGCAGTGGGTGCCTCACGACGAAGGGGCGCACGAGCGCCTGCGCCACGGGCACCACGCGGCCGATGTCCACGGCGTAGCCCACGAGGGCATCGGGGCGGTGCATCGGCATTGAGCCGACCCGGCCCGCAGGAACGCCGCCCGCCCCTGCGTGGTCCATCCACAACTGACGCTTTCAAACCGGGAATCTTCACCCTTGAGCCTTCTCCCCTCGCAGTCCAGAACCATCGCCGTGGCCCTGACCGGGGCCTCCGGCATGCCTTACGGGCTGCGGCTCGTCGAATGCCTGCTGGCGGCGGGGTGCCGGGTGTGGCTGCTGTATTCGCAAGTGGCGCAAATCGTGGCCCGCCACGAAATGGACCTCGCCCTGCCGGCCCGTCCGGCCGAGGTCGAAGCCATGCTGGCTGCGCGCTTTGGCGCGACCGAAGGCCAGTTGCGGGTGTTCGGGCGCGAAGAGTGGTTTGCGCCGCCGGCATCGGGCTCCAATCCGCCGGACGCGATGGTGGTGTGTCCGTGCTCCATGGGCTCGCTGGCGGCGATCGCGGCGGGGCTGGCGAGCACCCTCATCGAGCGCGCGGCCGACGTGGCGATCAAGGAAGGCCGCAAGCTGATCATCGTGCCGCGGGAGACGCCCTTCTCGCAGTTGCACCTGGAAAACATGCTGCGCCTGGCGCGCATGGGCGTGGTGATCCTGCCGGCCAACCCGGGCTTCTACCACCACCCGCAAAGCGTGGGCGAGCTTGTCGATTTCGTCGTGGCCCGCATCCTCGACCAACTGGGCGTGGCGCACACCCTCATGCCGCGCTGGGGCGAAGGCGATGAGTAAAGATCAACAAAGGACCGAAGCCATGAGCCTAGCCTCTGCGGAGCGCGTGCAACTGCCCGCCGAGATTCCGCTGTTTCCCCTCAAGCTGGTGCTGTTTCCCGATGGCGTGTTGCAACTCAAGCTGTTCGAGGCCCGTTACCTGGACATGGCGGCGCGCTGCATGCGCACCGATTCGCCCTTCGGCGTGTGCCTGATCCGGGAGGGCCGCGAAGTGGGCGAGGTGGCGCAGCCCCATGATCTCGGGTCGATGGCGACCATCGTGGATTGGGACATGTCGCAGCCGGGCCTGCTGTTCATCACCACCCGCGGCGGGCCGCGCTTCCGGATCATCGAGCGAAAGATCCAGTCCGACCGCCTCCAGACCGCCCGCGTGAGCTGGCTGGATGAACCGCCGCCCCAGCCCGTGCCCGAGCACCTCGCCGGCGCGGTGCCGCTGCTGCGCGCCATCGTCGCCGATGCCGGGGCCGAGGCCTTTGCCCAGCCCCATCGTTTTGACGATGCCACCTGGGTGGGCTACCGGCTGGCCGAAATCCTGCCGATTCCCACCGAAGCCCGCCTGCGCCTGCTCGAACTCGATGACACGATTTCGCGGCTCGAGATCATTCACGCCTTTCTCAAGCAGCATCGGCTGATCGACTGAGGCGCGCGCCCGGCACTCAGGGCGGGCTGAACAGATCGCGGCGCTCCAGTTGCTCCAGCAGCTTGCGGATCGGCGCCGGCAGCGCGGCCTCGTCGAGGCGCTCCAGCGGATGCCACACGGCGCCGGCCTCGGTGCAGGCTACCGGCGGGCCGGCCACCTCCACGGCTTCGGGCTGCAGCTCCAGCGTGAAATGGGTGAACACGTGGCGAAAGCCGGCCAGCGGCGTGACTCCGCGCACCGTCAGCCCGTAGCGCGCGCTCACCCAGTCGGCGGTGTCGGCGTCCTCGGGAAGTTCGGGCAGGCTTTGCAGGCCGCCCCAGATGCCGGCTGGCGGGCGCCGTTCCAGCAGCACCGTGCCGTTGGCGAGAATCACCGCGAAGCGTCCGCTGCGCTGCCGGGTGATTTTCTTCGGCCGGGGAGTGGGCAGATCGGCCACGCGGCCGTCTTTCAGCGCCACGCAGGTGGTGGCCAGCGGGCAGCGGCTGCAGGCCGGGCGCCCGCGGGTGCACACGGTGGCGCCCAGGTCCATCTGGGCCTGGGTGTAAATATCCACGTCGCTTGCCGGCAGCAGGCTCTCGGCCAGCTGCCACATGGAACTTTCCACCGGCTTGGTGCCGGGGAAACCTTCGATGCCGAAGGCGCGGGCCAGCACCCGTTTCACGTTGCCGTCGAGGATCGCCGCCCGCGTGCCATAACTGAAGGCGCTGATCGCCGCCGCGGTCGAGCGGCCGATGCCCGGCAGTTCGGCCAGCACGGCCGGGTCGGCCGGAAACACCCCGCCGTGCCGGCCCATCACCGCCTGGGCGCACTTGTGCAGGTTGCGGGCCCGGGCGTAGTAGCCCAGGCCGCTCCACAGGGTGAGCACGTCCTCCACCGGCGCGGCGGCCAGGCTGGGCAGATCGGGAAAGCGTTCGAGAAAGCGCCCGTAATACGGAATCACCGTGTCCACCTGGGTTTGCTGGAGCATGATTTCCGATAGCCATACCCGGTAGGCATCACGGGTTTGCCAGGGCAGGTCATGGCGGCCGTGGCTGCGCTGCCAGTTGATCAGCGTGGTGGCGAATGTGCTCAATGTCCGTCCCTCTCGACGCTGGGCTGTTGCGGCGCGATAATTCCCGGCCCCCCAACAGGTTTCCGATCCGCCAAGGCGGTCGGCCATTCCGATTTCATCATGACTGTTCCCAAAAACGACCCGGCGGTCCGCGCCTTTCGCGACACGCTGAGCATGTTTCCCACCGGCGTGACGGTGATCACCGCCCGCGCGCCGAGCGGCGAGCCCATCGGCCTCACGGTCAGCTCCTTCAATTCGGTGTCGCTGACGCCGCCCCTCGTGGTGTGGAGCCTGTCCGGCCACCTGCCGAGCGTGCCGATCTTCGAAAACGCCGAAGTGTACGCGATCAACATCCTCGCCGACGACCAGCAGGACATCTCCCAGCGCTTCGCCAGCCGCGGCGACGACAAGTTCGCCGGCCTGGCCTTCACCGAAGGGCTGGATGGCGTGCCTGTGCTGCCCGGCTGCTGTGCCTCGTTCCAGTGTCGCCAGTACGCCCGCCACCCCGGCGGCGACCACGTGATCTTCATCGGCGAAGTGGTCCGCTTCGAGCGCGACGTCGCCAAAAAACCCTTGCTGTTCCAGGGCGGCGCCTACCAGCGTCTCGCCTGACGCTCACCGGCGCTGCCGCAATGAAAGCTCCCCACTGGATCGAAACCGGCCGCGGCGAACGTGTGCTGGTGTTCCTGCACGGGATCAGCGGCGGCGCGGCCGGCGCGCTCGACATCCTGCCGCTGCTCACCCCGCCGGGCTGGCGCGGGTTGGCCTGGGACATGCCGGGCTACGGCAAAAGCCGGCAGGTCGAGCCGGTGAATTTCGACAGTTTTGCCGGCGCGCTGGTCGATCTCTTCGATGCCGCCGGGCTTGAACAGGCGGTTCTGGTCGGGCACAGCATGGGCGGCATGATTGCGCTGCAGGCGGCGGTGCGCTTTCCCGAACGCATCTCCGGCCTTGTGCTGGCCTGCTGCACGCCGGCCTTCGGCGCGCCGGCCGGGCCGCTGCAACAGGCCTTCCTGGCCCGCCGTCTCGGCCCCCTCGACGAAGGGGCCACGATGCGTGAGCTGGCCGTGGAGCTGATCCCGACCATGGTCGGCCCCGGTGCCGACCCGGTGGTGGTGCGCGATGCCGTGGACCTGATGGGCCGGATTGCGCCGGCCAGCTACCGTGCGGCCATGCACGCGCTGCTCGGCTTCGACCAGCGCGCCGCGCTGCCCGGCCTGGCGCTGCCGGCGCTGGTGCTGGCGGGCCGTCACGACGGCGTGGCGGCGCCCGCGGTACTGCGCCGCATGGCCGCAAGCCTGCCTGCCGCCACCTACCTCGAGATCGACGCCGGCCACCTGCTGCCCTACGAGGAGCCCGCAGCCTTTGCCGCGGCGGTGCGCGAATTCCTCGCCGGCCTCGACTGCATGTCTGTCATGTGAGCCGTTCAGGCTCGATGATTTTTATCCCGCCATGAACGAGAGCCCCTTCAAAGGCAAGACCGGCCTGGTCCGCGTCTGGAACGCCTTTCATTACTCCATGGCCGGTCTTGCTGCGGCCTACCGCAACGAAGACGCCTTCCGCCAGGAGGTGCTGCTTGCCGCGCTGCTGGTTCCGCTGGCCCTGTGGCTGCCGGCGAGCGGCGTGGGCAAGGCGCTGATGATATGCAGCGTGTTGCTGGTGATCCTGGTCGAACTGATCAATTCCGCCGTCGAGGCCGCCGTCGACCGCATTTCCCTCGAGCACCACCATCTTGCCAAGCGCGCCAAGGACATCGGCAGCGCCGCGGTTTTCGTGGCGCTGGTGAATGCGGTGGTAGTCTGGCTGCTCGTATTGTTCGCCTGAACCTGTCCGCTATCCGATTCCCGATGACATCCCGAACCGCCCGCCAAAACAAAAAGCCCTGCGTCAATTGCACCTGCGCCACCACCGGCTTCTGCCCGCGGGGCGTGGGCGCCAACATTCCGCCCGAACTCGCCGCCCAGACCACCGCGCCGGCCAAGCCCCGCTCGCCCGGCCAGGTGCGCCGCGAGCAGCTCGCCCAGCTGGCGGGCAACCGCAAGAAGATGCGCTTTTGAGTGGCGCCCGAGCCGCGGCCCCGTGCGACAATCCCGCCCCCTCATTTGCCGGACGCCCCCATGACCGAGTCGACGCACACCCTCACCGCCCTCGTCGTTCACCGCCTGATCCGTGCTGCCGAGGGGCCGTCGCAGCTTGAACTGCGTTCCGCGCCAAACCCCCTCGACGACGCCTCCGCGCGCCTGATGGAGCGCCTGTGCCGGTATTTCGCCGAACGGCCGGGCAAGGGTTTCGGGCATTTCGAGCGGGACGAACGCAGCTTTCCGATGCCGGCCATGGTGCGCCGGCATGTGATCGAAGAGAGCATCGACTTCACGGCCTTCTCGGCCGAAATGCTGGCCCATCTGCAGCAGCGGGTGGACGAGGACAAGGTGGACGACGGCGGCTACGTGCTGATCGCCCGCGCCACCGTGTTTGGCGCCGACTGCCTGTACGTGGCGCTGCTGCAGGAAACCCTCGGTACGGTGATCGGCGAAGGGCTGTCGATCCACGACAGCCCGCACCTGGATTTTGCCGGCCTGCAGGTGGCCGGGCGCATCGACATCACGGCCTGGCAGGCCGGCGCCGAGCGCTACATCGCCTTCCTGAAAGGTCGCGGCGATCTGGCCGGCTGGTTCAAGCGTTTTCTGGGCTGTACCGACGTGGTCATTGCGCTCAAGGAAACCCGGAAACTCGTCGAAACGCTCACCCACTTCGCCGAAACCCAGCAGCTTGAAGCGCCGGCCCGCGACGAACTGATGGAGCGCGCTCACCTGGTGCTCGAGCAGATGCACGAAAGCGGCGCCGCGCTGGATCTGGCGGCGGTTGCCAACGAGGTGTTTCCGGATGCGCCGCAAAAGCTCCAGGCCACGCTCCAGGACGAAGCCCTCGATCTGGCCAGCGGCTTCGTGCCCGACAAGCGCGCGCTGCGCCCGCTGATCCGCTTCAAGGCCAGCGCCGAGGACTGGAAGCTGGAGTTCGAACGCAGCGGCCTGCGCTCGGGCGCCGTGCAATACGACGAAGCCAACAACACGCTGGTGCTGACCAACGTGCCGGAAAGTCTGAAGAAGATGCTGCTGGAAGGCTGAGCGGGCGCCTTCAGCGCACGAAGCGAACCGGCGCTTCAGTGGCGAGGGTGCGCGCCCGCAACTGGCCGCAGCCGCCGTCCACATCCTGCCCGGCCGAATTGCGCAGCTTGGTGAGGATGCCGCGGCGGTGCAGCTGGCGGGCGATGTCGGCGGCCTTGTCCCACGCCGGGCGGCGGAAGGGCAGGTCGGGGATGGTGTTGTACGGGATCATGTTCATGAGCGCGTACTTGCCGGAAAGCAGGCGGACGATGCCGTCGAGTTCTTCCGGGCCGTCATTGACGCCGTCGATCAGCGTCCATTGGTACTGGATCGGGTAGCCGGTGCGGCGGGCGTAGGCCTCGCCGAGTTCGACGAGTTCGTCCGGATCGATGCGCGGCGCCTTGGGCAGCAGCTCGGCGCGCAGCCCGGCGCGGCTGGTGTGCAGCGACAAGGCCAGCGCCGGCTTCACCACCAGTTCGGGCAGGCGCTCGAAGACGCGGCGGTCGCCCACCGTGGAGAACACCAGGTTCTTGTGGCCGATGCCGCCCTCGGTGCCGAGCAGCTGGATCGCTTCGATCACGTTTTCCAGGTTGTGGGCGGGTTCGCCCATGCCCATGAAAACCACCTTTTTAACCGGCCGCTGCTGCCGCGCCAGCACCACCTGGGCGACGATCTCGGCGCTGCCCACCTGGCGCAGCAGGCCGTCGCGCCCGGTCATGCAGAACACGCAGCCCACCGCGCAGCCCACCTGGCTCGACACGCACAGGCCGTCGCGGGGCAGGAGCACGCTTTCGATGGTCTGACCATCGGGCAGCTCGACCAGCAGGCGCGCCGAACCGTCGTCGGCCGGGTGTTCGGAGCGCAGGCGCGCCAGCCCGGCCAGTTCGGCCGAAATGGCCGGCAGGGCGTCGAGCACCGGCTGGGGCAGCATGGGCCCGCGCCGCGTCGGGCCGGCGTCGAGGGGCAGGGCGTGGGTCCAGGCACGCAGGATGCGCTGGACGTGCACGGGTTTTGCGCCCAGCTCGGCCAGGCGCTGGCGAAGGTTTTCGATGCGCATGAGGGGGCGAATGATAGGCTTTTTTTGACGGTTTTTCAGGGGTTTGGCGGCGCCTTCGAGCGATGTTCCGTCTGGCCGCATGAGCCATGAAATCCGCACCCCGATCAAGGCCATTCCGGGCATTGCCCAGGTGATGCTGCGCGGCGACATGGCCGGGGCGACGGCCTGTGACCGGAACGTGATGGACATGCGGGTGCCCGGAATGGACGGGCTGGAGGCCGGCATAAACGATTCCATTCCCAAGCCGGCGCTGCCCGGATGGCCGCTGCCCTCCCGCCGGGAAGCTTCTAGCGGGCAATCAGCGGGACGATGTCCTTGGCGTGCTTCTTGGCTTGTTTGGCGGCCTTTTTTTCCTTGGGGTTCAAGGCGGGCTGTTTTTTGGCTTCCTTGTTGCTCTGCTGCGTCTTGGTCATGATCGTGCTCCTGGTGGGCTCCTGGCGAACGCCGGGCGCACTTCACTATAGGCCGATGGGCGGCGGCAAACCGTCGCGGCAAAAATATGGCGCACGCGTTGGCTCCCGCCCGCCAGGCGGGTTTCAGCGCATCCCGATGCGCGCGCCCTTGAACAGGTCGGGGAGCCCGCGGGGCTGGCTGCGCCAGTACTGGCAGGGCGCAGCCACCTGAGCGCCCAGTTTTGCGGCGGCGTGCCACGGCCAGCGGGGGTTGTAGAGCATGGCGCGGGCGATGCCGACCAGATCGGCCTGGCCCGTGGCGACGATTTCCTCGGCGTGTTCGGCTTCGGTGATGAGGCCCACGGCGATGGTCGGCAGGCCGGTTTCGGCACGGATGCGCTCGGCGAAGGGCACCTGGTAGCCCGGCGCCAGCGCAATCTTCTGCAGGGGCGACAGGCCGCCGGTGGATACATGGATGAAGTCGCAGCCGCGCACTTTCAGGGCCTGGGCCAGGGCCACGCTTTGTTCCAGATCCCAGCCGCCCTCCACCCAGTCGGTGGCCGAAATGCGGATGCCCACCGGTTTGCCGGCCGGAAAGGCGGCGCGCACGGCGTCGAACACTTCGAGCGGAAAACGCATGCGGTTCTCGATATTGCCGCCGTAGGCGTCGTCACGCAGGTTGGTGAGCGGCGACAGGAACTGGTGCAGCAGGTAGCCGTGGGCGCCGTGCAGCTCGACGCAGTCCAGCCCGATGCGGGCGGCGCGGCGGGCCGCGTCGGCGAAGGCCTCGCGGATGCGCACGAGGCCGGCGGCGTCGAGGGCCAGCGGGGCGGCTTCGCCGGGCAGGTATTTGAGCGCCGAGGGGGCCACGGTCGGCCAGCCGCCTGCGGCCGGCGGGAGCAGCTGCCCGCCGGCCCAGGGCACGGCGCTGGAGGCCTTGCGCCCGGCGTGGGCGAGCTGAATGCCGATCGGCGTGGCCGAATACTTGCGCACGCCTTCGAGTACCCGCCCGAGGGCCGCTTGGTTGGCGTCCGACCACAGGCCGACGTCGTCCGGCGAAATGCGCCCGATCGCTTCGACCGCCGTTGCTTCGATGACCAGCAGGCCGGCGCCGGATTCGGCCAGCTGGCCCAGGTGAATCATGTGCCAGTCGGTGGCGTTGCCGTCCTCTGCCGAGTACTGGCACATGGGGGGAATGACGATACGGTTGGGCAGGGTGAGATTGCCGATGGCGTACGGGGAGAAGAGGGCGGACATGGGGGCTCCGGAAGAAGGGAATGCGGCATGATCCCAGAAAACACGGTGGCCGGTAATTTGCGCAAAACCCCTAGCGAACACCGCTTGCCAGGTTTGGGCGGCACGCGCTCTTGCGTGGCACGACGAGCCTTTTCCGGGTATGCGTACGCACTATCTGCCGCAGCGGCCTGCGGCTCAAGTCGGGCGGCGGGGCGCCGCTATTAACAGCTGGGCGTGTTGATGCGCGCGGTGAAAGGATGCCGCGGTTCTGCATGAGCACCGCTCCGAAGCTCCTTCAATCATTTTCTGGGTAACAATGCCGATGTATCCGTCACATCCTTTCCCTGTTCTTCTGGGCTGCATGGCCGCGCTGCTGGCACTGCCCGTATCCGCCGAAACCCTCAAGATCGGTGGCACCGGCTCATCGGCCTCCCTCGTTGAGCGGCTGTTCGAAGAGTTTCGCAAGCAGGTGCCCGATGCGGAACTCTTCCAGCCCACCCCGCCGCTGGGCTCCGGAGGTGCGCTGAAGGCCCTGGCGGGTGGGCGCATTGACGTGGCTTTCGCCGGGCGGCCGCTCAAGCCCGAGGAGGCGGCGCAGGTGGGGCGGCATTTCAGGCTGGCCAGAACGCCCTTTGTGCTGGCGTCGTCGGGTGGCCAGAAGAAAAACGGCTTCAGCCTCGATGAACTGGCGGGCGTTTATTCCGGCACACAGTCTGGCTGGGAGGACGGCAGCCCGATCCGTCTTGTGCTGCGTGCCAGCTTCGAAAGCGATACGGCGCTCCTCCGGTCCATGTCGCTGGCGATGGCGCAGGCGGTCGACGACGCGGCGCGGCGCCCAGGCATGGCGATGGGGCAGGACGATCTGGAAACCCTCAAGCTGCTGACGCGCACGCCGGGCTCATTCGGCCCCACCACGCTGGGGCTGCTGAGCGTCACCGGCTCGCGCCTGACCGTGTTTCCCCTCAACGGCGTGACGCCGAGCCTCGCGACGCTCAGGAGCGGCAGCTACGTCTGGAGCAAGGACATGAGCGTTGTCCTGCCGCGCCAGCCGACTCCGCTGGCCGAGCGCTTCGTCGGCTTTTTGCACAGTGACAAGGCCCGGGCCCTGCTGCTGCGTTACGACTACCTGCCCTACGCGCAATGACCGAGTTCGTCCATTCGCGCCTCTCCGGCGTGATCACGCGGCTGGCGGCGGCGCTTGCGCTGCTGCTGGTCGTGGTGCCCACCGCGTTTTATGCCTGGTACGACTATTCCGAATCGGCCCGGGCCCTCGACGCCGATCTCCAGGTCCAGGTCAGGCTGGTCGAGGGGTTCATTCAGGAGCAGCCGGATTTCTGGGAAGACAATTCAAGCCGGCTGCAGGCGCTGCTCGAGCCCCAGGTGCTGTCCGGGCATTTTTTCCGGCTGAATGGCCGAAACGACGATATCGTTTTCCAGACCGGGCCCGAACCGGCCTGGTATTTCCAGTTGCGCAGCCGTCCGGTGTATTCCTTCGGCGCGCCGACCGGCACGATCGTGATCGGTGCTTCCCGGCTGAACTCGATCGTCATCGGCGGGTTCGTCGCATTTGTCAGCAGTTGCGCGGCGTGGGCCATCTGGGGCCCCGGCCGCCGCCTGCCGCTGGAGGCGCTGGGCCGCGCCGAGGCAAGTCTGCGCGAGCACCAGATTTACCTGGAGGACACGGTGCGCGCCCGCACCGCCGAGCTGCGCCTCGCCAAGGAGCACGCCGAAGCGGCCAGCCAGGCGAAAAGCGAATTCCTGGCCACGATGAGCCACGAGATACGCACGCCGATGAACGGCGTGCTGGGCATGACCGAGCTGCTCCTCGACACGCGCCTGGACGACACCCAGCAGCACTACGCCGAACGGGTGCTGCACTCGGGCCGGCATCTGCTCGGGATCATCAACGACATCCTGGATTTTTCGAAGATCGAATCGGGCCACATGGAACTCGAATCGATCGACTTCAGCCTTGGCGAACTGGTCGAGGACGCGGTGGCCATGTTTGCCCATCCGGCGGCCGAGAAGGGCCTGGAGCTGGCCAGCCAGATCTCGCCGCCCGACATCACGCTGGGGGTGAGCGGCGACCCTTACCGGCTGCGCCAGGTGCTGGCCAACCTGATCAACAACGCCATCAAATTCACCCGTCGCGGTGAGGTGGTGGTGCGCGCCACGATGAAACCGGAAGGCGCCCTGTGCCGGGTCGTGCTGAGTGTCGAGGATTCGGGCGTGGGCATTGCGCCGGAGCAGCGGGGCAAGGTCTTCGAGCACTTCTCCCAGGCGGACGGCTCCACCACCCGCGAATTCGGCGGCACCGGCCTGGGGCTCGCGATCTGCAAGCGCCTGGTGGCCTTGATGGGCGGCCACATCGGGGTGGATAGCGAACTGGGCAAGGGCTCGCGCTTCTGGGTCGAACTGGTGATGCCGCGGGCCACCGAGACCGTGCCGAACTTGCCGGCCGTGCCGCAGATGGAGACCTTGCGGGTACTGGTGGTGGACGACAACCGGACGAACCTGGACATCCTGCGATTGCAGCTGGGCGCCTGGCGGATGAGCGCAAGCTGCGCCGAAAGCGGTGACCAGGCCCTTGAGATGCTGCATGAAGCCGCGGCGCGCGGCGCGCCCTTCGATCTGGCCATTCTCGACATGCACATGCCGCGCATGGATGGCCTGCAACTGGCCCGCGCCATCCAGGCCGACCCCGTCCTCGCCCCGACCCGTCTGCTCATGCTGACCTCCGCCTGGGTGCCCGGCAGCGCCCGGGCGCGGGAGCAGGCCGGCATCCTGTGCTGCGTGAACAAGCCGGTCCGCCAGTCCGAACTTTACGACGTGATTGCGCGGGTGCTGGCGGCCCCGCGCGCGCCAGTGCCGGCCGTGGCGGCCGCGGCGGCCAGTGTCAGCACGCTGAGCGGCCGGGTGCTGCTGGCCGAAGACAACCCCGTCAACCAGGAGGTGGCCCGTGCGATGCTGGGCAAGCTGGGGCTGACCGTGGTGCTTGCCGGCGACGGCCAGGCGGCGCTGGCTTTCATCGCCGCACAGCCCTTCGACCTGGTTCTGATGGACTGCCAGATGCCGGTGATGGATGGCTACCAGGCCACTATGCTGCTGCGTCAGCACGAGGCCGGGCACGGCGGGCACCTGCCCGTGGTGGCCCTTACGGCCAACGCCATGGAAGGGGATCAAAACCAGTGCCTCGCCGCCGGAATGGACGATTACCTGGCCAAGCCCTACACCCGGCAGCAACTCGAACAGGTGCTGCGTCGCTGGCTGCCGGTCGGGGCCCCGCCGACTGCCGAGCCCGTGGCGCCCCTCGAACCCTTGCCCGAGGACGCGTCTGCCGCCATCGACAGGCAGGCGCTGGCGCAATACCGGGAGCTGGATCCTTCCGGCGCATTGGGCCTGATGGCTCGGCTCATGCGGGTTTATCTGGAGAGCTCCAACGAGCTGCTCGGGCGCGCCGAGGCTGCACTTGTCGCCGGCGATGCCGCGGCCCTGCAGCAAGCCGCCCATCCGCTCAAGTCGAGCAGCGCCAACGTGGGCGCCATGACCCTCGCCGAACTCTGCAAGCAACTTGAAGCCCTGGCCAAGGCAACCCGGCTCGACGAGGCCGCCGCGCTGTTCGATGTAGTCCGCCAGGAGCATCAACGGGCGGTGACCGAAATCGACACCCTGCTGGCGGAGGCCCCATGAACGGCACGACACTGAAAGCGTTTCCCGCCGAACCCACCCCGGATTCCTCCCCACGATGAGCACCCCGTCCCGCCCCGAGACGTCGAAAACCGTCGAACAGCTGCGTCTGAGCGGCCAGTTGCCGAGCCCGAAAGGCGTGGCGCTGGCGATCATGGATATCTGCCGGCGTGAAGACGCCACCATCGAGGCCATCGCCCGCATCGTGCAGGCCGATCCCGCCCTGAGCAGCCGGCTCATCCACCTGGCCAACGCCGCGGCCACCGCCGGCGGCCGGCCGGTAGCCTCCGTGCCCAACGCCATCCAGCGCCTGGGCATGGTGACGGTGCGTCAGGTAGCGGTGTGCTTCTCGCTGATGGACCAGTACCACAACGGGCCCTGCAAGGCCTTCGACTATGGCCGGTTCTGGTCCCACTCGTTGCTGATGGCGGTCGCGATGCAGACCCTGGGCGCCGTCGGGCGGCTGGGTTCGCCCGACGAGCTGTTTGCCTGCGGCCTGCTTGCACGGATCGGCTGCCTGGCCTTGGCCACGGTTCATCCCGCTGAATATTCCGAGCTGCTCGAAAAATGCCCGGACCAGAGCCGGCTGGCCGAGTTCGAGCGGGCTCATCTGCAGGCCGACCACAACGACTTCACGGCCGCCATCCTGGCTGACTGCGGCATCCCCGGGGCGCTCGCGGAACCCGTCTATTACCACGAAACGCCCGACCAATCGGGCTTTGCCGAAGGCTCGCGCCCCTACCGGCTCGTCCAGCTGCTGCACCACGCCCGACGGGTCGCCGACATGGGTCTGGCGCCGGACCACGAGCGGAGCGGCATCGTTTCCGATCTGTTGCTGCTGGGGGGCAAGCTCGGCCTGGATGGAAACGAACTGGGCGACGTGCTCGATGGCATCCTGGCCCGCTGGGGCGCCTGGGGGGAACTGCTGCATGTGCCTGCCCGCCGCCTGCCCTCGTTTGCCAGCATGGCGGCGGCGCCGGCACCCAGGTCCGATGCGCCGAAAACCTCGGCCATACGGGTGTTGCTGGTCGAGGACGAGCCCACCTCCCGCATGCTGCTGGAAGCGCAGCTGATCAGCCTGACCGGCCCCGACGTGTATTCGGCCAGCAACGGCGAGGAGGCGCTGGCGCTGGCGCTCAAGCTGCAGCCCCACATCATCGTGACCGACCGGGTGATGCCGGTGATGGATGGCATTGCGCTGAGCCGCGCGCTGCGCGCCACCGACTGGGGGCAGTCGATGTATGTGCTGATGCTGACCGGGGTCGACACCGAAGAGGAGATCGTCGAGGCCTTCGAGGCCGGTGTGGACGACTACGTGACCAAGCCGGTGAACCTGCGCGCCCTCAGCGCCCGCATGCGCGCCGCCCTGCATTACGTGCAGCTGCTGGAAGCCTGGGAGCGCGACCGGACGCAGCTCAAGCAGTTTGCGTCCGAGCTGGCCATCAGCAACCGCAAGCTCGAACATCTGGCGCTCACCGACCTGCTTACCGGTCTGCCCAATCGTCGGGCCGGCATGGCCACCCTCAGCCAGGTCTGGAGCGCCTCGACCCGCTCGCAGCAGGGCATGTCGGTGATGATGGTGGATATCGACCGCTTCAAGAGCGTCAACGACACCCACGGCCATGCCGTGGGCGACCGGGTGCTGGCCGACGTGGCCCGCCTGCTGCGCGCTTCGGCCCGCAAGGACGATCACGTCATTCGCCTGGGGGGCGAGGAGTTTCTGGTGATTTGCCAGAATACCGATTTAAGATCCAGCCTCGAAGCCGCCGAGCGACTGCGGCGCAAGGTTGCCGCGGCGACCATTGACGCCGGCCGGGCGCATCTGCACGTCAGTATCAGCATCGGCGTCACCTCCCGCGAATCGACCATGCCCGACCCGGACAGCATGCTGGCCGTGGCAGACCAGGCCCTTTACGCGGCCAAGCAGGGCGGCCGGGATCGTGTATGTCTCAATTCTGGCGGTTCGCTCATCTGCCGTTCGACAGGCTGAGCCTAAAAAATCGCCACCGGATACGATAGTTTTTGCGAATTGACGTTATCGGGTCAATCAATTGGATCAATCTTGAAGAATTTTCTAATATTCATCCCATAGCCTCTCGGCAAGCTCCCGGGCATGCACGAAAGACCCAGGCCAGCCGGTGCGGATTCGAGCTTCAGCCTCGCCGCGCCGGGAAGCGCCGCCGGCGATGCAATTCAACATTGATAAAGGGGATGACACCATGCTTGACGCAAACATCAAGGCTCAACTCAAGGCCTACCTTGAAAAGCTGCAACGCCCGATCGAACTGGTCGCATCCCTGGACGATGGCGCCAAGGCCCAGGAACTCCGCAGCCTGCTCGGCGACATCGCCGAACTCTCGAACAAGGTCACGCTCCGCGATGACGGCCAGCACGCGCTGCGCCCCTCGTTTGGCGTGGCCGAGCCGGGCCAGGCGCCGCGCATCCACTTTGCCGGCATTCCGATGGGCCACGAATTCACCTCGCTGGTGCTCGCCCTGCTGCAAACCGGCGGCCACCCGCCCAAGGTGGATGCCGCAGTGATCGAGCAGATCAAGGCGCTGCCCGGCAAGTTCGAATTCGAAACCTTCATCTCGCTGTCCTGCCATAACTGCCCGGACGTGGTGCAGGCCCTCAACCTGATGGCCGTGCTCAACCCGGGCGTGACCAGCACCATGATCGACGGTGCGATGTTCCAGAACGTGGTGAACGAGCGCCGCATCATGGCCGTGCCCACCGTGTTCCTGAACGGTGCCGAATTCGGCCAGGGCCGCATGAGCATCGAGGAAATCGTCGCCAAGCTGGACACCGGCGCCGTGGCCCGGGCCGCCGACGAGATCAAGGCGAAGGGGGCTTTCGACGTGCTGGTGGTGGGCGGTGGCCCGGCGGGCGCCTCGGCGGCGATCTACGCCGCGCGCAAGGGCATCCGCACCGGCATCGTCGCCGAGCGTTTTGGCGGCCAGGTGATGGACACCATGGGCATCGAGAACTTCATTTCGGTGAAGTCCACCGAAGGCCCCAAGCTGGTCGCCGCCCTCGAGCAGCACGTCAAGGAATACAGCGTCGATGTGATGAACCTCCAGCGCGCCGTCAAGCTGGTGCCGGGCGAGCTTATCGAGATCCAGCTCGAAAACGGCGCCACGCTCAAGAGCAAGTCGGTGATTCTTTCCACCGGCGCCCGCTGGCGCGAAATGGGTGTGCCCGGCGAGCAGGAATACAAGGCCAAGGGCGTGTGCTTCTGCCCCCACTGCGACGGCCCGCTGTTCAAGGGCAAGCGCGTGGCGGTGATTGGCGGCGGCAACTCCGGCGTCGAAGCGGCGATCGACCTTGCCGGTATCGTCGCCCACGTCACGCTGCTTGAATTTGCCCCGGAACTGCGCGCCGACGCCGTGCTCCAGACCAAGCTCCACAGCCTGCCCAACGTCACCGTGATCACCGAGGCGCAGACCACCGAAGTGACCGGCGACGGCCAGAAGGTGACCGGCATCTCGTACAAGAACCGCCAGACCGACGAGATCCGGCACGTGGAGCTGGAAGGCATTTTCGTACAGATCGGCCTGCTTCCGAACAGCGACTGGCTGAAGGGTACGGTTGAATTGTCCGAGCGCGGCGAGGTCGTCATCGACGCCAGGGGGCAGACTTCCGTTCCCGGTGTTTTTGCCGCCGGCGACTGCACCACGGTGCCCTACAAGCAGATCATCATTGCCATGGGCGCCGGCGCCACCGCCTCGCTCAGCGCATTTGATCACCTGATCCGCAACTGATCTTCGGCCCCGATACCCTGCTTTTTCCGCTGCTGCTCGCAAGGCGCGGCGGGCAGCAAGGCCGGGAATTCAAAACCCCGTGAAGGCGTTCTTGGCTCAGCTGCTTAGAGCGCCACGTTGACATCGTGGAGGTCGGCGGTTCGATTCCGTCAGGACGTACCAGACATTTCGCCCATCCGGCCACTGCTCAGACGCCGCTCCAGGGCAGGGGCGGGGCGCTGAGGCGGGTTCGTTGGCCGGGTACGGGGCCGAAACGTGCGTCGCCGGCTTCCCAGTGAGCTTGCGCCTGGGCGATGCGGGCTTTGTCGAAGCCGATGAAGTTCCACCACATCAGCACCGGTTCGGCAAAGGCTTCGCCCCCGAGCAGCAGAATCTTGCTGTCGGCGGCCACCTCGAGCGAGAGCCGGTCGCGGCCCTGACCAAGGTAGGCGAATTCATCGGCTGGAATGCTTTCTCCATAGACACGTGCCGAACCGGTCAGCGGTAGCAGCGCATATTCGAAATCCGGGTTCAGCGTGAGCTCGATTGCTGCTTGCCGACGGGAGGTAATGTCCAGCCCGAACAGCGGCGAGAACAGCTCGGTTGGCGCCACGGCGTCGCCGTAACGGCCGGCCAGCAGGGTGAGCGTGGCGTCGTTTTGCTGCCATTGAGGCAGCTCGGGGTAATGCGCGAAGCCGGGGGCGCAATCCTGATGTTCGGGTGGCAAGGCGATCCACAGCTGTGCGGCGTGCAGGCGCTGGCCCGGGTGCAGCGAATCTTCGGTATGGGCGATGCCGTGGCCGGCTGTCATCAGATTGATCTGGCCGGGCCGGATGATCTGCTCGTTGCCCAGGCTGTCGTGGTGCACAAGTTCGCCTTCGATCATCCAGGTAAAGGTTTGCAAGCCGATATGCGGGTGGGCACCGACATGCATGCCCTGATCGGCGGCGAATTCGACGGGGCCGGCGTGATCGAGAAAGCACCACGCGCCGACCATCCGTTGCTGGCGGGTCGGCAAGGCCCGGCGGACCCACATGCCGCCGCCCAGTTCGGCCGGCCGGGTGGGAATTCGAATTAGGCTTGGCATACGGTTTCTCCTCAAAAACTGCACTCAGGCAAACAGTTCGGTATGGACCCGGATCTCGCCGGTCAGCAGCTTGTGCATCGGGCAGGCGTTGGCGACCTTGAGCAATTGTGCCCGTTCAGCGTCGCTCAATTCACCCTGGAGCAGGATCTTGCGCACGATGTCGTTGCCGGCCTCGGGCTTGCCGTCCGGATTCAACTGCAGCTCGACCTCGACACCGGCCAGAGGAATCTGCCGGCGCGCCGCCACCATGCGCAGGGTGATCGCCGTGCAGGCGCCGAGACCCGCCAGGATCAGCCGGTCCGGTGATGTGGCCGTGTTGCCGCCACCGACTTCGGTGGGCTCGTCCGCGCTCCAGGTATGGCCAAGGTCATCGCTGAAGGAAACGATGTAGGGAGTGTCGCCCAGAACGGTTTTGACGAAGGGGGTGGCTGGCATGATGTTGATGTCTCCTGGTGGAAGGTGAGTCGGCAGGCCGATTCTGACCGAAAAAGGGCCGCAAAAATTCGGGCCGCGAAATTTGATAAAACGCCTGCCCGTTCAGCGTGGCCCTTGTGCCGGCAGATCAAGGATCTGCCGGAGATCCGTTATCCCGTCGCGTGGGGAGTAGAGCCTTTCCGGACCGATATTGCTTCAGAGGGTGCGACCGACCGCGGCGATGCGTTCGAGGAGCCAGTTGAGCGCCGGATTCGTTTCGTGCCGTGGATGCCAGTGCATTCTGACGTCGAATTCAGGTAGCTCCATTGGGGCGGGCAGGGCCACGACTTCTGTCTGGCTCGCAAAGATTCTGGCGATCCGGGAGGGGAGCAGCACGATGAGATCGCTGTTCGAAATGAGCAAGGGAAGCGCCGTGTAATAGGGCGTGCGCACGACGATCCGGCGCGAGATGCCCAGATCCTGTAGCGCGTCCTCCGCGAGTCGATGGCCGGAATAGGTTGACGATACGGCTACGTGACGACTTGCCAGAAAGGTGTCCATCGTCATTTCGCCGATGGCGAGCGCCTGCTCCTTGCCCATCAGGCAGACGTAGTGTTCGCGGAAGATCACCGCGCTGCGCGTCTGGCCGCGCAGGGAAGGCAGATTGCCGACGGCTGCGTCGAGCCTGCCCGAGGCGAGCTGATCGACGATTTCGTCCACTTGCACCTGGCGTATTTCGATGCCGATGCGTGGCGCCTTTTCCTGGAAATCCGCCTCGAGTGAGGGCAGGAAATACAGGCTGCCGATGTCTGTCATGGCGATGCTGAAGATGCGCGAGTCGGTCCGGGGGTCGAAGCTCTGAATCTCCTCGATCGCATTGCCGATACCGATCAGTGCATCCCGTTCGTGCTGTCGACGGCGTCGAATGCACGAATAGAGGCCGTGGCACAGCCGAATTCGTCGCTGAATTGGCTGCAGCTCTACGTGATGCGCGAGCGCAGTATTGCCGAGCAGATGGTCCGGCGCGCTCGGCTGGCCGGCTATGGGGCCCTTGTACTCACGGTGGACGTGCCGGTCAGCGGGTATCGCGAGCGGGATGTCCGCAACGGCTTCCGCCTGCCGTTCAAACCGTCGCCGGCCACCCTCCTCAATCTGGCGCTCCATCCCGCCTGGCTGATGCGTTTTGTGGCCAGCGGCATGCCCGCTTTCGTCAATCTGGCCGAAGAGGAAGGCGCTGACACCCTGAAGCTGCAGGCGGCGCTGCTCAGCCGCGAGATGGAGCGCAGCCTGACCTGGGAGAGTCTTGCCTGGCTGCGGCGACTGTGGGACGGGCCCTTGTTGATCAAGGGGGTTCTGCATCCGGGAGACGCTGCAAAAGCGTGCTCCGCGGGGGTCGATGGACTGATCGTTTCCAATCACGGCGGCCGTCAGCTTGACGGCGCGATTTCGTCTGTCGGCGCACTGAATGGAGTCCTCCAGGCGGTGGATGGGCGCATCCCGGTATTTGCCGACAGCGGCTTTCGCAGCGGACTGGACGTCGCCAAGGCGCTTGCCCTTGGGGCAAAGGGCGTGTTTCTCGGGCGTCCTCTGCTGTACGGGCTTGCCGCCGAAGGGGCGCAGGGCGCGACTGCGGTGCTCGAATTGATCGCCACCGAACTTGAACGCGCCATGACCTTGGCCGGCGCTCACGAGGTAGCAGCTTTGAACCCGGAAATCCTGCGCACCGCAGCCCTTCATCTTCACTAGAACACACTCAAGGAATTACCCCATGAACAAGGAAAAAACAGCCGGCTGCGTCGTCGAGCGCGTCGTTGCCCGTGCGGTGATGGTGCCGCTCGAATATCCGGTCAAGACCAGTGTCGGTACGGTAGCCGCCTCGCCACTCGTGCTGATCGATCTGCATCTGAGCAATGGCATCGTCGGTCATTCGTATGTCTTTACCTACACCCCGTTGGCGCTGGAAAGCACGCGCGTCCTCGTTGACGCCCTGGGCGCGGTCTTGTGCGGTCAGGAACTGGCGCCCTTCGAGTTCGATCAAATGCTGGCACGTCGCCTGCGCCTGATCGGTCGTAGCGGCATCGCGATGATGGCCTGCGCCGGACTGGACATGGCGGCGTGGGACGCTCTGGCCAAGGTGCGCGAGCTTCCCCTGGCATCCCTGCTTGGTGGAGCGCTCAAGCCCATTCCCGCCTATGACAGTCACAGCATGGATGGTGAAACGATTGGCCTTTTGCGCGCAGAAAGGGCTGCCGACGAGGGTTTCAAGGCCATCAAGATCAAGATCGGGTACGCGGATCTGCGCGACGATTGCCACATGATCGAGACCATCAGGAATCGCATCGGAAGCGGGGTCGAGCTGATGGTCGACTACAACCAGTCGCTCTCGGTGCCCGAAGCCCTGCGCCGCATTCGCGCCTTGCAGCCCTACGGCGTGTCGTGGGTCGAGGAGCCGACCTTGCAGGAAAACTATGCAGGACACGCCCGCATCCGCGAACAGGCGATCCTGCCGATTCAGATGGGCGAGAACTGGTGCGGTATCGAAGAGATGCAGCGTGCACTCGATGCCGGCGCGTGTGATCTGGCGATGCCCGACGTCATGAAGATTGGGGGTGTCACCGGATGGCTCAAGGCGGCAGCGCTTGCGGAGATTCGCGGCATTCCGATGTCAAGCCACATCTTCCAGGAAATCAGCGCTCATCTGCTTGCCGTGACGCCCACCGCGCACTGGCTCGAGCGCATGGATCTCGCGGGTCCGATCCTGGCCCGGCCGCTCGTATTTCGCGATGGCGCAGCCTGGATTGATGAAACACCCGGAACCGGGGTGAGTTGGGACGAGGAAGCTGTCGCGAGATTGAAGGCCTGACCGGGCGCGGGCGTTTTTCTTGGGCCTGGTCACTTTTGGGCCCCGGTGAGCCTGGCTCGCCGGGGTGTTCAGTGCGATTTCGTATTTCAGGGTTTGTTACTGGCCGATTGCGACCGAAAACTTACCGGTTTGCGCGTTTTTGGTCACCACGACGTTGAACAGGGGGTGGGCGGGGATGTCGCCTGTCGCCTCGCCCAGGGTGACCGACTTGGTGCCGAGGACACCATCGTTCCATGAGGCGATCTGTACAGTGGCCGTGCGACCGTCCGCAGCGTTGTAATTGGCGAGCTTGACCTGATAGGTTCCCGGTTGAAGCGTTGCGGCATCGCAAGATGCGTAGTAATGCTCCGGACCGTTGGCCACGACGTTGTCTACGTCCAGATAGCCTGAGTTGCCGGTCATTTCCGCGTAATAAACATGAGAGCCGTCTGGTTCGTAGGCGTGCAGGTCAACGTCACCCGATCCGTCCCAGGTCAGCGTCGCAGTGAAAGAGCCGGATGTTGCCTGGACAGGTGGGGCGACCAGCGCAGCCTTTGCCGCTTCGATATGGCTCTTCACGCGGCTTGAGATCACCAGGCCCTGGTTGATGTAGATTTCCAGCAGGCCGTGTCCCAGCGCATCCTTCTGACCATTGACGCCGGCCGGACGCAGGAGATAGCCCGGTATGAAGTCAGTAATGCTGGCGACGCTCCCGATTGCTCGCAGGCCATTGATGACCAGGTCAAGATCTGCCAGCGTATGCCTGCCATTGAGCGCAGGCGAGGCTGGAGCGATATGGACGAGCTTGACCGAATCTGCAGTGGTCTGGCTGAGCGCGAAATTGTAGGCTGCGTTGGCGAAGAGATTGCCCTGGGAGTGCGCCACGATCAGGATTTTTTTGCCTTCGATGACCCAGTTCTGGATACGCGAGCGATGCTCGGCGTAATTGACCGAGGTCGGCGGATTGCCCAGCAGAGCGGTCAGGGAGCGCACTGCTGCGGCTTCATACCAGTCGACGAAACCCTTGAGAATGCCGGCGGCCGATGCAACGGAGTCAATGATCCGTGACCACCATGGACCGTCGCCCTTCAGGGCTTCGAAGAACAGCTCGAAGCGGCCCTCGAGCAGGCCTTCCTGCTCGAGCAGGCGTTGTTCGAAGGTCTCAACAAAATCTTCAAACCCGTTCGAGTAGTTGTACATCACTTCATAGCTGATGCGGTCGCCGCTCGCCGATTGATCGCCGTGCAGGTGCTTGAACTCCTGTTTGGCGACTTCGGCCTGCGCCTTCGTGGTTTGCACGCCGTTGAAGAAAGCGAAGATCAGCCCGGCATCGCGGCACACGCTTGAGGGTGTCGAAACCTGGGCTGAGGCCCCCGAGATGCACAGCAAAAATGCCAGTGCTGCGCACAGCACTCTTTGAATGGATCTATTCACAGGTGTCTCCCTGCGGCAGCGCCGAAGAGGTGCCATCCAGCGCCTTGTTGAATTGCAGATAGGCCAGCAGCCTTTCCTTGGTGTTCGTGGTGACGGATTCAAGTTCCTGGGTGACCCGCGCGGGGTGCGGGGAATTATCGGCAAATTGCTTGTAGATGCAGTTGATCCCGTACGAGATCTGGCGGTCGACCGCCTTTACTGCGGTGGCATCCGTGAGGGTGACAACCAGGGCGTGCTGCAAGGCCTTGGCCGTCTGCAGGGCGGCGGCACGCCGGGGCTCCGTCGAATAGGTCTTGGCGATGAATGTCTCGATGTCGTCCCTTACGCCATTGGAATTGGCGTCACTGCCGGTGAGGCTCGTGCCGCGATCTAGTTGAGGGATGAACCCGGATGTTTCCAATGCCGACACCTGTTCTTTTGGGGTCTTGGGTGTCTCGGTGTTGCTACCGCCGCTTCCACCTCCACCTCCGCATCCGGGCACCGCAGTGACGAGGGAGGCAATCAACAGTTTCCTGATCATCGTTTTCTCCTGATTGGTGCCTCCCGGATCTGACATGCCAGCGCGGAGGCGTTCAGGGCGTGCTTTGCAGGCCCGCAGTCATCTGCCTGACGATACGGAAAGTGCTTTTAGATTAAGTTATATGGCATTTTCTACTGCTGAAACTGAAGCAGGAAAATACAAAGACCAACCGGTGAAGGTTGGCCTTTGCGTGTGCGTCGGGTCGCGTCCCGATTCCGGAGTTACTTCATCAGCGCAGCAGGCAGGACTCGAAGGTGGCCTCGGCACTGCCCGAGAAATAGCACTTGGTCAAAGCCCCTTGTGCCAATATGAACTGAGACACCTACCCCTGACGAATTAGAGTAGATGAAGGTAGGCTCACCTCATGGACACTGGAATGAATGATCGGAAGAACGGACAGGCGACTCTTGGGCCGGATGACGCGTTGGAAAGAGCCCGCAGGGCGACTGGAAACGCGTCATCCGAAAAGTGGCAACCTTGTTCGAGCAGTTGAGGGCCGGTCAGCCGAACGAGCCGTTCTGAGGGGCGCCGTGAATGAGCTCGCCGTCGACATTGGCTTGGAGCGCGCCTGTGCGGTGCTGCGGGTCAATCGCAGCGGGGTCTATCGGGACGATGCGTGCCGCCGCCACCTGGTTC
Source organism: Zoogloea sp. (assembly GCA_016720685.1). Lineage (GTDB taxonomy): Bacteria > Pseudomonadota > Gammaproteobacteria > Burkholderiales > Rhodocyclaceae > Zoogloea. The sequence continues at coordinate 44,105 of JADKKC010000035.1, forward strand.
GCCCTGTGTCGATGAGCGCGCTCCGGCCGCCGTCCATCACGGCCGCGCGGATGCCCTTTACCGCCAACGTACCCGCAACTCTGGAGACTGCCTTCGCGGCTCACCCGAAGCGCTTCAAGGGCATCAGGCCACAACCGCCCCGGCTGCCTGTCGCCGCCTGGATCAACCCACCTAAAAAGGACTTCACACCCAGCAAGACGCCCGAGGCTTCGATACTAAATTAATGCCCCTGGCGTCTCAAAGTCATTGACACGTTTCACTTCCAGTCGCTGGAAGCTGCGCGATAAAGCCGCGCAGCTCCGGTTAGCTCTACGTTGGGCGGCCTCGAAGGCTGATCTCAGGAGTAAATAGCAAGATGCATACGGTACTCGGCGCAAATGGCGTAATTGCTCAAGAACTGTCGAAGGCGCTTGTTTCGTCTTCTACAAGAATCCGGCAGGTGAGTCGGAACCCACGGAGAGTAAATCAGACCGATGAGACGATGGTGTGCGATTTACTGGATGCCCAGGCGACCGCCAACGCAGTTTCAGGTAGTGAAGTTGTTTATCTGGTGGCTGGTCTAAAGTACGACGCATCCGTCTGGCAAGAGCAATGGCCTCAAGTGATGCGCAATGTGATTAATGCCTGCAAGCAGCATGATGCCCGACTCGTGTTCTTCGACAATATTTATGCCTACGGGCGTGTGGATGGATTGATGACAGAAGAAACGCCATTTAACCCAATCAGTAAGAAGGGTGAAGTCCGCGCGACGATTGCAACCATGCTACTGGACGAAATACGTAGTGGCAAACTGCGGGCAATGATCGTGCGCGCAGCTGATTTCTACGGTCCCAGTGCAGTTCAAAGCTTTCCACATGCCACCGTGTTCGAGCGCCTCAAGGTTGGAAAAGCGCCGCAGTGGATTGGCAACCCTAATACCGTGCACACTTTTACATTTACGCCAGATGCCGGTCATGCGGTAGCCGTCTTAGGCAGATCATCTGAGGCATACGGCCAGACGTGGCACCTGCCAACCACCAAGGAACTATTGACAGGGGCGGACTTTGTGCGCCTGGCATGCGAGATAGCAACGCAGCCCTACAAGCTGCAAGTGGCACCGCGTTGGATGCTCAAACTTATGGGCATTTTCATGCCAGTGCTTCGTGAAAATGAAGAAATGATGTACCAGTTTGAACATGATTACCGCTTCGACAGTAGCAAGATTGAGTCTGCATTCCGCTTGCAAGCGACGCCATATCGTCTGGGGATCAGCGAGTCGTTGCAGTCCGGGACGCAAAACCAGGTGCAATAATTCGCCCAACATGGCGTTCGAGTGGGACGCGCTAAAAGCAGCGCGCCCCTCAACTTCGCGTTGGGCATACGACACATGCTTTTCCATTCATTGGATAGGACTGCTTTGACATGAAAGCTTTTCTGACCGCCATAATCTTGTTGCTCGCTTCTCAAGCGCATGCGCTCGATTGGCAAGACAGCCCACAAGTTGATCAACTATTTAGCGATGCTGGCGTAAAAGGGACATTCGTTCTTTATGACGTCACCGCTCAACGTCTTACTGGACACGATCAGCGGCGGGCCAATACACGATTCGTTCCGGCTTCTACTTTCAAGATTGCCAATACCTTAGTTGGGCTGTCTGCCAAGGCGGTGAAAAACGTCGATGAAATTCTTCCCTACGGCGGAAAGCCCCAACCCATTAAGGCTTGGGAAAAGGACATGAGCCTGCGCGAAGCCATTGCTGTCTCGAACATTGCTATCTATCAGGAACTTGCTAGGCGTATAGGGCTTGAGCACATGCGCGATAGCATTTCTGGAATGAACTACGGCAACGGAGAAATAGGGAATGCAGTTGACGATTTCTGGTTAGTCGGCCCGTTAAAAATCAGTGCCATAGAACAAACACTGTTTCTCGCCCAATTGGCTCAAGAGGCATTACCATTTCCAAAAGACCTTCAAAAGACCGTTAGCGAGATCGTTCGACTTGAGCAACAGAGCAGCCATACTCTGTACGGAAAAACCGGCTGGGCCAACTTTCCAGACTCGGGAATCGGCTGGTGGGTCGGGTGGGCACAGAAGGGCGGCCACGTGTACGCCTTCGCCCTAAACATTGACATACAGCAAGCTGCCGATGCAAGCAAACGTGTCGAACTGGGCAAAGCCAGTCTTAAAGCGCTTGGCGTACTTTGAGCGTAAGCGCTCCACAAACCCCATCCTTAAGTAATCCGCGGCGAGTCGGCATTCTGGCGCCATTCTTACCACTCGCGCGTACTGATTAGTTCTTCAACGTCCGCATCGAATCCGTACGCTTTCGCGATGAAATCAAAGTCTGCACCGATGCACTCCCTCGCGGCGGTCTCAAGCTCGCTGTCGTTTTCTTCAAATTCCTCCCCAAGTGCGTTGAACTCTTCGGTGGACGACTGCGTGATCTTGTACAGGGAATCTAAATCGGTCGGCAACTCAGCTTCAATGCGTTCGCACATACGCACGAGAATCTGCTGCCCCTTTTCGACAAGACTGGGGGGGAAGTACTTGTCTCTGAGCATCTCCGCGAGGAATCGGTAATCCTTCAGTTGATCGTTCGTGATACCCATTATGGATTTCTCCTGATTTGCTTGTGTTGGCGACGGTGTCTAGATCGCGGAATGTGATCGCTGGCGGAGTCGGCATCATGCGGTTTAACGACCCGTTAGGCTGCACTTGGCGACTTCGCGTTTAGCCCCGGCCACAGCGGCGGAGCGCTTGGCTTACCCTGACGGGGTGGAGTTCCAGTGACTGCCATTGCGTAGACCGCCTTGAGATGGCGCACGAGTTGTGAACGCGCCGCTGGAGGTTTGAGGTCAGCCGGAAGGCGGCTGAGCCAATGGTCGTTGGGCCTTGCGCCTGTGCCGAGCCGCGCTGAAAGAGCGCGGCTCGTTGGCAAAGGCTTCGTTGCCATGACCTCGATGAAGTGTGCCAGTTGCTCTGGCGAACTAAACACAAGCTCGTGTGGCCCGTACTCAACTCGCAGCAGCACGTAGCCGTGGTGAGGAATGAGGGGCGAAGCAGGTGGGTCGTAGGCTTGCGGGTTAGACGGATCTTGGGTGTGAACCCAGTACGCCAGGGGAGCGTGGCGCCAGTCCTTCTCATAGGTGAACCGGAACCGAGAGTTCATGGATCGTGCCTAAAAATTGAGCAGTTTTGTGGTTGCACCGTGATTTATGACATTAAGGTGCGATTGCCCTGCAGGTTGAAACTGCTAGTGCCGGCCTTGAGATTTTGCGCCAATACTTCGATGCAGCAGGTCAAATGTTCGAAGCATCCATTACGGTCCATCCTGCTGACCGCTTTGCGGTGACCATGAAGCTGCAACGTTCGGCTCCCTGATGGCGGCTGTCCGGACACCTGCCAATTAGTTTCAAAGCTTGGCAAACGGCAGCTTCCTCATTCGATGAATATGTACTCCATGGCCTTAGTCGAGCATCAGGTCGCGTACTGGGCAACCCCACTACCGAATGACCAATTCTCCCTTTTGACCTCGACCAGGTTGATGAAAACATCTTCCTGCCGAACCCCCGCTTCCCGGTGGAGGCCTTCTGCGATGGTCTTGTAAAGAAGCTTCTTCTGATCCGTCGAACGTCCCTCATTGAGCGTAATCTGGATAAACACCAAGCCATCGCTTCGTTTTATCCCGAGGTACGAGGGGTCGTAGACGAAGTGGTCGTCGTCATGCTCCGTCAGAACCTGAAAATTATCCTGGTCGGGGACATTAATCGCTGATTTCATTGAATCGTAGACGACCTTGCCCAGCTTTTTGCGTAGACAGCGTCAGGGTTCCGTTTGATATCGATACGAACGAGGGGCATTTATTTTTCCTTTAAATGTCGTTGAGGGTCAAAGCACAAGAAGCTGCGGTGCCGGCTTGCCGGTCTATCACAGCGTTTTTTTTCTGGAGGGGCTCATGGTTTTGTCTCCTGAAAATTAAATGTCTGCCTTGGCCGGGCTGACTGCCCGGCAACGCCGTATTCATTGCATCTTGATGACGATTTTTCCCTTGGCATGCCCTTGGGCAAGGTAGGTAAGCGCCTCCTTTGCCTGCGTGAACGGGAACACCTTGTCGATCACCGGCCGAATGCGTTTTGTCTCGAGGAGTTTGCCGATTTCGCCGAGTTGCGTGCCATCCGGGCGCGCAAAAAGGAAGGAGTAGCTGACGTCCCGCTTTTTCGCCTGGCGCATGATCTTGCGGCTCATCAAGCCAAACACGAACGTCAGGACGAAGTTGAGCCCTCGAGCACGTGCGAATGCGGCGTCCAGCGGCCCGACCAGGGAGACGATCCTGCCACCTGGCTTGAGGATACCGAGGGATTTCTCGATTGCGTCACCCTTGACGGTGCCGAGCACCGCGTCGTAGCCGCGCAGCACTTCTTCGAATTCCTGCTGCTTGTAGTCGACCACCTCGTCGGCGCCGAGGCTGCGCACCAGTTCGACGTTGCCCGTACTGGTGGTCGTTCCCACCTTGGCGCCCATGTGCTTTGCCAACTGGATCGCAAACGTACCAACACCGCCTGAGCCTGCAGGGATGAACACCTTCTGGCCGGCCCGAAGATTGGCCCGCTCCTTCAGTGCTTGCCACGAGGTGAGCCCGACCATCGGTATCGATGCCGCCTGCACGAAGTCCAGATTGGCCGGTTTCAGTGCGGCAAGGCGCTCAGGCACCACCGCGAACTCGGCAATAGCGCCCGTTCCAAGATCGAAGATATTGGCGAAGATCGCATCGCCTGGCTTGAAACGGGTCACGCCACTGCCGACCTCGGTCACCACGCCGGCCAGATCGCTGCCCAGCGTGGCCGGTAGCTGAAAATGCAGGACCGGTTTGAATATTCCCGTCAGGATCATGTTGTCGATCGGGTTAACGCTCGCGGCGTGGACCTGTACGAGCAGTTCATCAGCCTTCAACGTGGGCCGGGGAACGTCGGCGAACTCGATCTCGGGCGACTTGCCGTAGCGTTTAAAAGTGAGTGCTTTCATCGTTTGAGTTTTCATCTTTGCCCTTATTTTTCTATCGGGTCAGTCAGCGAGGAAGTCCAGAACCGCTGGCACAAAAACCTGGTGGTGCTGAAAGACGCCGCCGTGCCCGGAATCCGGGTAGATCGTCAGCTGAGCATTCGGCAGACGACGCGCCATGTCAGCCGAGAGGCTGCTGGCAACCATCAGGTCGTGGTCGCCGTTGGCCACGAAAACGGGTTGCGTAATGACCGAAAGGTCGTCGGGCGCGCTTAGCCCCGCTGTTCGGATGGCGTTCAGTTGAGCCCGCCGGGCTTGCAGGGAAATCGGTTGGTCGCGGTCCTTGATGCGCTCCTTCAGCCGCGAGAAGTAATCTTTCGCGGCGCCCTTGCCCTCCGGTGTACGGGGGAAGAACAGGAAATTCCTCGCGTCGCTCAGGGTGAGTGCCGCTTTGAGGTAAGCGATGACGGCGACGCGGGTGATCTCTTCAATCCCGCCGCCGCCCCGAGGCCCCGTTCCGGCAAGGACCATCCGACGCACGAGGTCGGGAGCCTGCAAGGCAATCATTTGCGCTACGCCGCCACCCAAGGAGAAGCCAAGAAGATCGACCTGCTTGAATCCAAAAGCCCGGATGAAGGCAATGGCATCCCGTCCCATTTCCTCGATGCTGTCCGGCACCGATCCGCCCGAGGCACCTACGCCGCGGTTGTCGAACGCGATCACCCGACGCTGTGCGGCGATGCCGTCGATAACCCGCGGGTCCCAGTCATCGAGCACGGCCATCAGGTGGTGCAGGAAAATCACTGGCACGCCGGAATCAGGGCCAAGTTCCCGATAAGCGAAAGACACCCCGCCAACCTCCATCGTGCGGGTCGGCACATCTTTCCACGTCACATGACCCATCCGGGTGGCGCTTCCGGTGCCTGATGAAATGCCTGCAACCAAGGTGATATCCATAGCGTTATTGCCCATATTCAAATCTCAGTGTGAGGTGGATTGCCTGCCACAAAGTGTTACTATCAATTTGAAACGAACAATACTACCGATTTGATGGTTAGTCACTACTAAAATAATATGGACAACAAAAATACTGGCAATGACCCCTGCCCGATTGCGCGCACCCTGGCTCTCGTAGGCGACACATGGAGCATCCTGATCCTGCGGGACGCCCATGCCGGCCTGACGCGCTTCGATCAATTCCGGAAAAGCCTGGGTATCGCCCCGACGATCCTGACCCGGCGGCTGGCGACTTTAACTGAGGAGGGATTGCTGGAGAAGCGACGCTACTCGGAGCACCCGCCGCGTGAGGAATATCTGCTCACCGCTGCCGGCCGCGATTTTCTGCCGGTGCTATTCATGATTGCGGCCTGGGGACGCCAACACCGGGGCGGCGGCAAGTTGGTTCAGTTTTTTGACGCTGAAACGGGAACCGAAATTAAAGCGGTGGCCGTGGATGAAGTCACCGGAGCGAAGATCGGGACTCGCCCCATGCGCATGGTCACGCCCGATGAAAACTGACCGGTAATTTGACATACCAGATTGCCACTTACGTTTTAGGGAAAAAAGCCGCGAGGGCCGCTGAGTTTTTCAACGCCCTGTTAGAAGCCGCGTTCCCCCTATGGGGGAATGCGGGATTCTTCTGCAGGTGCTTATGGCAACGGTTAACTATGCTCAAAATGGTGGACAACCTACTTCAGACCTTCTTCGCAGTGACAACTGTGTGCCCAAACCGGAAGTAGCCAGTTTGGGAAAGCGGACCGTCAACGTTGGTGTATGCGCTTCGGTAACTGGCTAAAGAAGGAAGCAACGCTATCCGCGTTCTAGCTTTCTTTCTATTGACCATCCTGTTTTATCTTGATTCTAGTAAACAAAGCCCCCCGGCAAGCAACAGGCTTGGCTATCAAATGGCTATTGTCTAGCCGAATTCTGCGCATAGGCAACGGAGATCATCCGAGAAATATTGGCCAGATGGCAACTGTCCTCATCAAGGCTGTCGGCAGCGGCGTGCATAGGATGCTCCAGCGCTTTGCCTGCTGTACGCGGAGCCGCAACCAGGTTGTCGGTAAGTTTGCGTTTGTTTGCTTCCGGAACCGGGAAAACCTTGCCTTCAAATACGGTCCCCCATACCTGAATGTCTTTGAGTCGCTTCGGTTCTACCTGATACGGGTCTTGTTCAAGCACCGTAAAATTGGCGATTTTTCCCGGCTTGATGCTGCCCAACAATTCCTCCTTGCGCCATGAATAGGCGGCTTCGATGGTGATGGCACGCAGTGCGACGTCGACCGAAACGCGCTGTTGGGGCGCTGCCACTCGGCCACTGGGCGTTATCCGATTGACGCCCGTCCAGGCCAGGTACAGCGGGTCTGAGGGCGCCATCGGCAAATCGGAATGGAAAGACAGGTGCGGGGTATGTTTCAGAATGGACGCCGAGCGCACCATCAGATCGGCTCGCTTCTTGCCAAGACCTTCGGCGTACTTGTCGGCAAACCCGACCGGGTAATACGGGTTGACGCTGAAAATAGCCCCACTCTTGGCCAGGCGTGCAATCTGCGTTTCTGTCGAATTTGCAAAATGAACGACCACAAAGCGATGGTCCGGGCGCGGATTCTCCTTCAAGCGTTTTTCCAGGGTCGCCAACACGACCTCTGAGCCAAGATCGCCATTGACGTGGATGTGCAGCTGGTATCCCGCGTCCCAGAACAGTTTGGCACGGCGTTCAAGGTCGTCCGGGTTGATCAACCATTCGCCGTGATGCCCGTCGGTATAGGGCTCCTTCATCTGCATCAGCTGCGAAATGATTGCACCATCGGCAAACAACTTGATCTGCTTTGGGAAGAACATCAACTTCTTGCCTAGTGCTTCGGGCGACGAGGCGATGGTTTGTTCGACCACATCCAGTGCACGGTCCATGCCGACCTGATCGACAATGCCACGGCCATCGGCAAGGAAGGTCGAATACATCGGCGCGTCATCGGCACCCAGAATCGTTTCGTAAAGTTTCCACATTTCCGGGGTGACGATCGCCCCCGGTTCGTTATAAGCCGTCACCCCGTTGGCATGCTCATAGGCCACCATCTGCTTGAGGCCGAAGGTCAAGCGTTCCGGCGTAGCAACCAGTTTGAGGAAGCGCGGCATGACGACGGTGCTCATGAACCCCTGCTCCCAGAAATGCCCCTCGGCGTAATTGGCCATCTTGCTCGCGGCCCCCTTGTTTTCGACATCTTCCGGCGTAATGTTCAGGCGCTTGAGGGCGGCGGTATTCAGGATCACCTCATGGCAGGAACGTTGCCAGATCACAATCGGGCGAGAACTGCTTATCTTGTCGAGCGCGGCGCGGTCAAGATCGCCGTGCCATAGTTTGTGATATCCCCAGCTGATCAACGGTTCATCCGGGGTTTTCAGGTTTTGCTCGGCGCTCTTCAAGCGCGAGACATATTCATCGGGCGTGTTGGCCGCCTTGATCGTACGGCCGGGCAAGGACCAGTCTTCTGTAGCGATGATTTCAGTGGCGAGTGTCAGGGCGCCAAGCACCGGGTGCAGATGCTGGTCGATGAAGCCCGGCATGACGATCTTGTCCAGGAAGCTGTTGTCGATTCGAAATGCGCGTTGTCCAGCCATCGCGCGCAACTGTTCAACGGTGCCCACCCCCAGGATACGCTTGCCGCTGACCGCTACGGCTTTGGCTGTTTTCTGGTCTTTCTCCATCGTGATGATTTTTTTCGCCGGGAATATCACGATTTCTACCGCAGCTTGATTCGACAAAGGGGAGAGCGCGCTCCCCAGCGATTTGTTCATGCCGCCGTCTGCCAGAACACCGCCCGAAACGCCAGACAGTGCAAGAGCGGAAACTAATTGCCTCAATGAATTCTTCACCTGAACACCTCGGGATTGTCAATGGATAAGCGGGGTACATCATTTGTCATGTATCCCAACGGATGATACTTAGGAAACCTCCACCCGTAAGGCTCGGCTCCCATGGAATAAAAACCAGCACATTTGCAATAGCCTCTATTGTAAAGATCCAGTGGGGTACGAACCGTAGGAGCATTGTGTGGGTGATCGCAAGAGCGTTTTAACGAATGGCTGGAATGGAGGTAAATATTGAACGGCTGGTTGTGGCCGAACTCGGCCTGATGACAAAGCAATTTGGAGCAGGGAAACTTGTACTTTCCTAGATTCTGCATGCTCTAGCCCGACCCAGCTCTGACCAGATATCGACCAGACAACAAAAGAACCAACTCGCTGCGGTTGGCTTTTTTAATTTTAGATCAACGAACTACCTGAATTCGATGTGGAGCGGGCGATGGGAATCGAAAACATCGAGCAGGGCATGATCTACAGTCCCAAGACATCTGCCGTTGGCCTGACTCTAACCGAATTTCGTTGGCGCTCAACGGGTTTGCGGGAAGGGTTGTCTCTCCGCGGTTTAACGATGTGTGCTCTGGTCTCGGGTCTTGATGGCTCGAACTTGACGCAGCGGTGACAAGACAATCCGCTTGGAGCTTCAGACTGCGGCGGCGGCTATATCAGCTCAGCTACTTCTCGAAGCCGTTGAGCTGACGCGAGCACCGACACGATCAAAGGCGACGGGGAAGCCCTCAAGCGAGGTTTCCGGCCGTTTCCATCTGGCACGCATGGCCTTGAGGGCAGCGATGGCTTGAAAAGGGTCGAGGTCTCACTGGCTGATGATGAAGCGATCGGGCACGGGATCGACAATCTCGATACCGTAAGGGTCGATCAAACTCGCTTGGAAAATCCTTCAGGTTGGCTGTGACGATGCAGTCTGCGTGGCCGACAGGCTGTAGCGAGGACATGCGTATCACCAGGATCTGGAAGCTTGAGGCCAGGTTCGAGTCGGGTGATCGCAGCCTCCGGAACCTCCCAGTCGGGCACGACTTTTCGCATGGTGTCGCGACGGCGGTTGATCTTGTCGATCCCATCGGGGCGCCTTTCTGAGAGTGCGCGTATCCATTCGTTTTCGATCCGCACACTCCACTTGGCCGCAAAAAGGCCGCGAGTGCAGAGACTCATGATCGCGTCGCTTTGTAGCATCGAATAAAGACGCAAGCGTCAATCACGACGGTGTAGCGGGCGTGTCCTGCCATCAGTAGTCGAGGTCCAGGTCCGCCGAAAGCTGCGATAGCTCCTCGAGCGCGGTTTCTCGCGACGCCTGCATCTCCTTGGCGTACTCCAGCAAGCCGTCGAAGGGAATCCGGCGGTGCGTGCCCACCATACGATGAGGAATCCTGCCTTCCATAATTTCCTTGATCACGAATGGTCTCGACACGTTCAGGAAGTTGGCAGCTTCTACGGTTGTCAGCTCCTGCTTCGAGGGCATCAGCGTGATGGGTTTTCCTTCACTCATGAGACCTAGTGTAGTGCTTCGTTTTTCTTCGAACCGAGTTGGCGGTTGGCGCGAATGACTTTTTGGAGGATGTCATTGGCCTTGGCGGTCCAGATAAAGGGCTTTGGGTTCTGGTTATGCACGGTGATGTAATCCTCGATGGCGGCCACGAGTTCGGGGACGCTGCGAAAGACGCCGCGCGCCAGGCGATCGGTCGAGATACTGCGGAAGAATCGCTCGACCATGTTGAGCCAGGAGGCGGAGGTCGGGGTGAAATGGATGTGAAAGCGTGGATGCTTCTCCAGCCATTCCTTGACCTTGGGGTGCTTGTGCGTCGCGTAGTTGTCGCAGATGAGATGAAGCGCCTTGTCCTCAGGGTTTCGCGGTCGATCTGACGCAGAGTCGAGCCACTCAACATGGCGGTGACGTTGCGCGCAGCGCGAGATCACCGAACCATCAAGCGTACTCATCGCGGCAAACAGGGTCGTCGTCCCCCATGGCGCTTGTAGTCGTGGGTCATCGTTTCCGCCCGTAAGCGTTCACCCCGCGGCGTTCTTGCTACGCCACGTGTCTTGAGATATCCGAGCGCAGCGGTGCCTTTCCGAAGTGCTGCGCCCACAGCCGGGGGGTGAGCTGTGCGACGTCGGCGGCCGGGTGTTGGCCAACACGCTGGAGGACGTCGACGAGATAGTCGTACGGATCGACCTGGTGCAGCCGAGAGGTCGCGATCAGGCTCTGGACGACGCCAACATGCTGGGCGCCCAGCTCGGTCCAGCTGAACATCCAGTTTTTCCGACCCATCGGAATCGGCCGTAGCGCCCGTTCGAGGTGATTGGTGTCGATCGGCACATCCGGGTCGGTCAGAAACACTTCCAGCGCCGCGCGTCGCTTTGTGCGCGTAGGCGAGCGCCTTGGTCAGCGGGCTGCTGGGCAAGAGCCCCTGGGCCGCCAGACTGTCCTTCACCCAGCCGAAGAACGCCTCGACGATCGGCCGTGCGTGATCGAGCCGGTACTCGCGCTTGGCGTCCCCCTTGAGTTTGGCCTCCCGGATCTTCGCTTCGAGCGCGTAGAGGGCGCCGATGGACTCGAGCGCCTTGGCCGCCAGCGCGGGCTCGGCCGCTTCGGCGTTGATGAACTCGCGTCGGCAGTGCGTCCAGCACTGCGCGTGGTGAGCCCGGTCTTGCCGGCATAGGCTTCGTAGGCGCCATAGCCATCGGAGAGCAGCACGCCGCCTTCGACCGGGCTGAGCCCGAGCACCTTCTCGACATTGCTGTGTGCGCGGCTCTCGAAGAAGGGGAAGCAGATCTCGTCGAGTTCGCCATAGACCGGCCAGAAGTAGCAGCCCTTCATCTTGCCCGGGCCGGCGCGGCCGGCCTTGATCGGGGTCTCGTCCATGGCCTTGACGCGGCTGGTGCGGATCGAGGCCAGCTGGGCCGCGTAGATCGGCTCGAGCAGCGCGGCGGCCTGCGCGGCCAGTTGGGTGAGCCAGGCGCGGCTGACCGTGATGCCGGCGTCCAGGAGGCGCTGGTGCTGGCGGTACAGCGGCAGGTGCCAGGCGAACTTATCAAGCAGCAGACCGACGAGGAAGCTCACGTCGGCGCGGCTCCCGTCGATCACGCCGCCGGCGCCGCCGGGCAGTGGAGCATCTCTGCGTGTCGCGGCGCTTGATCAGCGGGCGCACGTACTTGAGGATCACGTAGCTGCCCGGGCGCTGGGCCAGGCGGTGGCTGACCTTCTCCCCGATCACCTCGTACTGGTCAGGCGTGAGCCCCTCGATATCCGGGTTGGCCACGGTGATGGTCTCGACCGGTACGCGGGCTTCGTCGAAGAACAGCGCAGCGTCGTTCTTGTCGTGGGCGAAGTCGCTGCATGGCGTATGCCGCGTGTGGCCGGCCACCGGCTTGTCGTGGGCCTCGGGCGCCTCAGGAAGGGGGAACTCGCCCAGGTGCATCTGCGCCGGGTGCGGGGCAAGCGGGCGCTTCTCGCTCTTCTGGCCGAAGAGCTGGCGACGGAACCACTCGAGCTGGTGCTGGATGGTCTCTACTTCGCGTTGCAGCGCCGCGTGCGACCGGGCCAGTTCGACGACCCGCCTCGGCGCCCACTGGGCGGCTTCGGCGGGGGTCGGAACGGGGGCGGAGTGTGGGTGCGGCATGGCCCGTATTTTACCGCAGAACCCAGCATTCATGCGGGTTTCGAGGCGTTCTCGGGGCGCTTGAAGCGGCGTTTGTAGCGGGCGGGCTCGATACCTTCGAGCAGCAGCTTGAGCCCGGTCCAGTCCATCTGGCGCGTGCTGAGGTGCGCCCAGTTCGACACGAAGCGCCCCTCTTCGAGGCGCTTACCACACGCAGAATCCGGTGCGATCCCAGTACAGCACCTTCATCTGCGTGCCACGCCGGTTGATGAACACGAACAGCGCGCCCGACAGCGGGTCGCATCCGAGCGCGTGGCGGGTGAGCGCGTAGAGGCCGTCGAAGGATTTGCGCATGTCGACCGGCTGGCCATACACATGGACCCGGACGGCGCCTTCGGGGAAGAACATCAGCCGCGCGACAGGTGGAGGATCACGCCGTCGCCCAGATCGAGCCGCAGTTCGAGGCGACCGCTCGGCTCGCCTGGCGAGGGGGATCCGCTGCGCGGGGCACTTCAGCCAGCAGGTTCCGCCACCGCCTGAAGCTCGATACGCTGAGGCCCTCATGGGCGCAAAACGCCTCGACCTCCAGGCCACTGGCGGCAAAGCGCGTCAGCACTTCACGCCATACCTCGCGGCTACGCCGCTGCCACTTGTTGTTGCTTGCCGTCGCTCTGGTCACTTCGCGTTCCTCCTGATTGAACAGGGGGAGGATTGTTCCGCGTGAGCATCGCGGGGAGAAGAACGCCGCTCAGTGAGCGGTTCCGCCCGACCTTTCTTGAGCGGCAAGCCGGGTTGGGTACGATCCAGCGCCTGCACCTGACTCTTTTCGTCACAACACAGCACCAAGGCGTGCTCCGGCGGCGACATGTACAGGCCAACAATATCTTCAAGCTTCTCGACGAACTTGGGGTCGCGCGACACCTTGAAGGTTTCCACAGAGTGCGGCAGGGCCATGAGCACGCCACACCTGAGTACCGTGGTGTCCGAGATGCCGAGCCGGGCGGCCAGTGTGCGCGTGCTCCAGTGGGTCGCGCCTTCCGGGGTCGTTTGCGTCGTCAGACGCACAATCTCGGCCGCATCAATGCGCGACTTGCGTCCGCTGCGCGGCAAGTCCGACGCAATCGCCTCCACCCCACCTTCGGCAAACCGGCCACGCCAGGCAATCACCTGTCCGCGACCGATTTCGAGCCGACGGGCAATCTCGTGATTGCTTACGCCATCGGCGGCCAGCAAAACAATCTTTGCCCGCCTGACGCTGCGCGCATCAATGTCTGCGATCGCACTCAGCGCTCCAGTTCAACACGCTGTACCTCGGTCAGATTGATCGGCTTGCCTTGATTCATCATTCGCTCCATCGACAGGGTGCAAATATGACAGGCAAAACCGTGATTGGTTCGAAAATTTCGAAAGCACTACACTAGAAGTTGTCCGATCGACTTCAACGCCGCTGGCGGTAGCTCCACCGGTGGCAGATCATTGCTTTCGCTGGACAGCTTGATCGTGACAGCCTTTGAGCGATCAAGGGCTTCCACGATGCAGCGCTGTGCCAAGCGTGCAAGTTCCATGTCGTCCTTTGACACGGGAGGAGACACTGGCCCTCGATTCCGATCTGTAGTTCCCATGACGCGCTCACCTCGTAAATTTAGTGGCCGATCTTAGGCAGGCCTAACTGTATTAAGCACAACAAACGCAAACGCAATAAGTGCACTGCGGCGGTGAGCGATTCGCACCGCGTTGTGTAGATAGTCGACGGTCAACAGCGCTGGTGCCCGAACCGCTCGAACAAGGTACTCCCGCCAGCCTCTGCCATGATTTTTCTGAAGGCCAAGATCGCTTGTCACCGACCGGCACATAGGAGCCAGTTGATGATCGGCACAATGGAGCCAGAGCGTGATCGGCACATTGGAGCCACTCCGTGATCGGCGTAATGGAGCCACCCACGGATCGGCACATAGGCGCCAGCGCTGGATCGGCGTAATGGAGCCAGTTTCGCTCTGACGGACGTCTCGACCTTTCGCGGCCCACCGCTACCCTGCCGGGTTTGGCAGGAGAGAGCCGGTGGCCCGCAGGAGTATCGAGATGCACGAGTACCGCCAGGCCCTGATGCGTTTGCGTCAGGGCGATTCGGAGCGCGAGATTGCCCGCTCCGGTTTGATGGGCCGCGCCAAGGCGGCCCGGTTCCGGGAGTTGGCCCGCGAGAAGGGCTGGCTCGAACTCACCCGGCCCTTGCCGCCAGACGCTGAGATTGCGGCCGCGCTGGCCCCGCCGCGGGTGCCGCTGACGGCCCAGTCGACGCTGGCGGCCTATCGCCAGTTGGTCGCGCAGTGGCTCGGCCAGGGCGTCTCCGGCGTGGCGATCCACGCCGCGCTCGTCCGCGAGCATGGCTTCACCGGCCACTACTCCAGCGTCCGCCGCCTGATCGCCGCGGTGGGGCGCGAGCTGCCGCCCGACACCACGGTGCGCCTGTCCTTCGAGCCGGGCGAGGCCGCGCAGGTGGACTTCGGCGCCGGCCCCGAACTCATCGATCCGGCCACCGGGGCGCTTCGCCGCACCTGGGCCTTCGTGATGACGCTGGCCTTCTCGCGCCACCAGTACGTGGAGTTCGTGTGGGACCAGAGCGTGCGCACCTGGCTCGGCTGCCATCAGCGTGCCTTCGAGTGGTTCGGCGCGGTGCCGGCGCGGCTGATCATCGACAACGCCAAGTGCGCCATCACCCGCGCCTGCGCGCGCGACCCCGAGGTGCAGCGGGCCTACGCCGAGTGTGCGGAGGGCTACGGCTTTCGCATCGACGCCTGCCCGCCGCGGGACCCGCAGAAGAAGGGCATCGTCGAGGCCGGGGTGAAGTACGTGAAGGGCAACTTCCTGCCCACCCGCAGCTTCCGGGACATGACCGAGCTCAACGCCCAGGTGCGCGAGTGGGTGCTGCAGGTGGCCGGGCAGCGCACCCACGGCACGACCCGCATCCAGCCGCTGGAGAGCTTCGCGGTGGAGCGGGCGCTGCTGTTGCCCCTGCCGGCGGTGCCGCCGGACCTGGGCACCTGGCACCCGGTGACGGTGCATCGGGACTGCCACGTGAGCTTCGAGCGGGGCCTCTACTCGGTGCCCTTCGCGCTGGTGGGCAAGCGCCTGTGGCTGCGCGCCACCGACAGCGTGGTGACGGTGTATCAGGACTTCCAGCCGGTCGCCCTCCATGCCCGTAGCCGCCGACCCGGTGAGCGGCGCACCGTCACCGACCACCTGCCGCCGGAGGCCCGGACCTTCTTCGCCCATGACCGCGCCTGGTGTCTGCAGCAGGCCGCGGGGGTCGGGCCGGCCTGCGCCGGACTCATCCAGCGCCTCCTCTCGGACCGCGTGTCCGAGCGCCTGCGGGCGGCCCAGGGCGTCTTGCACCTCAAGGCCAAGTATGGCGCCGCGCGCCTCGAAGCCGCCTGCACCCGGGCCCTGGCGCACGACAGCCCGCACTACCGCACCGTCAAGACCATCCTCGTCGGCGGCCACGACCTGATCCCCGCCACCGGCGTGATCAGCCTTGAGCCCTACGCCGGCCGAGCCCGCTTCGCCCGCGGCACGGCAAGCCTCTTCGCCGACGAACCCCCGATTCACTGACCCGGGACGCCATCCCGGCGTCTCTCCATCCCCAAGGAGTTGCACCATGAATCCCGCCACCGAACTGGCCCCCCAACTGAAGCAGCTGCGCCTCTCGGGCATCCTCGATTCGCTCGAGGCCCGCAACCGCCAGGCCATCGACGCCAAGCTCGCCTACACCGAGTTTCTCGCCCTCCTGATCCAGGACGAGGTGGCCCGGCGCGAGCAGAAGAAGTTCTCGACCCGCCTGCGCCGCGCGGCCTTCCGCGCCACCAAGACCCTGGAGGGCTTCGAGTTCGAGCGCCTCCCGAGCACCAACCGGGCGCTGGTCCATGACCTGGCCACCGGCCGCTACATCCACGAGAAGGCCCCGGTGCTCATCGTCGGGCCCTGCGGCACCGGCAAGAGCCACCTGGCCCAGGCCCTCGGGCACTGCGCGGTGCGCCAGGGGCAGGACGTGGTCTTTGCGTCCTGCGCGCAGCTGCTGGCCAGCCTCAACGCGGCGCGGGCCATCGGCAACTACGAGCGAAAGCTCCAGCAACTGGCCCGGGTGCCGCTGCTGATCATCGACGACTTTGGCCTCAAGCCGCTGCGCGCCCCGGCCGACGAGGATCTGCACGACCTGATCGCCGAGCGCTACGAGCAGGCCGCCACCCTCGTCACCAGCAACCTCGACTTCACCGAGTGGGACCAGGCCTTCCCGGGCAACCGCCTGCTCGCTTCGGCCACCGTCGATCGGCTGCGCCACAACGCCTATTGCCTGACCCTCGACGGGGCGTCTTACCGGGCGCCGCGGCAGGGTCCCAACAAGGCCAAAACAGCCCTTGCCAGCACCCCGAAAAACAACCAACCTTGAACCCCCGAAGACGTTCGTCAGAGCCTATTCAAACTGGCTCCTATATGCCGGTCAGAGGTGGTTCTATTGTGCCGGTCAGTGACATCGCTTCTCCAACTTCCACCGTAGGGGTGTATAGCCGTCAAGTCGGAGCCCATACCGCCTCTTGGCGCTCGTGCCCTCGTCCGCATTGAGAAACGGGTTGAGGCCACTGAACGTGTCTTTGTCGCCCTTTAGCAGGGCGTTGATTTATTCAACTCCCGACACCATCAAGGGTTTTGGCCGAATTACAATTCACAAGGCATTCACGACATTCAATTCCCATGCGCGGCCCCGATCATAAGCAGAGCAGCCTTTTCAGCTACACCCATATCGAAGACCGGATTGCCACGGATCATCCGCTGCGCAGGATCAAAGTGATGGTCGATATAGTTTTGCATTCGATGTCGCCGAGCTTCGATTCCCTTTATGCCGAAGGCGGGCGCCCGTCGATTGCCCCCGAGCGCCTTCTTCGCGCCCTGCTGCCCCGCGTATAACCTGACTCGGCTGGGCAATTTGCTGGCACCGTGCCGCTGAATAGGGGGACGTATTTGGCGGGGTAGAAACCTTGTCGTGGCCGCGGCGCAATTACGACGCAATGGCGGTGTGGACGGCAGCAGAATGAACGCGTCAAAGCGGCAGCGCTGCGGATTTGACGCGTTCATTGGAGTTTGATTTTTCGGACAGGGGAAAAAGCCGCGAGGAACGCTGAGTTTTTCAACGCCCTGCTAATGGCACACGGTGCTGTGGGGCGCCCTATTGAGTCAGCCGGCAGTTTGACTAACTCTTATCCGTCGCAAAAGAAAGGATACTTAAATACTTGCCCCGCTGGCGTGGGATTGCACAAACAGCACGCCATTCGGAACCGAGTAATGTTTGTGCAGAGTTGCTTATGCTTTCCTGCGGCGGATAAACCCGAGGCTAGCAAGTCCGAGACAGAGAAGAGCAAGGGAGGCAGGTTCGGGGATGCTGGATGCGCCAGTAGCCGTAGGTGCGGATGTCCATTGGCCGCTATTACGCATATTCGACATGCCTTCGACAAGCCCACCGTAGATCGGAGCATACATGTAACCATAGGTCACGAAGCGTGCGTAGTCACTGTACAGCACCTGCTGATCGTAGCCGTCATGCGCAATGGTGAAGGTTGAATTATAGTATTCAAGACCGGTAATCACCGTGGATCCACTTGCGTAGAAGCGGTCTTGTCCGCTGATGATTTGACCGTTTGCATCCGTACTCAAAACTAGGCCAGAAAGTGTGCCGTGCGTAGCCGAACTCAGATTCATGAACGCACTACCTCCGTTGTAACTCCATGACTGCACTTGTGACAGCACGTCGACCGGAGCACAATTTACGCCGATGCAACCCACGCTTACCAGCGGCGCCGCCGTTGTGAATTCGAACTTGATTGGTGCGTTGAGGCCAGCATAAAGCGCCCAATTGTGCCCAGTAGCGTCATACCAAGAAGTAATCGGCGCTGTGTAGGTATAGGTCATCGGCATGGCATGCGCTACGGAAGAGAGCAGGCTGGCAGCGACAAGGCTAGACGCGATAAGCGTGTTACGGATGATCATGTTACTTCCCTCGGCTTGTTTGGTGGTTGTTTTGCTTGCGGATGAATATTCACTCAAGACGGCCAAAGATGAGCTCCCTCTAGCATTCTGACCAAAGAGCACGATTCGTACCAAGCATGCAGCCAAGTAATGCAAGCTACTGATTAAATGATTATTTAAAAAAATAAGTGATATGTTTTTTGTAGGTGTTTGATACGGGTGGTGTAAGATTTTCCGACAAGCACACTGCCCGATTGCTCGTTGCAATGAATTAATTGTCTGTGCAGCTTATTCGTCGCCATAGAATGACGAATAAGTTCGGCCCATAATGCCAATGTCTTCCATGCGGCCAAGATAAAGTGAGCCATAGAAAGCCGAGTAGCCCGGCCAGCAGGCATTTTATTGTCATCAGGCCGGTCTCCGTCTTAATCGATCAGGAAGCGATGCATCACGTAGGCATCCACGTAGCCCAATTTCTGATGGCGAAAAACCTTGGGCAGTTTGCCCACAATCGAAAACCCCAGTTTTTGCCATAGAGCGACTGCCGCCTCATTGGTGCTAATGACAAAGTTGAATTGCATCGCCTCGTAACCAGCTTTCTTGGCCTCACGCAAACAGTGAAGTCCCAATCTTTGGCCGATACCCTTGCCGCTGTGTCCAGGAGCGACCATGAACGAGGCGTTGGCAACATGGCTGCCCAAGTCTCGCTGGTTGGGAATCAGTTTGTACATGCCAACGATTTGCCCATTCTCTTCCGCAACATAGGAGACAACTCCGGGGCCGAACCAGTAAGTGAAAGCGTCTTCGTAGGGGGTATCCGAGGCAAACACATAAGTGGTCTCGTCACGGACAACCTGCTGAAATATGGGCCACATGGCCCCAAAGTCGGATTCAACGGCTAAGCGGATATTCATACTGGAAGTCATGGGCAAACGCACGGTTGGTTTCAGATGTGTTGCCAGCTTAGCCGAAGTGTCAGCGCCATATCGCCGGTTTATCGTCGCGTTTCGCTGGTCAGGATTTCAAGCGTCGCAATGAAGCAGTTATGACGGATGCTGAGTCGTAGCCAGTTTGGCTTGCAACCTCAGGTTGTGTAAGCAACTACCGTTTTGGCTTGCGGCGGGCCCGTAGGCCGGTAATCGCTGCAAGGAACAGTTGTATGACGACGAACCAGAACAGTGCAGTACCAACTATCCAGAGAAAGTAGCCTGAGATACCGGATGGGTAACCCGCGAAGACACCTCCGAGAGTTGCCCACCAGAGAAACTCACCAGGACCGGCAAAGGATTCGGCCGCGTGCCATAGCAGATGGGTGAGAGGGTTTGACGAGCCGACTTTCACGATGGCTACGGCTATTGCGCTAAGTATCAACGCAACGCAGGCAACGACAATACTTGCTCGAGCGCCATTGGTCATTTGAATTGACGGCTTTGTGTGATCGCGCCACAAAATGCTTCTGTGCATACTAACCAATCAGTATCCATTGGTGCAACCCATTGTCTAAAAATAACATTTGCGTACGCCGTGAGCCAGCATACCGTACTAAATGATCTGCCAAACCCTGCAAGCCCATGAAAGTGCCAATGGCGTTATAAGGCCAGGGGGGGGGAAAAGGCCCGGGGGGGGCCCCGCGCCCCGGGGGGAGGGCCCGGGGCCCGGGGGGGGGGGACCCGGGGGGGGGGGGGGGGGGGGGGGGGGGGGGGGCGGCCCGCCCCCCCCCCCCCCCCCCACCCCCCCCCCGCCGGGGGGGGCCCCGCGCGGGCGGGGAAAAAGCCCGGCCCGCCGGGGCCCCGCCGGGGCGGCCCCCCCGGGGAGGAGGAAAAACCGCGGGGGGTCCCCCCCCCCCCCCAGGGGAGGGGGTTCTTCCCAAACTCCCCCCCGGCCCCGTTTTCCCCCCCCGCCCCCCCAAAAAAAACCACCCCCCGAAAAAAACTAAAAAAAACCCCCCACCAGGGGGGGGGGGCCTTTTTTTTAAAAAAGGGAAAATTTTTTTTTTTGAAATTTTTTTTGGGGATAAACGGACGTCCCAATTACAAGCAGCTAACGGCAGTTCATTGCCGAATACCCGACGCTTTGGTTTGGATTTCCTCGATCTCTTCAGAGGTCAGCAAAAACTCTGACTGGCTTCCTAGGCGCTCAATTGCGAATTCGATGAAGCTACGAACTCGAGCCGGTTGAGACCGCCGACTTCCGTAGTAGAGATAGACCCCCATGTGGTCCGTCATGTGCTGAAGCAGTACCAGATTGAGTGCGCCTGCTCGGATGTAGGACCAGGGCCATCGCATTCAAAAGTCATAACAGATGAATCCCGAGCATTTTCATACGGATATCGTCATCCCAGGCCGCCCGGTGTGTCGGTTTTGTCCGCACGAATCAGGTTCAGCGCGATCTTCTTGAGCAAAGAGAGGTTCTGCGGGGCGTGGTCCTTCCTGATCATGCAGTCATCCTCGCCGAAGCAGACGGCGAGCATCCAGTGCAAGCGGTTCTCGATGGCCCAGTGCGCGCGCACGATCCTGGCGGCGATCTCGCGCTGGCAGCCCATGGCGTCGATGCTCACCAGCAAGCCCTTGATGTGCAAGGCTTCGAGCAGCTCGGGGATGGCGGTGATCTCGTTGCTCTTGCCCGCGACTTTCTCCTGGCCGAGCACCAGCCCCAATTCGGTCGAGAAGGCGCTGACCATGTGCACCGGTGGGGCGTCACCGTCGGCCGAACGGCGCAATCACCAGGATCTCCCGGAAGTCGTGGCGGGTCCCGTTGCTCGGCTGACGCGGATCTTCAAGCTCACTGAGTTTCTCCATCAGACTGACTCCCGCTCCACGCATTTCCGTCGCCCAAAAGACGAGAGTAGACGCGTTTTTGAGAGGGTTCACAAGATGGCGGCCTAACCTGTTGAGCATGAACGATTTTTCTGGCGGCTTTCGGGAGGTTTATGTCATTCCAGTGCGATGGCGCTGGGACCGCACCGCCCGATTCCACCTGAAACTGTTCGGCTTCAACCGCCGAACAGTTTCCCTTCCCCGGCCCAATCAGAAGGCGCAACGTCTTCGAAAATCACGTAGATGTACTTCGGGTCCGTTCCGGTATTGCGAACAATGCTTTCCGTGATTTCGGCAGCGACAGCTTGCTTGGTGGCGGTTTCCTTACCTTCAAACCAGGTAACGCGTACGACGGGCATAAGAATCTCCTTACGTTGAAAAATGGATGTTTGCAGACTGTGCCGCCCGCCTGATGCGTTGGCGGGTAGCGATTTTCTTAATGCTCAAGAAAGGCACGCAGATCTTCCGTGAACTTGAACGGGTTCTTGAACATGAGGAAGTGGTCGCCTTGTTCGGGCCGGGTGTAGGCATGCAACTTCGCATTGGGAATGACCGAAGCCATCCAGCGCTGACTGGGTAGGTTGTTGCTGTATTCACCGGAGAAGATCGCTGTCGGCACGTTGATCTTGTGGCGAATCACATCGCGCCAGTCGTTCGTGGCGTGGTCGAAAAGCACCTTGGCGGTGTATTTCGGATCGTCTTTGACAAACGCGTTCGCGAAGGCGGTCGAATTCTCGTAGTACGGCGAATCCTTGGCCAGCGCACGCTCGACGACCTTCATATCGACGACCAGTTGGTTGGTCGGAGCGCCGGACGTGAAGGCCGCCACCATCCGCTCGACCGAGGAGGTCATGCCGCCGGCGTCGAGCCGCTCCTGCTCGCTCCAGTCGGTATGGGCATAGATCGAGACCGGTTCATCGACGAAGACCAGCTTGCGAATGCCTTTCGTGCCGAAGAGGTCGATATAACCCCAGAGAACGGCAGCACCCATCGACCAGCCGCAGTAGTCGGCAGTCTCCAAGCCCAGGTGTTCCGAGAATTCCTTGAGGTCGGCCGAGAAGCGCGTGATGCGGCTGCCGTAATCGACATGCTGCGAAAGTCCCTGGTTGCGGGGATCGAGCACATAGACGTGATAGTGCTTGCTGAGCAGATAGAGTACGTTGATGTATTCCGCGCCGTTGGCCGACCAACCGGGAATGAACACCAAGGGTTTGCCGGAACCTGCCTCCCAGTAGCTCAGTTTTACCCCGTCACCGGTGGTGAATGTGTTGATCTGCAAATCCTGGAAGTCCGATAGCTTGGCCGGCAAACCACCCAGCTTGTGGGGGAACGTGTAGTCCTTGCCCAGCACCTCGATGGCCGGGGCTGCACTGACCGAACCGTGCAAGGCGAGCAATGGCAGCGCAAACAGCGCAGAACGGATGAGGCTTCTCATGATGATCCTTGCCGGGATGCCGTGGCCAGCTTTGAACTGGCCATTGCATCCAGATGCGTGATTTATACCTGCACCCAAGCCGGTGCGACGACCGGGCCTTTGCCGAGGAAGTAGCCAAAGTGAATGTTCATTTCACCGATCGGCTCGATGAAGCGGCTATTGCTCAGGGAGCCGGCATTGACCGCTTCGAAGCCGACCGATTGAGCCAGCCCAGATACCTGGCCTTTGGCAGCCTCGTCATCACTGGCGACAAACACTTGGAGAGTCTTGCCTTGGCGGGCCTCGGTCGGGAGCAGTTGGGCAAAGATGGTGTTGAACGCCTTCACGACGATGGCTTCGGGCGCCAGGGCCTGGATTTCCTCGGCAGCCGAAGTGGTGTGACCGATCACCAGCGTCTTGTAGTCGGCACTGATCGGGTTGCTGATATCGACCAGAACCTTGCCGGCCAAATCACCCGCATCCTTGATGGCATCGGCGGCGGCGCCGAAAGGAATAGCCAGGATCACGACTTCGGCCAGTTTGGCGGCTGCGGCAATACCGCCACCTTGTGCCCCCTGCCCGACTTTCTCAGCGAGCGCTGCAGCTTTAGCCGGATCACGGCTACCGATGATGACTTCATGCTTGGCGCCAGCCAGCGTATGTGCCAGACCGCTGGCCATGTTTCCCGTACCGATGATGGCAACTTTCATTTCGTAACTCCTTGTGGGTGTGCAGATCAGGTGTTGCCACTGTACGATTTGAAAGGTATTGAGATAAATTATCAAAATACACCATCACTTGAAACGCCGGGTTTGCAATGGATCGATTGTTAAGCATGACGGTATTCGCCAAGGCGGTTGAACTCGGCTCTTTTTCTGCGGCGGGGAACGCCCTGGAAATGTCATCACAGTTAGTCGGCAAACATGTACAGATGCTGGAGCGGCATCTGGGAGTTCGCCTGCTCAATCGGACCACGCGTCGGCAACACCTGACCGACATTGGCCGGGAGTTCTATGAACGCACGAAGAGCATTCTGGCCGAAGTCGAGGCGGCTGAAGGTCTGGCGGCGGAAACCCGGGCAACTCCCCGTGGGCGTTTGCGCATCAACGCTCCGGTGACCTTTGGTATCCACGCGCTCTCACCCAAGCTACCTGAATATTTGGCAGCCTATCCCGAGGTAACACTGGAGCTATCAATGACCAATCGCGGCGTTGATGTCATCGACGAAGGCTACGACCTGGTCTTCCGGATCGGTCAACTCACCGATAGCGGCTTGATTGCCCGCCCGCTGGCCCCCTATCGCCTAATTCTATGTGCGGCCCCCAGCTATCTGGCGGCGCGAGGGCCCATCAACACGCCGCAGGATCTCGCTCGACAGGAGTGTCTGGGTTTCCTGCACCCTGAATTGAGCAAGCGGTGGACCTTGATCGGGCCAGAGGGTGCGGTGACCGTCCCGGTTTCCGGCCGTTTGATGGTGGATAGCGGCGAAGCCTTGATGGCTGCGGCTGTCGCCGGCGTGGGCGTATTGCTGCAACCCTTCGAAATTGTTGAGCCCTACCTCGCATCCGGGAAGTTGGTGAGGCTACTCCCCGAATACAGCGCCCCGACACGGCCCATGCACATTCTGTACGCGCCCGACCGGCGGATGACGCCAAAGCTACGCAGCTTCATCGAGTTTGTGATGGCGAATTTTGGGCCGGATACTCAGGTGGCTGTTGATTGAAACAAGCTGAAGTTTGCTTGCGCCGTATCAACGATGACACTGCGTGCCTGAATTATTGCTGGGAGTTGCTCGGCAAGAAAGTCGAGCAAACTTCTGACCGACGACGCAGCCAACCGTCTTGCTGCCGGGCCACAGCTCGGGGATGGCGGTTGCTCTTGCCCGCCACCTTCTCCTGGCCGAGCACCAGCCCCAATTCGGTCGAAAAGGCGCTGACCATGTGGACCAGTGGGGCATCACCGTCGGCCGAACGGCGCAGTGTGCATGGCGCACACCGCAATCACCAGGATCTGCCGGAAGTCGTGGCGGGTCCCGTTGCTCGGCTGACGCGGATCTTCAAGCTCACTGAGTTTCTCCATCAGACTGACTCCCGCTCCACGCATTTCCGTCACCCAAAAGACGAGAGTAGACGCGCTTTTGAGAGGGTCCACAAGATGATTGCGTAACGCATTGAAGAGGAATGGATTTTTTTGAAATTCGCAGATGAAGCATGCCGTTCGAGTGCGATGGCCCTGCCCGTGCTGCTCGGTGCGGCCAAGCCGGTTAATATACTGACGCCGACGGTAACGGTGCGCCGTATCGTCAATATGACGGCGCTGACCGTGATCGATGACAATTGATTTTCATTGGCGGCTTCGGTCTCGACCGAGGCTGCCGAATAGTTGCAGTTGATCAAGATCATGGCCGGCTATTTGTCGGCGGACGCTCCAGTGTAGATATCCCGAAATCCCAACAGATGAGTCCTTCATGATCTCCGAGTTTTTATCCACACTGGAATTCTCGTTTTCAGTTACCGGCCCGATTTTTGTCATTCTTGGCCTCGGCGCGTGGCTGAAGCGGATTGGAATGATCAATGACGCTTTTATCGAGGTTGGTTCTCGCCTGGTGTTCATGGTTACGCTACCTGCGCTCCTGTTTATCAGCGTCAGCAAGACCAGGCTGGATGCATCGGTCAATTTTTCCTTGATCGGTTTCGGATTGCTCTCCACGGTCGCGGTATGGGTCGCGAGTGAGTTGATTGCACGTCTGGTCGTGCGTGAGCCACGCGACCGAGGCGTCGTGGTGCAAGGCGTGTTCCGTTCAAATCTCGGGATCATTGGTCTGGCGTACTGTGTTAATGCTTATGGCAACACCGGCCTGGTTGCAGCATCGCTCTATGTCGGTCTGGTGACTATTGTTTACAACATATTGTCAGTGGTTTCCTTGAATAGGTCGCTGCACGGTCGTCAAAGCGTGGGCCGGCTTCTTCGCGCCATTGCATTGAATCCCCTGATCATCGGGATCGTGTTGGCACTCCCGATTTCCATATCAGGCATCCAATTACCCAGGATCCTGCTCCAGTCAGGTGAATACTTCGCAAATATGACCTTGCCTCTCGCCTTGCTATGCACTGGTGGGGCATTGGATTTTCGCAGTTTGCGCCATGATCCTCGTGACACCTTGATTGCTACGACAGGGAAGCTGCTGTTCATGCCGTTGGTATCGACACTGGCCGCAATCGCGGTGGGTTTTCGTGGCATGGATCTTGGAATCGTACTGCTGATGTCGTCCGCGCCAAGCGCAGCATCGGGATATGCCATGGTTCGTGCGATGGGTGGAAACTCTGCACTTGCCGCAAATATTGTGGCCCTGACTACCGTGGGTTCTTTGATCTCTACCAGCGCTGGAATCGTCATCTTGAAGGGCCTGGACTTGATGTAGCCTGGTGATCAACGGCCAAATCCGGCTAATTAGCCTGCAACCGCGCTTACGAGTTTCTCATTGAGAGCCAGATCCCACGGCGCCAGTTCACCGCCAAAGCGGGCTGCCAGGAAATCAACCAGCAGGCGAAGCGCCAATGGTTGATGCTGGCGTGACAGATAGATGGCGTGTATGCCCAGCACCTCCGGTTCGTAGTCGGGCAGCAGATGTACCAGCCGGCCGGCCCCCAGGCCGTCGTCCAGGTAGTAGGTTGGCAGCATGCCGATACCGGCGCCGGATAGCACGGCTCGACGCAACACGGCGGTCTCGTTAGTGTGGAAGCTCCAATTGACCGGCACAGTGAGTGTCGCTCCATTGCGGCTCAGGCGATATTGTTTGCCAATGCCGAAAGCGTGCGCGATGCAGCAATGCTGCCGCAGATCGTCGGCAGTGCGCGGCAGGCTGTGGCGTTGCAGGTAATCGGGCGAGGCGCACAGCATCGAGCGACAGCGTGCCAGGGGCCGTGCGATCATCGCCGGGTCGAGCGTATTCGTGATGCGAACTGCCAGATCGACACGATCGGCAACCAGATCGGTTGGTTTGTCGCCCACCGAAAGCATGATCTCCACTTGCGGGTACTGCCGCTGGAAGTCGATCAACACCGGCGTTAACTGGGCATCGGCAAAGGACGCCGTGGTGGTCACCCTCAGCACACCGGCGGGTTCGCGGCTGCGCTCGGCGGCGATGAAGCGTGCTTCTTCAGCTAGCTCGAGCATCTGCCGGCAAGCGGGCAATGCCGCTAGGCCGGCATCGGTCAGGCTGAGCTTGCGGGTGGTTCGATGCAACAGCCGGGCATCAAACCAGTCCTCGGCAGCGGCGAGATAGCGGCTGACCATGGCCGCCGACATGTCGAGATGCTCGGCAGCCAGAGTCAGGCTGCCTCGGTCGGCGACTTCGACAAAGACACGTACGGCGGTGAGGCGATCCATTTCATCGATCCATGCAATAAACAATCAATCAGATCGAACTTTATCAACCACTTTGCAAAATATAAAGTTCGCTCCGTTCTGATTGCCTATCTTTTTACGGAGACCACCATGACCACATCACGCAAATTTTCACGCCTCATCCTTCCCGCCCTGATGACACTGGGCATTGTGGCATCGACCGGCGCTGGCGCCGAGCCTGCCGCAGCGTTGAGCATCAAGACCTATAACGCCGATGGCAACAGTTTTCACGTCAATGCCGTGGTCGTCAGTGGCAAGCGCGAAGCCGTCGTCATCGACACTGGCTTTACGCGCGCCGATGCATTGCGCGTTGCCGCCAATGTGCTTGATAGCGGCAAGGCGCTGAAAGCCATCTTCATCAGCAACGCCGACCCCGACTTCTACTTTGGTGCAGAAGTGCTCAAGGGCCTCTTCCCGCAGGCCCAGGTGCTGACCACTCCGGCTGTGCGCGAAAAAATTCAGGCCAAGCTGGCCGCCAAGGTCGCCTTCTGGGGACCAAAGATGGGTGCCAACGCACCGCAGCAGCCGGTCTTGCCCGACCTGCTGAGTGGTACCACGCTGAGCGTTGATGGCGAAACCATCGAGGTCCGTGGTACTGGCGGCGAGCTCGCCCACCGCCCCTACGTGTGGATTCCGTCGATCAAGACGGTCGCCGGCAATATTGCCATTTTTGGCAACCTGCATGTATGGACCGCCGACACCCAGAAGCCGAGCGAACGCCAAGCCTGGTTTGCCCAACTGGACGAAATTGAAGCCCTCAAACCTGTCACCGTCGTGCCTGGACACATGGCCCCCGGCACGCCTCTGGACTCCAGCTCGATTCGCTACACCCGTGACTACCTGCAGCGTTTTGACAGCGAAGCCGCCAAAGCCAAAAACGCCGCCGAGCTGATCGAAGCAATGAAGAAGGCCTACCCGCAGGCCGGCCTGGGTATCGCGCTGGACATCGGTGCCAAGGTCAACAAAGGCGAGATGAAGTGGTAATCGACTAAACCAACTTCGCCCCGAATAAGGGCGTTGCGGGAAACCGAAAGCACTTTGCACGCATCCAAGGACCATTCAACCGGAACGCTGACCATGATCACCCTGCATTACATCTACGACCCGCTCTGCGGCTGGTGCTACGGTGCCGCCCCACTGCTCAAGGCGGCTCGCCGGGTGCTCGACGTCCAGGCTCACGGTGGCGGCATGATGATCGGTGCAAACCGCCAGCGGGTCACGCCGCAGCTACGCGCCTACGTCCAGCAGCACGACACACGGATCGCCCAGTTGACCGGCCAACCATTCGGCCAGGCATATAACGACGGCCTGCTGCACGACACCGATGCCGTACTTGACTCCGAACCACCCACCGCCGCCGTGTTGGCCGCCGATGCCATCGCAGGACGTGGACTGGATATGCTGACGCAGTTGCAGACCGCACATTACGTTGATGGGCGCCGGATTGCCGAACGCAGCGTGTTGATCGAAGTCGCCGCCAAACTCGGCCTCGGTGCCAGTGCCTTCGCTGTGGCACTGGATAGCCAGCAGGGCGAAGCAGTGCACCACCATATCCAGGCCACCCGCCGCCTGATGGCCCAGGTCGCCGCCCGCGGCTTTCCAAGCTTCGTGCTCAATATCGATGGTGTCTTGCACAACATCGATATTGCTGCCTATCTGGGCGACCCACAGGCCTTCCAGGACTGGCTGTTCAGGCAGGCAGATATCGCTGAACGCAATACTGAATTGTTTCGCAATGTCGATGGTTGCGGCACTTGAGCTGAATCGCCTGGTCCTTCACCACGACACATCAGAATCTGCCACTTATTGGGCAGGGCCAAATGTCAGTCCGGCGACAAAATGCTTCTGCATGGCAAAGAACATGAGTACCGAAGGCAGTGCGGTAAGGAGAGAACCTGCAGATACAAGACTCCAGGCCGTCGTCCACTGCTCTTTCAGCGCGGATATCGGAGAGCGGTACGGTTTCGTGAATCGGTCTATCCCAGACGCCGAACTCGACGCCTTCGTTGATTCCCTGGCAGAGCGCATGGGGCGGTTCGAGACGCGTGCGCTGGCGACCGGCAAGAAGATGGTCAACGCTCGCGCCGGTGTTCCGTCAGAAGGCGATCTCTGGACCTCGAACCCGGCAGCTGATGGCCGGATCGAGGCAGCGAGGGCGTCAAATTGCTCGCCGAATAGCGGACATTGAGCAATATCCGACGAAGCTTTCAGTATTTAAATTGGATGACTGCCTCGACTGGCCGGTCATGGCCGGGTCGAGGCAGTGAGTACGACAGAATGCTCGCCGAATACCGAACATTGATATTGATCTCCGTCACCACATGGCGGTGCTGGCAAGTCGTTTGCCGAGGCGTGAGATCGAAGCGGCATTAAATTTCTATCCTTTATAACCTTCAGTGCCTTGCCATGCGCGACGCTGCACCGCAATGACTAAAAAGCAAATGCCGAACGCCGCCAGCGGCAACGTCGATGGCTCCGGCACGGTGCGGGCCAAGCCCGGTTCGGCATAGAGGAAGTCGTCCATCACCACGAGATCGTCGTTAGGATTGCCGAGTACACCATTGCTCACAATGGTGTTGAGCCCAGAGGTGATACGCACACGGCCGATCGTCTCGCCCGAACCCGCTATCCCGCCCAGAAAGCTCAAGCCTTGGTTGCCGGCCGCACTAGCGAAGCGCGAATAGATCAGTGCACCGTTCTGGTCGAAGAACTCGAGCCGCGTTGTATCCGATGCTTCTACGTCGACGAAAATCAGGCCGAAGGCACTTGTGGTCGCCGCGACCGATGTGCCGGGCAGAAAAAACGACACGTCGGTAATGTTGCTATTGACCGCGGTGAACAGTTTCTGCGCGCTGAAGGCCTGGAGGTCGCTTCCGAACCCGAACAACACCGGTGACGCCGTTCCCGCATTGGCGCTCACCATGAAACCCGTGCCCGGCGTGCTCAACTCGAGGCCGCGCGGCGAGTTGCTATTAAAGAAATTGCCGGCCAGGTTGTTGGGGTCGGAGGCGGTGGCCGGAACCCCATCCCAGTTGATCTCGCGCCGAAGACCACCGAAAGAGCCATTGGCCCCCGCAGCTATTCCGCCGCCGACTGCGCTGCGAAAAGCGTCCCGCACGGCGGTAATCGATGCCGCATCGCTGCCCGAGCCTTCAAACGTCATGAACGACGCCCAGGCCTGAGCTGGCAAAACCAACGTGACAAAGACTGCAATCTTTAAGAAACGGATCATGAAAATCTCCTCGTAGAGTCTGTGGGCCAAACGTTAGTGCCTTGGCACATTGCTCCTTGGCGAAATGATTAAATGCAAGGAACTATGTAACGAAGAATCGACGCATAAAGCGTACCGTCTTTGAAATATCCATTGAGATCAGCCACCTGTCATGGATGTTGCAGAAATATGAACGCGTGGTGTAAAGAATGTCGACAGTTGGGCGGGCTTGCACCCGCAGATGAGTGACATGCAGGCTCGTGCCGGATGCGTCGTTTGCGATTCGCCCCTCCCAGGACACCTTCCTTCGCGTGTTCCGGGTGCTCGACCCGAAGCAGTTCGAGACGGTGTTCCGGCGCTGGGTGGGCGGGATCGTTGGCGCACTCGATGGCGTGCTCGCCGTCGATGGCAAGACACTGCGCCGTTCGGCCGACGGTGATGCCCCACCGGTGCACATGGTCAGCGCCTTCTCGACCGAATTGGGGCTGGTGCTCGGCCAGGAGAAAGTCGCGGGCAAGAGCAACGAGATCACCGCCATCCCCGAGCTGCTCGAAGCCTTGCACATCAAGGGCTTGCTGGTGAGCATCGACGCCATGGGCTGCCAGCGCGAGATCGCCGCCAGGATCGTCGAGAAGGGGGGCGATTACCTGCTGGCCGTCAAGGGTAACCAACCCACGCTGCACCAGCAGGTGCGCGATCTCATCAGCGATGCCCAGCGGGCCAACGACGGCTTCAAGCACGTGGACAGCGCCCACGGCAGAACGGTGCTGCAGCTCAGCGGGGTCGCCGCCAGCGGCGCGGAGATCGACCCCGAGCTGTGGCCCGGCTGCAAGACGGTCGGCTGCGTCGTCTCGCAGCGGGTGGTCGGCGACAAGGTCGCTGAGCTGGAGGCGCGCTACTACATCAGCTCGCGCAGCCTCAGTGCCGAGGCCTTGGCCAAGACCGTGCGCGCGCACTGGGCCATCGAGAACCGCCTGCACTGGATGCTCGACGTCTGCTTCGGCGAGGATGACTGCATGATCCGCAAGGACCACGCCCCGCAGAACCTCTCCCTGCTCAAGAAGATCGTGCTGAACCTGATCCGTGCGGACAAAACCGACACCGCCAAGACGAGCCTGCGACTCAAGCGCAAACGGGCGGCCTGGGATGACGATATCCGTATGAAAATGCTCGGGATTCATCCGTTATGACTTTTGAATGCGATGGCCCTGGAAGCGTTCCTGACCGACTGCTATGCGGGCGGGCGCAACGAGTCCTTCTTCATCGGCCCGAGCCCAGTGGGCGTATGGCGCGACTACGACCTGGCCGGGGCCTACTCGACCGGCCTCGTGGACATGCCGCTGATCGACTTCGAGAATCCGCGGCCGAGTCTCGACGTCGAGGATTACCTAGGTCATGTGGCGGGGTATGCGCTGGTGGAGTTCGCTCACCCGGACGACACCCGTTTCCCGGTCTTCGCCGTCTCCCGCGGTGGCAGGGGGCTGATCTTCCCGCTCAAGGGCACGGCCTACGCGACGGCGGCGGAGATCCGCGTCGCCCATGATCTCGGGTGCCAGATCAAGATCCGCTGGGGCGTCATTTACCCTTGGCGCCAGCTGCCGGGCGACACGCTGGTCGATGGCGTGCCGACGACGCGCCTGTTCGGGCCGTTCGTGAAGGCCGCGCGGGCGCTGCGCACCGAGCAGGAAAAGTTCGAGGGCAAGGACTCGCCGGAGGCGCTGGCGGCAAAGCTCTACGCCAACGGCGTCTACGGCAAGGTCTGCCAGTCACTGCGTCCGAAGAATGTCTTCGATACCCGCCAGGTGTCGTCTGTACGGCTGAAACCCTCGCCGATCACCAACCCGGCGATCGGCGCCTACGTGACCGGCTTCATCCGCGCCATTCTGGCTGAGATCCTGAACCGCATCCCGCGGGATTGCACCGTACTGTCTGTGACGACCGATGGTTTCCTCTGCGATCTTGCCGAAGAGGATATGGCCACCTTTCTGGATGGCCCGCTGTGCCGGCGCTTCCAGGCCCTGTGCGACGAGATCGTGCCGGGCTCGAAGATGCTGGAGATCAAGCACGAGGTTGCCCAGGTGGTGTGCATGAAGACGCGCGGGCAACTGACCGGCCTGGCGTTCGAGGTGCCGGAAGTCGAGCCGGACGAAGCGGGGACAAGGAAGAAACTTCCGAAGGAGAAGATCGTGCTCGCCAAGGCCGGCGTGCAGGTCATGGTCGAGGCGTCGAACGATCTCGATGGCGAGGCCTACAAGCGCCTGCAGAACGAGAAGATGCTGAACCTGTACCTTGATCGCCGCCCGGGCAAGAAAATCCTCCTGAAGCAGTTTCCGGCGATCCGGGACCAGTGGGAGAAGGGCATCGACCTCTTCAAGTTCGAGAAGCGGCTCGTGTTGAGCCTGGAGCCGGACCTGAAGCGGGCGCCGTGTACTCCCCGGATGATCGAGGTGGCGAGCCGCCAGCGGGCTCACATCAGCCTGGACACGCGGCCGTGGGCCACCGTCGAGGAATTCGACTCGGCGCGGGCCACGCTCGATGCGTGGCGGCGCAAGCGCTGCTTAAAGACGATGGCGGACTGGCAGTCACTCGACGAGGCGATCGCGCTTAACCTGATCCGTTCCCGGCTGCGCACCGAGGGAAAGGCGACGCTCAATGTCCGCGAGGGTATGCCGGCGAGCGACCTGCTGCGCCGGGCCTTCCTGCGGGCCTACGCCCACGAGGCGCTGGGGCTGACCAAGACCTACAGTTACCCGGCGCTGGCGCGCTGGCTGACCGATCTGGGGTATCCGACCAAGGTGTCCGAGCCGCGCAGCGCCAAGTCGCAGAAGGTGGTGCTGGGGTGTGTGCCGCGCACGGAGGACGTCATGGCGCTGTTTGAGCGGCTGCAGGCGGAGTTTCCGGGGGCGGAGCTGGAGGGGTTGCTGGCGGGGCTTTGATGAAAGGGCTTCTTCCATGCGGCTGCTCATCGGCCGGAGAGACTGGCGAGACGACATTCCACGCACGACTGCCGGGCTGCGTCCGCAGTTGCCGCACAAAGGGCGTGCGGCCCTCCCCTTTGCAAACCCCACCGGCAGCACAGCAGCACAGCAGCACACGGAGTACATCGAGTACGCAGAGCACCGCAGTTCTGTCTTACGCTATTGATTGCACGTGAATTTTTCTTTGTTTTTCGCAGAATATGGCGCAACTCATAGGGTTGAGTTCCGTTGTTAATGCGCAACTTAAACCACCACCAGAGGCTAATTCAAGTACTTGAGTAGCGCTGGATTTGTGCCAATTGAATCATTGCAGTGGCTCGTCGACACAAGCAAACTTCCGCTATCAGAAACGGAGTCCTGCATGGCCAACTCAAAACAATCCCAGACCCGGCGCCTCAAGATGTCCGAGCGCGCGCAGCAGCAGTTAGCGCTGCATTTCCCGGAAGTGCCCGAGACGCTGTTGTGGCGGCGCAAGAGCAACGACGGCTTCACCACGGTGCCGCGCCCCCTGCCCATCGCGATGCAGGCCATCGACGAGACCTCCAAAGGTGCGCCGGCCGGTCACGCCCTGTTCTGCTTATGGGCGCGTGCGCCGGACAACCCGCTGGTGATCGTGGAGAACCCGGCGACTTTCGCCGCCGAGACTGGCTTTACCGGCGAACGCGCGACCGATACCTGGCGCAAGCGCATGCGCCGCCTGAGGGACCTCGGATTCATTAGCACCAAGCCCGGCCCGTCGGGCGAGTTCCACTTCATCCTACTGCTGAACCCCAACATCGCCGTGGAGATGATGCGTTGCAAGGGCCAAGTTCAAGATGGCCTGTACGGGCGATTCATCGCCCGCGTCGCCGACGTGGGCGCAGCCGGGGACTGGACGGCGTATCAGGAGACTTTGGAAGCTGCCGAGAAAGTTGTCGATGCCAAGTCGGAAGCTTTGGATGGGGTGGTGGAAAGTAAGAAGGGAGTGAAGTGATGTCGCGCGGACGCAACCCCTATGAGTGCTTCAAGAACGATCGTCACCGCCTCTTCGCGTTGATGTCTCGCGATGTTCGCATCGTGCTGGTCGTGGCCCTGCTCGGCGGAGCCGGCCTCGCTGGAGCGTATCCTGCTCTGCGCTCCTTGATGGCGGGGTGGATGAGCTGACCGTCTCGGTCAGACATCAGAGCGTTTGGGGGCTGCGTTGTTGATGGATAAGCAGGAATAATGACGCCTGAAAGGTCGGCTTTGCCTCGTGTTGTGGGGGGGGGGCGTTGCTGGTGGGAGGAGTGCGGACTTCTTGAGTCCCCAGTGACAATATGCTGCTCTCAATATAATGGATGCCTTGCTTCGGCCTCTCTTCGCGCATTCAATTCCCTTATCATGCCCGCTGTCTCCTGCAGCCCGAACAAGCAGCCATGTCCAAGCTTTCCGAACGCGACGTCTGCAGCAAATTCATCACCCCAGCCCTGATATCCGCCGGCTGGAACCTGCAAACCCAGATCCGCGAGGAAGTCAGTTTCACCAAGGGCCGCATCATCGTTCGCGGCAAGCTGCACAGCCGGGGCAAGGGCAAACGGGCTGACTACGTGCTGTACTACAAGCCCAATCAGCCGATTGCCCTGATAGAGGCGAAGGACCCTACGCATGGTCTCGGCGCCGGCATGCAGCAGGGCCTCGACTACGCCGAAACCCTCGACATTCCCTTTGTCTTTTCCAGCAACGGCAGCGGCTTCCTGTTCCACGACCGCACGGGCAACGCGGCCGTCACCGAAACCGAACTAACGCTGGCCGACTTCCCCTCGCCGGCCGAGCTCTGGCAACGCTACTGCGCCTGGAAGGGACTGGCGGGCGATGCGCTCGCCACCGTCGAAACCCCGTATTACGACGATGGCTCCGGCCGGGTGCCGCGCTACTACCAAGTCACCGCCGTCAATCGCACCGTTGAGGCCGTCGCCCGCGGGCAGGATCGCATCCTGCTGGTGATGGCCACGGGTACCGGTAAGACCTACACCGCCTTCCAGATCATCTGGCGCCTATGGAAGTCGAAGATCAAGAAACGCATCCTGTTCCTGGCCGACCGCAACATCCTCGTCGATCAGACCCGGACGAACGACTTCAAGCCGTTTGGTCCAGCCATGACCAAGATCGAGAAGCGGCACGCCAACAAGGCTTACGAGATCTACCTGTCGCTGTATCAGGCCGTCACCGGCAACGAGGAAGAGAAGAACATCTACAAACAGTTCTCGCCGGACTTCTTTGACCTGATCATCATTGACGAGTGTCACCGGGGCAGTGCCGCCGAGGATTCTGCTTGGCGCGAAATCCTGGACTACTTCTCCGGTGCGACCCAGATCGGCCTGACCGCGACGCCGAAGGAAACGAAGGATGTGTCGAACATCCACTACTTCGGCGAGCCGGTCTATACCTACTCTTTGAAGCAGGGCATCGACGACGGCTTTCTCGCACCCTACAAGGTCGTCCGCATCGATATCGACAAGGACCTGCAGGGCTGGCGGCCAGCCAAGGGGCAGCTCGACAAGAACGGCAGGCTGATCGAGGACCGCATCTACAACCAGAAGGACATGGACCGGGTGCTTGTCCTTGAGAAGCGCACGGAGCTGGTCGCCCGCAAGATCACCGAGTATCTGGCCGCCACAGACCCCTACGCCAAGACCATCATCTTCTGCGACGACATCGACCACGCCGAGCGGATGCGTCAGGCCCTGGTCAACCTCAACCCGCAGCGGGTGAAGGAAAACCGCAAGTACGTGATGCGGATTACCGGCGACGAGCAGGAAGGCAAAGCAGAGCTCGATAACTTCATCGACCCGGAAAGCCGCTATCCGGTGATCGCCACCACCAGCAAGCTGATGACGACCGGCGTCGATGCCCAGACCTGCAAGCTCGTGGTGCTCGACCAGCGCATCCAGTCGATGACCGAGTTCAAGCAGATCATCGGCCGTGGCACCCGCATCAACGAGGACTACGGCAAGTTCTGGTTCACCATCATGGACTTCAAGAAGGCCACCGAGCTGTTTGCCGACCCGGCCTTTGATGGTGATCCGGTGCAGATCTACGAGCCCGGTGAGAATGATTCGCCCGTGCCGCCTGGCGAGTCCGAAGATGAAGAGCGGGACCATCCCGGTGACGGCGATGGCGGTGACGATACCGGGCTGCCTCCCTCGGCGGTGACGGCCCCGAGGGCGAAGGGCGAGTCAAGTACGTGGTCGGCGCCGAGGTGTCCGTCTATGTGGTTGCCGAGCGCGTCCAGTACTACGGCCCCGACGGCAAGCTCATCACCGAATCGCGGCTACCCCGCAAGGCGACACAGAGGTTCGCCTCGCTCGACGCCTTCCTGAGCCTGGACAACGCTACCGACCAAAAGAAGGCGATCCTCGAGGAGCTTGCGAGCCAGGGCCTGCTTGCGAAGCGCTGGCCGAGGAGGTTGAAAAGAAGTCTGGCAAGACATTCGACCCCTTCGACCTGATCTGCCACGTTGCCTTCGACAAACCCGCGCTGTCGCGCAAGGAGCGCGCCGAGCATGTCAAGAAGCGCGATGCTTTTACCAAGTATGGCGACAAGGCCGCGCCGTCCTCGAGGCGCTGCTTGGAAAGTCGCCGACGACGGCATCGACGAGCATCGAAGACATTAAAATCCTACGTCCCCGATCCTTTCAGGCCTCAGGGCACCGCGCCGGAACTGATCCAAGGCTCGCCTTCGGCGGCAAGAGCCCGCCAGTCCTTCCAGGCGGTGCAAGAGCTCAGGAACAACAACTCCACGTACGGCTGCCTTGACGTACCCCAGTCCCAATGTCCATCAGCACGACCATCAAAACCATCCAGGACATCATGCGCAAGGATGTCGGCGTCGATGGCGACGCCCAGCGCATCAGCCAGCTGGTCTGGATGTTCTTCCTCAAGATCTACGACGACAAGGAAACCGAGTACGAGCTGCTCGACGACGACTACCGCTCGCCCATTCCCGAACCCTTCCGCTGGCGCAACTGGGCCGCCAACCCCGAGGGCATGACCGGCGACGAGCTGCTCGACTTCATCAACAACCAGCTTTTCCCGTCCCTCAAGGACCTGACGCCGGCAGGTAGCGACAAGCGCGGGTACGTGATCCGCAGCGTCTTCGAGGATGCCTACAACTACATGAAGTCCGGCCACCTGATGCGGCAGGTGATCAACAAGATCGTCGAGGGCGTGGACTTCAACAAGGCGCAGGACCGCCACGCGTTCGGCGACCTCTACGAGCAGATCCTGCGTGACCTGCAATCTGCCGGCAATGCCGGCGAGTTCTACACGCCGCGCGCCGTGACGCAGTTCATTGTCGAGCAGGTCAATCCGCGACTCGGCGAAAAGATGCTGGACCCGGCCTGCGGCACCGGCGGCTTCCTCACCTGCGCCATCGAGTACGTGCGCAAGCACCATGTGAGGACCGTCGACCAGGAGCAGCTGCTGCAGGCGTCCATCTACGGCGTCGAGAAGAAGCCGCTGCCGCACCTGCTGTGCACCACCAACATGATCCTGC
Organism: Zoogloea sp.; assembly: GCA_016720685.1. Taxonomy (GTDB): domain Bacteria; phylum Pseudomonadota; class Gammaproteobacteria; order Burkholderiales; family Rhodocyclaceae; genus Zoogloea. The sequence continues at coordinate 81,907 of JADKKC010000035.1, forward strand.
ACGGCATCGACGTGCCGACCAACGTCCGCCACGACAACACCCTGGCCCGCCCCTGCGCGACTACGGCCCGCGTGACCGCGTCGATGTGATCGTCACCAACCCGCCCTTCGGCGGCATGGAAGAGGACGGCATCGAGAACAACTTCCCGGCCAACTTCCGCACCCGTGAAACCGCCGACCTGTTCCTGGTGCTGATCATGCATCTGCTCAAGGACGGCGGCCGAGCCGCCGTGGTGCTGCCCGACTGCACGTTGTTCGGCGAAGGTGTCAAAACGCGCATCAAGGAAAAGCTGCTCAGCGAGTGCAATCTGCACACCATCGTCCGCCTGCCCAATGGCGTCTTTGCCCCCTATACCGGCATCAAGACCAACCTGCTGTTCTTCACCAAAGGCGCGCCGACCAAGGAAGTCTGGTTCTACGAGCACCCCTATCCCGCTGGCTACAAGAACTATTCCAAGACCCGGCCGATGCGCATCGAGGAATTCGAGGCGGAAAAGACCTGGTGGGGCAATCGGGTCGAAAACGAATTCGCCTGGAAGGTCAGCGCTGACGAGATCAAGGCGCGCAACTACAACCTCGACATCAAGAACCCCCACAGCCCGGATCAGGTCAGCCACGACCCGGACGAGCTGCTGGCCGACTACGCCCAGCTGCAGCAGCGCATCGCCGCCACCCGTGACCAGTTGAAGGCCGTGCTGGCCGCCGCGCTGGAGGGCAAGGCGTGAGCGTCGTGTTGAGTGAGCATCTGCCGCTGCTGGCCTCGGCTCCGGGCGGGATTCAAAAGCTGCGTGGGCTGATTCTGGAACTGGCGGTGCGGGGGAGACTGGTGCCGCAAGACCCGAGTGATGAGCCGGCGAGTGAATTGCTGAAGCGAATTGCATTGAGCCGGGCTGCGTTGAATGAAGCTTCTCCTCGCAAGAGAGGGAAACAAGTACGGGCTGCGGAAGATAACGATTGGCCGTTTTCCATTCCAGATGGTTGGGAGTGGACCAGTCTTTCTAATTTGACGAGAGTACTCAACGGGCGTGCTTATTCCAAAGAAGAGCTTCTTGATGCAGGAACACCAGTCCTTCGCGTAGGAAATTTGTTTACGTCGAATCACTGGTACTACTCCGACTTAGAGTTGGAGCCGGAAAAATACTGTAACAAGGGCGATCTGATTTATTCATGGTCAGCGTCTTTCGGTCCGTTCATATGGAACGGGCCCAAAGTAATCTACCATTACCACATCTGGAAGCTTTCGCTATTCGACGAGACGAGCTATTCCAAAGACTTTCTGTATAAATTTCTGCTTGAGAAAACTGCGGAAATCAAGGCGGCTGGACATGGCGTTTCAATGGTCCACATGACCAAAGAAAAGATGGAGAAGCTGCCTGTTCCGGTTCCCCCTCTCGCCGAACAACACCGTATCGTCGCGAAAATCGATGAACTGATGGCCCTCTGCGACCAATTGGAGGCGGAGCAGGGAGATGCGACCAGCGCCCATGCCCGACTCGTCGAAACCCTGCTCGGTACGCTCACCCAAAGCACCGATGCCGCCGACCTCGCAGCCAACTGGCAACGCCTCGCCGAACACTTCGACACCCTGTTCACCACCGAAGCCAGCATCGATGTGCTCAAGCAGACTGTGCTGCAACTGGCAGTGATGGGCAAGCTGGTACCGCAAGACCCCAACGATGAACCGGCGAGCGCTCTGCTCAAGCGGATTGCGCATGAGCGGGCAAGGCTGGAAGCAAAAGGGGCTTGCAAGAAAATTAAGCCCTTGCCTTGTATCGAGGAGAGGGCGCAGCCTTTTCAGGTGCCGAATGGTTGGGAGTGGGTACGTTGGGTTGAGATTGCGCAAAAAATTGTAGACATTGACCACAAGATGCCGGACACCGTGAAAGACGGCGTTCCCTACGTTTCTCCTCGTGACTTTTACCCAGACAATCGAATCGATTTTGAAGGAGCAAAGAAAGTCTCGCGTGATGATTTCTTGAAACTATCGGCGAAAATTAGGCCAGAAGTTGGTGACATCATCTACCCGCGATACGGAACGATCGGTGAAAACCGCTTGGTTGTCGACGACTTGGAATTCTTAGCCTCCTACTCGTGCTGTGTGATCAAAACCCTCAAAAATTTTGTCGATCCCAATTACCAATTCTATTTCTCGATTTCACAATGCTGTCGAGACCAAGCCAAAGCAGCCGAAAATAAGACAACACAGGCGAACGTGGGTATAAAAAGCATCCAGGAATTTGCATTCCCGCTTCCGCCTCTTCGGGAACAACAACAGATCGTCGCCAAAATCGATGAACTGATGGCCCTGTGTGACCGCCTCAAGGCCGACCTCACCAGCGCCCGTCAGCAACAAGCCACCTTGGCCGACACCCTGATCGACGCAGCGCTGGAGGCCGCCTGAGCCGTGAACGAACCCAGCGTCGTCATCGAGGAGGTCATGGGCCGCGCCAGACAGGGCGTCACCAAGCCCTTCATCTGCCGTGGAGATGACGGTCATGGTTATTACGTCAAGGGGCAGGACGCTGGCCGGCGGAGTCTGGTCTGTGAGTGGGTTGCCGCCCAGCTGGCCACCCGGTTCGGTTTGCCGATTGCCGACTATGCGCTGGCCGAGGTGCCGGCGGAACTGATTGTTCCAGGCCAGGGGCTGGACCTCAGCCAGCTGGGGGCAGGCATTGTGTTCGCCTCCCGGGAGCTCCCCCATGTGCAGGAGCTCAGCCTGACGACGCGGGCTTTGGTGGGCGTGGAGCAGGCAACGGATGTGCTGGTGTTCGATTGGTGGCTACACAACGAGGATCGCCATCTGACAGCTTTCGGGGGCAACCCGAACCTGCTGTGGGACGTCCAGACCGAACAGCTGGCTGTCATCGACCACAACCAGGCTTTCGATCCGAGCTTCAATGCCGCGCATTTCCTGGCGTCCCACGTCTTTGGGGCCTACTGGAACAGGGTGTCCACAGACCTTGTCGAACAGGCGAAGTACCTTGAAAAGATGGAAGTGGTGCTCGCGGACTTGAACATTGTCCGTGATAGCATTCCCGAAGATTGGTGGTTCGTAGACGATGGCGTTCCCGCCAACGTGAGTTGGAACGAGATCGTTCGGTGCCTCGAACGTTGCCACCAGGATGATTTTTGGACTGCGCCATGAAGAAGTTTGTTTGTCACTACGCCTTGCTACGTTTTCGCCCCTTTGTCGAGACGGGCGAATTCGCCAATGTGGGTGTCGTGTTGATGGCGCCGGATGTGGGCTTCTTCGGCTACCGCCTGCTCACTCATTACAGCCGCATCACCCGGTTTTTCCATCAGCTCGATCGTGGGGTATATCTGCGTGGGAAGGGGCTGTTCAAGCAGGAAATCGACAGGTTTGCGGCAGATCTTCGTCGTCTGGCTATCGGTGATGGTCACGCTCCCCTCGATCTGGCCCTGGCCGGCCAGCTCTTTACCGAGTTTGTCCGCCCGCGGGAGGCGATGCTTCAGTTTGACGATCAGCGAATTGCTTTGGCCGATGATCCGCAGGCCAAGCTCGATGCGCTTTTTGATCACTACATCGAACGCAATTTCGTGACCAGGGAGTATCAGGAGCGCCTCCTAGAGACCATGGTCCGCAAGCTGTTGGTCGGTCGGCAGCTCGGTGCTGCATATCGGGCTGAAAAGGTGGGGAATCCGGAGTTTACTGTCAATTTTTCCGTTCGTCCATCGCCATGACGGGCGAGCCGACCGCATCATCAAGCCTTTGTACCTGGCCCAGGATGACTCCACCAAGCTGCTGACCCATGGCGGCCAATGGGTGGATAAGGTCAGGCGTCTCCGTAAGCGGGATGCCTTGCCAGAGGCAGTCCTGTTCCCGGTGAAAGCTCCGGCGCGGGACACAAAACCGTATCAGGCATTTGAGGAGATCCGCGAGGATCTGCAGGCTACTGGCGTCACCGTTGTGGCTGCAAACGACGAAGAGTCGATTTTGCAGTTTGCTGCCATGTGAGGTTCAGGTAGGTCAGGGGCTTGATTAACACCTTGCTTGACGCTGCTTGATCTGACCTTACCCACCTCCGACCAGACATCGACCAGACAACAAAAAAGCCAACCCGCTGAGGTTGGCTTTTTTGCTTGCAGATCAACGACCTGCCGGAATCCGATGTGGAGCGGGCGATGGGAATCGAACCCACGGCTCTAGCTTGGGAAGCTAGGGTATTACCATTATACGACGCCCGCTCGGGAGACCGGGATTGTACGCATCGGCGAGGAGGAGGGCAACCGGGTAGGCGTGGTAAACTTCTGGTCATGATGACTTCGAATTCTTCCCCGACTCTTTCCCTGACGATCAACGGCGAAGCGCGTTCGTTGGTGGCGCCGGCTACGGTGGCGGCCCTGCTCGACGAGATGGGGCTGACCGGCAAGCGCCTGGCGGTGGAGCGCAACGGCGAGATCGTGCCGAAAGGTCTTCACGCCGGCACGCAGCTGGTGGATGGCGACCGGCTCGAGATCGTTGTGGCGGTAGGTGGCGGTTGAGCGGTTTTCGTTTGCTGCGGGCTGTTCGGCCCGTTTCTTTTATTTTCCTGATTGGATGAGGCTGGCCCTTCGATGGATGATTTGCTGACGATTGCAGGCAAGAGCTATTCCTCCCGGCTGCTGGTGGGGACCGGCAAATACAAGGATTTTGCGCAGACGCGCGAGGCCATCGACGCAAGCGGGGCGCAGATTGTCACCGTGGCGATCCGGCGGACCAACATCGGTCAGGATCCGAACGCGCCCAGCCTGCTCGATGCGCTGCCGCCTTCGCAATTTACCTATCTGCCCAACACGGCCGGCTGTTACACCGCCGAGGACGCGATCCGCACGCTGCGCCTTGCCCGCGAGCTGCTCGACGACCACAAGCTGGTGAAGCTCGAAGTGCTGGGCGACCCGCACACGCTCTTCCCCAACATGCCCGAAACCCTCAAGGCCGCCGAGGTGCTGGTGAAGGAGGGCTTCGAGGTGATGGTTTACTGCGCCGACGATCCGATTCAGGCCAGGATGCTGGAGGACATCGGCTGCGTGGCGGTGATGCCGCTGGCCTCGCTGATCGGCTCGGGCATGGGCATCCTGAATCCCTGGAACGTGCAGCTGATTCGCAATGCGGTGAAGGTGCCGGTGCTGGTGGATGCCGGCGTGGGCACGGCCTCGGACGCCGCCATTGCCATGGAGCTGGGGTGTGACGGTGTGCTGATGAACACCGCCATCGCGCTGGCGCAGGATCCGGTGAGGATGGCCGGCGCCATGAAGAAGGGCGTCGAGGCCGGCCGCGAGGCCTTCCTCGCCGGGCGCATGCCCAAGAAGTTCTACACTGCGAGCCCGAGTTCGCCCACCACGGGCCTGATCGGCAGCTGATAGACCCCATTCGATTGACCTGCGGCGCGCTACGGCGCGCCGTTTTCCATTCCAGACAGCGCCATGAGCGAAGAAACCCAGCAGACCCCGGCCGACGAGCCGCAGCACTCCACTCCTCGCCTCACGTCCCAGTCGATCCGCAGTTTCGTGCTGCGCCAGGGGCGCATGTCGGATGCCCAGCACCGTTTTCTTGACGAGATGATGCCCAGGGTGGGCCTTGCCTACCGTCCGGCGCCCGTGGACCTGAACGAAGTTTTTGGCCGTCAGGCGCCGCATGTCGTGGAAATCGGCTTTGGCAT
>JADKKC010000036.1 GCA_016720685.1 Zoogloea sp.
CCTGATCGCCATGCCCGCCATGGCCGATCCGAACTTCACGCGCACGCTCACCTACATTGCCGAGCACAACGAAAACGGCGCGATGGGCGTCATCGTGAACCGGCCGACGGATATGCGCCTCGCCACTCTTTTCGAGCGCATCGACATCCCGCTGGAGCAGCCCGATTTTGCCAACCTGCCCGTGTATTTCGGCGGCCCGGTGCAGGCCGACCGGGGCTTCGTGCTGCATCGTCCAGGCGGCGCCTGGCATTCGACACTCAAGGTCAGCGACACCGTAGGCCTCACCAGTTCGCGCGACGTGCTGCAGTCCCTCGCCACTGACGGCCAGCCTGCCGAAGTGCTGGTCGCCCTTGGCTATGCCGGCTGGTCTGCCGGCCAGCTCGAACACGAACTGGCCCAGAACGCCTGGCTCACCGTGCCGGCCGATCTCTCCATCGTTTTCGACCTTCCCCCCGAAGAACGCCTTGCCGCAGCCATGCAACTGCTCGGCATCGACTTCGCCAAGCTTTCCGACGTCGCCGGCCACGCGTGAGCATGCAGAAGCGCCACACAGGCGACGCTTTCGGCGCCACGTCGCAATGAGCACCCTGCTCGCCTTCGACTTCGGCCTCGCCCGTATCGGCGTAGCGGTTGGCGAAACGGAAACGGGCCACGCCCATCCGCTCGCCGTGATCGCCGAAGAAGCCAGCGCCGTGCGCTTTGCCGCCATCGAAAAACTGCTCGCCGAATGGAAGCCCACCGGGCTGGTGGTGGGCCTGCCCACCCACATGGACGGCACCGAGCACGCCATGACAGTGCGCTGCCGGCGCTTTGCCAACCAGCTCCACGGCCGCTACGGCCTGCCGGTCAGCCTGGTGGACGAACGCCTTTCGTCCGCAGAAGCCGAGGAGCGCCTCAGCGAAGCCGGCCACCACGGCTGGCGCAAGCAAAAACCGCGGCTCGATTCCGCAGCAGCCCAGATCATCCTGAATCAGTACCTTGAAAGCACCAGACATGCAGCTTCCTGACGCCGAACAGCTCATTGCCAACCTGGCCGCCGCAATGCGTCCCCACATCACCGTCAACACCGCGCTGGTCGGCATTCACACCGGCGGCGTGTGGCTGGCCGAACGCCTGCACGCGCTGCTCGGCCTGAGCTTGCCGCTGGGCAGCATCGACGTCAGCTTCTACCGGGACGACTACGCCGCCAAGGGCCTGCACCAGCAGCCCCGGGGCTCGAAGATCCCTTTCGACGTCGAAGGCGCCCACATCGTCATCGTTGATGACGTGCTCTACACCGGCCGCACCACCCGTGCAGCCCTCAACGAGCTCTTCGACTACGGCCGCCCGGCACAGGTCGACCTGGCCGTGCTCATCGACCGCGGCGGACGCGAGCTGCCCGTCTCGGCCCGCTTCTGCGCCCTCACCCTGCCCGAACCCATGCCCGCCAGGCAAAACCTCCAACTCGAGCGCGACGACTCCGGCGCCCTCACCATGAGGCTGATCCATGCGTAATCCCCAACTCAGCAAGAACGGCGAGCTGCAACACCTGCTCACCCTCGACGGCCTACCGCGCAGCATCATCACGCAAATCCTCGACACCGCCGCGCCCTTCACCGAGATGGCCGAACGCGAGGTCAAGAAGCTGCCGCTCTTGCGTGGCAAGAGCGTGTTCAACCTGTTCTTCGAGAACAGCACCCGCACCCGCACCACCTTCGAGATCGCCGCCAAGCGCCTGTCGGCCGATGTCATCAACCTCAACGTGTCCACCTCGTCCACCAAAAAGGGCGAAACCCTGCTCGACACGGTGGACAACCTCTGCGCGATGCAGGCCGACATGTTCGTCGTGCGCCACGAATCCAGCGGCGCCCCGCACCTGATCGCCCAGCACCTGCAGAACACCGGCCGCGAGCACATCCACGTCGTCAACGCCGGCGATGGCCGCCATGCCCACCCCACCCAGGGGCTGCTGGACATGTACACCATCCGGCACTACAAAAAAGAGTTCCACAATCTCACCGTCGCCATCGTCGGCGACGTGCTGCACTCCCGCGTGGCCCGCTCGCAGATCGCCGCGCTGACCACCCTCGGCGTGCCCGAAGTGCGCGTCATCGGCCCCCGCACGCTGATGCCCACCGAAGTCGAAAAAATGGGTGTGCGCTACTGCGCGACGATGGAAGAAGGCCTCAAGGATGTGGACGTAGTGATGATGCTGCGCTTGCAGAACGAGCGCATGAACGGTGCACTGCTGCCCAGCCCCCAGGAATTCTTCAAGGTCTGGGGCCTCACGGCCGAAAAACTCGCCCTCGCCAAGCCCGACGCCATCGTGATGCACCCAGGCCCGATGAACCGCGGCGTCGAAATCGATTCCGCTGTGGCCGACGGCAACCAGGCCGTGATCCTCCCGCAGGTCACCTTCGGCATCGCCGTGCGCATGGCTGTCATGAGCATGCTGGGCAGTCACTGAAAGACAGGTTTTCGACAATGAACATCCACATCAGTAACGGCCGTCTCATCGACCCGGCCAATCGCATCGACGCCAAGCAGGACATCTTCATCGCCGACGGCAAGATCGTCGGCGTCGGCTCCGCCCCGGACGGCTTCAAAGCTGCCCGCACGATCAACGCCAGCAATCTCGTCGTCGCGCCCGGCCTCATCGACCTGGCCGCCCGCCTGCGCGAACCCGGTTTCGAATACCGGGCCACCCTCGAATCCGAACTCGACGCAGCCATGGCCGGCGGCGTCACCAGCCTGGCCATTCCGCCGGACACCGATCCGGTGCTGGACGAGCCCGGCCTCGTCGAAATGCTCTGCTACCGGGCCAAGAAGCTCAACCGCGCCCACATCTACCCGGTCGGCGCCCTCACCATCGGCCTGAAGGGTGAACAACTCTCCGAAATGGCCGAGCTCGTCGAAGCCGGTTGCGTGGCCTTCAGCCAGGCCAATACGCCCATCCTCGACACCCGCGTCCTCGGCCGCGCCATGCAGTACGCCGCCACTTTCGGCTTCCGCATCTGGCTGCAGCCCCTCGACCCCTACCTCGCCCGCGGTGGCGTAGCCCACGACGGCGAAGTCGCCTCCCGCCTCGGCCTGCCCGGCATTCCGGCCAGCGCCGAAATCGTCGCCCTCTACACCTACCTGCGCCTGGCCAAACAGACTGGCGCCCGCCTGCACATCACCCGGGTGTCGTGTGGCGAGAGCCTCGATCTCATCGAGCACGCCCGCCAGGATGGCGTCGATGTCACCTGCGACGTGGCAGCCCACCACCTGCACCTGTGCGACATGGACATCGGCTACTTCAACCCCCACTGCCACGTGGTGCCGCCACTGCGCAGCCAGCGCGACCGCATCGCGCTGTCGAAGGGGCTGGCCGACGGGCGCATCAACGCCATCTGCTCCGACCACACACCGGTAGACGACGACGCCAAGCAAGCCCCGTTCAGCGAATCCGAGCCCGGCACCACCGGCCTCGAACTCCTGCTGCCGCTCACTCTCAAATGGGCTGCCGAGCACAATCTGCCACTCCTCGACGCACTCTCCCGCATCACCTCCGAGGCCGCGAAGATCGCCGGCATCGCCAAGGGTGGTCACCTGTCGGTCGGCGCCCGCGCCGACGTCTGCATCTTTGACCCCGATACTCACCAGCTCATCGACCGCAGCATGCTCAGGAGCCAGGGCAAGAACACGCCCTTCCTGGGCCTCGAGTTGCCGGGCAAGGTTCGCTACACACTGGTCGAAGGCACGCTGATGTACGAAGCACACTGACGCGCTGGCCCGCCACTGCCTCGCCCGACGGCGTCTTCGAGGCGCCGTTTTTTTTCATACGTCATGAAGTTTTGCGCGCTGCTGCCGATAAGCCATCGACTGACTTTTTTTGCAGCGGCAGAGATCCGTCAGTCCGGAAATACTTCGCAGGGGCCCCGCTCCTGCCCCGACAGGAGGAACAGAGTGATCAGCGGTTCAGTCGAGCAAGCTGCGGAACGACTCCGCAAGGCCGTGCCCATCATGGTGAAGCACGGCATTCCGGTTACACCGCTCAACTACGCACTGTGGTACTCCTACGTATCTAACGAGGATCCGAGCCTCAACCTGCGCATCGACGAAATCGTCGCCGCCTACGGAACGATGCCGCTGACCTCGGCGGAAAGCCTGTTCCGCGACCATGTATCCCCTGCCGGCAACTACGAGACCACTCTGGGTCGCGTAAAGGACACTCTCGAGCAGATGGTGCACAGCATCGACAAGGATCTGCACGCCACCATCGCGGATACGCGCTCCTTTTCCACCCTGCTCGACGAATGCAACCGCGACCTGCGCACGCCGAGCACCGGCATGGCCAGTATTGACGACATGTTCGGAACCCTCGACAAGCTGCTTCAGGGTTCCACCGCAATGCAGGAAAACACCTCGCGCTTCGAGCAGCGCCTGGCTTCCGCCAACGACGAAATCCGTCGCCTCCGCGGCGAACTCGAAACCCTGCGCCAGGATGCAATGAACGACGAGCTGACCGGCGTATTCAACCGTCGTGCCTTCGACGTCGAACTCAACCAGTTCATCGGCCACGGCGACCGGGGCCCCGCTATCCACCTCGGTCTGCTCGACATCGATCACTTCAAGCAATTCAACGATCGCTTCGGCCACCAGGTCGGAGACCGGGTGCTGAACCTTGTCGGAAAACAACTCAACGCGACAAGCCGACTCGGCGTTTCGGTTTACCGCTACGGCGGCGAGGAGTTCGCACTGATTTTCTGTGGCGGAACGGCCGCACAGGCCATCAAGCTGGTCGAGGCCCTGCGAATTTCCATCGAACGGCTGGTACTCAAGGACAGTCGCAACGGGGAACGCCTCACAAACATCACCGCATCCATCGGCATCGCCAGCCGCATTTCCGGGGAGACGGCGGAAGCCCTGGTGACCCGTACCGACGCCGCGCTCTACAAGGCCAAGAACAACGGCCGCAACCAGGTTTGTCAGGCCTGAGGAGCACACCGCCGGCAACATCTTCCGCTCCAAATGAAAAAGCCCGAAACGCATGTTTCGGGCTTTTTCATTCTTGACGAGCTGGCGAGGACTTACTTCTTGTCGTCCTGCAGCGCCTTCTCGAGAGCCTTGGCTGGATCATCCTCAGCAGGCGGAGCCGTGCCGTCTTTCGGTTCAGAGTCAAACTGCACAGCGGAATCGTCCGGCATTTCACTATCCGGAACCACGATCTCGACCTTGTCGGTATCGATCACTTCCTGCTTGTCCAGCCCCATCGTCACCAGTTGCGGAAAGACGATGATGATCGCAACCATGATGATCTGGATGATCACGAAGGGCACCGCACCCCAGTAGATCTGCGTCGTCTTGACCGTTGGCGGCGCCACCGAGCGCAGGTAGAACAGCGCAAAACCAAAAGGCGGATGCATGAACGAGGTCTGCATGTTCACCCCAAGCAGCACGCCAAACCAGATCAGGTCGATGCCAAGCTTCTCGGCAACCGGTGCAAGCAGCGGCACCACGATGAAGGACAACTCGAAGAAGTCGAGGAAGAACGCCAGCAGGAAGATCAGGATGTTCACCACGATCAGGAAGCCGAGCTGGCCGCCGGGAAGGCCTGCGAGCAGATGCTCGACCCACAGATGGCCTTCGACCCCGTAGAAAGTCAGTGAGAAGACCCGCGCCCCCACCAGGATGAAGACCACGAAGGTGGTGAGTCTGGCCGTGCTTTCCATCGCCTGCTTGAGCAGCTTGACGTTCAGGCGCTTGCGGGCAACCGCCAGCACCAATGCACCGAAGGCCCCCATCGCCCCGCCTTCAGTCGGTGTTGCGATACCCAGGAAAATCGTGCCGAGCACCAGAAAGATCAACAGCAGCGGCGGCAACAGGGTCGTCAGCACACGCAGGAAAAGCTTGGCGCCGCGCAGCGTGCGGGCCTCGGGCGGCAGGGCTGGCACATACTGGGGCTTGAAAACAGCAACCAGCGCCACATACCCGACGTAGAGGCAGGTCAGCACGAGCCCCGGGAGCAGCGCGCCCTGATACATGTCTCCCACCGACCGCCCCAGCTGGTCGGCCATGATGATCAGCACGAGGGACGGCGGAATGATCTGCGCCAGGGTTCCGGAAGCGGCGATAACACCGGTGGCGATACGCTGATCGTAGCCATATCGCATCATGATGGGCAGCGAGATCAGACCCATCGAGATGACCGAAGCGGCCACCACGCCGGTGGTCGCGGCCAGGATTGCGCCGACAAAAATCACCGCAAACGCCAGGCCGCCGCGCACCGGGCCAAAGAGCTGGCCGATGGTATCGAGCAGATCCTCGGCCATCCCTGATCGTTCGAGAATCAGGCCCATGAAGGTGAAGAACGGGATCGCGAGCAGGGTGTCGTTCGACATCACGCCGAAAATTCGGTCGGGCAGCGCCTGGAACAAGGCCGGCGTAAGAAGGCCAAGCTCGATGCCGATCAGACCGAAGACCACGCCGTTGGCCGCCAGGGCAAACGCCACCGGGTAGCCGAACAGCATGAACAAGACCAGCGAACCGAACATCAGGGGTGCCATGTTGGCAGCAATGAATTCCATTTTAGACGGCCTCCCCGCGCTGTTTCTTGATGGCCTTGGCCAGTTCTTCTTCAGCTGACGGTGTGTGTGGCTTGGCGTTCGGATCGTCGATCAGGCCCTTGAGAAAGGCGAAGCGCTTGATCAGCTCGGAAAACCCCTGCAGGATCAACATTGCAAAACCGACCGGCACCAGCCCGCGCACCGGCCAGACGATGAGGCCGCCGGCGTTGGACGAGTATTCATTGCTGAGGTAGGAATTGACGAAGATCGGCCAGGAGAGATACAGCACGGCAAACGCCATCGGAGCCAGGAAGAAAATCGTCCCGATGATGTCGATCCAGGCGAGAACGCGCGGCGAAAAGTGCGAGGACACCACGTCGATACGGACGTGCTCGTTGCGCAGCAGCGTGTAGCCGGCGCACAACAGGAAGATTGCCGAGAACAGGTACCACTGGATTTCAAGAAGTCCGTTGGAACTGTAGTTGAAGGCATAACGCACAAAGGCGTTGACCGAACTGATGAGGGTGACGATCAGGACCAGCCAGATCGCAGCCTTTCCGACGCGTTCGGTAAGCGCATCGATAGCGCGCGATAACTTGAGCAGGGCTTGCACGTCCCTCACCTCCCTTTGAATGAATAAACGAACTTTTTTTAGGCAAAGACGTCAGTGCGTCCAGCTTGCGGATTATCTGCGAGAACAGCACTCCGGCAATCAGGGATTACGCCTACCGGCCTTTAGCCGCGTATTATCCCGCCAAAGTGGCTCTCACTGGCACCCAAGTGGGTCTGTAAGCTACTCCCCTACTCTCCATTCCGACAGCACTACCGCAATGTCCACCCGCATCTGCCTCGTCCGCCACGGTGAAACCGCCTGGAACGCCGAACGCCGCCTCCAGGGGCATACCGACATCCCGCTCAATGAAACCGGGCTGGCCCAGGCCCGCGCCACCGCAGCCAGTTTGGCTACCGAGCGCTTTGACGCGGCCTACTGCTCGGACCTGACCCGCGCCCGCCAGACCGCCGAAGCGATCGCAAACTGCTGCGGCCTCGCCCCCGGCTTCGACGCCAGCCTGCGCGAGCGTAATTTCGGCGCCTTCCAGGCCTTGACCTACGTTGAAGCGCAGGCGCGCTTCCCCCATGATTATCACCGCTTCGAAAGCCGCGACCCGGAATTCACCTTTCCCGGCGGCGGTGAAAACCTGCGCGAATTTGCCGCCCGCATCCGCGCCGCCCTCGAAGACATCGCCCGCCGGCACCAGGGTGGCAGCGTGCTGGTTGTAACCCACGGCGGCGTGCTCGACATTGCCCACCGCCTTGCCACCGGCAAACATCTCCAGGCCCCTCGCGATTTCACCATTCCCAACGCCGCGCTCAACTGGATTGGCTGGAATGGTGAAAGCTGGTCGCTTATCACCTGGGCAGAACAGCGCCATCTCGACAAAACCCTGGACGAACTGCCAAACGCCTGAAAACGTCGCGCCCAACAACACAGTACAATTTAAAGCGATCCGGAAGTCGACCGTTCAAACAACCGGCATCCAGCCGTCCGAGGTGGAACCGGTCGGCGTTCCATCATGTTTAAACTGAAGCACCCGCCTTGCCCGGATCAGGGAGAGCCTCGGAAAACCGAGTCTCGGGCCCGACACCGCGGCCTCTGGCAAATACCAGATTCCAGTCGTGTGCAGCGGCGAACGCATCCGAAATCGATAACGCAGGCGTGGCGGTCAAGCTGCAGGACAAGGCCAGCCACGTGCGCATCCGAAACCCGCCCTTCCCGTAAGGCCCGCAGGCTTTTACCAGTCTGGCGGGCCTTCATGCTTCCAGTAAGCCCGAAGTGCCGTGTTAAACTCCTTATTTGACTCAAGCCCACCCGGATCGCCATGTTTTCCAAGCAAAATACCCTTGCCAAAGTCGACCCTGAACTCTGGCAGGCCATTGAGGCCGAAAACCGCCGTCAGGAAGATCACATCGAACTGATCGCCTCCGAAAACTACGTCAGTGCAGCTGTCATGGAAGCCCAGGGCTCACAGCTCACCAACAAGTACGCGGAAGGTTATCCGGGCAAGCGCTATTACGGCGGCTGCGAATTCGTCGACCTCGCCGAGCAACTGGCGATCGACCGCCTCAAGACCCTGTTCGGCGCCGAAGCGGCCAACGTCCAGCCGAACTCGGGCTCACAGGCCAACCAGGCCGTGTTGATGGCCTTCGCCAAGCCCGGCGACACCATCCTTGGCATGAACCTCGCCGAAGGCGGCCACCTCACCCACGGCATGGCCCTGAACATGTCCGGCAAGTGGTTCAACGTCGTGTCCTACGGCCTGAACGAGAAGGAAGAAATCGACTACGACAAGATGGAAGCGCTGGCCCGCGAGCACAAGCCACGCATCATCGTCGCCGGCGCGTCCGCTTACGCCCTGCGCATCGACTGGGAGCGCTTCGCCAAGATCGCCAAGGAAGTCGGAGCGATCTTCTGGGTCGACATGGCCCACTATGCCGGCCTTATCGCGGCAGGCTACTACCCCAACCCGGTCCCCCACGCCGACGTGGTCACCTCCACCACCCACAAGACCCTGCGCGGCCCTCGCGGTGGCGTGATCCTGATGAAGGCCGAGCATGAAAAGGCCCTCAACTCCGCGATCTTCCCGGGTCTGCAGGGCGGTCCGCTGATGCACGTCATCGCCGCCAAGGCCATCGCCTTCAAGGAAGCCGCCGAGCCCGAATTCAAGCGCTACCAGGAACAGGTCATCGCCAATGCCCGCGTCATGGCGCGTGTCCTTGGTGAAGAACGTGGCCTGCGAATCGTTTCCGGCCGCACCGAAAGCCACGTGTTCCTGGTCGATCTCCAGTCCAAGAACATCACCGGCAAGGAAGCCGAAGCCGCCCTCGGCCGCGCCCACATCACCGTCAACAAAAACTCGATCCCGAACGATCCGCAAAAGCCCTTCGTCACGTCCGGCATCCGCATCGGCTCGCCGGCCATGACCACCCGCGGCTTCACCGAGATCGAAGCCGAGCGCATCGCACACCTCATCGCCGACGTGCTCGACAAGCCCAACGACGAAGCCACTGCCGAGAACGTGCGCGCCAAGGTTGCCGAGCTGTGTCGCAAGTTCCCGGTGTACGGCGCGTAACAGCCGTCATCGGCAGGCACGCGCACTAGCCCATGCATTGCCCCTTCTGCGGCGCCGACAACACGCAGGTCACCGACACCCGTGAAAACGAGGACGGTGACATCGTGCGGCGCCGCCGTCGCTGCCTGTCTTGCGACAAGCGCTTCACCACTTACGAGCGCATCGACCTCAAGATGCCCCAGGTGGTCAAGAAGAACGGCAGTCGCGCCGACTACAGCCGCGAAAAGCTCCTCGGCAGCCTGAGTCTGGCGCTACGCAAGCGCCCGGTCACCGCCGAAAGCGTCGAAGCGGCGGTCGATCGCATCGAAGCCAAGCTCCTCTCCATGGGCGAACGCGAGATCGCCTCCGAACGCATCGGCGAACTCGTCATGCGCGAGCTCAAGAAGCTCGACAAGGTTGCCTACATCCGTTTTGCCTCGGTCTATCGAGCCTTCGAAGACGTGGACGAATTCTCCGAAGTCATCCGCGAAGTCACCACCCGACCCCGCGGTCGTCCCCCCAAGGTTTCCTGAAGCCTCCACGCCCATGAGCGCCAGTGCAGACGACTACCGGTGGATGTCCCGCGCCATCGAACTGGCTGAACGCGGGTTGTTCACGACGACTCCAAATCCCCGCGTCGGCTGCGTGATCGTGCGTGATGGCGGCGTAGTCGGCGAAGGCTGGCATGTGCGCGCAGGCGAGCCCCACGCCGAAGTCCATGCGTTAAACATGGCGGGCGACGCAGCGCGCGGCGCCACCGCCTATGTCACCCTCGAGCCCTGCGCCCACCATGGCCGCACGCCGCCTTGCGCAAAGGCGCTGGTCAAAGCCGGCGTCGCTCGCGTCGTCACGGCCATCGAAGACCCCAACCCGCTGGTAGCAGGACGCGGCCTCGACATTCTCCGGGCCGCCGGCATTGAGGTGACGGCTGGCGTCCAGGAAACCCCGGCCCGCGAACTCAATATCGGCTTCATCTCCCGCATGAGCCGCGGCCGTCCGTGGCTGCGCCTCAAGGCCGCGGCCACGCTGGATGGCAAAACCGCCCTCGACAACGGCGTTTCCCAGTGGATCACCGGCGACGACGCCCGCCGCGACGCCCATCGCTGGCGCGCCCGCTCCTGCGCGGTACTCACCGGCATCGGCACCGTTCGCGACGATGACCCGCAGCTCAACGTCCGTGCCATTCCCACCGAACGCCAGCCAATGCGCATCGTCGTCGATTCCCGGCTCGACACACCGCTCAACGCCAAGCTGCTCGATGGCGGCCCGGTGCTGATTGCCGCTGCAGTCGACAACCCTGAACGCATCGCCGCCCTGCAGCGCCGCGGCGCCGACGTGGTGATCCTTCCCAATGCCGGCGGCAAGGTCGACTTGTCCGCCCTGCTGCTCGAACTCGGTCGGCGCGGCATCAACGAAGTGCTCGCCGAGAGCGGCTTCAAGCTCAATGGCTCGCTGCTGCGCGAAGGCTGCGTGGATGAATTGATCCTCTACCTGGCTCCCGCCCTTGTCGGCGACGCAGCCCGCGGTCTCTTCAATCTCCCCTCCCTCAGCAGCCTGGACGACAAACGCCAGCTCAGCTTTCACGACGTTCGCCAGGTCGGACGCGACCTGCGCATCATCGCCCGCCCGGCCTGAACCCTGCACCATCGGTTTAATTGCAAACCTTTGACAAAGATCCGTCGAAGGGGTCAACGTCGGGCCGGCACTGCCGTTAATCTGGGCACCTTCAATACGCTCCCCACTTTGATGAAGTTTCCGCTCCTGTCCGGTCTGTTCGCTTCAGCTCTCCTGTCACTCGCTGCTCATGCCGAAACGGCCATCGTTCTCAATTCAGTCGACGAGAACGTCAGCTTCATCGATACCCGGACCTACAAGGAAACCGGCAAGGCGCCAGCCTGCAAGGAACCCCATCACCTGATGACCACTCCCGACGACAGCTCGGTCATCGTCGCTTGCGCCCTGTCGAACGAACTGGTGTTCTTCGACCCCAAGACGGGCAAGGAACAAAAACGCATCAAGAATATTTCCGACCCCTACCAGCTCGGCTTCTCGCCCGACAATAAATGGTTCGTGGCCAACTCACTGCGCCTCGACAGGGTCGATCTCTACAACGCCGCCGACTTCTCCCTGGTCGCCCGCGTTTCCGCAGAAAAGACACCGTCCCACATGGCTTTCGACAAAGCCAGCCAGTTTGTATTCATCACCCTGCAGGACTCCAACGAAGTCCTGACCATCGATCTGAAGACCCGTCAGCCGCTGTGGAAAATCCCCGTCGGCCCGACCCCGGCCGGCATCCACATGACGCCCGATGACAAATACCTCCTGGTCGGAATCATGGGTGCAAATTACGTCGAGGTCATCGACTGGCGTGCCCGCAAGACGATCAGGAAAATCATCACCGACAAGGCCGCTCACAACTTCCTTCCCCGCGGCGACGGGCGCCACGTCTTCGTATCGAACCGCAGCATGAATGGCAGCATCTCGCTGGTGGACATGCAGACGCTCACCGAAGTCGAGAAATACGACGTTCCCGGCGGCCCCGACGACATGGAAATCCGCGCCGACGGCAAGGAGCTGTGGGCAACCGCACGTTTCGCCCGCAAGGTTCAGGTCGTCAATCTGGAACAGAAAAAGCTCTCCCACTCCATCCCGGTCGGCCGCTCGCCCCACGGCGTTTCCTTCATCAGCCACGCCCCGAGGCAGTAATCATGTCGCCCGTCCGCAGCGCATTGCGCACCGCGCTTACCGTCATCCTGGGCACCGCAGCCGGCTTCGCCCACGGGGCTGACACGGCCTGCAAGGGCACGCTTTACCTGACCCTGGACACCGGCAACATGCGGCATGCCGAAGCGATCGCCGAAATTCTCGCAAGGCACCAGGTCAAGGCGAGCTTCTTTGTCGCCCAGGAGAAAACCCTGCGCGGCGACATGTCGCTCGATCCATCCTGGGCTGACTACTGGAAGGCCCGCGTCGCAGAGGGCCACGCCTTCGGCAGCCACACCTGGCGCCATGGCTCGTTCCGCAAGGACGAGGCCGGAGGCAAAGTGGTCTACCGCCTGATGGACGGCAGCCAGACGCTGCTCGATGCCGCCGGGATCTGCGCCGAACTGAAAAAACCCGACGTCCGCTTCGCCGAACTCACCGGCCGCCCGCTCGACTCCCTGTGGCGCGCCCCCGGTGGTCGCACCACGCCCAACACACTGCGGGCTGCCGAAGCCTGCGGCTACCGTCACACCGCCTGGGCAAACGCCGGATTCCTCGGCGACGAGCTGCCGTCCGAGACGTTCCCGAACGAAGTCCTGCTCAAGCGCGCCCTCGCCAACATTCGTGACGGCGACATCCTGATGGCCCATCTGGGAATCTGGTCCCGCAAAGATCCCTTCGCCCCCATGCTCGACCCGCTGATCCGTGGCCTGAAAGCCCAGGGTTTCTGCTTCGCGCCCCTTCCTGCCCGATGATGCAGTTTCTGACCGACTGCTTCGTCCTCATCCAGGGCTGGCTCTTCGACACTCTCGTCCAGCCGGTGCTGTTCGCCCTCGGCCTCGCCGGCTACGTGGAAATGGGCTTCGAAGGAATCGAGTTCGCTCTGCTGGGAGTCATCGAACTCACCATCGCCTACGCCCTGATGCGCCCCCTCGAAGCCTGGTGGCCTGCAGAGCACTGGACGCAGCGCCGTGCGGTGCGGGTGGATGTGATCTATTCGGTACTCAACCGCCTGGGCATCATCCCTCTGGCGGTCTTCGCGCTGCTCGCGCCGGGCTTCATGGAACTGGAAGGCTGGCTGCGCTTCCACGACATCATCCCGCGCCAGCTCGAGGACTGGCTCCCTGGACTCGACCGGCATCCGCTTGCCAGCTTCTTCATCTACCTGGTGATACTCGACTTTGCCGAATACTGGCGGCACCGCCTTTCCCACACCTTTCGCTGGTGGTGGGCCCTGCACGGCATCCATCACTCGCAGCGCCAGATGTCGTTCTGGACAGACTCCCGCAACCACCTGCTCGACGACCTGATCGCCGGCTTGTGGTTTGCCTGTCTATCGCTGCTGATTGGTGTTCCACCGGGGCATTTTCTCGGTCTGCTGATCGCGCTGCGGCTGGTTGAAAACCTGTCCCACACCAACACCCGGCTGAGTTTCGGCCAACTGGGCGACTACCTGATAGTCGGGCCACGCTACCACCGCTGGCACCATGCTCTCGATCTGCCGAGCGACCTGCGCTATCGCGGCGGCTGCAATTTCGCGATCCTGCTGCCCGCATGGGACATCCTGTTCGGCACGCTGTATCTCGAAAAGGAACTCCCGCCTACCGGCATCCACGAAATCAGTACGGCTGAAATTGCTGCCCGGGACGATTTCTGGGCACAGCAAAAACTGGGACTCACCCTGTTCTGGAAGGCGCTGGTGACACGTCCGGAAAAGTCGCCTTCAGCGTAAGGCGCACACCGGACAGCCCGGATCGCGCCCAAGGCGGATCGTTCGCCATTCCATGGTGAGCGCATCCAGCAGCAGCAAGCGTCCGGTCAGGGTTTCGCCGCAGCCGACCAGCAGCTTGAGCGCCTCGGCCGCCTGCATCGCGCCAACGATTCCGGTCAGCGGCGCAAACACCCCCATCACTGCACAGCGCACCTCCTCCACGTCCTCTCCTTCCGGAAAGAGGCAGTGGTAACAGGGGCTCTCCTCGCGACGCAGATCGAACACCGACACCTGCCCGTCAAAGCGCACTGCCGCTCCCGAAACCAGCGGCTTGCGATAAATCGCACAGGCGCGGTTGATCGCGTGGCGGGTAGCGAAATTATCGGAGCAATCCAGCACCAGATCGGCAGCGGCAACTTCCGACTCCAGTTCGGCACCTTCAAGGCGACGGGCAACAGGAATCACCCGGATCCCGGAGTTAAGCCGCGCCAGCGCATCGCGCCCTGACGCAACCTTGGGCTGCCCGATGCTTTCCTGGCTGTGCAAGATCTGGCGTTGAAGGTTGGTCAGGTCAACGGTATCTCCGTCGGCCAGCACCAGCGTACCGACACCTGCAGCCGCCAGATACATGGCCGCTGGCGACCCCAAACCACCGGCGCCCACCACCAGCACCCGGGAAGAGACAATGGAATCCTGCCCCTCGATACCGATCTGGGGCAAAAGAATATGGCGCGAGTAGCGCAACAATTGATCGTCGTTCATGGAAAACGGAAGAGGTGGAACGACAGCCGCACCGTCAAGGTGCGCGGTGCGGGCCTACTTGTATTCGCGCAAATCGGGGGGCGTATCGTCGCGATCGCCGTGGGGATGATGCGCGTAGGCCTGCATGTAAACTTCGTGGGACTGCTTGATGAGCCGTTCCGGGGAACGCAGGTTATGCACTTGCGTTTCCTCAAGGTAATAGATCAGCGCCCGGTGCAAGCGGGTGAACAGGCCGCGGTCGAGGTGAAAACCAGCCCCGACAAGCGCCTCGTCCAGCAGTTCGAGCGTAAAGTCGAGCACGTTGTAATGCACAGTCAGGGAGAGCGCATCACTTCCCGCCTCCACCTGCACACCGCGCAGAGCCGCGAGCGAACGCGAAGCCTGGGCTGTCTGGCCGGGCGGAAAAGCCTTGAAGCGGATTTCCCGTGTTTTGGCAAGACCGCTTCCGCCGTGTTGCGGCGCGCTGTCATGCTTGCGTCCGGCCAGCTTGTAAGCGGTTTCGCGTCGCATGGCGTCTCCCGATCTGTCGTGAATTTACTTGGCGTTATTCTGGAGGATTTGCAGGCCCTTGAGCAAATTGACAGCCTGAGCCAACTGGTAGTCGTCCTTGCCGGCAATCTCGAAGGGCGGCTTCACATCCTCGGCCTCGTCCCTGGACTTGTCCTTTTCCTTGCCCTTGGGTGCGGCCTCTTTACGGGGTGCTGGCTCGACCGCCTTCACCACTTCGGGCTCCTTGCCATTGCCCAGATGACGGTCAAGATCAGCCTCGCGCAAACGCTCGCGAGAAGCCCCACCCTGCGTTTCTTCGACCAGTATGTCGGGCACGATACCCTTGGCCTGGATGGAACGCCCGTTCGGCGTGAAGTAGCGCGCCGTCGTCAGCTTGATGGCGGCGTTGCTGTTGAGCGGCAAAATGGTCTGGACCGAACCCTTGCCAAAGCTCTGCGTTCCCATCACAACGGCGCGTTTGTGGTCTTGCAGTGCCCCTGCAACGATTTCGGACGCCGACGCCGACCCGCCGTTCACCAGCACCACCATCGGAACAGTCTTGATCGAGGCGGGCACGCTCTTGATGAAATCCTCGCGAGACCCGCGCAGGTAGTCCTCGGGTGTAGCCAGATACTTGCGCTTCGAATCCTCTGCCCGGCCATCCGTGGACACCACCAGCGCCTGCGGCGGCAGGAAGGCTGCTGACACGCCGACCGCACCATGCAACAGGCCGCCCGGGTCGTTACGCAGATCGAGTACCAAGCCCCTCAACGCACCCTGCTTGACCAGTTTTTCCAGGTGTTGCACGAGGGAGGCGGCGGTCTGCTCCTGAAACTGAACAACGCGTACGTAGCCATACCCTTGCTCGACCAGCTTGGACTTGACGCTCTGCACCTTGATGACTTCACGTACCAGGGTTACGACAAGCGGCTTGGCCTCACCCTTGCGCACGATCGTGAGAACGATGCTCGTCTTCGGCTTGCCGCGCATGCGCTTGACCGCATCATTGAGGGCCATGCCCTTCACGGAAGTCTCGTCGAGCTTGATGATCAGATCACCCGCCTTGACGCCGGCACGGAAGGCGGGCGTGTCCTCGATGGGCGAAATCACCTTGACGACACCATCTTCGGAGCCAACCTCGATGCCCAGGCCGCCAAATTCGCCCTGGGTGCCCACCTGCAATTCCTTGAAGGCCTCCGCGTCGAGATAGGCCGAATGGGGATCAAGATTCGAGAGCATTCCGCTGATCGCGTGGGTGATCAGCTTCTTGTCGTCAACAGGCTCCACGTAGCCCTGCTTGATGGCGTTGAAAACGTCGGCCAGGTTGCGCAATTCCTCCACGGGCAGCGGGGACAGCGGCGACTTGTCCGCGTTGGCCGAGAAGTTGAGACTGATCAGGACGCCGGCACACAGCCCGGTGAAGAGCAGGCCGGCTTGTTGCATCTTGCTGCGCATAAAATCTCCGTCAGGACGCCGGGGCCCCAGGCCCGTAGACGACGCCATTCCGCACCCGGAATCGGGCCGGTTCTGAATAGGCTGATGAGTATAAACCGGAAAGGTTCCCGACCCGCCCGACCGAAATTCGCCACCCGAAAAATGGTCTGCACCGCCTGGACCCAGCCTCACCCAGAGCCGCATCAAAACGCCTCAGCGAGCGCATCTGCCGGGCCGGCCTCACCGTCCAGGCGAAAAAATGTTATTTTAGAATATTAACCTGCATCAAAACCCGCTGATTTCGTGAAAACACCCGCCGTTGACCTCATCGCCAAGCAAGAGCACATCGAGACCGCTGCGCGGGCCTTGAAGGCGATCTCGCATCCCTTGCGGCTCAAGATCCTGTGCGTTATCGGTGCCGAAGAAGCCTGCGTCCAGGACATTGTCGACGCCGTCGGCACGTCGCAAAGCAATATTTCCCAGCATCTGGCGATTCTTCGCGACAAGGAAGTACTGCTCACCCGCAAGGATGCCAACCGGGTTTTTTACCGTGTGGGCGATCCACGCACGCTGCAGCTTATCGCATTGATGCGCGAGGTCTTCTGCGGCGTCGCTCCCGAATAGTTCCCCTTTTCAATCGCCCCCTTTTTTCTCCCCACCTGGAGTTCGTTTCGTGGAATTCATCCAGCAAAACTGGTACTGGGCAGCGCTGGCTGCCATCAGCGGCACCCTGCTCGCCGTCCAAACCCTGCGCGGCGGCGGTCGCGGCCTCTCACCGGCTCAGGCAACCGCACTCATCAACCGTGAAGATGCAGTCGTCATCGACGTTCGCGAGGCAGGCGAATTCGCCTCCGGCCATCTTCTGAACGCCCGCCACATTCCGCTCGGAGAACTGGACAAGCGCATCGGCGAGCTCGATAAACTGAAGAACAAGCCTGTTATTCTTAGCTGCCAGAGCGGCAGCCGGTCGGCCTCGGCCCGCAGTATCCTGCAGAAGGCCGGCTTTGCCAGCGTCCATAACCTTGAAGGCGGCATCGCAGCCTGGGAACAGGCCGGCATGCCAGTCAGCCGGAAGAAGAAATAATCATGCAGCCCAAAATCCTGATGTACGCCACCGCCGTCTGCCCCTACTGCGTCCGTGCCGAAGGCCTGCTGCGCCGCAAGGGAGTTACCGAGATCGAGAAGGTCCGCATCGACACCGATCCGGCCCGTCGCGACGAGATGATGGAGCGCACCGGCGGCCTCCGCACCGTTCCGCAGATCTACATCGGCGACTACCACGTAGGTGGCTGCGACGACCTCTTCGCCCTTGATCACGAAGGCAAGCTCGAGCCGCTGCTGCGCGGCGAACCTGCCTGAACACCGCTTAACTTCGCTTCTTCCATTTTTTCAACCGGAAAAACCACCATGTCCGAAAACGCACAACCCGTCTTCTCCATTGAAAAGCTCTACGTCAAGGATCTCTCCGTCGAAGTGCCGAACGCACCCCAGATCTACCTCGAACGCGAAGCCCCCCAGATCAACGTCCAGCTGCGCACCGACGGCAGCGGCGTTGACGAAGGCGTGTTCGAAGTAGCCCTGACCGTCACCGTCACCGCCAAGCTGCCCGACGAGAAGACCGTTTTCCTGGTTGAAGTGGCCCAGGCCGGCATCTTCCAGATCCGCAACGTTCCGCAGGAAGACCTCGATCCGATCATGATGATCGGCTGCGCCAACATCCTCTTCCCGTATGCCCGCGAGGCCGTTTCCGACGCCGTGTCCCGCGCCGGCTTCCAGCCCGTGCTGCTCGCTCCGGTTAACTTCGAGGCCATGTACCAGCAGAACCGTCAGCAAGCCGAAGCCCAGGCCGGCACCGATCTGCCGATCCAGTAATGAAAATGCGCCGCCTTGCCGCTGCGGCGCTGCTTGGCCTGCCGCTCGCCCTTGCGGCGGCAGTTTCCGGCGCCTCGGATTTCCGCTCCCTTGCCGAACCGGCCATTCTTTACGATGCGCCGTCAAAGCAAGGCAAGCCGCTTTTCGTGATCCAGCGCTACACGCCCGTAGAGATGGTTGTGAGCATCGACCGCTGGGTGAAAGTGCGTGAACCGGCCGGCAGCCTGCTGTGGCTCGAACGCCGCCAGCTCGCCGAGAAGCGCACCGTGATCATCACCGCAGCCCGCGCCGACATCCGCCAGAAACCCGACACCGGCAGTCCGCTCGCCTTCGAAGCGGCCAAGGATGTCGTTCTCGAGCTCGCCGACAAGCCGGCCGACGGCTGGGTCAAGGTCCGGCATCGGGATGGCGTCAGCGGATTCGTCCGCGTCAACCAGGTCTGGGGACTGTAACGCCATGCGAATAGCCGTTTTCGGTGCCGGAGCGTGGGGCACCGCCCTCGCTCTGGCCTTCAGTCGCGGCCACGACGTGGTCCTGTGGAGTCGTGAATCCGACGACGTTGCCGCGATGCGGGCCGACGGTGAAAACCGCCGCTACCTGCCGGGCATCCCGCTGCCGGCCAACCTCCAGCTGACCGACAGCCTGCAGGATGCAGCCCGCGCCGACCTTCACCTCATCGTCACGCCGCTGGCCGGCCTGCGCGAGACAGCCCGCGCCCTGCAGGCCGCAGCCCCTGGAACGCCGCTGCTGTGGGCCTGCAAGGGCCTTGAAGCCGGCACAGCCAAGCTGCCGCACCAGATCGTCGCCGAAGAACTCGGGGCCGATGCCGCCTGCGGCGTACTCACCGGCCCCAGCTTCGCCGCCGAAGTCGCGCAGGGGCTGCCCGCCGCCGTGACGATTGCCGCCCGTGACATCGAATTCGCCCGCTACTGGGTTCAGGCTCTGCACAACAACCGGCTGCGCCTTTACGCCAACGACGACCTTATCGGCGCCGAAGTCGGTGGTGCAGTCAAGAACATCATGGCGATCGCTGCCGGCGTAGCCGACGGCATGGGCTTTGGCCTCAACGCCCGCGCCGCCCTTATTACCCGTGGTCTCGCCGAAATCACCCGCCTGGGCCTGGCCCTCGGGGGCAGGCGCGATACCTTCATGGGTCTCGCCGGCCTCGGCGACCTGGTGCTCACCTGCACCGGTGATTTGTCCCGCAACCGCCGCGTCGGCCTGCTGCTGGCCGAAGGCAAAACCCTGCCTGACATTCTCGCCACCCTCGGCCACGTCGCCGAAGGCGTCAGCACGGCACGGGAAGTCGCCGCGCTGTCTGCGCGCCTGGGCGTGGACATGCCCATCACCAACGCAGTCGATGGCGTTCTGCGCGGCACCTTGCTGGCCCGCGACGCGGTCGAGCAGCTTCTCGCCCGCGATCCGAAACAGGAATAAGGCTGCTCAGGCCCCGCCGTCAAATCCTGCCTGTCGCCACGCCTCATAGACCACCACCGCCGCCGCATTCGAAAGATTGAGACTGCGGTTACCCGGCCGCATCGGAATGCGCAGGCGACGGTCGTCGCCGAACTCGGTATGCAGTTCCGGCGGCAAGCCACGGGATTCCGAACCAAACACAAAAACATCCCCCGGCTCGAAAGCCACCTCGGCGTAGCTGCGCCCTCCGTGGGAGGTCAGTGCAAAAATACGCTGGCCCGAAAAGCCCGCACGGCAATTCGGCCAGTCTTCGTGCACCGTCACCACCGCCATGTCCCGGTAATCCAGGCCGGCACGGATAAGCTGCTTCTCTTCGAGGGTGAAACCCAGGGGTTTGACAAGGTGCAATCGGGCGCCTGAATTGGCGCACATGCGCATGATGTTGCCGGTATTCGGAGGAATTTCCGGCTGATGGAGGACGACATGGAACATGGGGCCGGATTGTGCCCGCCCCACTCAAGCCAATCAAGCCGGAGCCGGCGTTCGGGCGACGACCCGGTTCTCCACGCTCACGGCACCCACGTCCTTCAGGGTCCGGGCCAGCTCTGCCAGCGTTGCACCCGTTGTCATCACGTCATCCACCACCACGACACGCAAGCCCTCCACGCCGCCCGCCACACGAAACGCGCCGCGCACGTTGGCCGTCCGCTCTTTCCATGGCAGGCTTGCCTGCGGGCGCGTGTCCACGTCACGCGCAATCCCGTCAAGGAGCACGGGCAGCCCCCAGCATTTCGCCAGAGGTCGCGCCAGTTCTGCCGCCTGGTTGAAACCACGCGACGCGAGGCGTGCCGAATGGAGCGGCATCGGCATCACCAGATCGGCCTGCGGCACCGGCAGCGCAGCCATCAGGTCGACAAACAGGCGTGACGCCGCCAGCCGATGGCCGTACTTCAGGGCCTGCACCAGCTTGTCGACGGGAAAGCCATAGTCGAGAACAGCACGGGTCGCATCGAAAGACGGCGGATGGCGCAGGCAGTTGCCGCAGGTTTCGCCGAGCGGCTGGGGAATCGCGCAAACCGGACAGCGTGCGGCCCCTGTTCCCGGCAATCCCGAGAAACACGCACGGCACAGCACGCCACTGCCGCTCGCCACCCCGCAGGCGAAACACTGTTGCGGGAAGAGTGCGGTGGCCGCCCCCTCCATCCAGCGGCGCCAGGCAGGCGCTTGATTTGACAAATCCAGACCCCTTCAGGGAAACTAAAAGGCTTCGTAATTATAAATTACAGCCAAAATAAGGGTTCATCGCAATGACCGCCACCGTAGCCCGCGCAGAGAGCGCTCCGACCGCAAACATCCCCGCCCGCAAGCGGTGGAGCGTCGCCGAAATCGAGGCCCTGTTCGCGCTGCCCTTCAATGACCTGCTGTTCCGCGCCCAACAGGTGCATCGCGAACACTTCGACGCGAACGCCATCCAGCGCTCGACCCTGCTGTCGATCAAGACCGGCGGCTGCTCGGAAGACTGCGGCTATTGCTCGCAATCTTCCCGCTACGACACGGGCCTCGAAAAGGAATCCCTGCTGCCGCTCAATGAAGTGCTGGAAAACGCCCGCGCCGCCAAGGCCAAAGGTGCATCCCGCTTCTGCATGGGCGCCGCCTGGCGCGGCCCGAAAGAAAAGGATCTCGCCCCGGTTCTCGACATGGTTCGTGAAGTCAAGAAGCTCGGCCTCGAAACCTGCGTCACCCTCGGCATGCTGAAGGACGGCCAGGCATCCCAGCTCAAGGACGCCGGCCTCGATTACTACAACCACAACATCGATACTTCTCCAGAATTCTACGGCCAGATCATCACCACCCACACCCTCCAGGACCGTCTCGACACCCTCGACAAGGTGCGTGACGCCGGCATCAACGTGTGTTGCGGCGGCATCGTCGGCCTTGGTGAAACCCAGAAGAGCCGCGCCGCCCTGATTGCCGAGCTGGCCAACATGAGCCCCCCTCCGGATTCCGTGCCCATCAACAACCTGGTGCAGGTAGAAGGCACACCCCTCGACCAGGCCGAGCCCATCGACCCCTTCGACTTCATTCGCACCATCGCCGCCGCCCGCATCACCATGCCGGAAAGCTACGTGCGCCTCTCGGCCGGTCGCCAGCAGATGGATGACGCCACCCAGGCTCTGTGCTTCATGGCCGGCGCCAACTCGATCTTCTACGGCGAGCGCCTCCTCACCACCGACAACCCGGACGCCGACGCCGACGACAAGCTCTTCGCACGTCTCGGCCTCAAGTCCATCTGAGCCTCGCCTGAACTCGCCCCGATGACCGCAGCGGATTTTCGGCTCGACCCGCGTCTCGTGCGTCGCCGGGCGGGGCGGGCCGCAGCCGGCTACTCTGGCGTCGATACCCTCGCCCGGGAAATCTCCCGGCGCATGGCCGAACGCCTCGAATACATCCGCATCGAACCAAAGCGAATCCTCGATCTGGGCTGCGGCCCCGGCGCAGACCTCGCCACCCTCGCCACGCGCTATCCCGGCGTCGCCCGCATCGCCATCGACAGCGCACCGGCCATGCTCGCCCAGGCCCGCGGCGAAAAAAACCTGCTCAAGCGCCTGATGAGCTTCGGCAAGCCGGCCGCGCCGGATTTCGTATGCGCCGAAGCGAGCGCCCTGCCCCTCGCCCGTGGCAGTGTGTCGTTTGCGTGGTCCAACCTGATGCTTCAGTGGCTGCACGATCCTCTGCCGGCCCTCAAGGAAATCCATCGGGTGCTGGAAGTCGGCGGCCTGCTGATGTTTTCCACCCTCGGCCCGGACACCCTCAAGGAACTCCGCGCCTCGCTGCCCGCCTCCCGCTCCGAACACCTGCACCGCTTCATCGACATGCACGACCTGGGCGACGCCCTCGTCGGCGCCGGGTTCTCAGACCCGGTGATGGACATGGAAATGCTCACCGTCACCTACACGAAACTCGACGATCTCTTCCACGACCTCCGTGCGAGCGGCTCCACCAACGCCGCCCTGAGCCGCCCGCGCGGCCTCGTCGGCAAGAAGCACTGGCAACAGATGCGCGCCGCCTACGAGGCCCTGCGCCGTGACGGCCGCCTGCCCGCCACCGTCGAAGTCGTCTATGGTCACGCCTGGAAGGCGGCGCCCAAAGTAGCCGATGACGGCCGCGCCATCGTGCGCTTCGAACGCAAGCCCGCCTGAACGAAAGCCCGGCCAAGCCATGCACCCAGTCTGGCTGTTTGACCTCGACAACACCCTGCACAACGCCAGTCCGCACATTTTTCCGCACATCAACCGCAGCATGACGGACTACCTCATGCAGCACCTCGAGCTGGACGAAGCTGCCGCCAACCGCCTGCGCGTCGACTACTGGCGGCGCTACGGCGCCACGCTGCTGGGCCTGATGCGTCACCACGGCACCGACCCGTGCCACTTCCTGCACGACACCCACCAGTTCCCCGACCTTGCCCGGATGGTCGTCTTCGACAACGCCCTGCGCCACATGCTGGCTCGCCTGCCCGGCCGGAAGATCGTCTTCTCCAACGGCCCCAGCCGTTACGCAGAAGCCGTGCTCGAGATCATGGGCATCCGCCGTCACTTCGAAGACGTCTACGCGGTCGAGCAGATGCGCTTTAACCCCAAACCCGGCCTGACCGGCTTCCGGCATCTGCTCAAGGATCACCGCCTCGACCCTGCCCGCTGCATCCTCGTCGAAGACAGCGCCGAAAACCTGCGCACCGCCAAACGCCTCGGCATGACCACGGTGTGGATCAGCCGCAGCCTGCGCAAGCCCCATTACGTCGATTTCCGGCTAACTTCCGTGCTTGGCCTTGCCCGCCGCGCAATCGGCAGCCGCGCTTCGGGGTAAAATATTCAATTCCGCATTTTCAGACGCGTAACCGCCATGCCCCACGCCAAGACCGAGAACCTGAACATTGCGGCTTTCGACCGCATGCCCTCCCCCCGAAGAAATCGTCGCCCGCGTGCCGCTGTCCGACGCCGCCGCTGAAGTCGTCATGAAGGGCCGCCAGACCCTGCAGGCCATTCTCGACCACAAGGATCCGCGGATTTTCGTCGTCGTCGGCCCCTGCTCCATCCACGACCCGGTTGCCGGCCTCGACTACGCCCGCCGCCTGAAAAAGCTCGCCGACGAAGTCGCCGACACCATGGTGCTGGTCATGCGCGTCTACTTCGAAAAGCCGCGCACCTCCACCGGCTGGAAGGGCTACATCAACGACCCGTACATGGACGACTCCTTCCGCATTGACGAAGGCATGGAAAAGGCCCGCCGCTTCCTCCTCGACGTCAATGAAATCGGCCTGCCCGCAGGCACGGAAGCCCTCGACCCGATCGCCCCCCAGTACTACGGCGACCTCATCAGCTGGACCGCCATCGGCGCCCGCACTTCCGAATCCCAGACTCACCGTGAAATGGCCTCCGGCCTGTCCACCCCCGTCGGCTTCAAGAACAGCACCGACGGCTCGCTCGACGCCGCGGTCAACGGCATCCTGTCCGCATCCCACGCCCACAGCTTTCTCGGCATCAACGCCCAGGGCCAGTCGTCCATCATCCGCACGCAGGGCAATCCGTACGGCCACGTGGTGCTGCGTGGCGGCGGCGGGCGCCCCAACTACGACACGGTTTCCGTCTCACTCGCCGAAAAAGCCCTGACCAAGGCCAAGCTCACCGCCAACATCGTCGTCGACTGCTCCCACGCCAACTCGTGGAAGAGCCCCGAATACCAGCCCCTGGTGATGCGCGACGTGGCCCACCAGATCCGTGAAGGCAACACCTCCATCGTCGGCCTGATGATCGAAAGCAACATCGAAGCGGGCAACCAGCCGATCCCGGCCGACCTCTCCCAGCTGCGCTACGGCTGCTCCGTCACCGACGCCTGCGTCGACTGGGCGGCGACCGAAACGATGATCCGCGACACCAGCGAGATTCTCCGCGACTGCCTTCAAAAGCGGAGCGCGGCCTGATGAACCTGGTCGTCCAGGGCCCCAAGATTGAAGCCCGTGCCCTGAAGGAGATCACTGCCCTCACCGGTGCACAGGGCGTCAAGCGCCTCGGCAGCAACGCCGTCCGGCTGATTGACGCCAGGCAGCACCCGGAACTCGCAAGCTACTGCGACGCCCACGAACTAGATTACGCCTTCGTACCCGAAGACGGCAGCCTGGCAAATTACCGCCTGTTCGTTACCGACATGGATTCGACCCTGATCAACATCGAGTGCATCGACGAGATTGCCGACATGCAGGGCCTGAAAACCGAGGTTGCCGCGATCACCGAAGCCGCCATGCGCGGCGACCTGGATTTCCGCGAATCCCTGACCCGCCGCGTAGCCCTCCTCGAAGGCCTCCCCGAAGGGGCGCTCGAAAGGGTCTTTCGCGAACGTCTGCAGCTCAACCCGGGGGCCCGGGCACTGCTCGCCGGGCTCAAGCAGGCAGGCATCGTCACGGTGCTCGTCTCAGGAGGCTTCACCTATTTTACCGAACGCCTCCAGAAGCAACTCGGCTTTGATTACGCGGTGGCCAACGAACTGGAAATCCGCAGCGGCAGGCTGACCGGCAAGGTAAAGGGCGACGTCATCGACGGCGACGCCAAGCGTCACACGCTGCAGCTGGTACGCAAGCACCACGGCTTCGCGCCCGCAACCGTGATTGCTGCAGGTGACGGCGCCAATGACCTGCCCATGCTCAACGCGGCGGGCGTCGGAATTGCCTATCATGCAAAACCCGTGGTCCGGGAACACGCCACCTACGCGCTGAACCACAGCGGCCTTGACGGCATCCTGAACCTGTTTGCCTGATGGCGAAATTAGTGCGACTGGCGCGAGCGCTCGACTGCGGAAAGCCGAAGGGCCCTTTCATGAAAACATGCGGTCCGGTTCCGCATGTTTTCCGCGCGGCCTCCCGAGCGTTGCTGTTCGCGACCAGTGCCTGACAAATACTACAGATGCCAAAATGCTTGAACTGTGCCGGATTTCACATGGCGCAATGCAGCACCGAAAAGTGTCGAAATTCTTTACACTTATTCCACCATTCGGTAGACTGATCGGATGCCTATCAAAAAGACGATACTCGGCTTTTTAGTAGCGATCGCGTTTTCCGATGCGGTCCTTGCGTCTGAGCCCCCATTCATTGCCGCTGACGAAGCACAGCCTGCTTCCGTCTTCGAGCGCTACACCGATTCGATCCGCTCGCTTGTCGACCGCAGCCTGAATTTCCTGGGTGTGCCCTACCGGTTTGGCGGCACCAGCCCGCTCACCGGTTTCGACTGCAGCGGCTTTGTCGGCAAGGTATTCGCCGACGCCCTTGGTTTCGGCATGCCCCGCACGGCTGCCGAAATGTCCCAGATGGGCGAACAGGTCAAGATCAACGAACTCAAGCCCGGCGATCTCGTGTTCTTCAACACGATGCGCCGCGCGTTCTCCCACGTCGGCATCTACCTGGGCAACAACCAGTTCGTCCATGCGCCGTCAGCGGGCGGCGTGGTTCGCGTAGAAGACATGCGCATAAGCTACTGGGCAGCCCGCTACGACGGCGCCCGACGCGTATTGCCGACCGGCCAGTCGCGCCAGCCGCAAGCCAACTGATCCCGCCAGCCGGTTCCAGACCGGCTCGGTGCGCCAAGCGCCAGGTGCCCTCCCCATGATCCCCTGGCTCGGCGACCACCCCGTATTTCCTCCCGCCTCCAGCGCCCTTCGCAAACCCAATGGTCTGCTCGCGGCGGGCGGCTCCCTTGCGCCCGACTGGCTCCTTGCAGCCTATCGGCAAGGCATTTTTCCCTGGTTCAATCAGGGCGAGCCCATTCTGTGGTGGAGCCCCGACCCGCGCATGGTGGTCGTACCCAGCCAGATTCGCATCACCCGCTCGCTGGGCAAGACGCTCAAGAAGGGCCACTAAGAGGTGCGCCTGGCCCACGACTTCCCCGCCGTGATCCGCGCCTGCGCCGCATCCCGCCAATCAAACGTCGGCACCTGGATCACGCCCGCCATCGAGGCAGCCTATATCCGCATGCACGAACTCGGCTACGCCCATTCGGTGGAAACCTGGATCGACGGAGAACTGGCCGGAGGACTCTACGGCATGGCGCTGGGGCATGTCTTTTACGGCGAATCGATGTTCAGCCGGCGCACCGATGCCTCGAAAATCGCCTTTGCCCACCTGGCACGCTTTCTTGAGCAACACGATTTTCGCGTGCTAGATTGTCAAATGACGACACGCCATCTGGCCTCACTGGGTGGCACGGAGATTCCACGCGAGGCTTTCGTGAAAATGCTCGACACCCTCACCCGCGAAGGCCCGCCTCCTGCCCGTTGGCCGCAAGATGGTGCCCAGGCCGCCTGGACGTAGCGCACGATGCTCAAGGACTACCCATACTCCCTGCTGCAGTTCTACGCCACGGCCCCTTACGCCTGTTCCTACCTGCCCGACCGGCAGGCCCGCTCCCAGGTCGCCACGCCCAGCCACCTTATCGACACGCCGCTTTACAGCGAACTCGTGCGCAGCGGCTTCCGGCGCAGCGGCATCTTCACCTACCGCCCTCACTGCGACGCCTGCCACGCCTGCGTTCCGGTACGCGTCCCGGTAGCTTCCTTCCAACCAAACCGCAGTCAGCGCCGCGCCTGGAGTGCCCACGCCAACCTCCATCCACGGGAGATGGAACTGACCTTCCTTGAAGAGCACTACGCCCTGTATCAACGCTACCAGGCAAGCCGCCACTCAGGCGGCGGCATGGACGAAGACAACCGCGAGCAGTACGCCCACTTCCTGCTGCAAAGCCATGTGGACAGCCGCCTCGTGGAGTTCCGCGAAAACGGCATCCTGCGCATGGTGAGCGTCATCGACTGCCTGACCGACGGCCTGTCGAGCGTTTACACCTTCTACGATCCGGACCTTCCCGGCAGCAGCCTCGGCACCTTCGGCGTGCTGTGGCAGATCGAAGTCTGCCGGGAACTCAAGCTTCCCTACCTGTATCTCGGCTACTGGATCCGCGACAGCCGCAAAATGGCCTACAAGGCACGCTTCCGCCCGATGGAAGGCCGCGTCGACGGCCTGTGGCGTACCCTCACGGACGCCGACTTCGCGCAATCCGACTAACCCTTCCCCGCAATTTCCCACCATGACTCAAACCCTGGCGCGCATCCTGGCGCCCATCGCCGCCTGCGTCCTGGTCAGCCCTGCGGCCCATGCCCTGCCAACACTCGACGACTTCCACAGCGCAGCTCACCGCGACTGGCTGACCCTCGCGGGGCTCTCCCACCACTTTCAGCCCGACCGCCGCGACTGGCGCGAAGTCAATCCGGGCGCCGGGCTCGAGCGGGAATTCACCGGCACCCCATGGACGGCCTCGGCCGGCTACTTCCGCAACAGTTACGACCGCAATACCTTTTACCTTGGCGGCCGCTGGCTGCCGCTTGCCGCGGGCCCCTTCCGCTTTGGCGCTTTCGGGCTGCTTGCCAGCGGCTACCCGTCGCCCATCCTCGTGCTGCCGGCGGTATCAGCCCAAATCGGGCGGGTCGGCGCCAACCTGGTGGTCCTGCCCAACCTGCCCGGCTACAGCGGCTACCTTGGACTCCAGCTTCGTTTCGCGCTGGATTGATCGTAGAAACAAGACTTTGCCGCACTGCGGTAGAATGCGGCATGCTCTACCAAATCGCCCGCCCGGTGCTGTTCTCCCTTGATCCGGAGACCGCCCACGAAACCGCGCTCGCCGGCCTGCATCTGGCCGGACGCCTGCTCCCCGCCGCCAAGCCGCTGCCCGCCAGGCCCGTTGAAGTCATGGGCCTGCAGTTCCCGAACCGCATCGGCCTTGCCGCCGGTCTCGACAAGAACGGCGAAGCCATCGATGGCCTTGCCCGCATGGGTTTCGGCTTCATCGAGATCGGCACCACCACGCCACGCGCCCAGCCCGGCAACCCCAAGCCGCGCATGTTCCGCCTGCCGGAAGTCAAAGGCATCATCAACCGCATGGGTTTCAACAACCACGGTATCGATGCACTGCTCGGCAACGTGGAACAAATGAAGTTCAAGGGCATCCTCGGCATCAACATCGGCAAGAACGCCGACACGCCCATCGAAAAGGCGGCCGACGATTACCTGATCTGCCTCGACAAGGCCTACCCGCTGGCGAGCTACATCACCGTCAACATCTCGTCGCCCAACACCAAAAACCTGCGCCAGCTGCAGGGCGAGTCCGAACTCGACGCCCTCCTCGGCCAGCTCAAGGCCCGCCAGGCCCAGCTCGCCGACAAGCACGGGCGCTATGTGCCGATCACCCTCAAGATCGCACCCGACCTCGACAGCGCCCAGATCACCAACATCGCCGACGCGCTGCGCCGCCACCGCATCGATGGCGTGATCGCCACCAACACCACCCTCGCCCGCGACAAAGTGCAGGGCATCCCCTTCGGCGACCAGCAAGGCGGCCTCTCCGGTGCCCCGCTGTTCGAAGCCTCCACCGCCGTAGTCGCCGCACTGGCCACGGCCCTGCAAAACGAACTGCCGATCATCGCCGCCGGCGGAGTGTTCGACGGCCGTCAAGCGCGGGCCAAGCTCGATGCGGGCGCCAGGCTGGTCCAGGTTTACAGCGGCCTCATCTACCGCGGCCCCGCCCTGGTGCGCGAAGCCGTTGCCGAAACCCGCGACTACGCCTGATGCATCCCGCGCCGGTGATACCCACATCGCCAGCAGGCTTGAGTGCCAGCCTGCCGGCGCGGGATAATCCGGCCTTACGCCCCCACCCCTTACGCCTCCGGCAGCCATGACCAGCTACCTCTTCGTGATCCTCGGCGCCGTTCTTGTGAACAACGTCGTCCTGGTCCGCATCCTCGGCCTGTGCCCCTTCATGGGCGTTTCCAAAAAACTGGAAACCGCGGTCGGCATGGGCGCGGCAACCACCTTCGTGCTCACTCTGGGCTGCGGCACCAGCTACCTTGTCGACCACTACGCGCTGATGCCGGCTGGCGTCGAATACCTGCGCACCCTGGCCTTCATCGTCATCATCGCCGCCATCGTGCAGGTCACCGAGCTGGTGATCCAGAAAACCAGCCCGATGCTGCACCAGGTGCTCGGCATCTACCTGCCGCTGATCACCACCAACTGCGCCGTGCTCGGCATTCCGCTGCTAAACGTCGCCCTGCACCACGACCTGCTCGAATCCCTGCTCTTCGGCTTCGGCAGCTCGGTTGGCTTCTCGCTGGCCCTCGTGCTGTTTGCCGGCATCCGCGAACGTCTCGACGGCGCCGACGTGCCCGTCCCGTTCAAGGGAACCGCCATCGCCATGGTTACCGCCGGGCTGATGAGTCTCGCCTTCATGGGCTTCGCCGGCCTCGACAAGTTCCACTGACACCATGATTACTGCACTTCTGGTCATGACGGGCATTGCCCTCGTCCTCGGGGCGGTGCTCGGTTTCGCATCGATCAAGTTCAAGGTCGAAGGCGATCCGCTGGTCGAAAAAATCGACGCCATCCTGCCGCAAACCCAGTGCGGGCAATGCGGCTTCCCCGGCTGCCGGCCCTACGCCACCGCAATTGCCGACGGCGAGGCTGAAATCAACCAGTGCCCGCCCGGCGGCGAGGAAGGCATCCGCAAGCTGGCCGACCTCCTCGGCCGTGAATTCAAGCCGCTCTCCGAAGAGCACGGCGTTGAAAAGCCCAAATCCGTGGCGGTCATCGACGAGGCGACCTGCATCGGCTGCACCCTGTGCATCCAGGCCTGCCCGGTGGATGCCATCGTCGGCGCAGCCAAGCAGCTCCACACCATCGTCGCCGCCGAATGCACCGGCTGCGAGCTCTGCCTTGCCCCCTGCCCGGTGGATTGCATCACGATGGAAGCCATCACTGAAACCGTGGACACCTGGAAATGGCGTTACCCGGTCGTTGAAATCAAGGCCGCCTGAGATGCTGCGCAAACTCTTCAAGTTTCATGGTGGCGTCAAGCCGCAAACCAACAAGACGCAATCCACCACCGCAGCGATTGCCGCCGTGCCGCTGCCGGACCGTCTCGTCATTCCGCTGCATCAGGCGGTAGGCGGTCATCCTCGCCCTCTGGTTCAGCCGGGCGAGCACGTGCTCAAGGGCCAGCGCATCGGCGGTGCCGACGGCAACCTGTCATCGGCAGTGCATGCATCCACCTCCGGCATCGTGCGTGACGTGGCCCAGGCCGTGATGCCCCACACCTCCGGCCTCACCACCCTGTCGGTGATCATCGAGCCCGACGGCGAAGACCGCTGGTGCGAGCTTGAAAAGGTCAATTACCGCAGCACGCCCCCCGACGAACTGCGCGACTTCCTGCGCGACGCCGGTGTCGTCGGTCTCGGCGGCGCCGTTTTTCCCAGCTACGCCAAGCTCAAGCCGGGCAAGGAAGGCAAGCTCAAGACGCTCGTCATCAACGGTGCCGAGTGCGAGCCCTTCATCACCTGCGACGACATGCTGATGCGTGAGCGCGCCAGCGACATGCTCAAGGGCATCGTCGCCATGCGCTACATGCTGCAGGCCGAAGAAGTGCTGATCGGCATCGAGGACAACAAGCCCGAAGCCGTCGCATCGGTACAGGCCGCCATCAGGGCCAGTGGCGAGACCGGCATCGAAGCCGTTGCCATCCCCACCCGCTATCCGGCTGGCGGCGCCAAGCAGCTGATTCGCGTCCTCACCGGCATCGAAGTGCCTCACGGCCGCCGCTCCACCGATTTCGGCGTGCAGTGCTTCAACGTGGGCACCGCCTTCAGCATTTTCGAAGCCCTCGAACACGGCCGTCCGCTGATCTCGCGCCTTGTCACCGTCGCCGGCAACGTCACCGCACCGCGCAACTACGACGTGCTGATCGGCACGCCAATGGACCACCTCGTGCGCCTCGCCGGCCCCCGCCCCGACACCGACCGCTACATCATGGGCGGCCCGATGATGGGCGTGCGCATGCCGGGCTTCGACGTGCCGGTGGTCAAGGCCACCAACTGCGTGCTGGTCGGCAGCCCGGCCCTGTTCCCGGCGCCGCCGCCCGAAATGCCGTGCATCCGCTGTGGCGAATGCGCCAAGGCCTGCCCGGCCGACCTCGCCCCCTTCGAGATGTACTGGTTCTCCCGCTCGAAGAACTTCGGCAAGGCCCAGGAATACCACCTCTTCGACTGCATCGAATGCGGCTGTTGCAGCTTTGTCTGCCCCTCGCACATTCCGCTTGTCGACTACTTCCGCTTCTCCAAGAGCGAAATCTGGTCCCGCGAGCGCGAGAAAGAATCCTCCGACGGCGCCCGCGACCGCTTCGAGTTCAAGAACTTCCGCCAGGAACGCGAGAAGCAGGAAAAAGCCGAAAAGCTCGCCGCCAAGGCTGCCGCCACCCGTGAAAAGGTCGCCACCGAAGGCGCTGCCACACCGGCCGCGGCCGACGGCGAAGCCGCGCCCAAACCCAAGCCTTCCGCCACCGACGCCAAGCGCGCGCTGATCGAAGCCGCCATGGAAAAAGCCCGCCAGCAAAAAGCCCAGGTCGCCCCGAAGAACACCGACCACCTCGCGCCGGACGTGGAAGCCGACATCGCCGCCATCGACGCCCGCCGGAACGCCGCGCCCGCCAGGGCCGCCGACACCCCGGACGCCTGAGCACCACCCGACCCGCCTACCGATGAACAATTCCCCCTTCGTCCGCAAAGCGGCCAGCGTCCAGAGCGTCATGCTCCAGGTGCTGCTCGCCCTCGTGCCAGCCATCGCCGCCTACGTGTGGTTCTTCGGCGCCGGTATCCTGGTGCAGCTCGCCATCGCCTCCGCCGCCGCCCTTGCCGGCGAGGCCGCCATGCTGGCCATCCGCGGCAAGCCCAAGGCGCTTTTCCTCACCGACCTCTCGGCCGTCGTCACCGCCTGGCTGATCGCCCTCACCTTTCCCCCCATCGCGCCCTGGTGGCTCACCGTCACCGGCACGCTGCTCGCCGTGGTCGTGGTCAAGCAGCTTTACGGCGGGCTCGGCCAGAACCCGTTCAACCCGGCAATGGCTGCCTTCTGCCTGATGATCGTCGCCTACCCGGCGCTGATGTCCCAGTGGCCCGCCGCCGGGCAGCTCGATTTCAAAACCCAGCTCGACCTGATTTTCGGCGGCCTGCGCCAGGTAGATGCCATCACCGGCGCCACGCCGCTGGATGCCCTGCGCACCGCGCTGCGCAGCGCCGCAAGCCCCGACTCCCAGCTTCACGGCCTGCGCACCAACCAGTTGATGGACGGCCCGGCCTTTGGCCTGCTCGGCGGCAAGGGCAGCGAATGGATCGCCCTGGGTTATCTCGTCGGCGGCCTGTGGCTGATCAGGCAGCGCATCATCACCTGGCACATTCCGGCGGCCTTCTGCGGCGCGCTCTTCGCCTCTGCGCTGCTGCTCTGGGGCATGCGCCCCGACGCCTTCGCCTCGCCGCTGTTCCACCTGGCCTCCGGCGGCGCCATGCTCGGTGCCTTCTTCATCCTGACCGACCCGGTTTCCGGTGCCACCACCCCCCGCGGCAAGCTGCTGTTTGCCGCCGGCGCAGCGATCTTCACCTACGTGATCCGTAGCTTCGGTGCCTTTCCCGATGGCGTTGCCTTCGCCACGCTACTGATGAACATCCTCGTGCCGCTGATCGACATGAAGACCCAGGCGCCGGTTTTCGGCCACAAGAAAGACTGAAATGAAACAGCCCCCACGCTCACTGAATTCGCAGCCCACCGGGGCGGCCCGGCGGAAGGCCTGAGCATGAGTGAAACAACCGCCCTCGGCCTTTCGGCCCGCACCGGCTCGGTGATGGTGGCCTTTACCGTGATCTTCACCGCGGTCATGGCCTTCACCTACGGCGCCACCAAAACCCAGATCGAAGCCTCGGCCACCGAAGAGAAGATGAAACTCATCTCCGAAGTGCTGCCCGCCACGGCTTACGACAACGTGCTCCTCGACGACGTCATCACCGTCGGCCCGACCCGCGAGCTGGGCCTCGACGACGGTGGCCACATCTACCGGGCCCGCAAGGCCGGCCAGCCCGCGGCGCTGCTCCTCGAAGCCACGGCTCCCGACGGCTACAGCGGCCGCATCGAGCTGATCGTCGCAGTACGCGCCGACGGCGGCGTGTCCGGCGTGCGTGCCGTCACCCACCGGGAAACCCCCGGCCTTGGCGACTACATCGACCCCAAGAAAGACAAGAACAAAAAGTCGCCCTGGATCACCCAGTTCGCCGAACTCAAAGCCGCCGACCTGCCCCGCTGCAAGCTCACCAAAGACGGCGGCCAGATCGCCTATCACACCGGCGCCACCATCAGCGCCCGCGCCGTCACCCAGGCCGTGGCCCGCGCCGCCGGCTATGCCGCCGCCAACCACGACCGCCTGTTCGCCGCCCCCAGCGGCGACAAGCTCTGACCGGAGCCCCCGCCATGGATTTGAAAGCCTATCGCGATATCGCCTGGAACGGGATCTGGAAGCAGAACACCGGGGTCGTGCAGATCCTCGGCCTGTGCCCCATCCTCGCCATCAGCACCAGCATCGTCAACGCGGTCAGCCTCGGCCTCGCCACCATTCTGGTCATGGCCATGTCCAACCTGGTGATTGCCGCGCTGCGCAACTTCATCCCCTACGAAATCCGCATTCCGGTGTTCATCCTGATCATCGCCGCGCTCACCACCGTTGTTGACCTGGCCTTCAACGCCTATCTCCACGAGCTCTACCTGGTGCTCGGCATCTTCATTCCGCTGATCGTCACCAACTGCATCGTGCTCGCCCGTGTCGAAGCCTTCGCCGCCAAGAACGAACCCATCGGCTCGACCATCGACGGCATCGCCATGGGCATCGGCCTCACGCTGGTGCTCGCCGTACTGGGCGCCATCCGCGAACTCATCGGCAGCGGCACCTTGCTGTCGGGCATCGAAATGCTCTTCCCCGGCGCCGAGGCCATTCACGTGTTCGGCGACGACTACCCCGGCTTCCTGATCGCCATCCTGCCGCCGGGCGCCTTCTTCGCCCTGGGCTGCCTGATCGCCGGCCGCAACTGGCTGGAAGCCCGCAAGCTGGCCCGCGCCCGGATGAATCCGCCGGCCATCACCGATACGCCGGCCGAAGCCTGATCCACCGACATGCCTGACATGCGCCTCGCGGCGGTCGCCGAAGTCTTCCGCCGCCTGCGGGACGCCAACCCGACGCCCACCACCGAGCTGGAATTCGCCTCGCCCTTCCAGTTGCTGGTGGCCGTCGTGCTCTCGGCCCAGGCCACCGACAAGGGCGTGAACATCGCCACCCGCAAGCTCTTTGCCCTCGCGCCCACGCCCGAGGCCATGGCAGATCTCGGCGAAGCGGGCATTGCCGAGCACATCAAGACCATCGGCCTGTTCCGCAACAAAGCCAAAAATACCGCGCTGCTCTCGCGGCAGCTGCTCGAGCGCCACGCCGGCGAAGTGCCCAACGACCGCGAAGCCCTCGAAGCCCTGCCCGGGGTTGGCCGCAAAACGGCCAATGTCGTGCTCAACACCATTTTCGGCGAACCGACGATGGCCGTGGATACCCACATTTTCCGGCTGGCCAACCGCACCGGCCTCGCCCCCGGCAAGGACGTGCTCGAAGTCGAAAAACGCCTGCTGCGCCGCATCCCCAAGGAATACCTGCGCGACGCCCACCACTGGCTCATCCTCCACGGCCGCTACGTCTGCACCGCCCGCAAACCCCGGTGCGGCGAATGCATCATCCGCGACCTCTGCCTCAACCGCGACAAGACGGAATAAAACCCCATGTTCGATCCCTCCCGAGACCAGGCCCGCCAGTTTTTCGTTGAATCCTGGCGCAAGCACAAGAGCCGTGAAGTGCTGACCCAGCTCGAGATCATCGCCTCCGATCTCGTCGCCCACCACCCGGAATACCAGCCGCTGCTGGAAGACCCCGACGCCGTGCAAAAAGATTTCAGCCCCGAAGACGGGCAGGTGAACCCTTTCCTGCACCTTTCGCTGCACCTGGCCATCGAGGAACAACTCTCCATCAACCAGCCCCCCGGCATCCGCGAAGCCTTCGAGCAATGCCAGGCCAAACGCGGCGACCGCCACGCCGCCCTGCACGACGTGCTCGAAGCCCTCGGCGAAACCATCTGGCGCGCCCAGCGCGACAAGGCGCCCCTGGACGGGCGGGAATACGTGGAAGCGGTGAGGAAGCGGGCCGGAACGTAAAACGGGGCTTGCGCCTTCCCGCCGGCGAAAGGCGCCGCGCCACACGCCCCTTTCCACCCCCATGAATTAGCTTCGCGATTTTTCTTGGTTCGATCCGCGGCCTGTCATACCTAGACTTGCCCCATCGAATGCCATTCCAGGAAAAATCCCATGCCGCTCCGACGCATCACCCAGAAGCTGTTCGCCACCCTCCTCGCCATCGGCTTCGTCGGCACGGCCCAGGCGCAGGTCAGCCTTCTCAACGTTTCCTACGACCCGACCCGCGAGCTCTACCAGGATTTCAACGCGTCCTTCGCCAAATACTGGAAGAACAAGACCAACGAGACGGTCACCATCAAGCAATCCCACGGCGGATCGGGCAAGCAGGCGCGCTCGGTGATCGACGGGCTTGAAGCCGATGTCGTCACCCTGGCCCTGGCCTACGACGTGGATGCGCTCGCCGACAAGAGCCGGCTGATTCCCGCCGACTGGCAAAAACGCCTTCCCCAC
Organism: Zoogloea sp.; assembly: GCA_016720685.1. Taxonomy (GTDB): domain Bacteria; phylum Pseudomonadota; class Gammaproteobacteria; order Burkholderiales; family Rhodocyclaceae; genus Zoogloea. The sequence goes on from JADKKC010000036.1 coordinate 36,664, forward strand.
AACGCCTCGCCCTACACCTCGACCATCGTGTTCCTGGTGCGCAAGGGCAACCCCAAAAAAATCCATGACTGGAACGACCTGGTCAGACCCGGCGTAGCCGTCATCACCCCCAACCCCAAGACCTCCGGCGGCGCCCGCTGGAACTACCTCGCGGCCTGGGGTTACGCGCTCAAGCAGCCGGGCGGCACCCAGGCCGGCGCCAGGGATTTCGTCAAAAAGCTGTTCGCCAACGTCAAGGTGCTGGATTCCGGCGCCCGCGGCTCGACCACCACCTTTGTCGAGCGCGGCATTGGCGACGTGCTGATCGCCTGGGAAAACGAAGCCTATCTGGCGCTCAAGGAGCTCGGCCCCGACAAGTTCGATCTCATCACGCCGTCGCTCTCCATCCTCGCCGAACCGCCGGTCAGCATTGTCGATAAGGTCGTCGACAAACGCGGCACCCGCAAGCTCGCAACCGCCTATCTCGAATATCTGTATTCCCCCGAAGGCCAGACCCTCGCCGGCGATAACTACTATCGCCCGCGTGACCCCAAAATCGCCGCCAAATACGCCAAGCAATTCGCGCCGGTGAAGCTCTTCACCATCGACGACGCCTTCGGCGGCTGGACCGCAGCCCAGAAGACCCACTTCGCCGATGGCGGCGTGTTCGACCAGATCAGCGCCAGGTAGAACCCGCCTCCGCCGCGCACGCCCAAGAGGCCATCCCCACTCCTCCACACCTCTCGCCGCACACACGCCATGCACCACACCACCCTCATCGTGCCCGGGCTCCACGGCAGCGGGCCGACACACTGGCAAAGCTGGATGGAACAGCAAGTGCCGGACGCCCGGCGCGTTACCGGGATCGACTGGGAGCGGCCGGTGCTGGCCCGCTGGGCCAATGCCGTGCGCGATGCCATCGACCAGTCGCCCGGGCCGGTGTGGGTGGTTGCCCACAGCTTCGGCTGTCTCGCCTCGGTGGTCGCGGCGGCCGACCGCCTGCACCGCGTTGCCGGCCTCATGCTCATCGCCCCGGCCGATCCGGAGCGCTTCACCCCGCGCGGCCTGCGGGATGCCAACGCCCACCCGGACCAGGAAAGCACCGCCCGCTGGATTCCGCGCGAACCCCTCGGCGTGCCCAGCCTCGTCGTGGCCAGTACCGACGATCCATGGGTACGCCTGTCGTCCGCGGCCTACTGGGCCGACTGCTGGGGCAGCCACCTGGAGCAGATCGGCGCAGCCGGCCACATCAACGTGGATTCCGGCCACGGCCCCTGGCCCCGCGGGCTGGAACTCCTCCTGGCCCTGCAGGCGGCCGGCGACGACCTGCCGCTGGGCAGCATCCTTGAGCAGAAAATCACCCGCCGGGGCCGCCATGGCGCCCTCGCCAGGCTGCGTCACCGCACGCGCAACGAAGCCCTGCTCTTCGACCCGCTCAACTGATCGCCGCGGCACCCGCCCGGCCTGCGGCCCTGAAAGCGAAGCCAGCCGGCTTCGCTTTCGTGTTTTATGGCGGCCGATCAGCCGCGCCACACCCCTTCATAAACTGCATAGCTTATGAATCACGCGATGAAATCCATTCAAATTCTTCTTGGTTCGCCCCCGCACAGCAGCCCGCTAATGTGTCTCCACCCGGACAGGACGTGCAGTCAAACGTCCAACAGCAAACCGCCAGTGGAGACCCACCATGCTCGACACCCAGCACCGCGACCTCGCCTCGAACCAGCACCTGAGTGCCCAGGACGCCACCAGCCAGCCCGATGAGCTGGACACCCTGCTTGCAGCAGCCCGCGAACGCGCCCGCGCCGCAGGCCTTCCCTTCGCCGGTGGCGTAAGCCCGACCGAAGCCTGGGAGCTGGCCAGTGCCGGCTATGCCGTGCTGGTCGACGTGCGCACCAACGAAGAGCGCAAGTTTGTCGGCCACGTGCCCGACACCCTGCACGTGGCCTGGATGACCGGCACCGCCATGACGCGCAACCCGCGCTTCGTGAAGGAGCTTGAAGCCAAGGTCAGGAAAGACGCCGTGGTGCTCTTCCTGTGCCGCAGCGGCAAGCGCTCGGCTGCCGCCGCAGAAGCCGCAAGCAAGGCCGGCTTCGCCAACGCCTTCAACATTCTCGAAGGCTTCGAGGGCGATCTGGATGCCGACACCCGGCGGGGCAGCCTGGGCGGCTGGCGCTACCACGCCCTGCCCTGGATCCAGGACTGAAACCATGCTCCAGGCCAGCCGAAACCACTCCGACGCCACCACCGGCACCCGCCCGGCCAAGGTCGCCCCGCTGCACTCGCAAGCCCCCGCGCGCAATTCGTGGGATCTGGACAGCGTCGTCACCGGGCTGCGCGCCGTGCGCGAACGCTGGCGCCACGCCCAGCAGCGCCAGCGCGAATACGGCGGCCGCGAGCTGCCCTCCCGCGAAGCCCTGCGCCTCGTCGTCGACGGCCTGCGCGGCGCCCTCTTCCCGATGCGCCTCGGCCCGGCCGACCTGCGCCAGGAAAACGAGGATTTCTACGTCGGCCACACCCTCGACGCCGCACTCAACGGCCTGCGTGAGCAGGTGGCGCTGGAGCTCGACTACCAGCTGCGCCACGGCCACCCCGACATCGATGCCAGCCACGTGGCGTCCGAGCGCATCGTGCGTGATTTTGCCGCCGCCCTGCCGCGCATCCGCGAGCTGCTCGACAGCGATGTCGAAGCCGCCTACCACGGCGACCCGGCCGCCGGCAGCGTGGACGAAGTGGTGCTGTGCTACCCCGGCATCCTGGCCGTCATCCATCACCGCCTGGCCCACCAGCTGTATCGCCTCGGCGTGCCGCTGATCGCCCGCATCGTTTCCGAGCTGGCCCACTCGGCCACCGGCATCGACATCCACCCGGGCGCCGACATCGGCGAGAGCTTCTTCATCGACCACGGCACCGGCGTCGTGATTGGCGAAACCGCGGTGATCGGGCGCCGCGTGCGCCTCTACCAGGCCGTCACCCTCGGCGCCAAACGCTTTCCGGTGGGTGCCGACGGCAGCCTCGAAAAAGGCCTCGCCGCGCCACCCCATCGTCGAGGACGACGTGGTGATCTACGCCGGCGCCACCCTTCTCGGCCGCATCACCATCGGCCGCGGCTCCAGCATTGGCGGCAACGTGTGGCTCACCCACAGCGTCCCGCCGGGCAGCCAGGTTACCCAGGCCAGCACCCGGCAGCAGGCCCCGGCCAGCGGAGAACCCGTCGATGACTGAGCTTTCGCGCAGCTTCGGCAACGCCGTACGCCAGGTTCGCGAAGAACGGGGCTGGTCGCAGGAGCGCCTCGCCGAGCACGCCGACCTCAACCGCAGCTATATCGGCGATCTCGAGCGCGGCCGGGCCATGCCCTCGCTGGCCACGCTGACCAAGCTCGCCGCGGCCCTCGGCCTGCAACCCTCGGCGCTGGTCGCCCGCTTCGAGACCGCCGGCACCGGCCAGGCACGCACTTGACGGCTATAGCCGGTTGAAATTGATGCACCGCACAACCAGAATCCTTTATCTGATTTTTTCATAAGCTTTCCACCCACAGGAATAAGGAGCCCATCCATGTCCGATCACCACGACGTTCCCACAGCCCTTGGCGATAACGCCGCGCGGCAACTGGCCAATGCCACCAAAACCGTTCCCCAGCTGTCCACCATCTCGCCGCGCTGGCTGGTGCACCTGCTGCAATGGTTGCCGGTCGAAGCCGGTATCTACCGCCTCAACAAGGTCAAGAACCCCCGCGACGTGCGCGTTGCCTGCTCCCAGCGCGACGAGTCCGAACTGCCGCAAACCTTCGTCGACTACGACGAAGCCCCCCGCGAGTACTTCCTCAACGCCGTCACCACCATCCTCGACGTGCACACCCGCGTCTCCGATCTGTACAGCAGCCCCCACGACCAGATCAAGGAGCAACTGCGCCTCACCGTCGAGACGATCAAGGAGCGCCAGGAATCCGAACTCATCAACAACCCCGACTACGGCCTCCTGGCCAATGTCACCGATGAGCAGCGCATTTCCACCCTGACCGGCGCCCCCACCCCGGACGACCTCGACGACCTGATCACCAAGGTCTGGAAGGAACCCGGCTTCTTCCTGACCCACCCGCTGGCCATCGCCGCCTTTGGCCGTGAATGCACCCGCCGCGGCGTGCCGCCTCCCACCGTCAGCCTGTTCGGCGCCCAGTTCCTCACCTGGCGCGGCATCCCGCTGATCCCGTCGGACAAGGTTCCGGTTGAAGACGGCAAAACCAAGATCATCCTGCTGCGCACCGGCGACAAGCGCCAGGGCGTGGTCGGCCTCTTCCAGCCGGGCCTGCCGGGCGAACAAAGCCCCGGCCTGTCGGTGCGCTTCATGGGCATCAACCGTAATGCCATTGCGTCCTACCTGATTTCCCTGTATTGCTCGCTGGCCGTGCTGACCGAAGATGCACTGGCTGTCCTCGATGATGTGGAGATCGGCAAGTACCATGACTATCCCGACACCTACAAGTGAGGGGCTCGCCGGCCTGGCCGGCGCAGTTCCTGCCGGCTTGCCGGACGAGGTGACGCTGGCACGGCTCGCGGGTGAATTCTTCGCCGCGCTGCCGACCGGCTTCGGCGGCGCATCTGCGCTGTCGCTGCCGAACGCCCCGCGCGCCCCGGCGCCGGAAATCATTCCGCCCGGCAACGTCGGCCCGACCCTGACCGCCGCCGCGCCGGTGGCGCCCGTGCGGGCAGAATCCGTGCCGATCGACCACGCCAGCGCAGCCGGCCGGCCCGGTGCGCCGGCCCTCGGCGTGCCCGAAGCCTACGCCGCCGCGTTGCCCACCTTCAGCCCGCCGGCACCGCGCCCGCCCGCTGGCTCCTCGACCCCGATTACTTCCTGGGCGAGGCCGGCGCCTTCAGTCCGCACCGCACCAGCCGGCACATCGCCGCCACCGCGACAGACGAACCGCAGTGCCGCGCAATCCTTCGGCCTGCCCGGCGAAGCGGAACTCCAGGCCATGCTGCCGGGCTGGCGACGCGGCGCACGGCCGCGTGCCCGGCAGCGCCAGCGAGCCCGTTTTACTTCCTGCCGCACGTGCCGCGGGGCCAGCCGGCCCGCCATCGCCGAGCGCAGCCCGCCCGGCCTTCGACGTGCAGGCCGTGCGGCGCGATTTCCCGATCCTGCAGGAACGGGTCAATGGCCGCCGCTGATCTGGTTCGACAACGCCGCCACCACCCAGCAAGCCCCAGGCGGTGATCGACCGGCTGGCTTACTTCTACCAGCACGAAAACTCCAACATCCACCGGGCCGCCCACGAACTCGCCGCCCGCGCCACCGACGCCTACGAGGGCGCACGCAACAAGGTTGCCCGCTTCCTCGGTGCAGCCTCCAGCGAAGAGATCATCTTCGTGCGCGGCACCACCGAAGGCATCAACCTGATCGCCAAGACGTGGGGCTGGCAGAACGTGGGCGAAGGCGACGAGATCATCGTGTCCAACCTGGAGCACCACGCCAACATCGTTCCCTGGCAGCAGCTCGCCGCCGCCAAGGGTGCGAAGCTCAAGGTGATCCCGGTGGACGACACCGGCCAGGTCCGGCTCGACGAATACCGCAAGCTGCTCCATGATCGCACCAAGATCGTCTCGGTGACGCAGGTATCCAACGCCCTGGGCACCGTGGTGCCGGTGGCAAAGAAATCGTCGACCTGGCCCACCGGCCGGCGCCGTGGCGGTGGTGGATGGCGCCCAGTCGGTATCGCACATGCGGGTGAATGTGCAGGACATCGACGCCGACTTCTTCGTCTTCTCGGGCCACAAGATCTTCGGCCCGACGGGTATCGGCGTGGTGTACGGCAAGCGGCACATCCTCGAAGACATGCCCCCGTGGCAGGGCGGCGGCAACATGATCGCCGACGTCACCTTCGAGAAAACCGTGTACCACGGCGCCCCCACCCGCTTTGAAGCCGGCACCGGCAACATCGCGGATGCGGTAGGCCTGGGCGCGGCGCTCGACTACGTGGAGCGCATCGGCATGGAGAACATCGCCCGCTACGAGCACGACCTGCTGGTGTATGCCACGCGCGGCCTCCTCACCGTGCCCGGCCTCAAGCTGATCGGCACCGCCCGGGACAAGGCCAGCGTGCTGTCCTTCGTCCTCGACGGCTACCGGCCCGAAGAGGTGGGCAAGGCGCTCAACGAAGAAGGCATCGCGGTGCGCTCCGGCCACCACTGCGCCCAGCCCATCCTGCGGCGTTTCGGGCAGGAAGCCACGGTGCGGCCCTCGCTGGCTTTCTACAACACCTGCGAAGAGGTCGACAGCCTCGTCGCCGTGCTGCACCGGCTCGCCCGCGGCAAGGGACGCATCGGCCGCTGACAATCACTTAAGCCGGCAGCAACACCCATAGCCGCAGAGCCCTCTGCGGCTATTTTTTTGGCGCTGTCACCGTTGTGCCCTCAACCGCGCTCGTCCTGTTGGGGCGACTTCAGTCGCCCGCGGACTCCGATCAACGGCTTGCCTGTAATTCAACGTGCGGATGGGCGACTGAAGTCGCCCCTTGTCGCCCCAACAAAGGCACAGCAACGCACCTGAAACCGACGCAAAGATTCCACAGATAAGGGCAAACACAGCAATTTTTGCGCATCCACGGCCACAGCGAAAAAGCCACGCCCGATCGGGGCGTGGCTTTTTTGGCGGGCACGGACGGCGGCGCACCCGGCAACGGGCGGGCCAGACTCAGGCGAAGCTGTCGCCCATCAGCGTGTTGAACCACGTGCTCATGTTTCTGTAGTTCTTGTTGCTCACCGTTGCCGATGCCGTGGGTGCGGCGCCCAGCGGGTTGCCACCGTTGGCGGCCACCACCATCTTGCGGTTCACGGCGTCGTACTGATAGACCGCCGTCAGCCAGGACGCCGTCGATGCGGTGATCGGCGAATAGCAGGCCGAGTTGGCCACCGGAGCCGGATCGGGCTGCTGGCCGGCCAGCAGGCGAACAATGGCGTCGGCGCAGATCTTGGCCTCCTGGTTGGCCACATGGCCGGCCTTGGGCAAGCCGCAGCTGGCCGCGTCGCCAATCACGTGGATGCCGGGCACGGCGGTGGATTCGTAGCTCAGCACATCAACCACGCACCAGCGGCCATCGGCGCTGTTGTTGAGCCCGGCACCGGCCAGCCAGCCGCCGGCGCTGCTGCCGGTGGCGCGGTGCGGCGGGATGGGATTGACCACCTGCGCGTTGATCGTCCGGGGCGTGCCCACGGCGTCGAGGTAGCTGACGACTTTGGTCACCGGGTCGATCGCAATGCCCGTGACGCCGGCTTCGTACTGGACGACGCCCGCGTGGGTGACGCCAAAGGCCGTGGTGAAGGTTTCCCTTTCGGCCTGGATGCTGGCGTTTTCGTCGAGCACGATCACCTTCGAGGCAGCGCCCCGGTAGGTTTTGAGGTAGTCGGCCACGATACAGGCGCGCTCGTAGGGGCCGGGCGGGCAGCGGTAAGGGGCCTTCGGAATCGTCATCACGAAGGTGCCGTTGCTCATGCCGGCCAGCTGGCGGGCCAGCTCGGCGGTTTGCGGCCCGGCCTGCCAGGCGTGGGGCGTGGTGCCAGCGTAGTCGCTTTGCGTGAGGCCGTAGGCGTTCATGAATTCAACGCCCGGCGCGAGCACCAGCCGGTCGTAGGGCAAGCGGGTGCCATCGGAAAGCAGCACGGCCTTGGCGGTGCTGTCGATGCCGGTGACAAAGGCCTGCTTCACCGTCACCCCGAACTTGGCGGCCAGGCTGCCATAGCTGTAGCCGAGGGTGGAGAGCGACCGGCTGCCGCTTAACACCAGGTTGCTCATGATGTTCGAGGTGTAGCTGGCGTTGGGCTCGACCAGCGTGACCGCCACGCCGCTGCCGCCCCACAGGCGCAGGTACTTGGCCAGGGTGGCGCCGGCCATGCCGCCGCCGACCACCACGATTTTCGCGTTCAGGCCGGTGTTGGCCAGCGTAAAGCTGGTGTTGGCGCTTTCTTCGTAATGGTTGTCGTCATCGTCTCCGTCGGAATCGGCAAAGGCCAGGCGGCCCAGCGACGGCACCAGCCCGGCGCCCAGCGCGGCGGTGGCGAGCAGCACAAGGCGGCGACGGGATTTGAGGGTGTTGTTGTCGGATTTCATGTCGGGTCTCCGGTCTTACTGCTTCAGGTAGGCGATGATCGCGTCGAGCTGGGCGCTGGTGTAGCCCTGGGCGTGGGCCGCCATGATGTCGTCGCCCGCAGGTTTGCCGAGGTACTCCTTCACTTCGGCGGCGTCGGAGCCGCGAATGCTTTCAAACCCGCCAACGCCGCCCGTGCCGTGGCACTGGAAACAGTTGGATGCCAGGAGGCGCCCGCTGGTGCTGGCCGGCTGGCTGATGGCGCTGGTGGTGCTGCCCAGCTGGCGGGTCACCGAGTTGATGGCCTCGCCGTCATCGGAGTGATCGGAGTTGGTCAGCCTGGCGAAAGCCGTCGTGCCGTGTTCGGTGTCGAGCTGGCTGGCCGTGGTGCCGAGGTTGTAGTTGCGGGTGTTTTCCATGCGGGTGCGCATCTGGTCCATGGCCTTCAGCACCGCCTTGGCGCTTTGATGGCCGCCCGGGGTTTTCAGCGCGGCTTCCAGGGCATCGTGGACGGCGTCGGCCAGCTGGCGGCCGGCGGCGGTGTTGGTGGCATTGATCTGCGAAACGAGGGTTCCCACGCTGACCTGCCCGGTGCCCGATTTGATCGCCACCGCCAGGGCGTCGACGATGCGCCGCTGGGCCGCGTACGCCGAATCGCCGTCACCGGTGTTGGCCGTGGCCAGCAGCTGGATGCTGCGCTGCAGCGCCACTTGCTGGGTGTAGATGGCGGGCTGGTTTGCCAGCGCCGCCAGCGGGTCGGTGGCGAGGTCCGTGACGCTCAGGCCGAGAGCCGCGGCCAGCCGGCTGCGGGCCGCATCGATCGTCAGCCCCTGGGCAACCAGGGCATCGACCAGCGTTGTGAGTGGCGAAACCACCTGGCCGCTCGCCGCCTGTTCGGCGCGGGTGGTCAGCCGGCCGCCAAAGGCGTAGCCGGTGTCGGTATCGATGCCGCCCGTCACCACAATCATCTTGCCGGCGATTGAATCGGCAACGCCGCTGTAGTTCAGCGCGTAACGCCCGGAATCGTTGGTGATGCTTGACGGCTCGCCAGCGTCCTGCAGGCCGTTGCCGTTGAGGTCCAGAAACACCGTGGCGCCTTTCAGGTAGCCGTCCACGGCCACGCCGTTCAGCACCGTTGCCGGGCCCCGGCGCGGCGGCCGTACCGCCACCGCCGCCACCGCCGCCGCATGCAGCAAGAAAGGCGGCAGCCAGGGCGCTTGCCAATAAACCGTGCGTGCCGGCACCACGGGTAAGTCTGTCGGTTGTCATGCGGATTCCTTGCGTTGAACAGGGTGAGGACGGAGGCCTCGGTCCGACATGGTCTTGGGCCTTCAGTGCGGGCACTCCGCGCCCGGCAATCCATAACTGACCGGGCCACGAAATTCTGGTCGAACCAACTTAAGCGCGCCTTAAAGGCGGGCCGCAACTGTCGGGAATTCAACAGCGCGGCCCGCCGGAACGAAACCGGGCCGCCGGAGTCTTTCACTCACTGGCGGGCAGAAAACACCGCCCGCCATCGACAGGCGAAAACACGCACCGGCAACGGCCCGCCGACGAGGCATCCGGCCCACCTGCCCGCGCTTGGTTCACCCTGTTTTTGCGTTCATTTCCAAGGAGCCCGCCATGCCCGACCACATTTATCAAAAGCTCGAATTCACCGGTTCCTCATCCACCGGCATCCAGGAGTCCATTGAAAACGCCATCGCCAAGGCGGCCGAAACCCACCAGGGCCTGCGCTGGTTCGAGGTCACCGAAACGCGTGGCCATATCGAAAACGGCAAGGTTGCCCACTGGCAGGTCACGCTGAAAATCGGCTTTGCGCTTACCGCATGAACCCGTGTCGAACGCCCTGGCGCGGGTGAAAGGAGAAACGCCCAGCCCGTGCCGGCCCCTCGCTACAATCGCGGCCGAAGCCCAACCGTAACCATCCAGACGAACCCATGGAATACAGAAAACTAGGCAATACCGATATCGACGTCAGCCTCATCACCCTGGGCACCATGACCTGGGGCGAGCAAAACACCGAAGCCGAGGCCCACGCCCAGCTGGATTACGCCGTCGCCCACGGCATCAACCTGGTCGACGCCGCCGAGATGTACCCGGTGCCGCCGCGCCCCGAAACCCAGGGCTCGACCGAGCGCTACATCGGCAGCTGGCTTGCCAAACCCGGCAACCGCAGCAAGGTTCTGATTGCCACCAAGGCCGCCGGCCCCTCCACCGGGCGGCTCGTTCAGGCCCGGCACATTCGCGGCGGCAACACGCGGCTCGATCGCGCCAACCTCGAAGCGGCCCTGCACGGCAGCCTCCAGAACCTGCAAACCGACGTCATCGATCTCTACCAGCTCCACTGGCCCGACCGTTCAACCAACCACTTCGGCCAGCTGGGCTACCAGCACGTGGCCGATGAAGACAGCGTGCCCATCCTTGAAACCCTCACGGTGCTGGATGAATTTGTGCGAGCGGGCAAGGTGCGCCACATCGGGCTTTCGAACGAAACCCCGTGGGGCATCAGCCAGTTTCTCAAGCTGGCCGAAACCACCGGTCTGGCGCGCGTGGTGAGCGTGCAGAACCCCTACAACCTGCTCAACCGCACTTTCGAGATCGGGCTTGCAGAGCAGGCCATCCGCGAAAAAGTGGGCCTGCTGGCCTATTCACCGCTGGCCTTCGGCGCCCTTACCGGCAAATACCTGAACGGCGCCCAGCCCGCCGGTGCGCGCATGACCCTGTGGGAGCGCTTCGCCCGCTACAAGGGCGAAGCGCAGGACGCCGCCATCGCAAGCTACGTGGGCCTTGCCAGAAAGCACGGCCTCGACCCGGCACAGATGGCGCTGGCCTATGTAAATAGCCGCCCCTTCGTGACGAGCAACATCATCGGCGCAACCACCATGGAGCAGCTCAAGACGAACATCGCCAGCATCGATGTTCGCCTGCCCGCCGAAGTGCTCGACGAGATCGAGCGCATTCACAACAGCCGCCCGAACCTTTGCTCTTGAGCTTTAACTGATTCACCCCGTGGGCAGGCCCTGCCCACGGCGGCGCCCTCCGCCTAGACCGGCAGCGCCCGCCGGGAACGCCCGATCCGGTTGAGCCACAGGGACAGCACGATCACACCGCCCCCGAGCGCAATGCGCGGCAGGTCTGCATCCCGGTTCCAGATCAGCAGGTTCACCACCAGCCCCAGCGGAACATGCAGCTCGTTCATCACCGCCAGCGTGCCGGCGTCCACCCGGGTGCTGCCCTTGACCCACCAGAACATGCCCAGCGCGGTGGCAAACAGCCCCATCCACACCAGCACGCCCCACTGCACCGCCGTCTGCGGCAAGCGGGCGGTGTTGCCGAAAATCGCAAACGACACCAACGCAACCAGCAGCGCGCCAAGAAAGAAATGGCTGAAAAAGCGGTACAGCGGCAATTCCGTCGGATAGCGGGCCAGCAAATGGCGACACAAAACCTGCCCGGCCGCAAAGGTGGCGTTGGCCACCTGCAATAACAGGAAGCCCACCAGATAGTCACCCTCGAGGGGCTGGAAGCGGATCAGCACCCCGCCCGTCACCGCCACCAGCGCCGCCAGCAGCGCCCACGGGCTGAAGCGCCGCACCAGCGCGTCGTCCAGCAGGGTGACGTAGATGGGCGTAAGCACCGTGAAGAGCAGCACCTCCGGCACCGTCAGCACGCTGAAACTGCGGTAAAGGCACAAGTAAGTCACGCCAAACTGCAGCGCCCCGGCCAGCCACAGCCCGCCCACCAATTGCCGCGGCAAGCCCCGCCAGCGGGTCAGGGGGATGAACACCAGCGCCGCAATGGCCACCCGCACCAGCACTGCAAAATCACTATCCACCCGCCCGGCAAGGTATTCACCGATAAGACTGAAAGAAAAGGCCCAGAGCAGATTGACGACGATCAGGTGCGGCATTGGCAGGGGTTTCCGGCAAGACAGGCGCGGATCATAAGCCCGCCGGGAGATGAGGTCGAGGTCGGGCAATCCGGCCACTCAGGTGGCTGACAACAGCGCTCTGCCCTCGCCCGCCGGGCTCATCCC
>JADKKC010000037.1 GCA_016720685.1 Zoogloea sp.
CATCACCTGGTTGGGGGGCGAGGTCTGGGTGCCCAGGGCGTGGCGCAGCAGCGACATGACGATGATGATCCGCGTGAAGCTGGTCATCATCAGCACGATTGCCGGCAGGAAGCTCAGGGAAGTGAGCAGCAGCAGGGTTTGCACCGACAGGCTGTACTGCGTGCCACCTGCGCCTGCGGGCGTGCTGGTGAGCGCCGGCAGGGCCTGGGCGAACAGTGGCAGCGGGGCGAGGAGAAGCAGTGCCAGCGCGGGGCGGATGAGCGGTCGGGTGTTCATCGGGGGCGACGCTCCAGCGTCTCTTTGAGCCAGCTCTGGAAATCCCTGCCGCCGATGGGGGAGGCCGGTGTCGTGCCCGGCGAGCCGGGCAGCTCGGTGGCGTCCAGGGTGTGAAGGGCGGTGACGCGGCCGGGGGCCACGCCGAGAACCAGGATCTTGCCGGCCACCTCGACGAGAACGACCCGCTCGCGGGGGCCGACGGCCGTCGCTCCGCGCACTTTCACCAGGCCTGCGGCAGAGCCCCGGCCGGCGCCCAGGCGCTTGAGGATGTACAGGCTGGCAATCAGCAGGGCGATGATCAGGCCCAGCCCGAGGATCATCTGCACGACGCTGCCCGCCACGTCGAGGCTGCCGTCCGCGGCGTTGGCGGAGCTGCCCAGGAGAAGCAGGCCGGCGGGGGGGAACGGGAGGCGCATGGGGGCTGTCGAGGCGGTGGCGATGATTTGGGGGCAGGGCGGGAGCTTGCCGATGAGCTTAGTCCCGCGGCCGGTCTCTTCATGGCTCGACCCCGCGAAAGTTTTCGGCGCTGTGTTTTTCCCCGGCGGGGTTCAAATGGGGGCCCGGCCCCGGCCGGGGGGGGTTTGGGGGTTTTTCGCGGGGGGGCGGGTTTGGGGGGGGGGGGGGGGATTGGGACGCGGGGGGTTGGGGGGGGGGGTCCCCGTTGGGGGGGGGGGGGGGGGGGGGGGGGGGGGGGGGGGGCGGGGGGGGGGGGGGGGGGCGGGGGGGGGGGGGGGGGCGGGGGGGGGGGGGTGGGGGGGGGGGGGGGGGGCGGGGGGGGGGGGGGGGGGGGGGGGGGGGGGGGGGGGGGGGGGGGGGCGGGGGGGGGGGGGGCCCGGGGGGGGGGGGGGGGGGGGGGGGGGCGGGGCCGGGGGGGGGGGGGGGGGGGGGGGGGGGGGGGGGGGGGGGCGGGGGCGGCGGGGGGGGGGGGGGGGGGGGGGGGGGGCGTTTCCGCCTCCCCGGGGGGGGGGGGGGGGGGGGGGTGGGGGGGGGGGCCGGCCCGGCCCGGGGGGGGGGGGGGGCGGGGGGGGTTGGGGGGGGGGGGGGGGGGGGGGGGGGGGGGGGGGGGGGGGTGGGTTGGGGGGGGGGGGGGGGGGGGGGGCGGGGGGGGGGGGGGGGGGGTTTGGGGGGGGGGGGGGGGGGGGGGGGGCGGGGGGGGGGGGGGGGGGGGGGGGGGGGTGGGGGGGGGGGGGGGGGGGGGGGGGGGGGGGGGGGGGGGGGGGGGGGGGGGGGGGGGGGGGGGGGGGGGGGGGGGGGGGGGGGGGGGGGGCGGGGGGGGGGGGGGGGCGGGGGGGGGGGGGGGGGGGGGGGGGGGGGGGGGTGGGGGGGGGGGGGGGGGCCCCCCCCCCGGGGGGGGGGGGGGGGGGGGCCGGCCGGGGGGGGGGGGGGGGGGGGGGGGGGGGCCCTTCTTTGGGGGGCGTGGGGGGCCGGGGGGGGGGGGGGGGGGGGGGGGGGGGGGGGGGGGGGGGGGCGGGGGGGGGGGGGGGGGGGGGGGGGGGGCCCCCGCCCGGGGGGGGGGGGGGGGGGGGGGTTGGGGGGTTCGGGGGGGTTGCGAAGGGGGTTCGGTTTTGGAGTTTGGGGGGGGGGGTTTAAGCGTGAAAAACCGCACTTCTTCATGCTTTGGAGCTCTGGCACCGAGCTCCACCGGCCACCTATACTCGAATCTCGCCGGGCCTGCCGCAAAGCATGTCGGTGCGGCTCCCCGGCAATCCCCAGCAGAATGGAGGTGCGATCATGTTGCCATGGCATCGTGACAGCCAGCCCGAAGCGGGCGCGGCGGAGGGAATCAGGAGGCTCTCGACGGCTTCGGCCGTGTATGAAGCCAAGCGCCAGCGCGCATTGCAGATTCTCGGGGAGCGCTGGCTTCTGCACCATGCCAATGCCCCCGACCGGCACCCGGCGCGCTCGGTGCTCTCTGGCGGGCGGGCCGCCAGCACCTGAGGGTGTTTGGTGTTTGTTGGCGCTCGTTGCTCGAGGGGGCGGTCAACGCGTTTCCGCCAGGATGAACCTGGCGGAAAACCTTTGCCTGCAGGGGATCAGTTGCGCAGTTTGCGGATGCGTTCGGCCGGCGTGATGATGTCGGTCAGGCGGATGCCGAACTTGTCGTTCACGACCACCACCTCGCCCTGGGCAATCAGGGTTCCGTTGACGAGCACATCCATGGGTTCGCCGGCCATGCCATCCAGTTCCACCACCGAGCCATGGGCCAGTTGCAGCAGGTTGCGGATGGCGATCTTGGTGCGTCCCAGTTCCACGGTGAGCTGCACCGGGATGTCCAGGATCATGTCGTAGTCGTTGAGCGTGCCGCCCTTGGCGCCGGCCTGCCCGAAATCGGGGAAGAGCTGGCTGGCGGGCTTGGCCTGGAAGGGTGACCCGTCATCCTCGCGCGGCTCGGCAGGTTCTGTCAGGCCTTCCGCGGCAGCCTGCTCCTGCATTGCAGCGGCCCAGTCGTCGTCGCTGATCTGGTTGTCGTCGGGGGTATCGGTTTCTGACATGGTCTACTCCTGGCTTTTCGCCGGGGTTTCTTCTTCCTGGGCGAGGAAGCGTTCGATCTTGAGTGCGTACTGGCCGCGCTGGACGCCGTAGCGGCATTCCATGAACGGGATGCCGTCCACTTCGGCCTGTATGGTGTCGGGGATGTTGAGCGGTATGACGTCGCCGGGTTTCATGTTGACGATGTCGCGCAGGGTGACCCTGGCGGTGCCGAGGCGCGCCATCAGCGAGACTTCGGCGCTTTGCAGCTGCTTGCCCATCATGCTCACCCAGCGGTTGTCCTGGGTGATGTGGTCGCTCTGCATCGTCGAGTAGAGCGTCTCGCGGATGGGCTCGAGCATCGAGTACGGGAAGCAGAAGTGCATTTCTGCCTGCGAGCCGCCGAATTCGAGCGTAAATGACGCAGCCACGACGATTTCGCTGGGCGTGGCGATGTTGGCGAACTGGGGGTTCATCTCCGAGCGGACGTACTCGAATTCGAGCTTCTTCACGGGTGACCAGGCTTTTGCGTACTCGTCGAAAATGACTTTCAGCAGCCCCTGAATGATGCGCTGTTCGGTGACGGTGAAATCACGCCCCTCGACGCGGGTGTGAAAGCGCCCGTCGCCGCCAAACAGGTTGTCCACCACCAGAAAGACCAGGTTCGGGTCGAGCACGACCAGACCCGTGCCGCGCAGGGGCTTGGAAATGAAGAGGTTGAGGTTGGTGGGCACCACCAGGTTGCGGACGAATTCGCTGAACTTCTGGACCTTGATCGGCCCGACCGAGACTTCGACGTTGCGGTGCATGTAGTTGAACATGCCGATCCGCAGGTAGCGGGCGAAGCGCTCGTTGATGAGCTCCATCGTGGGCATGCGCCCACGCACGATGCGTTCCTGGGTGGCGAGGTTGTACGGACGTATTCCGTCCGTGCTCTCGTCGCTGGCTTCCTGCTCGTCGGACTCCCCGGTGACGCCCTTCAGCAGGGCGTCGACCTCTTCCTGGGAAAGAAAGTCCTGAGCCATGGTGGATTACCCGTTTATTGCACGATGAACTGGTTGAACAGCACGGCAAGCACCGGGCCGTCGTCTTCGGGGCGGTTGCGCTTGTTTTTCTTCTTGGGGTTGGGCGCGTAGCCAAGCACGTCGTTGGCTTCTTCCTTGATTTCCTCGGCCAGCACTTCGCGACCTTCGGCGGTTGCGAGTTCGGAGGGTTTCTTGGACGAAAGCAGCATGATCATGCGGTGCTTGAGCTCCGGCATGTAGAGCTTGAGCGAATCGCCTACCTTGGCATCGGCAACCCGTAGCACCATCGTCGATTGCAGGAAGTGCTCGCCTTCGTCGGGGGCCAGGTTGACCGTGAATTGCTCCAGCGGCACGAATACCGGCGGCTTGGAGGGGTCGACCTTGACCTTGGGCGGCTCATGGGAGACTTCTTCTTCGGCGTCCTCGCCGTCGGCGGCGTGCTTTTTCTTGCCAATCAGCATGAAGGCCGCTCCGCCCGCAATCGCCAGGACCAGAACCGCGATGATGATGATCATCATTTTTTTCTTGCCCCCTTGGGGGCTTCGCCTTCTGCGGCTTCCGCCTTGGCCGGTGCTTTCGACATGCTGGATTACTCCTTATCTCGTTTCATTGTCATCCATTGCGTTCGTCCGGCAAGCCTTGAATAAGGGCAGAAGCGCCCGGCATTTGTGGCAATTCAGGCGAACGTATCTACCAGTCCTTCTGCGCGCCGCAGCCACGGGGCCGCAGTGGTGTTTGTCATGCTGCCTTCGGCATCGCCGCCGGCCGGCCCCCGGGCGCTGCCACGCCGGCCTTCGCCCGAACTGCCGGGCTGGCTGGAGGTGCCGACGTCGGTCTGACCGAGGTTGATGCCGCTCTGTTCGAGTATTTCCCGCAGGCGCGGCAGGCTCTGTTCGATGAGTTCCCGCGCGGCCGGGGTGGCGGCGACGAACTGGGCGGTGGTCTGCTCGCCGCTGATGGTAATCGAGATTTCCACTTTGCCCAGCTGTGGCGGGGTCAGGGTGAGTTCCGCGTGGCTTTCGTCGTGGCCGACCATCCAGGTGACCCGGTTGCCGACTTCTTCAGGCCAGCCGGTGCTGCCGGCCGGTGTGGCCACGTGCAGCGACACCGGCGCGGTGGCGGGCGGGGGGGCTTCGCCCCGGAGGTTGGCCAGCGCAGCTGCGTGGATGGCAGCAAAATTGTTGGTCGGGGCGGCGGCCTCCGCCATCCGCTCGGCGCCTGATCCGTTTGTTGCAACCGCCAGCTCGGGCTGCGCCGTGGCGGTGGACGGGGCGGCAAGGGGGTCGGCTTTCGCGGCAAGATTTGCCGGCTGGGCGGTGGCCTCTGCCGTGGCCCGGGCGGGATTGCCGCTTTCGGCGGCGGCCAGCAGTGCGGCGCGGCCCGCGCTGGCGCCGTCGCGGGCGCTGGTGTCGAGCGTGCCCGATTCAGGTTTGGGCAGCGAGCGCGTTTCAGCGCTTGTCTGCAGGTTCCCGGCGGCCAGCAGGGCGGCCAGTTCGGGCGGAACCTGGGAGGCAAGAGCATCAGCGGGCGGGGTGGCGGCCGTGTCGGCGGCTTCGTCGTTCTGGGCCGTGGTTTTGCCTGCGTGGCCGTGTCCTCGCTCCGGGTTTCGCCCTGCATCCGGCGCTGGAGTTCGGTAGCGAAGCCTTGCCCGGGCGCATCAAGGCCTGCGGCCTCGGCGGATGCGTCGGGGCGCGTGCCGGTCGGGCCTTTGGCGGATGCAACGGGAGGGGTGTTCGCGATGGGATTCAAGGCCGGTCCGGACATGATGGAGTTCCTGGTGAGGATGCAGACATCAGCCAACCAGCAAGCGACGTGCCAGGCGAGCCCGGCGGCGATCAGTCTTCTTCGGTGCGATCGCGGAATTGCTTGGCGGCGTGTTCGTCCGTGAGCCGTTGTTCCTGCTTGGCCTCCTTGCGGGACTGCAGGCTCTGGTGGCGGTGCGACAGGGTGTCGAAAGCCTTGACCTTGTTGCGCTGATCCACCCAGGCCTGCTGGCCTTGCTCGGTGCGCTGCCGTGAAACGGAAACTGCTTTTTCCTGCTGGGCGATCGCGTCATCGAGCTTGCCGAGGAAGGCGCTGAAATTGCGCCACGCGTCGGGGCCGATGCCGTTACGCACCGCTTCCACGAAACGGGCGTGATACTCCTTGCGATAGTCCACCAGCAGGGCGAGTTTTTCTTCGACGGCGTGCTCGCTGGCTATCAGTTCGCCGAGCTTGCGCGCGGCCTCGTCCATGCGGTTGTTCGCCAGGTCCAGCAGGGGCTGCAGCGGGAACGACTCACTCATCTTCACGTTCCTTGGGCTTTATCGGGCGGGCGCGGGGAATCTTTAGGTTTGGGGGGCAATGACCTTGCTGGTCGGGAGGCCGGATCATTGGGCTGCTCCAAACAGGGCGTGCAGTTTTTCGACCGCAGATTCGTAGGGGTCGCACTCTTCGATGCGCTGTTGCAGGAAGGCTTCCAGGCGTGGATACATGGCCACGGCCTGGTCGAGGATGGGGTCGGAGCCGGCGTGGTAGGCGCCCACGGCGATCAGGTCGCGGGAGCGCTGATAACGCGAGAAAAGCTGCTTGAAGCGTCGCACCATGTCGAAGTGCTGGCTCTTGACGAGGTTGTGCATGGCTCGCGAAATGGATTGCTCGATGTCGATGGCAGGGTAGTGGCCCTGGTCGGCAAGGTTGCGCGACAGCACGATGTGGCCGTCGAGAATGGCGCGGGCCGAGTCGGCGATCGGATCCTGCTGGTCGTCGCCCTCGGCGAGCACGGTGTAGAACGCGGTGATCGAGCCGCCGCCTTCCGGCCCGTTGCCGGCTCTCTCGACCAGCGCCGGCAGGCGTGCGAACACCGACGGCGGGTAGCCGCGGGTGACCGGCGGTTCGCCGATGGCCAGCGCGATCTCCCGTTGGGCCATGGCGTAGCGGGTCAGCGAATCCATGATCAGCAGCACCTGCTTGCCCTGGTCGCGAAAATATTCGGCCACGGTGGTGGCGTAGGAGGCGCCCTGCAGACGCATCAGCGGGCTGCAGTCGGCCGGGGCGGCGATCACCGCCGAGCGGGCCAGGCCTTCCGGGCCCAGGTTGTGCTCGATGAACTCCTTGACTTCGCGGCCCCGCTCGCCGATCAGGCCGACGACGATCACGTCGGCCGCGGTGTAGCGGGCCATCATGCCGATGAGCACTGATTTGCCCACGCCGGAGCCGGCGAAGAGGCCCATCCGCTGGCCGCGGCCGACGGTGAGCAGGCCGTTGATGGCGCGGATGCCGACGTCCAGCGACTGGGTGATCGGTGCCCGTTGCAGCGGGTTGATGGGGCGTGCCTGGAGCGCTCTCGAGTGGCGCACGGCGAGGGGGCCGAGGCCGTCCAGCGGGCGGCCGGCGCCGTCCACCACCCGGCCGAGCAGTTCGTCTCCCATGGGCAGGTGCTTGGCCCGGTCGGAGGCGCGGCGGCGCGGCTCGATCCGTTCGCCGGCGACAAGCTGCGGTTGGGTGGGTTCGACCGGCAGCACCTGGGCGCCGGGGGCGAGGCCGAAGACGTCGTCGGTGGGCATCAGGAAGATTTTTTCGCCATGGAAGCCGACCACTTCGGCTTCCACCGAACTTCCGCCAGGGATCACGATGCGGCAGCCCGAACCGAGGGGCAGCTTGAGGCCGGAGGCTTCCATCACCAGGCCGTTGATGCGCGTCAGGCGTCCGGAGAGCTGGTAAGGCGGGGTGGCGCCCACCAGTTTGCGGCCGTCGGCGAGAAAGGCCTTCCAGGTTTCGGTGCCGTGTTCCATCAGCTGCCGCCCCCGTCCCAGTGAATGTTGCGGCCGAGGTTGTCCATGATGCGCCGCCAACGGGTTTGCACCGTGGCATCGATCTGGCTGCCGGCGGCGTCGATGCGCACGCCGCCGCGGGAAATGCTGGGGTCTTCGATCAGCCGGTGGCCGGCGTGGGTGAGTTGTTCGCCCAGGTAGTCGCGCGCCATCGTCACGTCTTCGGGGTGGAGGTGGATCAGCGCATGGGCCTGAGGCAGCTGCAACAGGGCTTCGCGGATCAGTTCGGCGGTGGATTCGGGGTGGGTTTCGAGGCTGTTCCGCACCATCTGTCGGGCCACTTCGATGGCAAGGGTGAGCACCTCCTCGGCCACTTCCTGGTCGAGGGCGGTGAGCGAGGTTTCGAGGCCTTGCACCAGGCCGTGAAATTGCATGGCCTCCATCCGCCCGCGCGCAGTGCCTTCTTCGTAGCCCGCCGAGTAGCCTTCCTTGCGGGCTTCTTCGTGGATGCGCTCGATGTCGTCGGCGGTGGGCAGGTGGATGTCCGGTTCGGTGTCGGGCAGGGTGAGCGCTTCGACGTTGAAGGGTGCGTCCTCCGGCGCGGCCGGCATGGCGTCGGGCGCAAAGACGGGTTCGTCCAGGGGCGGTGGCGGCGCGGCGATTTCTGATCCGGCGGGTGAGGGCGCCGCTGGCTGGGGTTCGTCGAAGGAGGGGAGCGTCCAGCGCTGGTAGGCGCCAGCGGCCTGATGCGGGCTCATGGCTGGGGGGGCGTCCGTGAACAGGCTGCGCGCTTAGACGAAGGCATCGTCGCCGCCTCCGCTGGACAGGGCGATCTGGCCTTCCTCGGCGAGGCGGCGGGCCGTCTTGAGGATTTCCTTTTGTTCCGCTTCCACTTCGGAGAGGCGCACCGGGCCGCGGGATTCGAGGTCTTCCCTGAGCATTTCGGCGGCGCGCTGGGACATGTTCTTGAAGATCTTCTCGCGCATCTCCGGCTGCGCACCCTTCAGCGCGATCACCAGCGAGTCGCTCTGGACTTCGCGCAGGAGGGTCTGGATGCCCCGGTCGTCGAGATCCATGAGGTTCTCGAAGACGAACATCTCGTCGAGAATCTTCTGGGCGAGGTCGGGGTCGTATTCGCGCACGTTGTCGAGGATGGCGGTTTCGGCCGCCGAACCGACGAAGTTGAGGATGTCGGCCGCGTGGCGCACGCCGCCCATGGCGGTCTTCTTGACGGTGGTGGCACCGGACAGCATGCGGGTGAGGGCTTCGTTGAGTTCCCGCAGGGCCACCGGCTGCACGCCGTCGAGGGTGGCGATGCGCAGCAGCACGTCGTTGCGCAGGCGGTCGGTGAAGTGCTTGAGGATTTCACCGGCCTGGTCGAACTCTAGGTGCACCAGGATCGTTGCGATGATCTGCGGGTGCTCGTTCTTGATGAGGTCGGCGGCGGTGGGGGCATCGATCCACTTGAGGCTTTCGATGCCGGCGGTGTCCGAGCCCTGCAGCACGCGGCCGATCAGGTGGTTGGCGCGCTCGTCGCCGAGGGCCTTGGTGAGCATTTCCTTGATGTGTTCGTGGTCGGACTCGATGGGCGAGCCCTTCTCCGCGAAGCCGATCAGTTCGTCGAGAATGGCTTCGACTTTTTCACGGCTCTGGGCGGGCATCCCGGCCATGGCCGCGCCAAGCTTCTGGACTTCTTTTGGGCCGAGCTGCTTCAGGACTTCGGCCGCTTCGTTGGCGCCGAGGGTGAACAGGAGCAGGGCGCTCTTTTCGAGTCCTTCATCGTTGCTGCTCATTGCTTCCCATCCATTCCTTGATCAGGTTGGCGACCATGCGCGGATTTTCCTTGGCGAGGGCCAGTGCCTTGGCGAGTTTTTCGTCGTAGGCCAGGCGCGCGGCGGCTTCGGGGGACAAGGTGACTTCTGCGCCTTCCTCACCTTCGCCTTCTTCACCTTCTTCGCCTTCGCCTTCCTCGCGCGCTTCGGCCGCGGCGGCGGTTTCTTCCTTCTCTTCCGGCGGCATGACCTGCCTCATCAGCGGACGGATCACGCCGAAGGCCACAAAGGCGATCACGCCGGCAATCACCAGGTACTTGATGAGTTCCTTGAACAGGACGATGTTGTCCGGATCCTTCCAGATCGGGGTTTCCAGCAAATCCTTGTCGGAGGCGACGAAGGCGCTGCTCGCCACGTTGATGGTGTCGCCCCGGTCCTTGCTGTAGCCGACGGCCTCGCGCACCAGATCCTCGACACGCTTGCGTTCCTCTTCGGTCAGGGGCACCGACTTCATGACGCCGTTCTTGTCCTTCTCTTCCTTCTGGTTGAGTGCCACTGCCACCGACAGCCGCTTGATCTGGCCGAGGGCCTTGCGGGTGTGCTGGATGGTCTTGTCCACTTCGTAGTTGATGGTGGCGCTCTTGCTGGAGCTGAGCGGCGCTTGCTGGCCTGCGCCGGGCGCGCCGGCCACGGGGGGTGTTGTAAGCGGGGCGGTGGCGGGCACCGGCGGCTGGTTGCTGAGGGCGCCCGGCACGCCCTGCGGGCCCTGGTCGCGGGTCTGGCTCTCGCTGCTTTGCTGGCTGCGGATGGCCTGCTCGGGCGAGGGGTTGGGGCGGTAGGTTTCGGCGGTCTGTTCGGTGACGTTGAAATCCACATCGGCCGAAACCTGGGCCCGGAAGTTGCCTTTGCCGAAGAGCGGCGTGAGGATCGAGTTGATGCGCTGGATGTAGCCTTCTTCCAGCTCGCGGGTGTATTTGATCTGGGTGGCGTCGAGGTTTGTCTGCAGCGGGTCGGGCTTCTTGGTGAGCAGGCTGCCTTCCTGGTCGATGACGCTCACGTTGTCGTTGGTGAGCTGGGGCACGCTCGATGCGATCAGGTGCACGATGCCGGCGATCTGCGCCGGGTCGAGGGCGCGGCCGGTGTGCAGGTTCACCATCACCGAGGCTGTGGGCTTCTGCTCGTCGCGCAGAAAAGCGGTTTGCTTGGGAATGGCCAGGTGCACGCGGGCGCCGGCCACGCTGCCGATGGATGAAATGGTGCGGGCCAGTTCGCCTTCGAGGGCGCGCTGGTAATTGATCTGCTCGTGAAACTGGGAGAGGCCGAGCTTCTGGGTTTCCATCAACTCGAAACCCACCAGGCCGCCCTTGGGAATGCCCTGGGCGGCAAGGCGCAGGCGCAGATCGTGCACCTGGCTGGCCGGCACGAGGATGGCGTTGCCGTTGTCCGAGAACTTGTAGGGAATGTTCTGCTGCTGGAGGCTGGCGACGGCGGCGCCTCCGTCCTTTTCGGCCAGATTGGAAAACAGCACGGCGTAATCCGGCTGGCGGCTCCACAGGATGACGCCGACGATCAGCGCAATGCCGAACGCCAGCGCAGCGCCGGCGGCGAGCTTCTGGCGCTGGGACAGATTGCGGATGTTCTCCAGCACCTGCACGAAGGGCGAGGCGGGTGGCGGTGGAGCGACGGCGGCGTCTTCTGCTGCCATGGAAACATTCCCCTATTTCGGATGGTCGCATTCTGGGCCCGGTGCCCGGTGTTCTAGGGAGGGATTAACGGCGCTTTTTGCCGCCTATTTGCCGTCTTGCCGTTTGCCGGGCAGGCCTAAGCTGCGAAGCGGTGAATTTCGCCCCGTACAACTCATGAATCTCCCTGCCATCGAAGATCGACTCGACGCCCGCCAGCTGGCCGAAGCCTTTCGCCAGTTCAGCGAAGCGTCCGAGGCCCTGACCGGCGCCTATGCAGGCCTGCAGACCCAGGTCGGCCAGCTGACCGAAAGGCTCAGCGTGCTGATGGGCGCGCTGCCGGCCGGCGTTGTCGTGCTCGACCGGGACGGCCGCGTGGTGCAAGCCAACCGCGTGGTGGAGGCGATGTTCGGGGCGCCGCTGGCCGGCGTCGACTGGGCCGGTTTTTGCACGGATCGCCTTGCCGCCACCGAGACTCCCGGCGAGTGGCAGCTCGACATCGCGGGCGAACTTCGCCGCGTAACCCGCGTGGATGCCGCCCTCGAGTCGGGCGAGGGTCACATCGTCCTCCTCAATGACGTGACCGACGCCCATCACATGCGCCTCGCCGCCGAGCGCAACGAACGCCTCGCCGCGATGGGCGAGATGGTTGCCGGGCTGGCCCACCAGTTGCGCACCCCGCTGGCGGCGGCGCTGCTCTACACGGCCACGCTGGTCCAGCAGGAAATGGGGCCGGCCGACCGGGAGCGCATCGGCAACCGTGCCATGGAGCGCCTGCGTCATCTGGAAAAACTGATCCGCGACATGCTGCTTTTTGCCCGCGGCGAAACCCTGGGCCGCGAGCCCTTCGGCATCTGCGAGCTGGTAGCCGAACTCACCCAGACGCTGGAGCCGCTGGCCCGCGCCAAGGGGCTCGAGCTGGCCGCGGCCTGCGCCTGTGGCGACACCCGCGTCGTGGGTGATCGCAAAGCCATTGCCGGCGCGCTGACCAACCTGCTCGAAAACGCCGTGCAGGCGCTGGAGGCCGGCGGCGCCATCCGTTTCGAGGCGGAGCAGGAGGGCGCTGTGGCCCGCTTCAGCGTGATCGACAACGGACGCGGCATTGATCCGGCGCTGCAGACGCGGCTTTTCGAGCCATTTTTTACCACCCGCTCCGATGGAACAGGGTTGGGTCTGGCGATTGCGCGAGGCGTAGCCCGGGCCCACGGCGGCGACATCGGAATCCAGTCCGAGCCCGGCCACGGCACAACTTTTACCCTGACCCTCGCCATGGGCGCATAGCGCCCGGTAACACCCGGATTTAGAGAGACGTCACATGCCTGAAGCCCTGAACATCCTTGTAGTCGAAGACGACGCGCCCCTGCGCGACGCCGTGTGCATGACCCTTGAAATCGCCGGTCACGCGGTTACCGGCGTGGGCGACGGCCCGGCGGCGCTGGCCGCAGTGGAAAAGCAGGCCTTCAACCTGGTGTTGTCCGACCTGAAAATGCAGCCGATGGACGGCCTTCAACTACTTGGCGAGCTGCGTCAGCGTCTGCCGCAGCTACCGGTTTTGCTGATGACCGCCTTCGGTGATGTCGAAAAAGCCGTCGATGCCATGCGCGGCGGAGCCTGTGATTTTCTGATGAAACCTTTCGAACCCAATGTGCTGCTCGAGCACGTGCAGCGTTACGCGGCAGCCCGTCGGGATGACGGCATGATCGCCGCCGACCCTCACACCCGCAACTTGCTGGCCCTGGCCGACAAGGTGGCCGAAACCGATGCCACCGTGCTCCTTACCGGTGAATCCGGTACCGGCAAGGAAGTCTTTGCCCGCTATCTCCACGAGCAATCCTCGCGCCGCACGGGGCCATTCATCGCCATCAACTGCGCGGCGATTCCCGACTCCCTGCTCGAGGCGACCCTCTTCGGCCACGAGAAAGGTGCCTTCACGGGGGCCGTGAGTGCCCAGGCCGGAAAGTTTGAACAGGCCGAGGACGGCACGCTGCTTCTCGACGAAATTTCCGAAATGCCCCTTGGCCTCCAGGCCAAGCTGCTGCGGGTGCTCCAGGAGCGCGAGGTGGAGCGGGTGGGCGGCAAAAAAGCCATTCCCCTCGACATCCGCGTGCTCGCCACCACCAACCGGGACATGAGCAAGGAGGTGGCCGCCGGGCGTTTTCGCGAAGACCTCTATTACCGCCTCAACGTGTTTCCGCTCGCGATTCCGTCGCTGCGGGAGCGTCCGGGCGACATCGTGCCGCTGGCCCGGCATTTTGCGCTGATGCACGGTGCGCGCCTCAAGCGCGTCGCGCGCCTGTCGCCGGAGGCCGAAAGTGTGCTGGTAACCTACCACTGGCCGGGCAATGTGCGGGAGCTGGAGAACACCGTGCAGCGCGCGCTGATCCTCAGCAGCGGACAGGCGGTGTCCGCCGACACCATTCGCCTGTGCCTGCCCCACTGGAACGGCGAGGCGGTCCGGGTGCCGGTTGTGCCGCTCATCGTGCCGGCCGTTTTTGCCGCCGAGACGGCAAATCCTGCCGATGATGCCGTTGCGGCGGCCAGGGATGCAGCCCGTCCGGCCAGCATGAAAGATCTGGAGCGCGAGCACATCCTGAAGGTTCTGAAAGAGGTGGGAGGCTCGCGAAAGCGTGCGGTGGAGCAGCTTGGCATCTCGGAGCGCACCCTGCGCTACAAGCTCCAGCAGTACCGGGAGGAAGGCCTGTTTTCGGGCTAGACGGGGGCCGCAGCGCCCTTCTGCTCTTTGGCATGCAGCTTGCTCTGCTATAGTTGAGCAAAAGGAGCCGGATCATGGATACCCGCGGAATCGATCAAATGTTGTCGGAACTTCGCGCCACCTCGCAAGTGGCCGGGGGCAAGCCTGCCCAGTCGGCCCCGGCTGCCGGGGAGGTGAGTTTCGGCGACGTTCTGCAAACGGCAATCGCCGATGTCAGCTCGGCCCAGATGCAGGCCCAGGAAATGGCCAAAGGTTTTTCGGCCGGTGATCCCAACGTGAATCTGCAGGATGTCATGGTGAATCTGCAAAAGGCCAACCTGTCCTTCCAGCAGATGGTTCAGGTGCGCAACAAGCTCGTCACGGCCTACCAGGACATCATGAACATGTCTGTCTGAAAGACACCGAGCTGCCCATTCCAGGGTGGCAGGGTTCAAAAGCACAAAGCCGGCAATCGCCGGCTTTGTGCTTTCTGGAAAAGGCGCGGGCTCAGCGGATGCGCTCGCGGGCGTTGCGCTCCCGTTCGGCCTTGAGGATGTAACGCTGGATCGTCGAGGCCATGCTGGCGGGCAGGTCGACGAATTCGCAGCCGGCGCGGAGCATGATGCTGCCGTCGCGGTTGGTGATGCGAAACAGGTTGCGCACGCGCAGTGAAGTGGCGATGGGGCCGGTTTCCGGCAGCATCAGCCGGCAATCCGCAAACTCCATGTCCGGTTCGAAGGGCACTTCGCCGGGCGGTATCAGCACCGCCAGGCCGCCACCACTGATGTCGACCACGGCCGCCTCGACCGAAATGATTTTCTTTTGCCCATCGAGGATGACCGGGATCAGGCAGATCAGGGTGTGCGGGTTGGCAGCCGTCAGCCGGTAGTATTCGCGGCGCTGCAGGCGCAGCAGCACGTCGGGCACGGGGGTGCGGAAGGCGTCATGCCCTTCGTGGGTGACGCGCTCGATCTGGTGCGCGGCAAACTGGATCTTGATCTTGTCGAGCTGGGTGACGCAGATCAGTTGCTCGGATTCTTCCACACGGCGGTTGATGGCCGGGTCGCTGGCGGCGTCGAGCACCAGGTAGCGTTCGTCGTCGCTGATGGCGACGATGGCGGTAAGGAAGGAATTGGCGCTGGCGTCGATGAAGGCGGAGAGCATCGCCCGCTTCTGCATGAGGCTGCGCAGGTTGTAGAGGATGTCGGTTTTTCCGCGCAGCAGGTAGCGGGAGTTGTCATCGGCCTGCAGGAGTTCGAACTTGAGCGGCATGGTGTCGGTGGCGTCCGGGGGATCGGAGGATGGGCGGATTCTATCAGCCCGTCCGGGTATCCCGGCTCACCAGCAATAGGCGTGCCTGATCTGCCTTTCTTTAGGGGAGATAAAAAACGGGGGGACGGCATGCCGTCCCCCCGTGTGCTGCTGCGGCGAAGCGCGCGATGCTTAGCGCATGGCTTCCCGTTCGATCTCTTCGAGGCTGGTGTGACGCACGTCGCGGCCCTTGACCATGTACACCACGTATTCGGCGATGTTCTTGGCGTGGTCGCCGATGCGCTCGACCGACTTGGCGACGAACATCAGCTCGATGGCCTGGGAGATGGTGCGCGGATCTTCCATCATGTAGGTGATCAGCTGGCGCATGATCCCCTTGAATTCGGCATCCACTTCCTTGTCCTGCCGAACCACCTGGGCTGCGGAAACCGTGTCCAGGCGGGCGTAGGAATCAAGCGCGGTGCGCAGCATGTCCACGACCGCGTCGGCGATGTGGTTGAGGCGGATCGGCGGCGTGAAGGGCGATGGCGTGTTGTGGTGCAGCTTGGCGGTCTTGGCGATCTTCTTGGCCTCGTCGCCGATGCGCTCCAGGTCGGTGATGGTCTTTTGCACGGTGCTGACCATGCGCAGGTCGACCGCGGTGGGCTGGCGCTTGGCGATCACCTGGTTGCAGGCTTCGTCGAGCTCGATTTCCAGCAGGTTGACCCGGTTGTCGTTCTCGATAACCTGGTCAATCAGCAGCAAATCGCCATTGGAAAGCCCTTCCATGGCCTTCACGATCTGCAATTCGACCATGCCGCCCATCTGGAGTACCCGTGTGCGGATGCCTTCCAGTTCAGAGTCGAACTTTTTGGAGGTGTGCTCGTTCATTAGGTAATCCTGTGGCTGAATGCTGACAAGCGAGAGAGGCTAACAGGGCTTTGTGACGTTTTTGTTTCAAGTGCGCTCGAGCATGACAACGCCGTCGGCTGTGGCAAGCAGCAGCACGTCGGCGCCACGCTTGGCGAACAGGCCGTTGGTGACGACACCGACGATGCCGTCGATATTCACTTCTAGCTTGACTGGATCGTGAATCTGGAGGCCATGAAGGTCAAGGATCAGGTTGCCGTTGTCCGTGACGAAACCCTCCCGCAGCACGGGTTTGCCTCCGAGGCGGGCGAGTTCGCGCGCCACCTGGGCGCGTGCCATCGGAATGACCTCGACCGGCAGCGGAAAGCGGCCGAGTACGTCTACTTTCTTGCTTGCGTCGCAGATGCAGACAAATTTCGTGGCCACCGCGGCAACGATCTTCTCGCGGGTCAGGCGCCACCTCCGCCCTTGATCATGGCTAGCGAGGCGTCGATTTCGTCGGCGCCGTCGACATAAACCGGCAGTTCTTCCACATCGTTGAGATCGAAAAGGCGGATACCATGGCCGGCGAGACGGCGCGCCGAGACTTCCGACGAGGCGACCGCCCCGGCAATCCGGTCTTTAATGGTGGCGAGGCCGTCGATGAAGAAGTTGGCCGTGGAACCGGTGCCGACACCTACGATAGCGCCTTCGACCACGTAATCGAGCGCACGCAGCGCGGCTTGTTGCTTGAGTTCGTCCTGGGTCATGGTGTGCTGCCTGGGGCCAAAGAGACGATTTTAACCGGGACGGGCATGGAGGTCAGATTCTGCAAACTGCAACACGTGGGCGGGCGATGCGGCGTAAAGTGTTTCGTCGATGTCACAGGCGACATGTGTGGCCTTGCCGACATGGTTTACGTACAACTTATGAATGGAGCTGCAAATGGGTTTGCTTGATCAACTGGCAGGACAGGTTCTCGGTTCTCTGGCCGGAGGCAATGAGCAGCAGCAAGGGGGCGGCGGTGGTCAGGCTGCATTGATTCAGCTGGTGCTGGGCCTTCTGCAGAGCAAGGGCGGCATTGGTGGTTTGCTGGGACAACTGAGCCAGGGCGGTCTCGGCGAGCAGGTCGCGTCGTGGGTCGGTACCGGGCAGAACCTGCCCGTGAGCGCCGAGCAGATCGGCCAGGCATTCGGCACTTCCGAGCTGGGCGACATGGCCGCCCAGCTGGGCATTCCGGGCGAGCAACTGGCCGGCCACCTGGCTAATTTTCTGCCGCAGGTTGTTGACGGCCTGACGCCGGACGGGCAACTGCCGGAAGCCGGTAACCTGGATTTGGGTCAGGCCCTGTCGGGTCTGGCTGGATTGCTCGGCCGGGGCTGAGCGGGGTTTCAGGGGTGTTGCCTGCCCGCGTGCTGCGGGCAGGCGCTACGGGCCTTCAGGGGCCCGTAGCTATGGGTCTGGCTGGGTCGGAGCACCACTCGCTCCAGGAGCCGGCATAGAGTTTTGCGCCGGACAGCCCGGCCACTTCCATCGCCAGCAGATTGTGGCAGGCGGTGACGCCGGAGCCGCACTGATGGACGACCGCGTGAGCGTCGCCTCCCTTGATCAGCTTGCCGAATTCTTCCTGCAGACAGGCTGCCTGCTTGAAGCAACCGTTGGCATCCAGGTTGTCCCTGAAAAAGCGGTTGATGGCGCCCGGAATGTGGCCGCCGACGGGGTCGAGGGTTTCGTTTTCGCCGCGGAAGCGGTCGGGCGCACGGGCGTCGATGAGTAGCATGCCCGGGCTGCCCAGGTGGCTGTGAACGTAGTCGGCATCGGCCCGCATGCATTTCTGCAGCTTGGGTGTGAAGCGCGTGGCAACTGCTTCGGGGCGTTCGGTGACAAGGGGGTGCCCGCTGCCGGCCCAGGCCTGGATGCCGCCGTTGAGAACGGCGACGCGGGTGTGCCCGAACCAGCGCAGCAACCACCACAGGCGGGAGGCGAACATGCCGCCTGCGTCATCGTAGGCCACCACCTGGGTTTCGGGCCCGACACCGAGGCTGCCGAGCTTGTCCGCAAGCAGTTGCGGGTCGGGCAGGGGATGGCGGCCGTTGAGGCCTGACAGCGGGCCGGAAAGATCTTCGTTCAGGTCGAGAAAGAATGCTCCCGGCAGATGACCCGCAGCGTAGGCCTGACGGCCGGCCGGCGGATCGGCCAGGTTGAAGCGGCAGTCGAAGATCCGCCATGCGGGCGTGGCCTGGGCTGCCAGTTCGTGAACGCTGACGAGGCTCGTGAAGGGCGCGGGCACGATAGGGTTCTCAGACAACGGGTGATTCGATGCCGCTGAGCCAGGCTTCTGCGTCGTCCGCATCGTCGAAGACGCGGACCTTGGCATCGACGAAAATCTGCGACAGCCAGGCGCTCCAGGTGATCCACTGATCGTCCGAGAGGATCGCGATGCGGGCGAAGTCGCTGGAGTGGGTGCGGGCGAAGCGGATTTCTTCCAGCGCCATGTCGACGGTGAAGCCGCTCATCTCGCGCAGGTCGAACAGCAGGTTCACCGGCCCCTCGAAGCGCACCTTGTAATTGACGGCCTCTTCGAACTCTTTGAAGTCGGCCAGCGTGAATTCGCTGAAGACCGTGATGTTGACCCGGTTTTCCTTGTTTTCGGTGGTGATCATGGCCTGCTTCCTCTGGGAAATGACGGGATGCCGTCAGTGTAGTCCCGCGGTGCACCCGCTTCAATCAGACTCCGCGGCCGGCGTGGTTTGCCGGGACGATAGGGAAACCAGCACGCCGCTGGCGATGATGACGGCGATTGCTGCGATCGAGGTCCACGGCAGGCGCTCGTTCCACAGCGCCACGCCGAACAGGCTGGAAAAAATCACTGTCGAGTACGATAGGTTGGCCGAGACGACCGTCTTGCCGTAGCGATAGGCCCGGGTCATGGCGAGCTGGGCGCAGCCACCAAAGCCGCCGACGCCGAGAATGATGGCTGCACGCTCTGAATCGATGGCGTGCAGGTCGCCGGCCGCCAGCGCCCAGGCCAGGCCAAAGAGGCTGGTGACGCCGGAGAACCACAGCACCGTGCGGGCTTCCGGCTCGCCGGCACGGCCGAGTTCGCGCACATTTACGTAGGCCACGCTGGCGATCAGGCCGGAGCCGAGCCCGGCGAGCGCGCCGACCCACTGCTCGGCCTGGAGCGTTGGCTTGAGCAGCAGCACGACGCCGACAAACCCCAGGCCGATGGCGGCGAAAGCCCTCATCCCGAGTCGTTCCCTGAACCACAGGACGAGCAGCAGGGCGACGAACAGTGGCGAGGTGTAGGCCAGGGTGACGGCGGTGGCCAGCGGCAGGATGCCGAGCGCGAAGAAGTAGCACATCAGCGACACGGTGCCGGAGAGCCCGCGCGATACCTGCAGGCGCCAGTGCGGCGTGGTTCGGGGAATCCCTTGCAGATGCGTCAGCATCAACATCAGCAGGAAACCGACGAAGCCGCGGTAGAACACCAGTTCTCCGATGGAGAAATGGGCTGAACCCAGTTTGACGCACACCCCCATGCAGGCAAACAACAGGCTGGCTACGATCATCCAGAGGGATTGCATGGGGCGGGGAAGGCTGAAGACGGCCGGTGATTCTACCGGAGCGGGCTTCCCCGGCCCATCTCCGGGCGCCAGGCATGAAAAAACCCCCGGGGTTCGCACCCGCGGGGGTTTTTCAACCAAGCGCGCCGGCGAGGGGCCGGCGATCGGGGTCTTAGTGGAACTGTTCTTCTTCGGTGGAGCCGGTGAGTGCCTTGACGCTGGAGGAGCCGCCCTGGATCACGGTGGTCACGTCGTCGAAGTAGCCAGCGCCGACTTCCTGCTGGTGCGACACGAAGGTGTAGCCCTTTTCGCGAGCGGCGAATTCGGGTTCCTGCACCATTTCGGTGTAGTGCTTCATGCCTTCGCCGCGGGCGTAAGCGTGGGCGAACTGGAAGGTGTTGAACCAGTTGATGTGGATGCCGGCCAGGGTGATGAACTGGTACTTGTAGCCCAGAGCGGACAGCTCGTCCTGGAACTTGGCGATGGTGGCATCGTCAAGGTTCTTCTTCCAGTTGAAGGAGGGCGAGCAGTTGTAGGACAGCAGCTTGCCGGGGCAGGCAGCCTGCACGGCCTGGGCGAATTCACGGGCAAAGCCGAGGTCGGGCGTGCCGGTTTCGCACCACACCAGATCGGCGTAGGGGGCGTAGGCAACGCCGCGGCTGATGGCCTGCTCGAGGCCGTTCTTGACGCGGTAGAAGCCTTCCTGGGTGCGCTCGCCAGTCAGGAAGGGCTTGTCGTTGGCGTCGTGATCGGAGGTGATCAGGTTGGCGGCTTCGGCATCGGTACGGGCCAGGATCAGGGTCGGAACGCCCATCACGTCGGCGGCGAAACGAGCGGAGATCAGCTTCTCACAGGCTTCCTGGGTCGGAACGAGCACCTTGCCACCCATGTGGCCACACTTCTTGACGGCAGCCAGCTGGTCTTCGAAGTGCACGCCAGCGGCACCGGCGGCAATCATGTTCTTCATCAGTTCGAAGGCGTTCAGAACGCCGCCGAAACCGGCTTCCGCGTCGGCAACGATCGGCAGGAAGTAGTCGACGAAGGCTTCGTCGCCCGGGTTGATGCCGCGGGCCCACTGGATCTCGTCAGCGCGCTTGAAGGTGTTGTTGATGCGGCGAACCATGGTCGGCACGGAGTCATAGGCGTACAGCGACTGGTCCGGGTACATGGTTTCGGAGGTGTTGCCGTCGGCAGCCACCTGCCAGCCGGACAGATAGACGGCTTCGAGGCCGGCCTTGGCTTGCTGCATGGCCTGACCGGCAGAGATTGCGCCGAAGGCATTCACGTAGCCCTTCTTGGCGCCACCGTTGACCTTGTTCCACAGCGTCTCTGCACCGCGCTGGGCCAGGGTGTGCTCAGGCTGCAGGCTGCCGCGCAGGCGAACGACGTCGGCTGCGGAGTAACCGCGCTTGACGAGCTTCCAGCGGGGGTTTTCGGCCCAGTCTTTTTCCAGAGCGGCAATTTGCTGTTCGCGAGTCAGGGACATGTGAAATCCTTAAATGATGTTGAGACAAGGGAAAGCCGGATTACGCAGGCAGTTGCCTCGAAAGGGCAGTGTCGTGCGCGAACTCCTGAGCTGCTTGACCGGTGCCGGCGGGTCGAGGGGTGACTCATTCCGGCACGTCGATCAACAGACGAGAGTATAGGGATGATTTTGCATGGCAGCAATATGTCTTATATAAGACATAAGAAATAAATATTTTATTTAAATCAATGTCTTAATGTTTTTATTTCACCTGTCAAAACGCTATTGAGGCTTGTGAAATAAAAAATCGCTGCACCGCATCGTTCTTTGCGTGACTTACAGCAGCGGAGACTCGGCAACGATCACGCCATCTTCGTCGGCATACAGCCACTGCCCGGGCGTAAAGCTTACGCCGCCGAAGCTCACCGGAATGTCCACATCGCCGGCGCCTTTCTTGATGCTCTTCATCGGATGGGTGCCGAGGGCGAAGACGCCGATGTCCATGCCGGCGATCGGGCCGGAGTCACGGATGCAGCCGTAGACGACGATGCCGGCCCAGCCATTCTTTACGCCGAGCAGGGCGAGCTGGTCGCCGACCATCGCGCAGCGCATCGAGCCGCCCCCATCGACCACCAGCACGCAGCCCTGGCCGGGGCCTTCGAGCGTCGAGCGGACCAGCGCGTTGTCCTCGAAAACCTTCAGGGTGCGGATCGGGCCGGCAAAGCGGGCTCTGCCGCCAAAGCTGCGGAACATGGGGGCGACGGCACGTACCTTGCCTTCGTTGGCGTCGCAAAGATCGGTGGTCTGGAATTCCATGGCTACTCCGTGAAATCGAAAGCGAGCGAAAAAACGCCGCACAAATAAAACGGGCGGCCAAGGCCGCCCGCGCGTCATGAGCTTCGAAGCGAATGAAAACTATACCGCAGCTTCCGCCATTTCCTCGAATTGCAGGTGCACCTTGCCCTGGTCGTCGATATCGATGGTGACGCTGCCGCCGCCAGCCAGGCGGCCGAACAGGAGCTCGTCGGCGAGCGCCGAACGGATCGTGTCCTGGATCAGGCGGGCCATCGGGCGAGCGCCCATCAGCGGATCGAAACCTTCGCGGCCGAGCCATTCCTTGAGCTTGTCGGTGAAGTGGGCATCCACTTTCTTTTCATGGAGTTGGGCTTCGAGCTGGGTCAGGAACTTGTCCACCACCCGCATGATGATTTCCGGATCCAGCGACTTGAAGGAAATGGTGGCATCGAGGCGGTTGCGGAACTCGGGCGAGAACAGGCGCTTGATCTCGGCCATCTCGTCACCCACTTCACGCTTGGCCGAGAAACCGATGACGGACTTCTGCATCGACTCGGCGCCGGCGTTGGTGGTCATGATCAGGATGACGTTACGGAAGTCGGCCTGCCGGCCGTTGTTGTCGGTCAGCGTGCCGTGGTCCATCACCTGCAGCAGGATGTTGTAGATGTCCGGGTGGGCTTTCTCGATTTCATCGAGGAGCAGCACGCAGTGCGGCTTCTTGTTGACCTGTTCGGTCAGGAGGCCGCCCTGGTCAAAACCGACGTAGCCCGGCGGGGCGCCGATCAGCCGCGACACGGCATGGCGTTCCATGTATTCGGACATGTCGAAGCGCACCAGTTCGATGCCCAGTGTGTAGGCCAGCTGGCGGGCGACTTCGGTTTTGCCGACGCCGGTCGGGCCGCTGAACAGGAAGGCGCCGATCGGCTTCTGCGGGTTGCCGAGGCCGGAGCGGGACATCTTGATCGCCTTGGCGAGGGCTTCGATGGCGGCGTCCTGGCCGAAGACGACGTTTCGCAGGTCGCGATCGAGCGTCTTGAGGGCCGCGCGGTCGTCGTTGGAAACATTGCGCGGCGGAATGCGGGCGATCTTGGCGACGATCTCCTCGATCTCGGTCTTGCCGATGAGCTTCTTTTGACGCGACTTGGGCAGGATTCGCTGGGCAGCACCGGCTTCGTCGATGACGTCGATGGCCTTGTCGGGCAGGTGACGGTCGTTGATGTAGCGGGCTGACAGCTCGGCGGCGCTCGACAGGGCCGAGGCGGAATACTTGATACCGTGGTGCTGCTCGAAACGCGACTTGAGGCCCTTGAGTATCTCGACGGTTTCAATGACCGACGGTTCGACGACATCCACCTTCTGGAAACGCCTCGAGAGGGCGTGGTCTTTCTCGAAGATCTGCCGGAACTCGGTGTAGGTGGTGGCGCCGATGCACTTCAGCTGCCCGGACGACAGGGCGGGCTTGAGCAGGTTGGACGCATCCAGCGTACCGCCGGATGCCGCGCCGGCCCCGATGAGCGTGTGGATCTCGTCGATGAAAAGTATGGCGTTCTGGTGCTCGGTGAGCTGCTTGAGCACGGCCTTGAGGCGCTGTTCGAAGTCGCCCCGGTATTTGGTGCCGGCCAGGAGTGCGCCCATGTCGAGGGCGTAGACCTGGGCGTCGGCGAGGATGTCGGGCACCCGGCCTTCGACGATGCGCCGCGCCAGGCCTTCGGCGATGGCGGTCTTGCCAACGCCGGCTTCACCGACCAGCAGCGGATTGTTCTTGCGGCGCCGGCAGAGTGTCTGGATGACCCGCTCGACCTCTTTCTCGCGGCCGATCAGCGGGTCGATCTTGCCAAGCATGGCCTGCTGGTTGAGGTTTTGCGTGTAGTTGTCGAGCGCGCCGCCGGCGCTGCCGGCTTCCTGTTCCTGCTCACCCTGCTCGGATTCGCCCGAAGGGCGCTGCGGAGTGGTGCCCGGTTGAGGTGTTTTGGTGATGCCGTGGGAAATGAAATTCACCACGTCGAGACGCGAAATGTTTTGCCGCTGGAGGAAATAGACGGCGTGGGAATCCTTCTCGCCGAAGATCGCGACCAGCACATTGGCGCCGGTGACTTCTTTCTTGCCGGAAGACTGGACGTGCAGGATCGCGCGCTGAATCACCCTCTGGAATCCCAGGGTGGGCTGGGTGTCGATGTCTTCGGTGCCTTCGACCTTGGGCGTGTGTTCGTTTACGAAGTTGGTCAGTTCCTTGCGCAGTTCGTCGGTCTTCGTGGCGCAAGCCCGCAGAACCTCTGCAGCAGAGGGATTGTCCAGGAGCGCAAGCAGAAGATGCTCCACGGTAATGAACTCATGGCGCTTTTGTCGGGCCTCGACAAAAGCCATGTGCAGACTGACTTCAAGCTCTTGCGCGATCATTTCAGTTTTCCTCCATGACGCATGCCAGCGGATGCTGATGCTGGCGTGCGTACGCGATGACCTGCTCGACCTTGGTTGCGGCGATGTCCCGCGGGAAGACTCCGCACACCCCAACGCCCTCTCTGTGGACTTTGAGCATGATCCGCGTGGCTTGTTCGCGGTCCATGGCAAAGAATTTCTGTATCACGGCCACCACGAAATCCATCGGGGTGAAATCGTCATTAAGCAGCATGACTTTGTAGAGAGGCGGCGGCTTGACCCGCGTGACCTCTGATTCGATAGCGGATTCTTCCTGTTTTTTGATGACCATGCGACTCATTCTAAACAACCGCGATGATTGTGCAAGAGACAATTGGCACAGTTTTTCGGCGCGCGGCTGCGTGCTTTGAGTGCGCGCTATTGTTGCAATGCAATAAAAAATAAGTCGCTAGAAGATAAGGGTTTTGATTATTTTGCACCCAAAACCGTCAAAATCCCGCAAATAATTGTTGTAATGCAGCAATTGTGGTGGCTTATAAAATGCGTTGACGCGATGGGGTAAGTCACGTAAAAGCAGTAATGTGTTCGCGCCCAAGGTTCTGGTGGCGCTTTATGCGAAGAGTTTTTTGGACAACGTCTTTGAAATTCTTTGTAAATTCTGCCGCCTGGCCGGGTTCGGCCGCACCCCCGGAAGTCCGGATCGTATTACTGAAATCAAGAAGGAATTTGCAATATGGCAACTGGTACTGTTAAGTGGTTCAACGACGCCAAGGGCTTCGGCTTCATTACGCCGGACGATGGTAGTGAAGACCTGTTCGCGCACTTCTCCGCCATCACGATGGCCGGGTTCAAGTCGCTGAAGGAGGGGGATAAGGTTCAGTTCGACATCACTCAAGGCCCGAAGGGCAAGCAAGCTTCGAACATTCAGCGTGCTTGATTTTCGCGATTGAGTAGGGGTTTCCCTGCGTCGTGATCCAGACCGCCGGCACACGAAAGTGTGCCGGCGGTTTTGTTTTTACAGGCCATTTTTGCACGCTGGGCGCTTTGTTCCGGATTCGCCCGGTGTTTGGTTGTGAGCAAAAAACAGGCAAGTGATCGGGCAGAAAAAAACCCGCTCGAGGCGGGTTTTTCTAGGGCAACAAGCGGTAATCGCGTACCGGAAGCAATTACTTGAGCTTCACTTCCTTGTATGCCACGTGCTTGCGCACGACCGGGTCGTACTTGTTGAACTCAAGCTTGCCCGGGGTGGTGCGCTTGTTCTTGGATGTGGTGTAAAAGTGCCCGGTCCCGGCTGTGGACTCGAGCTTGATCTTTTCGCGGCCGCCTTTTGCCATGTCGATCTATCTCCAGGTGTTAAACGGCTTAGACCTTCTCGCCGCGAGCGCGCAGCTCTGCGACGACTTCGTCGATGCCTTTTTTGTCAATGGTGCGCAGGGCAGCGTTGGATACGCGCAGGCGCACCCAGCGGTTCTCGGCTTCGCTCCAGAACTTGCGGTTTTGCAGGTTCGGGAGGAAACGGCGCTTGGTTTTGTTGTTCGCGTGGGAAACATTGTTGCCCACCATCGGTGCTTTTCCGGTCACTTGGCAAACGCGAGCCATTTGTTGCTCCAAACTTGTTTTGATTCGGTAAGACTCTCGATTATAAGCGACTAAGTTCACTCTAATCAAGGCCTTGGTGCAATTGGTGTAACGGATGACCGCTGTGGCGGCTGGAAAGCTACAGCAGGCCGCGTTCGGCGAAGGATACCGGGGTGGCGTTGCCGGCGACGATGAAGTGGTCGAGTACCCGTACATCAACCAGCGCGAGCGCTTTTTTGAGGGTTTCGGTCAGGGCCTGGTCCGCATGGCTGGGCTCGCCGACGCCGGAAGGGTGGTTGTGGGCCAGGATGACCGCGGCGGCGTTGCGTTCGAGCACCAGCTTGACGACTTCGCGTGGATAGACGGAGGTTTGCGACAGGGTGCCGCGGAAGAGTTCTTCACTGTCCAGCACCCGGTTCTGGGCGTCGAGGAGCAGGATCATGAAGACTTCGTGGGGCAGTTGCGCCAGTTTGAGGCGCAGCCAGTCGCGTACGGCGGCCGGCGAGTCGAGGACGTCGCGTCGGGCCATCTCCTCGCCAAGGGCGCGGCGGGCGAGTTCAAGGACGGCCTGGAGTTGGGCGTATTTTGCGAGGCCCATGCCGGGAATGGCCGAGAAGGCGGGTGCCGAAGCTGCGCAAAGCGAGGAAAGGCTGCCGAAATGCTTGATCAGGTCACGCGCCAGATCGACCGCGCTTTTGCCGCGGATGCCGACACGCAGGAAAAGTGCCAGCAGTTCGGCGTCGGACAGCGCGGCTGCGCCTCGGGCGAGCAGGCGCTCTCGCGGGCGTTCGTCGGCAGGCCAGTCGGTGATTGCCATGGCGTGTACAATTCCAGCTTCTGAAGGATCCGGATAATACCACTGGCATGAGTGAACTTAAGGGCAGGAAAGTGGTGCTGGGCGTGACCGGCGGGGTCGCGGCCTACAAGGCTGCGGAGCTGGTGCGCTTGCTCGGCAAGGCGGGGGCGGATGTGCATGTGGTGCTCACCGAAGGCGGGGCGCGTTTCGTCACCGCGGTGACCTTTCAGGCTTTGTCCGGCAACCGGGTGTGGACCGACCTGTGGGATCCGCGCATGGACAACAACATGGCGCATATCGACCTGACCCGGGATGCGGATGCGATTCTGGTGGCTCCGGCGACGGCCGATCTGATGGCGAAACTGGCGCACGGCCTGGCCGACGATCTGCTAACGACCCTTTGCCTGGCGCGTGATTGCCCGCTGCTGGTGGCGCCGGCGATGAACCGCCAGATGTGGGAACACCCGGCTACCCGCCGCAATGCGGCGCAACTGGTAGCCGACGGCGTGACCCTTTTCGGGCCGGCTGCCGGCGAGCAGGCCTGCGGCGAAGTCGGCCTCGGACGCATGCTCGAGCCAGAAGCCTTGTGCGAGGCGGTGATCGGATTCTTCCAGCCCAAGGTGCTGGCCGGGCGGCGTATCGTGATGACGGCCGGGCCGACCTTCGAGGCGATCGACCCGGTGCGCGGTATTACCAATTCCAGTTCGGGCAAGATGGCCTACGGGCTGGCCCGCGCCTGCGAGCAGGCAGGTGCCGAGGTTACGCTGGTGAGCGGCCCGGTGGCGGTGGCGGTGCCGGCGGGCTGCACGCGGGTCAGCGTGAAAAGTGCGCTGGAGATGCGCGAAGCGGTGTTTGCCGCTCTGCCCGGCGCCGATGTTTTCATCGGCGTGGCTGCGGTGGCCGACTATCGCCCAGTCAATTCGGCTGAACACAAGATCAAGAAATCCGGAGCGGAGATGAGCATTACGCTGACGCCCAACCCGGATATTCTCGCCGATGTCGCCGGCCTTCCGAATCCACCTTTCTGCGTGGGCTTCGCGGCGGAAAGCCGCAACCTGGACGAGTACGCCGAAGGCAAGCGCAAGGCCAAGAAGTTGTCGTTGATCGTCGGTAACCTGGTGCAGGACGGTCTTGGCGGTGATGACAACGAGGTGGTGCTTTTTGACGATGCCGGTCGGCATCCGCTGCCGAAGGCGCCCAAGCCCGACGTGGCGCGGGACATCGTTGCCCACCTGGCCCGTCTGCTGCCCAAAAACTGAAACCTCAATTCGGGAGCAAAACGACCATGCACAGCATTGATATCCAGATTCTCGACGACCGCCTCCGGCAGCAGCCGCCGGCCTATGCCACGGCCGGCGCGGCCGGTCTGGATCTGCGGGCCTGCCTTGATGCGCCGCAGGTTCTGGCGCCCGGTCACACGACGCTGGTGCCCACCGGCATTGCCATTCACCTGGCTGATCCCGGGATGGCGGCGATGATCCTGCCGCGCTCGGGCCTGGGCCACAAGCACGGCATCGTGCTGGGCAATCTCGTCGGGTTGATCGATTCGGACTACCAGGGACAGATTTTCGTGTCGGTCTGGAATCGCGGCCACGAGCATTTCACCATCCAGCCGATGGAGCGCGTAGCTCAGCTGGTGGTGGTGCCGGTGCTGCAGGTGGCGTTCAACGTGGTTGAAACCTTTGACGCGAGCGAGCGCGGCGAGGGTGGTTTTGGAAGCACGGGGAAGCACTGATGCGCCACGCCGGAATTCCTGTCGGCGTGCACGTGCTGCTTGAGCGGGACGGACGCGTGCTGCTGATGCGGCGGGCCGGAACAGGATTTTTCGACGGCCTCTACAGCTTGCCGGGCGGGCATGTGGAGGAGGGTGAGTCGCTGCGTACCACCGCGGTGCGCGAGATGCGCGAGGAGCTGGGCATCGAGCTGGACGAGGCTTCGCTGGTGGTGGTCGGTGTCGTGCATCGGAGATCCGACACGAACCGCATTGATTTTTTTGTGAGCGCCGGGGAATGGTCGGGCGAGCCTTCGATTGCCGAGCCGAATCGCTGCGATGATCTATGCTGGTGCTCGCCGGATGCCTTGCCGGAGGCCGTCGTGCCCTACATCCGGGATGCGCTGGCAGCGGGCTCCGGGCCGTGGATCAGCGAATCCGGCTGGGTTTGACGGTGATAAGCTGAAAAAAAGCCCGGCTCGTTTCGAGCCGGGCTTTTTAACGAGATGCCGGGACGGGTCAGTCGGGCACGCTGAGGGTACTGTTGCTGTAGCTGATGACGTCGCCTGCGGCTGGAGTTGCCGCAATGGGTGGGACGTTGGCCGCGGTGATCGGCGGGGCACTGCCGTCCGTGCCGCTGCGTGGCGTGGTCCGCACAACCTGGGACGCGGGCAGGGCGGTGCCGTTCTTGAGGTGGGCGAACATCAGGTCCATGGCCTGGTTGAAGTACACGTGCAGGGGGATGAGGCGGGTGTCGTAGCCTGGCAGCAGGTCGATGAAGCTGTCGAAATGCTGGGCGTTGGTCACCTCGTAGTAGTGCAACTTGCTGTTTTCCTCGGCTTTCCGGTTGGCGCCCACATAGGCGCGGGAGGCGTGGTTGACCGGGATCAGGGTGTCGGAGCGGCCCGACACGATGATCGCCGGTTTGCCGCCGAGCCGGCCTTCCACCTGCACCTCGCGAATTCCCCTTTGCACTTTTTCGGACTGCGCGAGCAGCGTGCCGGTGAGCTTGGCGCCGGTCACGGGATCGATACCTGTGACCAGCGCGCGGGCGCACAGGGCACCGTCGAGGGCGCCGTCGGCCCGGTTGGTGGAGGGTGATTTTGCGTTGAT
This sequence comes from Zoogloea sp., assembly GCA_016720685.1. Lineage (GTDB taxonomy): Bacteria > Pseudomonadota > Gammaproteobacteria > Burkholderiales > Rhodocyclaceae > Zoogloea. Next base: position 29,169 of record JADKKC010000037.1, read on the forward strand.
GTCCCGCGTGGGGCCGCCTACCGCATCGTTGTAAACCAGGTTGATGCCGCCGGTGGGGGGCACGCCGTTGCCGATCGAGAAGATCACGGATTGCACGGCGCTGGATGTTGCCGCGACGACGCCACCCGTTCCGGTGGTGGCGAAGCTGAGGTGGCAGACGTTGTCCGTTACGCTGAAGCGTCCGAGGGTGTTGAGGTAGGTGACGACGATGGACGGGGTGGCGAAGGCGTGGTGGGTGGCGTGGTAGAGGTCGTGCTCGCTGCTCCAGCCGTAGGCGTGGAGTTTTTCGAGGGCTTCATTGGCCTGGGCCAGCGGCGTGGTGGCGCCGAGCAGGCCTTTTTCCTTGAGCGACGTGCAGCGGTTGGCTGCGTAAAGCTGCAGCGCGGCGGCGGGGGGTGAGTTGGAGGCCGCGGTGGCCAGGGCGGCGCAGGGCTGGTAGAGGTTGGCGTAGGTGAAGTAGTCGATCAGTGGCTTGCCGATCGTGGCGACGGTGCTGCTGCCCTGCCTGATGGCGAGGCTGCTCACATCCCGGGGCTGGATTTGCGGTTCGCTGACGGCGACGCCGTCGATGAGGCCGAGCTTGTCCTGTTCAGCGGCCATCAGGGCGGCGCCTGCGCCGTTGGAGACCGACGAGGCGATTACCACGGTGTTGCCAGGGCGTATGAGGCGTGGCTTTTGGCCGGTGGCGTCCGCCTGTGAATATTTTTCGTTGAGCACGTAAAAGGCGAAGGCGACGGCGTCCAGCGTGTTGCGGCCCCAGTCCTTTTCCGGGTTCTTGCCGGAATGGGCGTGTTTGTAGGCGATGCGGTTGGGGAAGGCGAGGTTGAAGGCGTCGAGCTGGGTTTTGGAAATGTCGGCGGCGAAGTGGGCGTGTTTGCCGGCGGTGCTGGCTGGGGACACTGTGCCGTCGATCAGGTTGACGGTGTCGCGGGCGAGATCGTGCATGCCGTTGCCGCTGCCCTTGTCGGTGTAGGCGACGGCGCAGCCGTGCTTGAGGCCCCATTCGCCGGCGGTTCCGATGGCGCCGTAGATGCCGCGGGAGCCCGATGAGGTGGCGGTGACGATGCACGGGGCGGCGGTGCTGAAGCTGTCGGGCACCTGCACCATCAGCGTGACCTTGCGCTTGCCGCTGGCATCGCCCGAGTAGGCGATGGCTTCGAGGCCGGGGATCTTGCCTTCGCCGAGGGTCGGGCTGCCGTCGATGGCAATGTTGGGGCCGTAGAGGGTGCCAAAGCCGCCGCTGGCCTTGTTGGCGTCGATCAGGGCCCGGTAGTTGGTATGGATGGCGTAGCGGCGCAGGTTGGCGGCGTTGCCTACGAGTGCAGTGGTTGCGCCGGCGAGGCCGCTTGTGCCGTAGCCGGCGGTGAGCAGGTCGTCGTTCGTGCCGTCGTAGCTTTGGGTGGTGTAGCTGTCGGGCCAGACGTGCTCGGGCATGACGTTGTAGGTGCCGAAGCCGCCGCCGCTGGTCGGGCGGGTGGTGACCAGCGTGAGCAGGCGATCGGTCTCGTCACCGTCGGCTTCGGGTGTGCCGGGCGTGAAGCGCGCCGTGCGAAGGCTTTCGGGGCGCTTGCCGAGTTCGGCTTCGAGGGCATCGAGGAGTTTGCGGTCGGCTTCCTGAACGGCGGCACCGCTCACCGTGCCGAAGCTGCCTGCGGCGAAGGCGGCCTGGAGGGTGACGCCGGAGCTGGCACCGAGGGCGAGGAGGGCGATGCTGTTGGTGGCGTTGTTGATGTTGGCCGGCTTGCCGAGATCATCGCTGGTGACGAGGGCGTGCCAGATGCCCTTGCTGCCGGTTATCTGGAGCATCAGCGGGAAGGTGAGCCCGGCGGTGTCGAACTGGTAGTTGCCGCCGGCGTCGGTGGTAGCGCTGCGGGTGGTGCCCCGGGCGTCCTTGATGCTGATGGTGGCATTGGAGATGGCCAGGCCTTCGGCCGCGATGCCGCTTAGCGTGCTGCTGCTACTTCCTCCGCCTCCTCCGCAGGCGGACAGGATCAGGGTGCTGCCGACTGCAAGGGCGAGGGCCCGCAAGCGAAAACGGTGTGTCATGTGTCTTCTCCATTTATTGGTTTTGGAAGTGCTATCCCGGTGGCGACTTCAACGCCATGGTGGTGCCTGCAGGCGGGGGGGCGACACTGGGGTTTACCTGAATCCGCATAAAAAACGCCGGGTAGGCCGGCGCTCTTTCGAGGCTCAGAAGGGGGGCGCAGCAGCTTGCCCGGATGATGCTGGCGCCTCGTCGGCAAAGGCGTTGCAGAAGCGCAGCTCGGCGGGATAGGGGTAAAAATCCTCGACGTAGCCGTCGCGGATTTTTTGCTGGGCGTCTTGCCAGAAGCGGGCGTCGAGCAGTTTGCGGTGGTGTTTCATGAAGGCCTTGCGGATCCTGGGCTGGCCGAGCAGGAAAGTGGCGAATTCTTCCGGAAAGACATCCCGCGGCCCTACCGAATACCAGGGTTCGCTGGCCATTTCGGCTTCTTCGTTGGGCGCTGGAGGAATCTTGCGGAAGTTGCAGTCGGTCATGTACTCGATCTCGTCGTAATCGTAGAACACGACGCGGCCGTAGCGGGTGACGCCGAAGTTCTTCCACAGCATGTCGCCGGGGAAGATGTTGGCGATGGCCAGCTCGCTGATGGCCTGGCCGTATTCGCGCACGGCGTGGTCGACCTGCTCTTCGGTGGCTTTGTCGAGGTAGAGGTTGAGCGGCGTCATGCGGCGCTCGATGTAGAGGTGCTTGATGACCAGGCTGTCGCCGGCCTCCTCGATCACGGAGGGGGCGAGTTGCCGCAGCTGGGCGATGAGATCCGGGTGGAAGCGGCTGCGGGGCAGGGCGACGTTGGAAAACTCCAGGGTGTCGGCCATGCGCCCGACCCGGTCAACCTGCCGGACCAGCAGGTATTTCTTTTTGACGGTGGCGCGATCCATGTTCTTCGAGCTGCCGAACACGTCCTTGATGATCTTGAAGACATAGGGGTAGGACGGCAGCGTGAACACCAGCATCACCAGGCCGCGGATGCCGGGCGCCTCGATGAACTGGTCGTTGGAGTGGCGCAGGTGGGCGACAAGATCGCGGAAGAAGTTGGTCTTGCCCTGCTTGCCGAGGCCGATCATGGTGTAAAGCTCGGAGCGCGGCTTGTTGGGCATGATGCTGCGGAGGAACTGCACGTAGCCCGACGGCACTTCCATATCCACCAGGAAGTAGGCGCGCGACAGCGAGAACAGCAGCGAGATGCGCCAGGTGTCGAGCAGGATGGTGTCGAGGTAGAGCATGCCCGAGCTGCCGTGGCGTACTGCGATCACGAAGGGGTATTCCTGGTAGCCGTTGATGGCCTTGCCGATGATGTAGGCGGTCTTGTTGCGGTAGAAGGCCGAGTAGAGGATCTGGAGCTGGCAGTTGACCTCCATCTTCGGCCATTCGCCCAGATGTCTTTCGACTGTGCGCATCACGTAGCCCACGTCCCGGTCGAGGTTTTCAAAGGGGAGCTGCCAGTCGAAGTCTTCGACGATGCGCCGGATGGTGCTGCGCAGGCCTTCGTCGGCCGGGTAATAGCTGGAATAGGTGGGCGGGAAGGATTCGATGTAGTCGGTGGAGATGGCTGGCCGGGTGAAGATGTACTCGTTGCTGAAGTATTCCCGGAGCAGGATCTTGGTGGTGACCGAGTTGAAGAAGGTTTCGGCCAGCTCGGGTTGCTTGTGGTTGATGAGAAGGCCGATGAAGTGCAGCTTGGCGGCTTGCCAGGTGGCGTCGTCGATGGATTCGGCGTTGAACTCTTCGTGCAGGCGCTGCACGGCTTCGTTCACCCGGTCGTCGTAAAACTGCACCCGGTCGCGCACCGCTGACAGCTGGCCTTGCCAGTCGGCGGCTTCGTAGCTCTCCTTGGCCCGCCGGGATGTCTCGCGGAAGATCCGGTAGTGCTTGTTGAAGCCCTCGATCATGGCTTGCGCAATCGCTTGGGCAACCGGTTTCTCGTTGGTGCTGGTCTCCATCGTTCTTCCCCCGAATCAGCTTTGGATGCGTTTTTGCGGTGCGGGCCGGCACCGTTCCGGCCCGGATCAGGCTGCGAGTTTAGCATCGGGATTTCGGCTGAAAGGGGCGTGCAGGGGCGGGCGGCGGCGCTGTCGGCAGGCTGCTATTTCAGCCATAATCATTGCAGCCCGCACCGTCCCCGCAACGGGGTTGAACGGCGCAGGCCGTGAGTCGGCGGGGCGCCGCTCTGCGCGCGGGGCTGTTCTGCAGGTGCTCGATTGCGCGTGGCGCTACACAAACCGGCCGGTTCGTCCACACATCGGAAAATTATTCGAGGGAGTTGGAATGAGTACATCTTTCATCAAGGTGCCGGCTGGCGGTCAGAAAATCGTTCCGGGCCAGGCTACGCCCGACAACCCGATCATTCCCTTCATCGAAGGTGACGGTATCGGGGTGGATATCACCCCGGTGATGATCAAGGTCATCGATGCCGCAGTTGAAAAGGCCTATGGCGGCAAGAAGAAGATTCACTGGATGGAGGTCTACGCCGGCGAGAAGTCCACCCAGCTCTACGGCCCGGACGAGTGGTTGCCGAAGGAGACCTTCGACGCCCTCAAGGAATATTCCGTGTCCATCAAGGGGCCGATGACCACGCCGGTGGGTGGGGGCATCCGCTCGCTCAACGTGGCGCTGCGCCAGGAGCTGGACTTGTACCAGTGCTTGCGCCCGGTGCGTTATTTCAAGGGCGTGCCCTCGCCGCTGAAGGATCCCACGAAGACCGACATGGCGATTTTCCGCGAGAACATCGAGGACATCTATGCCGGCATCGAATGGGCGGCGGATTCGGAAGGGGCGCTGAAAGTCATCAGCTTTCTCAGGGACGAGATGGGCGTCAGGAAAATCCGCTTTCCGGAGCACTGCGGCATCGGCATCAAGCCGGTGTCGGTCGAGGGCTCCCAGCGGCTGGTTCGCGCGGCCATGAAGTACGCCATCGACAACGACCGCAAGAGCGTGACCCTGGTGCACAAGGGCAACATCATGAAGTTCACGGAAGGCCTGTTCCGTGACGTCGGCTATGAGCTGGCGAAGCAGGAGTTTGGTGCCGAGCCGATCGACGGTGGCCCGTGGTGCAGGTTCACCAACCCGAAGACCGGTCGCGAGATCGTCGTCAAGGACGTCATCGCCGACGCCTTCCTGCAGCAGATCCTGCTGCGTCCGGCCGAGTACGACGTGATTGCCTGCTGCAACCTCAACGGAAACTACATCTCCGACGCGCTGGCGGCACAGGTCGGCGGTATCGGAATGCGCCGGGGGCCAACATCTCCGATAAGTACGCCTGTTTTGAAGCCACCCACGGCACTGCACCGAAGTACGCCGGCCTGGACAAGGTGAACCCCGGTTCGCTGATCCTGTCGGCCGAGATGATGCTGCGTCACATGGGCTGGAAGGAGGCCGCCGAGCTGGTGATTCGTGCCATGGAGGCGGCCATTGGCGACAAGCAGGTCACCTACGACTTCGCCCGCCTGATGGAAGGCGCCAACGAGCTGTCTTGCTCCGAGTTTGGTGATGCGATGATCGCCCGCATGTAAGCTGCCGGCCGTATTGTATTTGTTGGCTGACCCATGAAAAACGGGGGCATCCGTTTCCGGATGCCCCCGTCTGTTTGCCCGCGGTGGTTTGCGGGCAGGGTGCTGTCAGTTTAGGCGCGAACGGCCTTCAGGGCGGCGTTCAGCGTCGGGCTCGGGCGCATGACGGACTTGCACTTTTCGGAGTCGGCCTTGTAGTAGCCGCCGATATCCACAGCCTTGCCCTGTACGGTCTTAAGTTCGGCAACGATCTGCGCTTCGCTCTCGGTCAGCAGCTTGGCCAGCTTGCCGAAGTGCGCAGCCAGTTCGGCGTCCTCGGTCTGGTTGGCCAGTTCCAGGGCCCAGTACATGGCCAGGTAGAACTGGGAGCCGCGGTTGTCGAGTTCGCCGGTTTTGGGCGACGGCGACTTGCGGTTGTCCAGCAGCTTGCCGGTTGCTGCGTCGAGGGTCTTGGCGAGCAGTCCGGCACGCTTGTTGCCGGTCTTGAGGCCCAGATCTTCCAGCGAGACGGCGAGGGCGAGGAATTCACCCAGCGAATCCCAGCGCAGGTGGTTTTCCTCGGTGAGCTGCTGTACGTGCTTCGGCGCGGAGCCGCCGGCACCGGTTTCGTACATGCCGCCGCCGGCCATCAGCGGAACGATGGACAGCATTTTGGCGGACGTGCCGAGTTCCATGATCGGGAACAGGTCGGTGAGGTAGTCGCGCAGGATGTTGCCGGTTACGGAGATGGTGTCGAGACCGCGGATCACGCGCTCCAGGGTGAAGCGCATGGCGCGAACCTGGGACATGATGAGGATTTCCAGACCGGTGGTGTCGTAATCCTGCAGGTAGGTTTGAACCTTCTTGATCAGCTCGGCTTCGTGCGGACGGTAGGGGTCCAGCCAGAAAATGGCCGGCGTGTTCGACTGGCGGGCGCGGGTGACGGCCAGCTTGACCCAGTCGCGGATCGGTGCATCCTTGACCTGGCACATGCGCCAGATGTCACCGGCTTCCACGTTCTGGGTGAGCAGCACTTCGCCGGTGGCGATGTCGACAATGTTGGCGATGCCGTCTTCGGTAATTTCGAAGGTCTTGTCGTGGGAACCGTACTCTTCGGCCTTCTGGGCCATCAGACCGACGTTGGGCACGGTGCCCATGGTCTTCGGGTCGAAGTTGCCGTTGGTCTTGCAGAAGCTGATCATCTCCTGGTAGATGCGGGCGAAGGTCGATTCCGGCATCACGCACTTGCTGTCGTACTGCTTGCCGTCGGCGCCCCACATCTTGCCGCCCTGACGGATCATGGCCGGCATGGACGCGTCGACGATGATGTCGTTCGGCACGTGGAAGTTGGTGATGCCCTTGGCCGAGTCGACCATCGCCAGCTTCGGGCGGTGTTCCTGACAGGCGTGCAGGTCGCGGATGATCTCGTCGCGCTTGGATTCCGGCAGGGTCTTGATCTTTTCGTGCAGATCGACCATGCCGTTATTGACGTTGATGCCCAGTTCGCTGAAGAGCGCTTCGTGCTTCTCGAAGGCTTCCTTGTAGAAAATCCTGACGCAGTGGCCGAACACGATGGGGTGGGACACCTTCATCATCGTGGCCTTGACGTGCAGGGAGAACAGGATGCCGGACTCGCGGCAGTCCTCGAGTTCGCGCTCGTAAAAGTCGCACAGCGCTTTCTTGCTCATGAACATGGAGTCGATGATCTCGCCTTCCAGCAGGGCGAGCTTCGGCTTGAGCACCGTGATCTTGCCACCCTTGGCGATCAGTTCCATGCGCACGTTGCGGGCCTTGTCCAGGGTCAGGGACTTTTCGCCGTGGTAGAAGTCGCCGTAGTGCATGTGGGACACGTGGGTCCGGGACCAGGGCTTCCATTCACCCATGGAGTGCGGGTTCTTGCGGGCGTAGTTCTTGACGGCCAGCGGTGCGCGGCGGTCGGAGTTGCCCTCGCGCAGAACCGGGTTGACCGCAGAGCCCAGGCACTTGCCGTAGCGGGTGACGATGGCTTTTTCTTCGTCGGTGGACGGGGATTCCGGGTAGTCGGGGATGGGGTAGCCCTTGGCTTGCAGTTCCTTGACGCAGGCCTTCAGCTGGCCCACGGAGGCGCTGATGTTGGGCAGCTTGATGATGTTCACGTCCGGCTCGAGGGTCTTTTTGCCCAGTTCGGCCAGGGTGTTCGGTACCTTCTGCTCGTCGCTCAGGCACTCGGAGAACTCGGCGAGGACACGGGCGGACACAGAGATGTCGGCCTTTTCGATTTCAATGCCTGCGGGACCTGTGAAGGTCCGGATGATGGGAAGGAATGCACACGTGGCCAGCAGAGGCGCTTCGTCCGTGAGCGTGTAAATGATCTTCGAATTCCCAGTAGCCATGAATCATCCCTCAGTATTGAATTTTTTTGACGACACTCCCGAGCATCCCTCGATAGCCCGGCTCGCTTGTGAAATGCGATTTCACAACTTCGAAAAAATATCACGTATACCGTGGCTCTGCACCCAAACCGTTGCCGATTCCAGGAATTTGACGAGAAAGTCGGAGCCCGGAGAATGCAAAAAAGCCCGCACTGCCGAAGCAGTGCGGGCTCTTCAAGCCGGCCAGGTGAGGCCCGGAGGCTTCACCGTCCAGTCGGGTAGCCGATTAGGCAACCTTCTTGGAGGACTTGGCGGGAGTCGTGGTGCTGACAGCCTTGACGGTGGCGCTGGTGGCGGCGGCAACGTTGGCTTCGGCGATTTCGGCCACTTGCTTGGCAGCCTTGGTCACGCTGTCGTAAGCGGAGTTGGCGGCGGCGATGGCGGACTTGACAGCGGCGACAGCGACGTCGGAACCAGCCGGAGCGGACTTGGCAGCCTTGTCGAGGGCGGCGGCGAAGGTCTTGTTGGCTTCAGCAACCTGGGCTTCGAAAACCTTGGAAACTTCTTCCTGGGTCTGGGAGGCGATTTCGTAGATGCTGCGGGAGTAGGCAACAGTCTTTTCGACCAGCGGCTGGGCCAGGGTGGATTGCAGGGCAACCAGCTCTTGCACGTCCTTGACAGCCAGCAGGGCCTTGGTGGAAGCAACGGTGTCTTCCAGAACGGCGCGGGCGGTGTTCAGGTTCAGGGCGGCAATGCGCTCGGCGCTGGCGAAGGCGGTGTTGGCCAGGGTCAGCAGGGTTTCAACGTTGGTCTTGTTGGCAGCGACGAATTGTTCGGCGGTAGTCATGGTAATAATCTCCTAGAGTGAATTTGCTAACTTGAATCCGGTTTTGCGACGCTCTCTTTTGGTGCATCGCAGCATTGGAGTCAATTATATTCACGTTGCAGGCGCTGTCAACACATTTTTGTTGCGTCGCAGCAAAAATATTCTGGCGGCTCAAACATGTTTTAAAACATGGAGTTGACGGTGTTCTCCGCCGCGGCCGCGGTGCCGCGGGAAAGCGGCTGCGCACGCAGGCGGACTGATCAGGGCGGTGGGGCGCCGTCTTTCTTCTTGGGCTGGATGGTGACCTGGACGCGCCCTTGCTGGCTGGGGATGGTCGTGGCATTGGGGCCGTTGGTCACGAGATAGGTTTCGGTTGCGCCATTGAACTGGATGTACTGGCCGCGGACTTCGTCTGTGCCGCTTTTCACCCGGCCGCGCTGGAAGAACTGGGACAGTTCGCTGCGGGCGTCGTGTTCGATGCGCTCGCCTTCGCCCTCGACCCATTCGTTCTTGCCTTCGCGCTTCTGGCGAAAGCGCGCGAGGCCACCTTCGCCACCGGTGGCAATGCCGCGCTGGTAGCCCTCGATGTCCTGGCTGACGACGAGTTTGTCGCTGCGCAGGCTCAGAGTGCCCTGGGTCAGCACGACGTGGCCTTCGAAGATGTGGATCTTGTTCTTGTCGTCCACCGTTACCCGGTCGGCCTCGATGTTGACGGGCTTGGTGCGGTCTGCCTTTTCTGCGTGGGCCGCCGGTGAGGCGATGACCAGGAGGGCGAGGGTGGCGAGGGTGGCGAGCTGCCGGGGGGCTGGTTTCATGGTTTCGGCGTCGGGGTATTTCGGTAGAGGGTGCCGCGGACCTGACCTTGCAGCCGGACGTCGCCAACGATGTTGTCGCTTTCCATGCGCTCGGCGGTGATGACCGTCTTGCCCTGGGTCAGGGTGACCGGCTTGTCGCTGAGCATTTTCTCATCGTCGGGCCAGACGGTCATCGCTTCGGTGCGCAACGTCGATTCCGGCTTGCCGGCGTGGGCTGCGCGGCGCAGAAAGACGTCGTCGGTGAGAACGACGGTTGCCCCGTCCTTGCTGACGGTGGCGAAATTGGACTCGACCCAGACCGGCTCCGGCCGGTTGAGGTAGTTGAGGCGCGGGCGCACCAGTTCGGTGGATTCGTCGTCGGCGTAATGCGCCATGCTGTCGGCGACCAGCACGTACTGGATCTTGCCGGTGGGGTCGAAGCGGCGCAGGGTGAGCTTGTCGGCGGTGAAGTCGGCTTCGTGACGGGTTTTATCCGTCTTGGCGACCGGCTCCTGCTGGGTTACCCGGTCGAGCCAGACGGATACGCCGGCGAGCAGGGTCAGCACGATGAGCGGGAAAAGGCTGTGGCCGCGACCGTTCATCGCGGGCTCTGCATGAGAGGTGGCAGGGCGAAGGACATCAGATGACCTTTGCGAGCATGAGATCGTGGTGATTGAGGGCGCCGATGAGGCGCCCATCCCGGTTGGTGACCAGCAACTGGCTGATGCGCCGGGTTTCCATGATCTCGGCAGCTTCGACGGCCAGTGCTTCGGCCTGGATCGTCTTGGGCCCACGGCTCATCACATCGGCCACGCGGGCGGTGGTGAAGTCGCAGTTGCCGGCGAGGGAGCGCCGCAGGTCGCCGTCAGTGTAGATGCCGATGATGCGCTGGTCGGCATCGACGATGGCGGTCATGCCCATGCCGGCGCGGGTCATTTCCATCAGGGCGTCGGCGAGCAGGGCGTTTTCGGGGACTTGCGGCACCGCCTTGCCGCTGCGCATCACATCCGACACGTGGGTCAGCAGGCGGCGGCCGAGGGTGCCGCCAGGGTGCGAGCGGGCGAAGTCTTCGGCGCCGAAGCCGCGGGCATCAAGGAGGGCCACCGCGAGGGCGTCGGACAAGGCGAGGGCCGCGGTGGTGCTGGCGGTGGGTGCAAGGTTCAGCGGGCAGGCTTCTTCTTTCACCGAGCCGTCGAGGTGTACGTCCGCTTCGCGGGCGAGGGGCGATTCCGGATTGCCGGTGATGGCGATCAGGCGGGCGCCCTGGCGCTTGACGAGGGGAACGATCTTGAGGAGTTCTTCGCCGGAGCCGGAGTAGGAAATGGCGATCAGCACATCGTCGGCGGTGATCATGCCCAGGTCGCCGTGGGCGGCTTCGGCGGCATGCACGAAGTAGGCCGGGGTGCCGGTGCTGGCAAGGGTGGCAGCGAACTTGCGGCCGATGTGGCCCGACTTGCCGACGCCGGAGACGATGACCCGGCCCTTGGACGCAAGGATCAGCGCGACGGCGGCCGCGAAGCCTGCATCCAGCCTGTCGGCCAGCGCGTGAACCGCGTTGGCCTCGATCTCGAGAACGCGGCGGGCCAGCTCGAGAATGCGCTCGTGCGGGGCGGCAATAGGGGCTGAGCTCATGGGCAGCGTGGGTATAATCGGGCTCAGGAGTATATCAGAACGACTATTTCGCCCGCTTCGGGCGTCCTCGCAACCCCCCATGATCAATACCCTCGAGTTAGTGCTCGCCCTTCTTGCCGGCGCGGTGCTTGTGGTCGGGATTTTCCGTTCCCTGAACCTGCCGCCGGTGCTTGGCTACCTGATGGTCGGAGCCGCCGTCGGTCCGCATGCGATGAACCTCATGCCGGACACCGGCGGGGCCCGCTACCTGGCCGAATTCGGGGTCGTCTTCCTGATGTTCACGATCGGGCTGGAGTTCTCGTTGCCGCGGCTTTACAGCATGAAGCGCATCGTCTTCGGGCTTGGGGCGATGCAGGTGCTGGCGTCGATCGCGCTGGTCATGCTTGTCGGCAGGCTGGCCGGACTGGGCTGGGGGGCGAGTTTTGCGCTGGGCGGCACCCTGGCCATGTCGTCGACGGCGATCCTTTCCAAATTGCTGTCCGATCGTCTCGAGCTGGATTCGAAGCACGGGCGGGAAGCGATAGGGGTGTTGCTCTTTCAGGATCTGGCGGTGGTGCCGCTGCTGATCCTGATTCCCGCGCTGTCGCAGCCGACCGATGCGCTGCTCGGCACGCTGGCGCTGGCAACGGCAAAGGCTGCGGTGTTGCTGGCTGTGGTGCTGTTTTTCGGGCAGGGCCTGATGCGGCGCTGGTTTTACCTCGTTGCGCGCCAGAAATCGGCAGAGCTGTTCATGCTGAACGTCTTGTTCATCACGCTGGGCCTGGCCTGGCTGACCGAGATCGCCGGTTTGTCGATGGCGCTGGGCGCCTTTCTGGCCGGCATGCTGATTTCCGAAACCGAGTACCGCTACCACGTGGAAGAGGACATCAAGCCTTTCCGCGACGTGCTGCTGGGCTTGTTTTTTGTAACCGTCGGCATGTTTCTCGATGTGGGCCGGATCATCCTCAGCCTGCCGGCGGTGCTGGCGATGCTGGCGGCCTTGCTGGTCGGGAAGTTCGTCATCGTCGGAGCCGCCTCGCGCCTGCTGGGCAGCCCGCAGGGCACGGCGGCACGCACCGGCCTGTGGCTGTGTGCGGGCGGCGAATTCGGCTTCGTGCTGCTGTCGCAGGTCGGCGAGGCGAAACTGCTGCCGGCGGCGTTGTCGCAGGTGGTGGTGGCGGCCTTGGTGTTGTCGATGCTGCTGGCGCCACTGATCGTGCAGGCCAGCGAGAAAATCGTGCTGCGCCTGGTGCCATCCGAATGGATGAGCCGTTCGCTCCAGCTGACCAGCATCGCGAGCCAGTCGATGTTCGTGGACAAGCACGCGATCCTGTGTGGTTTTGGTCGCAATGGCCAATACCTTGGGCGTCTGCTCGAACAGGAGGGAATCACCTACATCGCGCTCGATCTCGACCCGGAGCGGGTGCGCGACGCGGCGGCGGCGGGCGAGACTGTGGTGTTCGGCGATGCGGCGAAGCGAGAAACCCTGATGGCGGCCGGGATCTCGCGGGCGTCGGTGGTGGTCATCACCTATGCCGACACCGAGGCCGCGCTACGTGCCATGAGCATGGTGCGCAGTTGCCGGCCGGACGTGCCGGTGGTGGTGCGCACCGCGGACGAGGTGGATCTCGATCGTCTGCGCGAGGCGGGGGCGGCCGAGGTGGTGCCGGAGGCGGTCGAGTCGTCTCTGATGCTGGCCTCTCACGCGCTGGCGCTGGTGGGCGTTCCGTTGCCGCGCATTCTCAAACGCATCCGGGAGATTCGCGCCGAGCGCTATCACCTGCTGCGCGGCGTGTATCGGGGCGGCGAGCACCTCCATGAGGAGGCGCTGGAAGAGCGCCAGCAAATCCGGCTGCACTCGGTGACGCTGAATGCCGGGGCCAACGCAATCGGCAAGAGCCTTGCCGAACTGTGTCTCCAGGAGCATGGCGTGGAGATCAGCGCGCTGCGCCGACAGCGTGTGCGACTGGTCGATCCCGAGCCAGGCATGCGGCTGGCTCAGGATGATGTGCTGGTGTTGCTGGGTACGCCGTCGCAATTGTCTGGCGCCGAAACCCGCCTGCTCAAGGGTATGTAGGCGCTGCCGGTCACGTGTTCGACCTCCTGAAACCAGGGCCGGCGTGCCGTGGGCCGCGCAGTCAGCGCAGGGCTGAACAGCTAGTAGGCGGCACAGACCGTATACAGACCGGCGTCGGTGAGTTCGGTCGGGGAGATTGCTGCGCCACCGGCTGTTCCGCTGGCAAGCAGACGTACCGTTCCGGTGGCGGGCAGGCCGTCGTCCAGGGCGATGTCGATCTGGCGTGCAAAGCTGCCTGCGAGATTGTCCTGGCAGATGAAGAAAGTGCCGTTCCAGCCGGCCAGCGGGCTGATGCCGGTGACACCCACGCGGCCGCCAAAGGCGTTGCGCGGAAGCCAGTCGAGGATCGCCACGCCATCGCCGGCCGGGTTGCGTCCGTCGCCGCTGGCCAGGTTGGCCAGGCGCACGTGCTGCCAGAACAGCACGCTTTCATCCGTTGCGGTGGTCGAGTTCCAGCTGCCTTCGAGGCGTCCGTTGCCCGATGTGCCGCCGGTGCTGGCCCTTACGGCGCCGGCAAGGCGGTTGGCAACGCCGGCATCGTCGCCCGGCATGGCCCGGAAGCGGTCCTGGTAGCCGAAGATATAGGTGGAAACGTTGCGGAATTCGCCAATGACATTTTTGACCTTGGCGCTGTTGATCAATTCCTGCCCCTTGAGGACACCCCCGAGCAGCAGCCCGATGATGACCAGCACGATGGCGATTTCGACCAGGGTGAAGCCTTGCTGCCGATTCTTCATGAAAGTCTCCCGTTCCGTTCCGGTTGCCCGTCGGGGTGCCGGATGATGCGTATTCATACGGTATGAAGAGTTTAATGCAGATCGGATTTCTTGGGGCTGTGGGCAGCCCCCGCCGGGGTCAGGCGGCTGCGGGCGTGGGGGGCTTTTGGGGTGGGGGAACGGCGAAGATTCGCGGGTTTCTGAGGCGATAGACGGGGACGTAGCCCTTGCCCTTGAGCAGCAGCAGAACAGGCTTGGCAAACACGAAGGCGCCGCGCAGGCGCTCGAAGGTGTGGCTGTCGCACTGGATGACGCTCGGTTCGCCTTCAGTGCACAGGCGGTGAGCCAGGTTGACCGTGTCGCCCCACAGGTCGTAAATGAACTTGCCCCGTCCGACGACGCCGGCCACCACCGGGCCGGATGCGATGCCGATGCGCACTTCGAGGGCGAGACCATCGGTGAATTCGTGGTCGCGCAGGGTGGATTGCATGTCGAGGGCCAGGGCGGCCATTGCGGCGTGGGCTTCGGTGGGGTGGGCGTGCAGTCCGCCGGCCACCATGTAGCCGTCACCGATGGTCTTGATGCGCTCGAGGCCGTGGTGCCCGGAGAGTTCGTCGAAGCGGCAGAAGATCCGGTTGAGCATCTCGAAGACCGCGGGCGGAGTCATGCCGCTGGCGATGCGGGTGTAGTCGACGATGTCGGCAAACATGACGACGACTTCCGGGTGGCCGTCGGCGATGGTGACCGAATTGTCCTTCAGACGGGCGGCGATGGGGGCGGGCAGGATGTTGAGGAGCAGGCGCTCGGAGCGTTCCTGCTCCTGCCGCAGCTGGTGGTGGGCGTCGGCAAGGCGCTCGCGGGTCTTGCCGCGGCGGCCCATGGCAAAGCGCAACTGCAGGTAGAGCACCGAGGCCACCAGCGTGACGTGGAGGGCCATGAATGCGGAGTTGCCTGGCGGGCTGCCCGACAGGCCGCCTGCGACGGTGAGCAGCAGAAAGGCAAGGAACCACGGTGTCGATTCCGCCACGCCCAGGCACAGCAGTGCGCTGGCCGGTGCCAGGGCCGCCCACAGCGGAAGCCCGGAAGCGGCCGGCACAGGGCCGAGCAGCCACTGTGTGACAACGGGGAAAGCCAGCATCAGGCCGAACAGCACGCGTGCGTAGAGCGTGACGTGGCCGTGGCGGGCGAAGAGGGCCAGATTGAGCCCGGCCAGCACCGGCACGGCAGCGGCTCCGGCGACCGGCAGGGGGTGGGTGGTGCCGAGGCAGGCGGCCAGCCAGAGCAGCGCGGCGATGGCAAAGAGTGTGCTGGCGAGGTTCAGGAGGTTTTTCGCAAGCAGCAACTCTTCACCATCGTGCGGGCGCAGGCCGGTCTGGAGAACGGTGCGGGTGAGGCGAAAAAGCGCTGACTGAGGCCGGAGGTCCGGCATTGGATTTCCTGCGTCGAGTTGACCCGGAAGTCAGTTTTACGCAGGCAGGAAAGCAGGGTCAAGGCCGTCGTCGGGCGGGCATGTGGGAAGTTGTTTCGCCACAATCAGCCTTTGGGGGGCGATTAATGACGACAGAATTCAGGGCAGGCGCCCGGCGCTGACCAGGCGGTGGGCGACCAGATTGGGGGAGAGCCAGGTGATGCGGTCGTCGAAGGCGCCGCCGGGGGCGGCGGGGTTCTCGGAGAGCGGGCGGCTGTAAAAAAGCTTGCCGTCGCCGCCCGCGTTGCGGGCTTCGTCGCTGCCGGTTGGCGCGGCCAGGAGGTTGCCGTCCAGGTCGGTGGCGCCGAATCCGTTGGGGCCGTGGGAGAGGAGTACGACCGGGGTTTTGCCGCCAGTGGTGGTCAGAAAGAGTTCGGTGCCGTCGATGTTGCGGGTTTTGATGTCTATCGCGCCGTCGGCAAGACTGGCCATTTCGGCCACGACCGAGAGGTTGATGTCCTTGGCGTAGGGGGCGGCAAGCGCATAGCGCAGGCGGTGGGCCCAGCCGTCGAGCCCGTGGATGCCGAGGGCGGCCCACGGCAGCAGGCCGACGTATTTGCGGCAGGTGGTCGGGCTGTCCCGGTCTTCGGCGCCGTCGGTGGCGCTTTTGGCCGGGCAGGGAAAGTAGCGCCGGAGGACGACGTGGCCGAGCAGGGCGTCGCGGGCTTCGGCGAGGGCGTCGTCG
Organism: Zoogloea sp.; assembly: GCA_016720685.1. Lineage (GTDB taxonomy): Bacteria > Pseudomonadota > Gammaproteobacteria > Burkholderiales > Rhodocyclaceae > Zoogloea. The sequence continues at coordinate 45,223 of JADKKC010000037.1, forward strand.
GTGGCGGCTTCGGCGCGACGGGCCATATGGGCGGAGAGTCCGACCGTGAGACCACTGGCGAGGAGGGTCAGGATCAGCAGCACGATCGCCATTTCGACGAGGGTGAAACCGGCCTGGCGAGGATGGCGGAGGATCAGGGAATGCATAGGGCGACGTCGGTGGCGACGGGTTTGTCCCGGTCGGCTAGGGGCAGGGCGATGGTGCTGGGCAGAGCCGCGAGCTGGCCGGTGGTGAGGGCGGCGAGGGTGGCCGGTTCGAGGTAGTCGTTGATACCCGGATTGCCGGTGCCGCGCTGACGGTGCTGGGCGCCGCCGCCGGTGAGGCGTTCGCCGGCGAAGATCAGGGCGCCGCGGCATTTTCCCCCGGCGCTGGCGAGGCAGTCGGTGTCGTCGATGCAACGGGCGTAGCGCATCACGCCGGACCAGTTGTTGGCGGCATCGCGCAGGTTTTCGTTGCGGCACGGGCCGCTCAGCGTGTCGAAGGCGGGCAACTGGCCGAGTTCGACAGGGCCGCGCCTTTCGGGGCCGACAACGGCGGGAAGCCTGGGTTTGGCGAGACAGTCGGCGCTGGCTTGCAGCACTTTTTGCAGCCAGGGGCCATAGCTGGGGCGCCCCTTGAGCAGGCGGTAGATGTCGCCGGTGCTGATGGTCACGATGCGGTCGTTGCCCGCGCTGCTCTGGATGTCGATGACACCGGTGCCCGAAAAGGCGCGGATGGCTTCGACGTACTGCGTGATGTTGCGTGCCTCGTTATCGCCACCGCAGCGTTCGGGGCCGGCGCGGCGCTCCTGGCCGGTTTGTGGCGGACCTGCGGCGATGACGATGGCGGCGGCGAGGCCCGCTTCGTCACCGGGGAGTGCGATTGTCCGGCCGCCGTCGTCCAGAAGGCGGAAGCGGCCGCCGCTGTCCCAGTTCAGGGCGACGGGCTTGGGGTTGTTCTTGAAGCTGCCCGATACGGCGTACCACAGGCATTCGCCGGCGCCGTCGCGCAGGTCGGGCAGGTTGAGGGTGAGGTAGGGCAGGCGGCCGACGCTGGTCTGGTTCTGGCCGCCGCAGGTTTCGGATGAGCCGTCGCCGTCGAGATCGGGGCAGGGCAGGTAGCCGAAGTCGGCGTTGGGGTGTTCCTTGTTGCGGTAGGTGCTTGCAAAGCCGAGCAGGGCTTCGCGGGCGAGGCCGAGGGCCTGGGCGGTGCGCATTTCACGGGCGAGGTTGCGGCTGGCGGGGCTGTCCTGGCGGGAGAGCAGCCAGCCGAGCCCGCCGACGGCGAGCAGCACGACAAGGGCGGGCAGAAACATGCCGCGCTGACGGCCCGGGCGAGCTTGTCGGTGCATCAGGGTGGCGAGGACTCGGGTGGCGGGTCGCCCACGCGCAGGCGGTGGCTGCGGCCGTCGGGGCCCGTGATGCGCGCGGTGCCATCGCCAGCGTTGACCTGGCGGGGGGTGGCAAGGGTGGCCCGACCGTCAAGGAAGAGGGTGGGGGCGCCGGCGCTGCGGGTGATGATGCCGTCCAGCCTGGGCGGTGGAACGGGCGGCGGTACGGCCTTGGGCGGGTGGTCGATTCGGGCCCGCTCGGCCGGAGTGAAGAACAGGCGCCCGAGGGCTTCGGCGCGGCTGGCCTGCCAGGGGGCGAGAAGAAGTGGAAGGAGCAGTGCGCAAAGCATGCGCGCCGGTCCGGGCAAGTACGAATGCATACCAGGACCAATTTAGCATAGTCCGGGCGGCTCTGTCGGCGCAGGGGTCAGTGGGCCGCGAGGACGCGGTTCTTGCCGGAGCGCTTGGCGATGTACATGGCCTTGTCGGCCCGGTCGATGGCCTGTTCAGGCTCTTCGCTGCCCTTCAGTTCGGAGACGCCGGCGCTGAAGGTGATCAGCAGCTTTTGCTGCTGGGCCAGGAAGAAGCGCTTGGTGAGTGCGCGCTGCAGGCGCACGAGGGTGGCGATGGCACTGTCGAGGACGGTGTCAGGCAGCAGGATGACGAATTCCTCGCCACCGTAGCGGGCGACGGAATCCTGCGGGCGGAGGTTTTCGCGCACGACCTCGGCGAGATGCTGGAGGGCTTCGTCACCGGTCTGGTGGCCGTGGGTGTCGTTGATCTGTTTGAAATTGTCAATGTCGAGCAGGCCCAGGCAGAGCGACGTGCCGCGCCGCCGGGCGAGTGCGGTTTCGCGGGCGAGGGCCTCGTCGAGGCCCTTGCGGTTGAGTACGCCGGTAAGGGGGTCGTGGCGGATCTGCTCGCTGGTTTGTTCGAGTTCGAGCTGCAGGCGGGAGATTTGGGAGTTGGCGTCGTCTACGCGGCCGCGCAGCTCTTTGAGCTCATCGCGGGAGCGGGCGGTGGATTCCTGAACCGCGCGGGTTGCGCGCATCACTTCGGCGATGACGTCGGTGAGTTCGGTGATGTCGCGGGCGGCGGCGATGCGCTCGGCGGATTGTTCGATCTTGTCGTGGTAGCTGCCGGTGGAGTCGGAGAATTCGCTGAGGTGGTCGACGAAGCGGGCAAGCATCTCCTTCAGGCGTGTCTGTGCGTCGGAGAGTTCGACCTTGATGGCGCCCTGGCGGTGGATGACGTCACGCAGGCGGTTTTCCAGCTCGCCGAGAACCCGTACGTCCAGGGGATGCGCAAACATTTCACCCATCAGCACGATCTGGCCGTGCAGCCAGCGGTCGTCCACGACCAGTTCGCTGATGTTCTCGAGGATCAGCTGCAGCACGCGCTGGAGGGCATCGCGCAGGGCGTGCTGATCTTCGGAAGCCCATTCGAGGGCCGAACTCAGTTTGTCGAGACGCAGTTGCAGGATCTCGGCGCTGAGGGCGAGGGGCTGCTGGCGCACGGCTGCGGCGAGTTCGCGGGCTTCGGTCGAGAGCGCGGGCTCGCTGGCCTGGGCTTGGGCGGCCAGGCCGTCGAGGAGGGTGGCCAGCAGCGTGGCGAAGGCGGGGTTTTCGGTGCGGCTGGTGGCTTCGCCGGCAGGGCTGGAGGGGGCGGCCGGTGCGTCTGTGTCCGGCAGATCCTCGTCCGAGTTGCGTGCCCAGGCGCGGAGCAGACCCTGCATGCGTTCGACCAGTTTGTCTGGGTTGCTGCCGGAGGCCGTGAGGACCCGGTCGAGCATTTCGCGCTTGCGTGCCTGGGTCAGGCCGTTCTGGCGCCGATCCCATTCGGCAATGAACTCGCGGAGCAGGCTGCCCCAATTGATGGCCTCGCTCTCGGGCGCAGAGAGGGCGCCCACAAGTACGTTGCGAAGCTCGGGCCAGTCGCTCCGGCCGATCGCCGACTCGAAGTCCTGGGCGATGCGCAGGGCCTCGTGGGTGTGCCGCGGCAGGGCGGTGGCGATCTGCTTGAGGGCGCGTTCGGGGAAGGCTTCCTCGGGAGCCGTTCCGGCTATCTCGTGGTAAAGCGCCCGATAGTTGTCGGGGGTCGGTGCGATCCGGCGCAGTGCGAGCTGACGCAGGGTTTCTCGGGCGATGTCGGAGGGCTGGCTATTGTCGATCGTCATCTTGGGTCTGCGCGGGGCAGCAGGGGTTTTCGAAATCATCCGGAATCCTGCGTCGCGGTTCGATCGGGCAGGCTCTCAAGGCAAACGTGATGCAAGCCCGACTGATAACGGCTGTTGCCGACATGCCTTGAGCTTATCGTCCCACCCGAAATGAAAAAATGCAGGCCGCTGAGCCTGCCGCCAGCTATTCGGCCAGGCCGTGCTTGAGGCCGTAATGGGTGAGCTCTGCGTTGTTGCGCAGATTCATTTTTTCGAGCAGGCGGGCACGATAAACGCTGACCGTCTTGACGCTGAGGTTGAGGGCCTCGGCGATTTCGGTCGGCGTCTTGCCGGAGGCGATCATGCACAGCGTCTGGTATTCGCGGTCGGAGAGCTTTTCGTGAGGAAGGCGCTCGCTGTCGTCGCCGATCGCATTGGCGAGCTCCTCGGCCAGGGACGGGCTGACGTATTTCTTGCCGCTGGCCACCTGGCGGATCGCGGTGACGAGGAGTTCCGGTGCGCTCTGCTTGGTGAGATAGCCCGCAGCGCCGGCCTTGAGGGCGCGAATGGCGTATTGCTCCTCGGGGTACATGCTGAGAATCAGCACCGGGAGGCGGGGGAATTCCTTCTTGATGATCTTGAGGGCGTCGATGCCGTTGCGGTCGGGCATCGAGACGTCCATCAACACGACATCCCACTCGCCGGTACGCACCATCTGCACGGCCTGCACACCGTTTTCCGCCTCTCCGGCAACGGTGAGGTCGGGGGTGTCGGAGAGAATTTGTCGCAGGCCCTGGCGAACGATTGCGTGATCGTCGGCAATCAGCACTCGGATGGGCTTGTTCATGCGGGACTCCGGTTGGGGTTCTGTTGCTCGTCCGGCTGCGGAGGCTGGAGAGGAGTGCGCAGGGTGAGTCGCGTTCCGTGAGGGACGACGGGATTCAGCTCGAGACGTCCGCCAAGGCTGGTGAGCCGTTCGCGGATGCCACGCAGCCCAAAAGAGCGCGGCTTGCGCAGGTCGGTTGCAGCCAGGCCGCAGCCGTTGTCGGTGATATCGAGCACAACCTGGTCGCCTTCCTGCATGAGCCGTACGTTAACTTCACTTGCACGGGCATGCTTGCTGACGTTGGTCAGTGCTTCCTGGAAAACCCGGAACAATGCGAGAGCCGTATCGTAGCCCGGGTCAAGGTCGTGGTCGGGACAAACAATGTTACAGATGATGCCGGTGCGCTGCGCGAAGTCCTCCCCGTGGGATTCGATCGCTGCGGCGAGGCCGAAATCCTTGAGAATGCCGGGACGCAATTCGCGGGTTACGCGGCCAACGGTGGCGATCGCGTCGTTCACCATGCACCCGACGTTGTGCGCCCGCTCACGGGCCCGGGCCGGGTTGGAGTCGAGTTTCGACTCGAGGAGCGACATCTCGAATTTCATCGCCACCAGGGTGCCGCCAAGCACATCGTGGACGTCGCGGGCGATGCGCTCGCGCTCGTCTTCCTTGATGCGCTGGAGGTGGTTCGAGAGCGCTGCCAGCTGGCTGCGCGACTCCCGCAGGTCGGCCTCGACGCGCTTGCTGTGGGTGATGTTCCACATCACGCCTTCCCAGATCACGGCGCCCAGCTCGGACAGGCGCGGCGAGCTGCGCAGGTTGATCCATTTCTGTTCGCCGGTGGATAGCTGGATGCGGCCCTCCCAGTTGAGGGTGGACAGGTTTTCACTCGATACACAGGCCGCTTCCATGAAACCGGGCAGGTCCTCCTTGAGCAGCCAGGTCATCCAGCCGGCCGAACTGCCGATCAGTTCGTCGGCGGAAATACCGAAGAGCATCGCCGCCGCTTCGCTGAGGTACTGGAAGCCGAGCATGCCGTCCGGCGTGTAGCCCATCTGGAAGACCACGCCCGGAATGTTGTCGGTAAGAGCCCTGAGGCGCGCTTCGCTCTGGCGCAGGGTCTGTTCGGCAAGGCGTTTCTCGCGGCGGTTGCCGACTTCGCGCAACTCACGCTCGACGGCCGGAATCAGGCGCTCCAGCTTGTTCTTGCTGAGGTAGTCGTGGGCGCCCGCACGCATCGCGGCGATGGCCTCGTCTTCCTGCATCACCCCCGAAACAATGATGAAGGGCAGGTCGAGGGAGAGATCCTGGATCGTGCGCAGGGCCGCCTGGGCGCTGAAGCCAGGCAGATTGTGGTCGCACAGGATGACATCCCAGCTTTCCCGCTGCAGCGCCTCGCGCATGCCGCTTTCAGAGGCGACCTGCAGGTAGGTGGGCGCATAGCCGGCGTTACGAAAACGATGCAGCAAAAGCATGACATCGTTTTCGGAGTCCTCGATGAACAGCAGGCGGATAGGCGGTTTCGCCGGGTCATCCCGGCTCGCGGAGGGGGCGTCCGGCTTGAGGGCAGTGGACATGCGTGTACGTGAAGGCTGCGTGAACGGGACGGTTTGTTTATAATCCGACCCTCACTCGGGCCTGAACCGCCTTCAAGGATAGTTCAGGCCAGCCTTTTTCGTCCATGTGCATGCGGTTTTTTGCAGCAGGCGGAGAGCAGAAGAGATCTGCCGGTGTAGCTCAGTTGGTAGAGCAGCGCACTTGTAATGCGAAGGTCGAGGGTTCGATTCCTTTCACCGGCACCAGATTTATCAAGCACTTAGGCCAATCCGCGAGGGTTGGCCTTTTTAAAGCCAGTTTGAAACCGGAGTATTTTCCCTTCCAGGGGCGCTAACGCCAGCCACCTTATCGGCAGGTGACAGACTCCGCGATCATCACCTTCCGCGCCATTCAGTCAGGCGCAGACGCACCAATCCGTAATCCGGCGTGCCGATTCTCTGTCTTCCATTTTCACGCACACCGACTTTGCCGCAAGGATTTCCTTTGCCATCTAGTGCGGCAACAACGAAGCCCCCAGCCCTGCGCATACGCTTCGCCCTCCAGTGTGCGGGGCAGACACGACACTCCGAGTATCGCTTGCACGCTGCGCTTCTTCGGCCTTTGCCTTGCGCATCCGTTTCATGCGAACGGCGCGAAGCGAGCCGACGCCGTTGGGGAGCCTGCCCCGTCGAGGATGTTGGATCACCGGGGCCTCAAAGCAGGCGCGGGAATGCAATGACTTGCGCGTTCATCAAGCAACCCTCCCTGCGAAGACGGTACGGTAGGCCAGAGCTGGGCTAGCGACGAGGCGCAGAGTACGGTAAAGGCTGAAATGGGTCGGGGTGCTCATTGCCGCACCTCCCGCAGTTCGTCGAGGATCGCCGCAACGGCGCTTGCACGGCCTTGATTGAAGGCTTTGGCCTGCCCTGTCTCAACAGTGGCGAGCTGCTCGGCTTCGTGCAGCATGGCCTCAAAGCGGGCGATGGCGGGGGCTAGCATTGGCGTGACTGCGGTGCTCATGATTGCACCTCCTGCGTATTGCTGCGCACAGCCTCACTGCGCATGTTCAGCGTGTGTTGCGCATCCTCGCCCATTTCGACAAGGCTGAAGATCAAGTCGAAGGTATTGGCCGCATGAAAAAAGTAGGTGAGCACATCATCGTGAGTCGAGAGACTGCCTGTACTCCCCTCATCCGGAGTTGACCAAGCGGCAATACCCATGAAACGTCTCTTGCTTCAAGCGCCATGCCTTTGGCGAAGCTGGTTGCGCCTCCATCTTTGAGGTCGTCGTCTGTCAGGTTGGACGAAGCACGCTGTTGGAGGATGCGTAAAGTTTGCGGAATGCTGTTCATGCTCGCCCCTCCAGCCGAGGCCACGAATCGAGGCAAGGACTCCCGTTAGCTGCTGAATCTCTTGGGCGGCGGAAGCGCAAGCCCCCATGTAGATATCTTGCCGCACTTCGTTCATTTCCCGGAAATGTTCGCCGGCCTCGCCGAATGTAAGCGCAAGCATTGCATCTAGCTGAGTCTGTCGCGCATGCAGTTGGTCGATGATGTCGATTTCGCAGGCATCCGGCGAAAGGCAATAAATGTTGGCTGCGGCGGTGAAACCCATCGGGAGGGCGGGAGAAACGGCTTTGGTTGCGGTGGTCATGGCTAGTGCTCCATAGCTTGCGGTCTAAATTTCCGCTCCCCGTCGCCAAACGGGGGGGGCGGAACCGTGTCGGGTTGGCGAACCGGGCTATGGGACCGGCAGACCTTTCGGTCTCCCAACACGGCCCGCCCATTGAACAGGCGTTACCGTGCTGCCGACGTGAAAAAACCGCGACTGTGCGCGGCCTCATCGGCCATAGCTTACGGGTCGCCAAACCCGTATCGCCTCTGTATCAGCGACGGATATAGTATCCTTTCAGCATGGCTTGTCCGTCAAGTGATATGAATTTTCAATTACTCCGCCGCATAATCTAGAGTATCAATTCATCGCGCGTTCACCAGATCGCAGATGGATTGCAACCACCGCAAACCTTGAGCCACAGTCACTCGAAGGCTAACTAATGGCACGGGGCTGTCACCAACCCTTGCTGCCGCGTGGGCATCCTTGCAACAGCTTAAAAGAAGGCGCGATGCATGTTTCAGACATCGCACGCAGAGGCGATGCGCACACATCCCAACCAGCGGCTCGCCGGGAAGGTTTCAAAAAGAAACTGATGAGTGCTTTGGCTGCAGCTTCAGCTGTACCTCCCCGTCGTTCGCAAAAGTGTCAGCAAAACCCGGGGGCTACAAGAAAGTTTATCGACTAAAGGCAAGTAGAGCAAGGCGGCCTGCCCCAATACCGAAGCCTGTAACTCCTGTCAGACCCAGCTTCTTGGGCAAGGGAGGGAATCCTCGGTGGTAAGGCTGAACTGCTTTACCGAGGTTTCAACACTTCGCTGATGGCTGTCGATGAAGGCATCGATATTGTTGCGTCACGAAACAATGAGTATTTTCACATCAAGTTAGGACTTCCTCACAGAGCGTGAACAGGAAATGCTCATTTTCATCAAAAATACGGCGTTGGATGCGAACAACATGGGGAAGGTCTTTTACATTCAAGTGATGCGGAGTAACGAGGGGTATCGTCGATTCGCGGTCATCCCAGTACGCGGCTCACTATCCGTCGTGAGACTGGGATAATAGGCGGGCCGAACGGTATCAATAATTCATGACGCCCGATGAGAAGAGGCCGCTCATTCACCATGAACAAAGGTCAGAGCATCGACCAGTTCATTAATAATTTTAGTTTGATCCGGTAGCCTTGCGTCGGTTGCGACACCCGCCAGCCACGTGCCCCTTTCGCGGGTTGCTTATTACCAGATTTCTGTGCCGATTCCTGTGAGAATTGATGCCGCTGGCAATACCGGGTTTTGATAGGTCG
>JADKKC010000038.1 GCA_016720685.1 Zoogloea sp.
CGGCGCCCATCCCCCTTGTTCGGCCCTGCCACGGTCTGGTCGCGCAGCCAGGCGGGGTAGTCGAAGGCCGGCTTGACGATCCACAGCCGCGACTGGGGCGCTTGCAGACAACTGTCCGGATCGGGGCTCTTGCTGACGCACGCGGCCAGGAAGGGATACGGCCAGCCCCAGATCGGGTAGGACACCGTGCGCGAGCGTTGCTCCGTGTCCATCTTATCGGCGGTTTTCCGGAGCGCATCGAAAGCGCCGCGGGCCGCCTCGGTGGTGTCGGCGTCCCGCATGCGGGAGCGGCGCAGCACGTGCTCGTCGTAACAGCCCTGCGGCCATCCGGCGAGGCCCGGCACATGCAGCTGCAGGCCGCGGCGGATCAACAACTCGTTGCGCAGCAGGCACAGATCGCCCATCGAGCCGCCCCTGTCCTGGGCATGGTCGGAAATGATCACGTCCTTCACCGCTTCGGCGATGGGCCGGTAGGCGCCCAGGTTGTCGGACGAGCCGCCATCGACCAGGCGCACATAAACCGGGTCGCGCCGGCTCACGTAGCCGAAGTAGGACTCGCCGAGATAAAGCGGAAACGGCAGCGCAAGGTGAATGCCGCGGCGGATGTCGCTGGTTTTGGCCACCCCGGATTCGCCCACGTTGAGCGCATCGACGCCCCAGTTAAGGTTGATGACGTGCAGCCCGAGGCCCGCCAGAACGCGCACCGGCTGGCCATACACCCGCTGGTTGGCGTCGAAGAAGGCGGCCGAGGCATTGACGGCCGTCAGCAGCGAGGCGTGTTTTTCGACGCTCTCCACATCGCGGAAGGCCTTGTCGATATTGATCGGCCCGACGCCGCCCGCGCATTGCTGGTCGCCGCTCATGTGAAAGATGTCGCGCTCGAAGTTGGTGTCGTTCTGGCCGGTCCAGCCCAGCAGGGAGCGGCTCGGTGCGGCGGTGGCGTTGATGATCCAGCGCGGCGGCGAATGGCTGCCGTCGTCGTAGAGGCTGTTCAGGCCGGCAAAGCTCATCCGCGCGGGATCGGGCCGGAGGCGCAGCTCGCCGCTCTGCCCCGCGATGCCGCCCTCGTCCGGGCCCCGCGCTGTGTAGGTGGACAGATCGGACTGGCCGTCTTCGGTCACGAAGTGCTTCACCGCGCCCACCTGCGCGGCCCAGCCCGCATCGCCTTCAAGCGCTCTGGCGTCGAGGGGCTCGAGGCCGTAGGCCATGCCGATGCCCTCGCGATACACCATGCGCGAGGGCGACAGGTTGATCGGCCAGTCGAAGATGGTGTTGGCCAGCCAGGCAATCGGCAAGGACAGCATGTGCACGGAAGCCAGCGCCGCGGTGCTGGTCGTGCTGCGAATGCCGGCCCCCGGCGTGTTCTTGAACTCGCAGCGCTGCCAGGTAAGGATGTCCGCATGGCAGCGCACAAACTGGAGATTGCGCGTTTCGGGCCGGGTCTCGTTCCAGTAGCGACGCGCCCGGGCTTGGGCGGCCGCAAAATCTTCCGACCCGTCGTCGTCGCCCGCCCGGACGGTGGCCGGGCAAAACAGCGTTTCGACCGCGACCCCGCGCTCGCGGGCTTCGGCCTGGATGAGCCGCCCGTCGTCGCCGGAAAGCACGCCCTCGAGATGGGCCGGAATGCAGTCGCGAAAATAGCGCGTGACCTCCCGCGATTGATCCAGCGATGCCGGCGTGGCCTCGCCCGCCAGCGGCCGGTTGCGGATCAGCCGGGAGTACAGATAGAAGGCGGCGTAGCTGCCGCCGGACACCGACGACACCGCGTCGGACTGCCAGAACAGCGCATTCGAATAGCGCGTAGGGTCGGCACTCAGCGCGAGCGGGGTGGTCACTGCCGCGCCCAGCACGCCAAGGGCGAACGAGGACGCCTTGGTGCCGCCGCCCGCCAGCGTAATGGCGATGCGGCGGTCCGGCGCGTCGGCGGTGGGCAGCGGAATGGCCGGCCGGCAGGCGGAATCCTCGGCGCCGGGCCGCGTCAGCGCATCGGCATGGGCAAGCAGCGGAAGGGTGAGTGCGGCGGCGCACAGCAGGCCGGTCAATCTGGAACGTTCCACGGCAGTCTCCCGAACAGCCGGCGCGGCAGCGTTGCCAGCCGGGCAGCCAAAAAACATATTGGCATATCTACCAAACTAGACCATGGACCGGCTGCCCGCCTTGGCCTTAGTGCTCCTTGCCATCCACCCGCGGCGCGATCAGGCGCGGCAGCAGGCGCGCGCCGAGGATCGTGAAGCACAGAAACCAGCCGCCCGCCGAAAGATGCACCCAGCGGCCATACATGCCCGGCATGAACTGCGGCAGCACGATACGCACCACCAGCGCTGTCAGCATGATCCAGATCAGCAGCTTGTCGCCGGCATCAAAAACCACCTTGCGGCCGGTGTGGCCCTTGGAGATGCGCACCAGCATCGGCGGAATGATCAGGCCCATCACGCCGAAGGTGAAAAGATGCACCGACACGCTGCCAACCCACACCGGCGCCCACACGATGCCGGCCAGTTCGAGCAGCAACTGGCCGACGATGGCGAGATAGCCCAGGTACATCACCGCCAGGTCGATGCGCGTCATCGCGAGGCCGGGTTTCCAGCCGGCAAAGCGCACCAGCAGCAGCGCCGCGCATACCAGCAGCAGCACGCCCGCCAGCCAGGCCGGCATCCAGGCCTGGAAAACCAGCGTCAGCGCCGACAGTTTGATGGCCGCATCGAGCCGCGGGTCGCGCAGCAATTCGGCCTGGAATACGCCCTTCATGAACTGGGTGAGTGTGCGCTCCAGCATCACCAGAAAGGCCATGCGGAACAGGCCGATCGCCATCGTCCAGCCTGCCTGAAAGTGCCCGGTGTCGAGAATCAGCAGCTTGGCGGCGAGAAAGGCCGGCAGCACGAAGAGAAAGAAATAGTTGTCGCGGAAGGAATCCTGCTTGTGATAGCGCAGCAGCGTCCACAGCAGCATGACGACGATGCTGCCGAGAAAGGCCAGGTTTGACAGCCAGAACAGCCAGCCCGGCCAGGCACCGCCGAAAGCCATGCCGACCCGCTCAAACCCCCAGGCGGCCGCCAGCCCGATCAGCGCGGCACCATGGTAGCCGCGCACCTGCACCCAGTTTTTGGTGGAGGTGAGCAAAAAGCCGCCGATCACCGCCCAGCCAAAGCCGAAGAACATTTCGTGGGCATGCCACTGGACCGGCGAGAAGCGCCCCGCCGGCGCCGGCAGCACGTCGGTAAACATCAGTGCCCACAGCATGGGCAGGCTCAGGCCCGACAGGCAGGCGAGCAGGAAGAACGGCCGAAAGCCGACGAGCCAGACAGGGTGGGCTGAAAATTTCATGGGCGTTCCGGAAAGCCTGCGCCCGCCGACGCCTTCGCCGACGGTTCGCCAAGCCTACGCCGGCCGGCCCGCCGCAACCTTGACCCGGAACAGGTCAGTCGTGGCGCCCGTGCCCGTGGCCGCCCCCCTCGTTGCCCCGGCCACCGCCACGACCGCCGCGATCGCCACGCTCGTCGGCGCGCTCGCGACGATCGTCCTGGCGCTGTTCGCGGTGATCACGGCGATCATCTCGGTGATCGTCGCGGCGGTCATCGACACGCTGCTCGCGGCGCTCTTCGTAACGCTCGCCGCGCGGTGGCGCTGCGGGACGATAATCGGGCCCCGGACGATAATCGGGCCCGGAGCGGTAGCGCGGGGCATAGACGTCGCGGTACCAGCTATCCTGGACAAAATAGACCGGCCGCCCGCAGGCGTCATAGCGACTGCAGTGCTTGCGCCAGTTTTTGGCGTGGCCGGGCGGCACGCGAAGGTACAGGGGCTGGGGCGCGTAATCCCGGGTCGCCGGCTGGATGACGACCGGCTGCGGGTACATCAGCACCGGCCGCGGAAAATTGCCGATGTCCAGGCGTCCATAGAAATTGGGGTCGCCGATGCTGATCGACACGCCGACATCGGCGGCCAGCGCGCCCTGGGCAAGAGCCCCCAGCAGCACCGCACAAAGAACTCGTTTCATCGCCAAAATCTCCCGCTGATTGCTTGTCGAATGGCCGCAAGGGCCTGCGGGAAGCACGATAACACCCGCGTTCCGCACAAGACGCGACGCCTGACACGCCCATCGTGCGACAAGCCCCGCCGGCGTGCTGCAATCGACGGTAAGCCGTTGCGTCGCGCTCAGGGCGCGCGGCCGCCGAAGACGCACACCCGGTCACGGCCGCCGTGCTTGGCGTCGTACATGGCGCTGTCGGCGTGGAGCAGCAGACCCACATCGTCGCTGCCGTGGTGGGGATAGACGGCGATGCCGATGCTCGCCGAGACATCGAGCGTCAGCCCTCCCAACCGGAAAGGCTCGCCGATGGCATGACGGATCTTCTCGGCCACCCGGAGCGCGTCGTTTTCGGATTCCACGTGGGGCAGCAGCACCACGAACTCGTCGCCGCCAAAGCGCCCGACGGTGTCCGACTCGCGCACGCACAGGCGCATGCGTTCCGCCGCCTCGCGCAGCAGCAGGTCGCCCACCGCGTGGCCGTAGATGTCATTCACCGGCTTGAAGCGGTCGAGATCGATGTACAGCAGCGCAACCCGGTGCAGGTTGCGACGGGCAGCCGCCAGGGCCTGGCGCAGGCGGTCGGTGACCAGGGCCCGGTTCGGCAGGTCGGTGAGCATGTCGTGCTCGGCCATGTAGGCAATGCGCGCCTGGCTCGCCCGGCGCTCCGAGATATCCCGGCTGACGCCGTGCAACTCGATGCGCCCGGTGCGGGGATTGCGGCAGAAGGTGGTCACCATTTCGACCCACACCGTGCCACCGTCCTTGCAGGGCAGTTCTGCCTCGTCGGTGTAAAAGCACTCCTGCCCCCCCACAAAAGCCTCGATGCGCTGCCGCACCAGGCTGCGGATCAGCTCTATGTCCTCGCTGCGGAACATGCCTTCGATCGGCGTGGCTAAAAGCTCCTCGGGCTTGTAGCCACGCAAGCGCTCAACAGAGGGGCTGATGTAGATGAAGTCGAGCGTCTCGGTATCCACCGTCCACACCACATCCTTCATCGTTTCGGTCAGGAGGCGGTATTTCTCTTCGCTGGCCTGCAGCTTTTCGGCCGCCTGCTGCGCCTCGACCACGCTGCGGTGGAGGCGCCGGTTGATATGGTGGATGTAGGCCGCCATCACACTGACCAGGGCGATCAGGGCCACGGCCCAGGCCAGATAGATGCGCAGCCCCTTGAGATCGGCGTCAAGCCGGGAGCTCTGGGCCGGGGAGTACAAGAAGCGGCTGAAATCGAAGCCCGGCGGCAGCATGCCGATCCCGGAATAGGTGTCGGCAATGTGCTGCCAGCGGTCGGTGCTCATGTAGCCGATCTCGATGAGATCCGGACGAATCAGCGGAATCATCTGGCGGGCTTCGAAGTGATAGAACTCCAGCGGGTGTTCGCTGGAATATCGCGCATGGATCAGGGCCGCGATTTCTTCGGGGTGATCCATCGCGTAACGCCACCCGCGCAGGCTCGCCTCGCGAAAGGCACGCACCTGCTCGGGGTCCTTCTCGAGCATGCCCTCGGAGGTAAACAGGTTGTCGCCATAGAAATCGATGCCGGCCGAGCGGGGCGTAAACACCGCGTATTCAAGGCGCGCCGCATCGAGGTAGAAGGACTCGTTGGACGAATAGGCCGAGATCACATCGACCTTTCCGTCGATCAGATCCTGCGGGTTGAAACTGTGCTCGACCCGGTGCAGCCGATCAACCGGAATCCGCTCGATGCGCAGGTAGGCCAGCAGCTCTTCGGCCCCGCGCTCGATCATCACCCGCTTGCCGACCAGATCGTGGATGGACTGCATGGCCGACTCGCGGCGGGCGATGTACACCTGCGGCGAATGCTGGAAAATGACAGCCAGCGCAACCACCGGCTGGCCCTCCTTGCGGGTGATCAAGAGGCCGTTGGAGCCCACGCCGAACTCGGCCTTGCCCGAGACAACCTGCCTCACCACATCCAGCCCGGGGCGCGCCTCCGCGAAGCGGACGCTGAGTCCGGCATCGCGGTAATAACCCTGCGCCTCGGCCGCGTAATAGCCGGCAAACTGGAAACCGTGGCGCCACTTGAGCTGCAGCGTCACGGGCGTCTGAGCCAGGCTCGACGCCGCAAAGCCGAAAAGCAGCAGCAGCACCGCAAGCCTGAACAAGGCGCAGCACCGGGCAGCACTTGTGGTTCGGCGGATTGACGGCATCTCGCAAATTTCCGACTGGTCAGTCTTCAAGTATAGCCACCACCCGACATTCCAGTGCAATACGAGCCTCCGGGCGGCGGGCCTGCGGCCGACAGCCGGACAGCCCCGTCCACTCCCGCGCAAATCACGGTTTTCATGACGCGGCGCCGACGCGTTTCCGCTAAGTTCTGCCCAAGCGTCCGTAGCCGAAACGGACAAGAAACAGACCACGGAGACACCCGTCATGCCCCCCCGCTTCCAGCCCACGGCCCTCGCCACGGCCCTCGCCGCCCTCGCAGCGGGCCCGGCCTGCGGCGCCGACACCGCGCCGCTCACCCTCAATCCGGTCGTCGTCACCGGCAGCCGCGCTGAGGCCGCCAGCTTCGACATGCCGGCCGCCATCGACGTGCTCGACCGGGACCAGATCACCGCCGGCCAGCCCCGCGTGAATGCCTCCGAAGCCCTCGCTGCCGTGCCCGGCGTGATCGCCAACAATCGCCAGAACTACGCCCAGGATCTGCAGATTTCCACCCGCGGCTTCGGCGCCCGCTCGGCCTTCGGCGTGCGCGGCGTCAAGCTGGTTGCCGACGGCATTCCCGCCAGCATGCCCGACGGCCAGGGCCAGGCCGCCACCTTCAACCTCGACGTGGCCGAGCGCATGGAAGTGCTGCGCGGCCCCTATTCGGCCATCTACGGCAACCACGCGGGCGGCGTCATCCAGCTGTTCACCCGCGAACCCGAGGCCCGGCCCAGCGTCGAGGGCGGCTTTGCCGCCGGCAGCTACGGCAGCACCAAGGCCGATCTCACCGCCCAGGGCAAGCTCGACGGGCTTGGCTACGTGATCAACGCCTCGCGCTTTTCCACCGACGGCTACCGCGACCACAGCGCCGCCACCCGCGAACAGGCCTTCGCCAAGATCACCGCCAGGCCCGACCCCGACAGCAAGCTCACCTTTGTCGTAAATGGCCTGTGGCAGCACAACACGCAAGACCCGCTCGGCCTCCGGTGGAGCACCGCCCAGGCCAGCCCGCGCAGCGTCGAGGCCGCCGCCCTCACTTACAACACCAGGAAGAGCATCGACCACCTGCAGGGCGGCGTCGCCTACGAACGGCGCCTCGGGGCCGATCTGCTGCAGGTGTCGGCCTACGCCGGCCAGCGCAGCGTGATCCAGTTCCAGTCGATCCCGCGCGCCGTGCAGCTCGCCAACCCCGGCCACTCCGGCGGCATCATCGATTTCGACCGCAACTTTTACGGCATCGGCGCCCGCTACATCGCCGTGCGCGAGGCGGCCGGCGGCAAGCTGACCACCACCGTCGGCGTCGACCTCGACAGCAGCACCGACCAGCGGAGCGGCTACCAGAACTTCACCAGCGCCACGGCCCTCGGCGTAAAGGGCACGCTGCGCCGCAAGGAAACCGACACCGTCGAGAGCCTCGACCCCTACATCCAGGCCGAATGGGCGCGCGGCGACTGGGCCTTCACGGCGGGCCTGCGGCACAGCAACGTCAAGTTCAAGGTGGCCGACGAATACATCACCGCCGACAACGGCAACGACAGCGGCAGCCGCAGCTACCGGCGCAGCACCCCGATGCTCGGCGTGGTGTACAAGCTCAACCCGGCAATCAACCTCTACGCCAGCGCCGCGCGCGGCTTCGAGACGCCTACCCTCAACGAAATGTTCTACGCGATTCCGCCCGCCGGCGGCTTCAACTTCGGCCTCAAGCCGTCGCGCAGCCAGCACTTCGAGATCGGCGCCAAGGCCTTCGTCGGCGCGGCCAGCCGCGTGAATGTGGCGCTGTTCCAGATCGCCACCGAAGACGAACTCGTGGTGGCCGCCTCCGCCGACGGCCGCACCAGCTATCGCAACGCCGGCAAAACCCTGCGCCAGGGCGTCGAGGCCTCCTTCGACACCGCCTGGCAGCGCAATCTCAGCAGCCGCTTCGCCGTGTCGCACCTGCGCGCGATCTACGACGAGGCCATCAGCGCCAGCGTCCCGGCCGGCAACAGCCTGCCCGGCATTCCGCGCACCACCCTGTTCGGTGACCTGGCCTGGAAGCCGCTGCCCGGCATCACCGCCACCGTCGAGGCCATTTACCGCAGCCGGGTGTTCGTCGAGGACACCAACAACGCCGCCGGCACCGACGCCAAGCGCCCGGCTCCCGCCTACGCCATCGCCAACCTGCGCCTCACCGCCGAACAACGGCTAGGCCACTGGCGCCTCACCGAATTCGCCCGCATCGACAACCTCTTCGATCGCCAATACATCGGCTCGGTAGTCGTCGGCGACGGCAACGACCGCTACTACGAGCCGGCCCCCGGCAGGAGCGGCATGGTCGGCGTCAACGCCCGCTACACCTGGTAAGACACTGAACGCTTCGCAACACCCGCAAAGTGCGGTCTTCCCCGGCAACGGGGAGGCCGCACTTTTTTACGTGGCAAAGCACCCTTGCCGGGGCAAAGCGGGCCGTCCGAGCCCATCCGCCACCGACAAACGTATTGCGAATCGTTCTCACTATCATTACAATTGTTTCCGGATCTTTCGGGCAAGCCAGCCGCAGAACGCGACAGCCAATCAGCAAGCCAGCCTCAGGTCATGACCCCAAACCGCCCCGCTTCGGGGCGAAATCATCTCCGGAGGCCTCCTTTGGCACACAAGAAAAACCGTCGCCGACAGCCGTCGGCCCCCCGCCCCCAAGCCGCACAACCCGTTATTTCCGCCGAGTGCGCCATGTTGCCCCTGGGCGCGCTGATGTTTGCCGCCTCGATGAGCGGCTGGGCCCAATCGCCCGCCAGCGATGCCGACGACGACACCAAAACGCTCAGCCGGTGGTCGTAAAGGCCGCCGCCGAAGCCGAGCCCCAGGGCAAGGACAGCCTGCGCACCACCACCACGCGCATCGGCAAGGGCAAGCAGCAACTCCGCGACATTCCCCAGTCGGTCACCGTGGTCACCGAAAAACTGCTGGACGACCGCAAGATCGACACGGTGAAGGAAGCCCTCAAGATGACCTCGGGCATCACCTTCCTGGCGGCCGAGGGCGGCGAGGAAGACGTGCGTCTGCGCGGCTTTCCCGTCAACACCACGGGCGATCTGTTCATCGACGGCATGCGCGACCCGGCTTTCTACGACCGCGACACCTTCAACATGGACCGCATCGAAGTGCTGCGTGGCTCCGCCTCCATGCTCTTCGGCCGCGGCTCCACCGGCGGCGCGGTCAACCAGGTCAGCAAACAGGCCCGCCTCATCGACCAGAACCAGGTGGACGTCACCCTGGGCAGCTACCAGTACCGCCGCGTGGTGGCCGACGTCAACGTGAAGACCGGCGACGACTCGGCCCTGCGCATCAACGCCATGCGCACCGTCGCCGACAACAACGGCGCCGGCACCAGCCTCGACAAGTACGGCTTTGCCGCCGACTACCGCTGGGGCATCGGCACCCGCGACGAGTTCGAGGTGGGCTTTTTCTACCTGAACAACGACAACGGCATCAACTACGGCCTGCCCTACGTGCGCAAAAGCGCCACCAATGCGGCACTGACCACCATTCCCGTCGACCCGTCCAGCTATTACGGCCTCTCCAGCGACTACAACCACGGCTCGGCCGGCTATGCCAGCTTTGCCCACACCCACCGCTTCTCGAGCGACACCGAACTGGTCACCAGGATCAGAAAGGGCGACTTCAACCGCGACCAGCGCGCCAGCACCGTGCGCATTGCCGGCGCGGCCCTCCAGCCCGGCGGCATTGCCGCCACCCGCGAAAACTTCAGCAGCGCCACCGTGCTCACCCGCGGCACCCAGAACAAGATCCAGAGCATGGAGAACCTGTTCGCCCAGAGCGACCTGTCCACCCGCTTCGAAGCGCTCGGGGTCAAACATGAAGTGCTCACCGGCGCCGATTTCGCCTGGGAGAAGAAGATCGTCCGCAGCGCCCGCAACGCGGCCCAGGACGGCATCGACATCACCAAGCCCACCACCACCATCGGCGCAGGCGGCGGAGGCCGGGTGGACGAAACGGCCCGCATCATCGCCAAGACCAGCGAATTCGAGAGCATCGCAGCCGGCGTCTATGCGCAGGATCTGGTCCAGTTGGCCGAGCACTGGAAGCTTCTTGCCGGCCTGCGCTACGACGGCATGTCGGCGCAGTACGACAGCTTCAACCTCACCACCAGCGCCGTCACCCACTACCAGCAGGCCATCTACAAGGCGAGCCAGCGTTTCGGCGTGCTCTACCAGCCGAGCGACCGTCACTCCTTCCACCTGTCTTACGGCACCTCGTTCAACACCTCCGGCGACACCTACTCGTACAGCGCGCAAAACGTGAACACGCCGCCCGAAAAGAGCATGAACCTGGAACTCGGCGCCAAGATCGACTCCGCCGACCGCCGCATGAGCAGCCGCTTCGCCCTCTTCCGCGGGGTCAAGCTCAACGAGCGCAACACCGACCCGCTGCTCAACATCGCCGTGCTGTCCGGCAAGCGCCACGCCACCGGCTTTGAAACCGATCTCGTCGGCAAGATCACCCCGCGCTGGGAAGTCTATGGCTCCTACACCTGGATCTGGGACGCCGAGATCGACAAGGGCGCCGAAGGTGCCGAAGGCCGGGGCGCCCGTCCGTCGCTGATTCCCAAGCACCAGGGCTCCCTGTGGAGCAGCTACCAGGTCACCGAAAAGCTGCGGCTCGGCGGCGGCGCCAACGCCCGCACCCGGATGACGCCCAACCGCAACCCGGCCGGCCTGTACTCCGACGGTTACATAACTTTCGACGCCCTGGCCGAGTACGAGGCGATCGCCGACAAATTGACCCTCAAGGCCAACCTCACCAACCTCACCAACAAGTTCTACGCCGACTCGCTCTACGCCAACGGGCATTACGTGCCGGGTGTCGGGCGAACGCTCTACCTGACCGCCAGCGTGAAGTTCTGATCAACCGCGAGGGGCCCGCCCAACCCAGCCGAGCCCCTCGCGCTTTTCCCCCGTCGACACCATGCTCCTGCAAATCCCCGACCTCCTCAGCGCCGACGAAGTCCGCCAGGCCCGCCAGCTGCTCGAGGGCGCCCCGTGGGCCGACGGCCGCGACAGCGCCGGCCCCCAGGCCGCGACCGTCAAGAACAACCAGCAATTGCCCCACGACGCCCCCGCCGCGCGGGCGATCCGCAGCCTGGTGCTGGCCGGCGTCGAGCGGAATCCGCTCTTTCTCACCGCCGCCCTGCCCAAGAAAATCTTCACCCCGCGGATCAACCGCTACGGCGGCGACACCCCCTTCTACGGCGCCCACGTGGATAACGCCATCCGCTTCACCGCCGACGGCGAACGCGTCCGCACCGACGTCTCGTGCACCGTGTTCCTCTCCGACCCCGACGAATACGACGGCGGCGAACTCCAGGTGCAGGACACCTACGGCCCGCGCGGCGTCAAACTGCCCGCCGGCCACGCCGTGCTCTACCCCGGCACCAGCATCCACCAGGTCACCCCGGTCACCCGCGGCCACCGCCTCGCCTGCTTCTTCTGGATCGAAAGCATGGTAAGCAGCGACGAGCAGCGCCGCCTGCTCTTCGAGCTCGACATGAGCCTGATGCGCCTGCGCGAGGGCCACGGCGAAACCGACGAAGCCGTCAGCCTCACCGGCACGTATCACAACCTGCTGCGCATGTGGGCCGACACCTGAAACCCGACCCACCAGGAAAACCGCACTCATGACCGCCCTGCCCCCCGGCGTCGTCACCCTCGACGACCACGCAGCCCACGCCCGCACGGTGCTCGATGCCAATGCCTGGGCCTACTTTGCCGGCGGCGCGGCCGACGAGATCGCCCTTGCCGCCAACCGCAGCGCCTGGAATGCCATGCGCCTCCACCCGCGCGTGCTGCGTCCGCTGGCCGGCGGACACACCCGGGTGAGCCTGCTCGGGCGCAGCCTCGCCCACCCCATCCTGCTCGCCCCGGTCGCCTTCCAGCGCATGGCCCACCCGGACGGCGAACTTGCCAGCGCCGTGGCCGCGGCCGCCCAGCAAGCCGGCTTCGTGCTCAGCACCCAGGCCAGCCAGCCCCTCGAAAGCATTGCCGAAGCCGTACGCGACGACCCCGACCGCGGCCCGCTGTGGTTCCAGCTTTATCTTCAGCACGACCGCGGCTTCAATCGCGAACTCGTGCACCGCGCCGAACACGCCGGCTACGAAGCCCTTGTGCTCACCGTCGACGCCCCCTGCCACGGCGCCCGCGACCGCGAACGACGGGCAAACTTTCGCCTGCCGGCGGGCATCTCGGCAGTCAACCTGGCCGGGCTGCCGCCGCGCCCCGCTAGCGCGCTCCAGCCTGGCCAAAGCGCGCTCTTCGACGATCTGCTGCGTGACGCACCGGGCTGGGACGATGTCGCCTGGCTGCAGGCCAACACCCGCCTGCCGGTCATCCTCAAGGGCATCCTCCACCCCGACGACGCCCGCCAGGCCGCAAGCCTGCAGGCCGGCGGAGTGATCGTCTCCAACCACGGCGGACGCACCCTCGACAGCGCCCCGCCCACTGCCGAAGCGCTGCCGCGCATCGCCGACGCCCTGGCTGGCGCGCTGCCGCTGCTGGTGGATGGCGGAATCCGCCGCGGCACCGACATCCTCAAGGCCATGGCCCTCGGCGCCAACGCGGTGCTGGTCGGCAAACCCTATGTTTTCGGGCTCGCCAATGCGGGCGCCCTGGGCGTCGCCCACGTGCTGCGGCTGCTGCGGGATGAACTGGAAATTGCCATGGCGCTGTGCGGCTGCGCCACGCTCGACGACCTACCGGCCGGGCTCCTCGGCGCCGGGCAGCCATGAAAAAAGGCCGGTCACCCGGCCTTTCTTCAGAACACCCGCACCCGCCTCAAGCCTGGCGGCGCTCGCGCCGGCTGCGTACCAGCGCCGCCATCGACAGGCCCAGCAGCGCAAGGTTGGCGGGCTCCGGCACGGCAGAGCCGCTCCCGGACGGCGCATCGGGCGTCAGCAGAAACGCACGATAGAGGCTCCCGATGCGGCCCGTTCCGGCAAGTTGGCCGGCATCGTTGATGAACAGATCCTCGATCGAATCGTAGCCGGGCAGCAGCGCATTCACGTCTTCCATCACGCCGCCATCGAAGAGAAACCAGTGCTCGGCCGCGTCACCGACCACCTCGCTGCGGCCAATCACCTGCCCGCGCCCGTTGACGCCCGAGGCCCAGCTGCGCGAACCGCCCAGGGTACCGATGTCCGTCATCACGCCGCCGCTGTAAAAATAGGCGTGGTAGATACTGCTGTCAGTCAGGCTGTAGCCCACCACCTGCCCCGCGTCATTGATGCCGGACGCCCAGCTGCCGGCCCCGCCAAGGGTGCCCAGATCCTGCATCGCGCTGCCGTCGTACAAAAAGGCATGAAACTCGCTGTCGCCCGGCATCGCGCTCTGGCCGACAACCTGCCCCGCCGCATTGATGCCGACCGCCTGACTGGTAGCGCCGCCCAGCGTGCCCAAATCCTGCATCACGCCGTTTTTGTACAGGAAGGCGCGGTAAAGATCGCCCGGCGCATCGGACGTACCGGCAACCTGCCCCGAGTCGTTGAGGCCCGCAACCTGGCTCGAGCGACCACCGAGGGTGCCCAGATCCTGCATCACGCCGTTGCCGTAAATAAAGGCGTGGAAGGCGGCGTTGCCCGGGGTGCTGCTGTAGCCGGCAACCTGCCCGACCCCGTTGACGTGGGACGCCCAACTGAAGCCACCGCCCAGCGTGCCCAGATCCTGCATGGCACCGTTGCTGTAAAGGAAGCCGTGGATGGCGGCATTGCCGGTCGTAAAGCTTGCGCCAACCGCCTGCCCTGCGGCATTGACGCCGCTTGCCGCGCTGGCCGTGCCGCCGAGGGTGCCGAGCCCCTGCATCACGCCATTGCCGTACACGAAGCCCTGGTACGCCGAATTGCCGGCCACGAGGCTTTCGCCGCTGACCTGCCCGACGCGGCTGATGCCATAGACCCAGCTGGATGCTCCACCCAGAGTGCCGAGATCAAGCTGCGTCCAGGTGCCGGCGTGGACCGCTCCGCTCAGGGTGAAGGCAGCACCCACGAGCGTTGCCAAAATGGAATTGCGGAGTAAAAAGGTTGTCATCACGGAAGTTTTTGAATTGTTGTCAATGAACACTGCGGGCACGCAAAGCAATAATCACGCCCGAGTATTCTTTTCACATATTTACAACAAGTTGCAAAAAAAGTCCGCCCGCCAAATGAAGTATGTGTAAAAAAAACCGACATCCGCTTGGCGTGGATGCCACCCCGGTTCAGGCAAACAGCGCGGCCAGGTCCACCGTCGAGCGTTTGCCCACGCTGGGCCGGTGCTCGCGCACCCAACTCTCGCCGCGCGCCCGGCCGAGGTCGCGCAGCTCGTGTAAAAAGGCGCGGGTCGCGTTGAGCTTGCTGCCCTTGCCCGCCGTCGCCAGCTCTTTCGCATCGACGAGATGAAAGCGCAGCCCGGTGAGCTTTCGCTCGAAGCGCCCCATCGGCATCCAGCCGGAGCCCTCCCCGATGTAGGCTCGGGCATGGGCGATCATGCGCATCTCGCGCAGGAAGGTGGTCGAGAAACCCAGCTCCATGCTGCGCGCGGCAATCTCCTCGGCCGTCCGCGGCACCTCCGCGATGCTCAGCGGATTGAGCAGCACCAGCAGGATGTCCGGGGTGCTGCATTCGTACATCAGTGGGTAAATCGCCGGGTTGGCCGTAAAACCGCCGTCCCAGTAGGCCTCGCCGTCGATCTCGACGGCGTGGTGGAGGGTGGGCAGGCAGGCCGAGGCGAGCAGCGCATCCTCGGACAACTCACCGGTGCGAAACAGCCGCACCTTGCCCGAGGTGACGTGGGTTGCGGCGATGAACAGCTTGAGCCGGCAATCCCGCCGGATGCGCTCGAAATCAAACTGGGCACGCACCACGTCGCGCAGCGGATTGAGCTCGAAGGGATTGAACTCGTAGGGCGAGAACAACCGGGTCAGGCTCATCATCATGTTCATCGGCCCCGGCATGCCGCCGTCGCCGGCGCTGTTGAGGCTCTGCAGCAGGTTGAGCTCGAAGGGCGTGCTGTCGGCCACGGCGTCCCAGAAGGTGCTCAGGCTCTCCCGCGCGCCGTCCGCCCCGCCGTGGGTCCAGCCCTGGGCCAGCGCGACCGCGTTCATCGCCCCGGCGCTGGTGCCGCTGATTCCGTCGAGCCGCCAGCCGTCTTCCAGCAGGCGGTCCAGCACGCCCCACGTGTAGGCGCCGTGCGCCCCGCCACCCTGCAAGGCCAGGCTCAGAGCAGGCGCCGCGGCGTCCCTCGTCGCAACAGTTCGTTTCCACCAGCGGGTTCCCAGCATCGCAAATCTCCTTGAATTCTTGGCGCAGCAAGTATTGCTGCAGTGCAGCATACATCAAGAATAGACGCAGCAATGTTGTGGAAGTTCGATCCCCTCACGCACTATGCGGCCTAAAATCAGAGCCAAACCTCTGCGGGCGATCCGGCCGGTGCCATTATTGACCCGGCCATTAATTAACTTGTCGAAAGGCAGAGGCAGAGCCGGGTTGATAGCCGTCCCTTTTGCAGCGGCGGCGCGGCAGACTGTGTGGGCGACTGAAGTCGCCCCTACACGTCGCCTCTACAGAAAATCATCCGTGACCATTCCATGTCGCAACAGCAAACGGAACAGCCTCCGGGAGGACTCATCAACCCGGTCATTGAATAGCAAGCACACGCGCAGCCCGAACGGTGGCAAGGGAATCAAAGGGCCGGGTTAATAAAGGCGCGCGGCCACGACCGAATGCATCAACGCGCAGGCGCGCAACCGCAGTCTGCAGCAGTTTCGGGTGCGTGAGCTCGCCAAGGTGAAGTGCGTGATGCTGATGTTTGCCCTCGCGCACAACCTGATGCGCCTGGCCGCCCTCGCACCCGAATTGCTCGGGATAGGGACGGGTCTGGAATCGGGGCTTGAGTGCCGAAAACAGCGGAAATTGGCTCAATGAACGGGCCGGCGCTTACGGGCCGACGGTGAAGGCCCCCGTCGGTGCCTTACGGGTCAGCACCACGCAGCGCGTGGCGCGCCAGCTGCCGCCCTCGGCGCGTGCCTGCCAGCGCAGCAGCCAGTCCTCCCAGCCATCGCCGTCGAAATCACCTCGAGCCAGCCACTGCAGGCGCAGGGTGTAGCCGCGCGCTGCGAGCGCCAGGCCCTCCGGCGTAGCCCCGCCGGGCGCGACGCGCGTCCAGACGCGCCGGCCACTGGCCTGCCTCAGGGTCTGGCCGGCGCCGGCCAGGGCGTCGACCTCGTCCTGGGAAATGGCAGGCCAGATGGCCGCCGGCCACCGCCACGTCTCGCGTGCCGCGTGAAGGCGCGACGGCATGGCCGAATGGCGGGCTTGCCCGGCGGCGGCCAGCCAGCGCAGCGCGTGGCAATCTGCCAGCCGCTGCTGCAACACGTTCCAGTCGGAGGGCGAGCGGGTGCCGACGATATGCGGCGCCAGCTCAAGCAGGGCGCGGCAGTGGGGCGGTGTGCGCGTCGCTCCGGGGCCCTCGGCCAGGGTCAAGGCGATGGGGTCGTCGAAGGGGCGCTCCAGCGCCGCCCCGGCGTCACTGAGGTCTGCAATGCCCAGGCTCGCCCCTGCCCCCGGCTGCAAGGCGGGGACAGGCGGAGGCGGGCCGGCGCGGCCCTGCACGGCCGCGGTCAGCAGGACGAGTGCCGCCAGCGCAGAGAAGCACGGGCGCATCAGCGGACACCGTCCGGCGGCATGGCGGCGCGAAAGCAGGCCTTGGTCCACTCGTTGCGCCCATCCGGAATCCCCTTGCGGGCACAGGCATCCGCGGCCTTCTCCCATTCGCGTCTTCCCACGTGACCGATCGGGGTCTGGAATTTCCTCAGGCCTCTTATGCCCCTCAGGCCCCTCAGGCCCCTCAGGCCCCTCAGGCCCAGGTTGTAGGCCATGTCGAGGAGCGCACGCTTGGTGGGTGTCGGGAAGGTGTTCCATCCGCTGAAGATAGTGTTCAGGCCGGGAAGAAATTCGCTGTCGATGCGCTTCATTAGCAGACTCCAGCACACCGCCTCGGGCAGATCAAGCAGGGTCGGGCGCGCCCGATCACTCCCCCACCCCGCCCCCGGCGTTTTTCGCCAGCAACACCGCCGCCACCAGCCGGCGGGCGGCAAGGTCGTTGGCGCTGCGGCGGGCGGCAAGGTGGGTAGCCTGGGCGGTGACCACGTTGAGGTAGCTCACCGTGCCGGCGCGGTACTGGTTGGTGGCGATGGTTTCGGCTTCGGCAGCGGCGGCAACGGCGGCGGCCTGCTCGGTGGCGGCTTCTTCGAGCAGGCGCGCGGCGGCGAGGTTGTCCTCGACTTCCTGGAAGGCCACCAGCACGGTCTGGCGATAGGTGGCAACGCTCTCTTCCCAGCTCGCCGCGGCCTGACCGACGACGGCTTTCTTTGCCCCGGCGTCGAAGATCGCGGCGGCAAGGCTGGGGCCTAGGGACCAGTAGCGACTCGGCACGGTCAGGAGATCAGCCAGATCCGAGCGACGGAAACCCGCCGACGCCGACAGCCCCAGCACCGGGAAGCGCGCCGCCTGCGCCGCGCCGATGGCGGAATTGGCCGCCGCCACGCGGCGCTCGGCGGCGGCGATGTCGGGCCGGCGCTCGAGCAGCGTGGACGGCAGCACGACCGGCACCTGCGCGGTCGGCAGCGGCGCATCCACCACCGCAATCGCAAACCCGGCCGGCACCTGGCCGACCAGCACCGCAATCGCGTGCTCATACTGGCTACGCGACAAGCTGGCGTCGAGGGCCGAGGCACGGGCACTGCGCAGCTGGCTTTCGGCCTGCGCCACATCGGCCTTGCCCGCCACACCGGCGGCGTAGCGGTTCTGGGTGAGTTGCAGCGACCGCGCATAGGCGACGACGGCGGCATCGAGAAGCTGCTTCTGGCGGTCGGCGGCACGTAGCTGGAAATAGCTCTGGGCCAGGGCGGCCTGGGCCGACAGCCGGGCCGCGGCGAGATCGGCCTCGCTCGCTTCGAGGCGGGCGTCGGCGGCCTCCACGTTGCGGGCGATGCGGCCCCACACGTCGGCTTCCCAGCTGGCGGTGGCACCCAGGCTGAAGCTGTTTTTGGGCGGCGCACTGCCGGCCGTGGCGGTGGCGGCCGCCGTGGCCGACCGGGTGGCCCCGACGGTGGCGTTGAGCGTCGGAAACCACGACGCGCGCGCGCCGTCCGCCAGCGCCTGGGCCTGGCGATAGCGGGCCTCGGCGGCGCGCAGGTTCTGGTTGGAAATCTCGACTCGCGCCTGCAGCGCATCGAGCACCGGGTCGCCAAAGGCCTTCCACCAGTCATCAAGCGCCGGCATCTGCGGGCTGGCGGACTTCCAGTCGCCGGCCTCCTTGAACACCGCGGGCGTGTCGATGCCTGGCCGAACATAGTCGGGGCCGATGGAACACCCGGCGAGCAAGGCCGGCAGCAGCGCGGCTGCGCGAAGGCTGCAAGCGATTCTGAGTGCCCCCAGGGCTGGGCTACGCCCCGCCCGCCTGCCGTGGGGGACAAGAGAACGCAGGGCCGCCCCAAGTTTTCTTGAGAAAATCCCGGCACTCCATTGTTTCTTTGTCATACAGCGTTCAAACAAGGCTCGTCGCCCCTTTCCTTTTCATTCTTCACCGCGCCGCGCGCGAAGCGCGCAAGCATCACGAACACCACCGGCGTCGTGTACAGCGTGAGGATCTGGCTCAGGATCAGGCCACCCACGATGGCGATGCCCAGCGGCTGGCGCAGTTCGGCGCCGTCGCCGCTGCCCATGGCCAGGGGAATCGCGCCAAACAGTGCCGCCAGCGTGGTCATCAGGATCGGCCGAAAACGCAGCACCGCGGCGTGGTGAATCGCGTCCCGGGCGCTCTCGCCCAGGCTGCGCATCCGCTCGATGGCCACGTCGATCATCATGATGGCGTTTTTCTTGACGATGCCGATCAGCAAGATCACGCCGATCATCGCGATCAGGCTGAACTCGGTATCCACCGCCATCAGGGCCAGCAGCGCCCCCACGCCGGCCGAGGGCAGCGTGGACAGGATGGTGATGGGGTGGATCAGGCTTTCGTAGAGGATGCCGAGCACGATGTAGATCGTTACCAGCGCGGCCAGGATCAACAGCGGCTGGGTGCTCATGGATTTCTGGAAGGCGCCGGCCGAGCCCTCGAAGCTGGTGCGGATATCCACCGGCACGCCGATGCCGGCCAGCGCGCCGTTGATGGCCTCGGTAGCGGTGCCGATCGAGCCGCCCTCGGGCAGCGCAAAGCTGATCGTCGAAGCCGCCGAGCCGCCCTGGTGGCTTACCGACAGCGGCGCCAGCGTGGTTTCGAAGCGGCTCACCGCCGACAGCGGCACCAGCCCGCCGGTGGGTGTCACCAGCGTGATGCGCGACAGCGATTCCGGCCCCTGCAGGTAATCGGGCATGGCCTCCATCACCACCCGGTACTGGTTGAGCGGGTTGTAGATGGTTGAAACCTGGCGCTGGCCGAAGGCATTGTTGAGCGCCGTGGTCACCGCGCGCATGGTGAGGCCGTGGCGGGCAATGGCATCGCGGTCGATCACCAGCGTGGTCTGCGGGCCGCGGTCCTGCTGGTCGGTGCTGACGTCGGTAATCGCATCGAGCCGGCTCATGGCGTTGCGGATGCGCGGCTCCCACCGGCGCAGCGCCTCGAGGCTGTCGGACTGCAGCGTGAACTGGAAGGCCGAATTGCTGGAACGCCCGCCGATGCGGATGTCCTGCACCGGATTGAGGTAAAGACTGGCCCCCGGCACGTGGGCGAGCTTCTTGCGCAAGCGGCCGACCACCGCATCTGCCGACTCCTTGCGCTCGCCGATGGGCTTGAGGGTGATGAACATCGAACCGAAGTTGCGCTGCGAGCCGCCGGTAAAACCGGTGACGTGATCCACCGCCGGATCCGCGCCGACCACCGCCAGAAAGCGGTCCATCTTGCCCTTCATGGCCTGGAAGGAAATCGCCTGGTCGGCCTCGACAAAGCCGCGGATGCGCCCCGTGTCCTGCTGGGGAAAGAAGCCCTTGGGAATCGTGTTGTAGAGGTAAACATTGAAACCCACGGTTGCCAGCAGCACCGCCAGCACCAGCACCGGATGGCTCAACGCGCGGCCGAGGCTGCGCCGGTAGTCATCCACCACCCGCTCGAGCAGGCCACCGGCGAAGCGGTCGAAGCGGCCCCGGGGTTTGCCCCCTTCACCCTCAGGCAGGCGCCGGCGCAGCAGCCGCGCGCACATCATCGGCGTGGCGGTGAGCGAAATCACCATCGACACCAGGATCGCCGCCGACAAGGTGACCGCAAACTCCCGGAACAGCCGCCCGACGATGCCGCCCATGGCCAGAATCGGAATGAAGGCGGCAATCAGCGACAGGCTCATGGAAACCACCGTGAAGCCGATTTCCCGCGCGCCCTTGAGGGCCGCCCGGCGCGGCGACATGCCGGCATCCACGTGGCGCGAGATGTTCTCGAGCACCACGATGGCGTCGTCCACCACAAAGCCGGTGGCGATGGTGAGCGCCATCAGCGACAGGTTGTCGAGGCTGTAGCCCGCCAGGTACATCACCGCAAACGTGCCGATCAGCGACACCGGCACCACCACGCTGGGAATCAGCGTGGCCCGCCAGTTGCGCAAGAACAGGAAAACCACCATCACCACCAGCGCCACCGAAATCGCCAGCGTGCGCTCCACTTCCTTCAGCGAACCGCGGATGGTGGGCGTGCGGTCCATCACCACGGTGAGGTCGATGGCCGGAGAAATGCTGGCCGACAGGCGCGGCAACAGCTCGCTGACCCGATCCACCGTCTCGATGATGTTGGCGCCGGGCTGGCGGTTGATCATCAGCAGCACCGCCGGGCGGCCATTGGCGTAACCGTAGTTGCGGTCGTTCTCGACGCCACTCCGTACCCCTGCCACGTCGGAAAGGCGCACCGCCGAACCGTTTTTCCAGGCGACGATCAGCGGCTTGTAGTCGTCTGCCGTACGCGCCTGGTCGTTGGCCCCCACCTGCCAGGCCGTCTCGCCGTTTTCCAGCACGCCCTTGGGCCGGTTGGCGTTGGTGCCGACAATCGCCGTGCGCACGTCGTCCAGGTTGAGCCCGCTGGCGGCGAGGCGGTCGGGGTCCACCTCCACGCGTACCGCCGGCAGCGAACTGCCGCCAATCGTCACCTGCCCCACCCCGTCCACCTGTGACAGGCGCTGGGCCAGCACCGTGGACGCGGCGTCGTACATCTGCCCCTGGGACAAGGTGGCCGAGGTCAGCGCGAGGATCATGATCGGCGTATCGGCCGGGTTGACCTTGCGATAGGTGGGGTTGCTCGGCAGGCTCGTCGGCAACTGGCTGCGCGCCGCGTTGATCGCCGCCTGCACCTCGCGGGCGGCACCGTCGATGCTGCGCGAAAGATCGAACTGCAGCGTGACGCGGGTCGAGCCGAGGGTGGAGTAGG
This sequence comes from Zoogloea sp., assembly GCA_016720685.1. Taxonomy (GTDB): domain Bacteria; phylum Pseudomonadota; class Gammaproteobacteria; order Burkholderiales; family Rhodocyclaceae; genus Zoogloea. Next base: position 21,628 of record JADKKC010000038.1, read on the forward strand.
AGGTCATCTCCGTCACCCCGGCGATCTGCCCGAGGATGCGCTCCAGCGGCCCGGCCACCGTCGCCGCCATCACCTCGGGGCTGGCGCCCGGCAGGTTGGCGGAGACGGATATCGTCGGGTATTCCACCTGCGGCAAGGGCGCCACCGGCAGCAGCCGAAAGGCGATCAGCCCGGCCAGCGCGATGGCCAGGGTCAGCAGGGTGGTCGCCACGGGGCGGAAGATGAACAGGCGGGAGAGGTTCATGGGGTGGCGCCCCTTTTGTTCCCCCCGGGGATGGGGTGGGCTGCCCGGATTGCGGCCTGTAGGGGCGAGGCTGTTCGCCCAGAGCGGATTGAGGCGCTTGCGCTGGCGACAGCGGGTTGTGCTTTCGATTGGCAGGGATTGGCCGGGTCGCGCCCCGGCGGGCGCCCTACTTTCTTGCTTCGCCAAGAAAGTAGGCAAAGAAGGCGACCCGGCTTCACCGGTCGGCCTGCGGCCGACTGCCCTGCGCTGCTCACAGCAGGCGGCCGGCGCGGAACTCGCCGGCTGCGCCGGCTCAGACAGCCGCGCCGGAAGGCCCCGCCCGTCGCTGCGCTGCTCGGCGGCTCAGACGGGCTTTCCACACGCCACGTGCCTTTACTCAAGCGACGGTCGAACTCCAACCCGTCGATCACACCTGTTCGTTCCGTAGTGGCTCGGTGTATCCGAATAGCCCGTTCCGAACCGCCGAGCAGCGGAGTCCTCGGCGGGGAAGTCCGGGGCGGCTGTTTGAGCCGGCATCGCCGGCGAGTTCCGCCCCGGCCGCCGGGGACGAGCAGCGCAGGGGAGTCGTCGGCAACGCCGACGACCGGTTTGGCCGGGTCGCCTTTCTTGCCTTCTTCTTTGGCGACGCAAAGAAGAAGGTCGCCCGCCGGGGCGAGACCCGGCCAACGCAATGAACGGGGAGCGCGCTTGCAATCACGCCACCGCCTCCCCCCGAACCCGCCTCGACACCCGGTCAAACGCCAGATAAATCACCGGCGTCGTAAACAGCGTCAACACCTGGCTGACCAGCAAGCCCCCCACCAGCGTAATCCCCAGCGGCTGCCGCAATTCCGAGCCCACGCCCGTCCCCAGCATCAGGGGCAGCGCCCCCAGCAGGGCCGCCAGGGTCGTCATCAGAATCGGCCGGAAGCGCAGCAGGCAGGCCTGGAAGATCGCCTCCCGCGGCCCGAGGCCTTCGCTCCTCTGCGCGTCCAGCGCAAAGTCGATCATCATGATCGCGTTTTTCTTGACGATGCCGATCAGGAGCACGATGCCGATGATGCCGACGATGCCCAGCTCCGTGCGCGCCACCAGCAACGCCAGCAGGGCGCCCACGCCGGCCGAGGGCAGCGTGGAGAGGATCGTCACCGGGTGGATGTAGCTCTCGTAGAGCACGCCCAGCACGATGTACATCGTCACCACCGCGGCCAGAATCAGCAGCAGCGTGCTGGTGAGCGACGACTGGAAGGCCAGCGCCGCGCCCTGAAACTGCGTCTCGATGCTGAGCGGCATGCCCAGTTCGGCCTCGACCCGGCGGATTTCATCCACCGCGTCGCCCAGCGCCGCGCCGGGTGCGAGGTTGAAGGACAGGGTCGCCGCCGGAAACTGGCCCACATGGTTCACCGCCAGCGTTGCCGGACGTTCGCTAATGCTCACCAGCGCCGACAGCGGCACCTGCACGCCGCCGCTGCCGGCGACGTACAGGTTGGCAATGGCTCCGGGGCCGCTGCGGAATTCCGGCTTCACTTCCAGCACCACGCGGTACTGGGTGGTTTGGGTGAAGATGGTGGAAATGAGGCGCTGGCCGTAGGCGTTGTAAAGCGCATTGTCGATGGCCGCGGTGCTCACGCCAAGGCGGCTGGCCGCCGCCCGGTCGATTTCGACCCAGGCCTGCAGGCCGTGGTCCTGCAGATCGCTGGCCACATCGGCCAGTTGCGGCAGCGCGCGCAGGCCCTCGAGCAGGCGCGGCACCCATTCGCTGAGCAGCGCGCTATCCGGCGCGGTGAGCGAAAACTGGTACTGGGTGCGGCTCACCCGGTCTTCGATGGACAAATCCTGCACCGGCTGCATGTACAGCTTGATGCCGGCCACTTTTTGCAGCTCGGGGCCGAGCCGGCGGATCACCTCGCTGGCGCTGGCATCGCGCTCGCCAAGCGGCTTGAGGCTGATGAGCAGGCGCCCGCTGTTCAGCGTGGCGTTGGTGCCATCCACCCCGATGAAGGACGACAGCCCGGCCACCGCCGGATCCTTGAGCACCACCTCGGCCACGGCCTGCTGCCGCCCGGACATGGCCGCAAACGAAATGGATTGCGCGGCCTCGGTGATACCCTGGATGGCGCCGGTGTCCTGCACCGGAAAGAATCCCTTGGGCACCAGCACGTAGAGCAGCACGGTCAGCGCCAGCGTGCCCACCGCCACCAGCAGCGTGAGCCCCTGCCGCGCCAGCACCCATTCGAGCATCACGCCGTAGCGGGCGATCACCCGGTCGAAGAAGTCGCCCATGACGCGATAGAACCGCCCCTGCTCGGCCGGCGGAACGTGCTTGAGCAGCCGCGCGCACATCATCGGCGTGAGCGTCAGCGACACCACGGCGGAAATCAGGATGGCGATGGCCATGGTGATGGCGAACTCGCGGAACAGGCGTCCGACCACATCGGCCATGAAGAGCAGCGGGATCAGCACCGCGATCAGCGAGAAGGTGAGCGAAATGATCGTGAAACCGATCTGCCGCGCCCCCTTGAGCGCCGCCTGCATGGGCGACTCGCCCTCTTCAACGTAGCGGGCGATGTTCTCGATCATCACGATGGCGTCGTCGACAACGAAGCCGGTGGAAATGGTGAGCGCCATCAGCGTGAGGTTGTTGATGCTGAAGCCGGCCAGGTACATCACCCCGAAGGTGCCCACCAGCGACAGCGGCACCGCCACGCTGGGGATGAGGGTGGCCGGCACGCTGCGCAGAAACAGGAAGATCACCATCACCACCAGCGCCACCGACATCAGCAGCTCGATCTGCACGTCGTGCACCGAGGCGCGGATGGTGGTGGTGCGGTCGTTGATCACCGCCACGTCCAGCGACGCGGGCAGGCTGGCGGTCATTTGCGGCAACAGCGCAGCCACACGGTCGGCCACCTCGATCACGTTGGCGCCGGGCTGGCGCTGGATGTTGATGATCACCGCGTCCCGGTGGTCGGCCCAGGCGGCGAGGCGCAGGTTCTCGGCGTCGTCCTTCAAGTCGGCCACATCCGAGAGGCGCACCGGATTGCCGTTTTTGTAGGCGACGATCAGCTTGCGGTATTCGTCCGCGGAGCGGAGCTGGTCGTTGGCATCGATGGTGGACGAGCGCTGCGGGCCGTCGAAACTGCCCTTGGCCTGGGTGACGTTGGCGTTGGCAATGGCGCTGCGGATATCTTCGAGCCCCAGCCCGTAGGCGGCCGCGGCGGTGGGGTTGACCTGCACCCGCACGGCAGGCCGACGGCCGCCGGCAATGCTCACCAGGCCCACGCCCGGCACCTGGGCGATCTTCTGCGCCAGCCGGCTTTCCACCAGATCATGGATGCGGGTGATCGGCAGGCTGCTGGAACTCACCGCCAGCGTGAGGATGGGCGTGTCGGCCGGGTTCACCTTGCTGTAGGTGGGCGGCGCCGGCAGGTCGGTGGGCAGAAGGCTGGATGCCGCGTTGATCGCCGCCTGCACCTGCTGCTCGGCCACATCGAGGCTCATCGACAGCGCAAAGCGCAGCGTGACCACCGAGGCCCCGCCCGAGCTGGTGGACGACATTTCGTCCAGCCCCGGCATCTGGCCAAACTGGCGTTCCAGCGGCGCGGTGATGGCCGAGGTCATCACGTCGGGGCTGGCGCCGGGGTAAAGCGTCTTGACCTGGATGGTCGGGTAATCGACTTCCGGCAGCGCCGAAATCGGCAGCAGCCGGTAGGCCACGAGGCCCGCCAGCATGATCGCAATCATCAGGAGCGAGGTGGCGACCGGGCGGAGGATGAACAGGCGCGACGGGTTCATGCGGGCGCCCCGGCGAGCGCAGCGGTATTCGAGCGCGTCATGCGGTCAGCGCCCCGGCCGGCCGCCGCCGTTGCCGCCCTTTTTCTCGCGGCCGGGCGCATCGGCGGCCTTGGGGTCGATGGCTTCCACCTGGGCGCCGTCCTTCAGCTTGTCGAGGCCGTCCACCACCACTTTGTCGCCGCCGGCAAGGCCGGCCTCGACCGCCGCCAGCGCGCCATCCACCGGGCCGAGCCTGACCGGCACCGCGGCCACCTTGCTGCCTTCGCCCAGGCGATACACGAAACTGCCCTTGGCGCCCTGCTGCACGGCCGCCGTGGGCACCACCACCACGCCGGCCAGCGTGTCGAGGAGCAGGCGCACGTTCACGAACTGGTTGGGAAAGAGGCTGCCGTCACGGTTGGCGAATTCGGCCTTGAGCTTGACGGTGCCGGTGGCGCTGTCGATCTGGCTATCCACCGCCAGCAGGCTGCCCTCGGCGAGGCGGGTTTTCATGTCCCGGTCCCAGGCTTCCACCTTGAGGCTGCGGCCCCCGCGGATGCGCTGCATGATCGCCGGCAGGCGGTCTTCGGGCACCGCAAAAACGGCGGTGATCGGGGTTTGCTGGGCAATCGTCACCAGCCCGGCGGCGTCCGATGCCTTGACGATGTTGCCGGGGTCGACGGTGCGCAGACCCGCCCGGCCTGAAATCGGCGCGGTGATGGTGGTGTAGGAAAGCTGCAGCTCGGCGCTCTTCACCGTGGCTTCGTCGGCCTGAACGGTGCCCTGGTACTGGCGCAGCAGCGCCTCCTGGGTATCCACCTGCTGCCGGGCGATGGAATCCTGAGCCAGCAGGCCGCGGTAGCGGTCGAGGTCGATCCTGGCGTTCTTGAGCAGCGCCGCGTCCCGCGCCAGGGTGCCGCGGGCCTGGGCCAGCGTGGCCTTGAAGGGTTCGGGGTCGATCAGCGCCAGCACTTCGCCGGCCTTGACCGGCTGGCCTTCGACAAACTTGACCGCCAGCAGCGGGCCATCCACCCGCGTGCGCACCGTCACCTGGTTGCGCGGCACCACGCTGCCAAGCGCCGGCACCACCACCCGGATGTCGCCGCTGGCGATGGTGGCGAGCGTCACCGGCGTGGGCCTGTCACCCCGCCCGCCGCCGCCCGGCCCGCCGCGCCGCGCATCGGACGATTTCGCCGCCCCCTCATCCGCCGGCCGGTGGGTGGCGTACCAGCCCCCGCCCGCCAGCACGGCAAGGGCCATGACATAAAACCAGACACGACGGGATTTGGGCGGATGGGCGGAAGAGGGGGAAGACGCGGACGAAGACGGGCTGGACATTAAAGATATTCCGGAACGCACCCGGACCGGGAAGGGCCGGGAAACTGGCGCGGGCTATGCTACACGAAGCATTTGATGGACGATGCAAACACGAAAAAGGCTGCAACACGCCCGCCTTTCCCTTCGTCACCAAACCCGGCAACAGGTTCCGCCTCCAGGCGTGTCGAAGGGCAGCGCCAGAGCCCTTGTGTGGGGGCGACTGAAGTCGCCCCCACAGAAAATCATCCGTGAATACCGACTGCACGTTCAGACCGAGCGGTGGTAAGTGAATCAAAGGGCCGGGTTAATAACAGGGGTCGTGATCTCAGTTATCGATCCGTCGAAGTGAGATCCATCCTTTGCGATGCAACATCGGCTGCCTCGGATGTCACATCTCGCACCGGCGTAGCGAGTATATCAGCGAGGCTGCGTAGCGAGTATTCGATGCGTCGTAGTGACTATCAGAATCAGCGTAGCGACTATCAGATTATTCGTAGTGAATATCAAACTCTGCGTAGCGAGTCTTAGAGTCTGAGTATTCATTACCAGCGCCCGATTAGTGACTATCACCATGTGTGTAGCGACATTCGTGGCGCGATGAAGGCGCAGGGGCGACTGAAGTCGCCCCCACAAAAAATCATCCGTGAATACCGACTGCACGTTCAGACCGAGCGGTGGTAAGTGAATCAAAGGGCCGGGTTATTAATCCGCGCCCACGCTGCCGGGCACCGCCGTGTACACGCCCGGCGCCCGGAGGCGAACCTGCATCACCACACCCGCACCGGGTTTGATTGCGTCCAGCTGCGCCCGGTCTTCGGGGCCGACCAGCACGGCGAGGGTGTCGCCGACGGCGGCCGGCACCAGGCTGGGGAGATCGTCCACGGGCCCGCTGCCTTTCACCTGCACGCTGCAGCGCAGCCAGCCCGGACGCGCCGGGTCGGCGGTGCACTCAAGCAGGCGTGCTTTCAACCGGGTGGCGTTTTCGATGGCTTCCACGACGCGCTCCTCCTGAGAGATGGATCACCAGCGCCTCGGCCACGGCCTGGGCCGATTCGCGGTCGAAACAACTATACGCCGGCGAGGGATTCACTTCGAAGCACACAAACTCGCCATCCGGCCGGCGTTTGAGATCGATGCCGGCCAGCTCCAGCCCCATGCCGGCGGCAAGCAGCACACAGCGCCGGGCGATGTCGTCCGGCAGGCGGTCGGCGTGCATGTCGGCGGCCACGCCTTCTCGGCTGGCGTAGCGGTAATCGGTGGCCTCCGAATCCACGCGGGTGCAAAACACCTGCCCGCCCACCACGTGCACCCGGTAATTCACCCCCGGCACAAAAGCCTGGAACAAGGTCGGCAAGGCGCGCACGCGTTCAAGCGCTGCGTCCTGCGCCCCGCTGAGCGGGGTCACGATGGATCGGACGCCGCTGGCCGACTTGAAGATCACCCGCCGGTGCTTTTGGCGAAAGGCCCGCACGGCCGCCGGGTCATTGGTCACGATCGACTCCGGCGTGGCAAAGCCGGCCTTGCGGATCAGCTGCCCCTGCCAGGGCTTGGACGCATTGGACATGCCCGGCCCCATGCGGTTGGCCACCCGCAGCGGCGCCACCTCCAGCCAGGCGTTCAGCCCATCGACAAGATAGTGGTGATGCAGCACCCCCTGCGGATCGGTTGGTGCGCCCCGCAGCATGCTGGCCGGCACCACCCGGGTATAGGCGCCCCCGCAGCGGCTCAGGTCGAACTCGGTGGTGCCGTTCCACCAGCGCGCGACGAGCCGGCCACGGCTCACCCCCACTTCGATATTCTGGCCGTTCAGCTGGCGCTGGTCGATCACCCGGCAATCCACCCCCAGCCTTTCGGCGGCCTCGATGGCCATGGCCAGCGGCGATTCGCTGGCCACGCCGCACACCAGCACCGGGCCTTTCATGATGTGCTCTCCCCGCTCGCCAGCACCAGGGACGCCAGCCAGTCGGCACAGCGCCCGGCCACCGCCGCATCGTCGAGCGGCGGACGCGTTTCCACTTCAACCAGGCGCAGCCCGCCCTTGTTCCGGGTGTTGGCCGGCACAAAACCCAAGGCTGCATGGTGCAGGCCGAGCGCCCGCACAAAGGCCCGGCAGCCCACCGCCAGACTTTCATCGACCCCGGCGCCGCAATCGTCGCCAAAAACCCAAACCCAGCCAAGCGCCGCGCCGCCCAGCGGGCTTCGATACCAGCCCGCCACATCGCTGCCCCGCGGCCAGGCGCTGCCGCCCACCCGGTCGAGGCCCGCACACGCGCCGCCGCGCACCGTCGACGCCACCACAAAATCGCCCACCGCCAGCCCGCATTGCAGTGCCACCGCGTGCCAGCCGAGGGGATGCAGCGCCGGCGCCCAGGTGTTTTCGCCCCCTACCGGGTTGACCACCGGCGCGCCCAGGCTGTTGAGCCAGCTGGCCAGAAGCGCAGAAAACTCGGCCACGGCGTAATCCCGGTCGACCGCCGGGGCTTGGGCAAACTGGGGCAGATCGGGCCCATCCAGGCGGTTGAGCACCACGCCGATGGCGGCATCGTCGAGCACACGCCCGTCCGGCAACACCACGGTGGTGCCGGACGCGTCGTCCGGCGCGTGAAACCAGCGCGCCAGGGCCAGGTCTGCCGCGCTGGCCGCAACAACCGGGCAGCCCCGCCGCGCAAGCTCGCGCCCGACGACTTCACTTGAAAGGTCGTCGGGCGCCGCGAGGATCAGGGCCACGCGCCCATTCATCGTCAGGGCTCGCCGGGATCAGCCGGCAGGCCGGTCGAGCAGGCGCTTGCTCGACCCGGAAGCCGGATCGGCCTCGTCGTCGTCGCCCTCGTCGGAATACGCGCTCCCGGAAAGATCGGGACGCAGATCCCGCGAGATGAAGGGCTGCGCAGCCTGATTACCCAGCAGCAGCGCCTCGATGTGGGCGATGCGTGCCTCGAGCACCCCGAACTCCTCGGTCCGCAGGCCGCCACCCGGCTTGTCGGCGAGCTTGCCCTCGACAAATTTCTCGGTCTGGCCCTTGTCGAGCCCTACCGATTTGTCGGTGATGGGCTTTTCGATCCGCTTTTCAACCTGTTTGTCGACCTGCTTCTCGATGCGTTTCTCGATCTTCTTTTCGACCAGCTTTTCGCTGCTTACGGCCTTCTCGCTGGCCACGGTCTTGTCATTGACCAAGGCCTTTTCGGCCGCCTGCTCCTTCTTGATCTTGGTCACCGTGCACTTCACCCGCAGGTTGGCGCTGATCACCGGCCCGGAAGGCCCGATGCCGGTTACCGCCACGCAGGTGTTGGCGCCCGAATACGACTGGGAATTGGGCGTGGACGTGTTGTTGAAGGTGGTGTTGCCGCTGCTGCCCGGGTAAGGGTCGCCGCCATCGCCGCGGTTGTGGTCGAGTTCCAAGTCGCGCTTGCCGTCGGCCTGCATCAGCGCCACCTTGTAATGGGCCTCGTTGGTGTTGCCGGCCACGCTGTCGTCGATGTGCCAGATCAGCAGCCCGCCGGCCGGCAGTGACGTGTCGAAGCCGGTTTTCTGGCGGTTCTCGACGAGGAAGTATTCGCTGCTCGCCGCGCCGCTCTTCCAGAGCCGATAAATCTTGCCCGAATCCTTCACGTCGGCAATGTTCTTCGCGCCGTTGGTGGTCACGTTGGTCACCGTGGCCCAGCCCTGGTTGGCCTTGCACCAGGCCGACGGGTGCACCGGCGTGTTGCCGCCGCCGCCCCAGCTGCCGCCCGCCATCAGGCACCAGTTGCCGATGCCTTCCGAGGTGTAGTCGGTGTCGTACAGGTCGGGGAAGCCGAACAGCAGGTGGCCCAGTTCGTGGCAGCACACGCCGATCTTCGAATCCTCCGGCACCGTGAGGTAAGCGTAGATCTTGGTGCCATCCACGTTCATCGCGCCGCCGTCCACCGTCCATTTGTGCGACCAGATGTCGCCCGGGCTGCCGGTCACCTCGGCGCCCGCCCCCGCATGCACCACGATGAAGGCATCCACGTAGCCGTTGCCGTCGTTGTCGTAGAGCCCGAAGTTCACGCTGGCGTTGGAGGCCAGCACCGCATCCCGCGCCATGGTGCGCGCATTGGGCAGCGCCGCGCCGGTGCCCGATGCGCCGTGGGCGTACTGGGCCAGCGTCTTGGGCATACGGAAGGGGCCGACCACCTGACCCTGGATATTCACCAGGCCGCGGGTCACGTCGGTGAAATATTCACGCACGCTCTTGGTGGGAATCACGCCGGTCGAGAAGAACAGCTGCTCGAAGTGGGCCGCCGTCTGCGTCATCGGCTTGTCGGAGAAATCCACCAGCACCACGATCACCCGCACCACGCCCCTGAGCGGCGCCCGCTCGGCCGCCGCGCCGCGGATCATGCTGGGCGAGGCACCCAGCGGGTAATCCTCCGGCGGAAAGATCATGCCGTCGTTGAAGCCATCATGCCGCGGCTCGGAGGCGCGAATCTGGAACGAGGCCATGAACTCCTTGGCCTTGCCGCGCATCGTCGTCAGCTCCTTCTTCAGCTGGTCCGCCAGCTCGGGGCACGGCGCCACCATGCAGCGCTCCCCGTCCTCGCTCACCCGCGCTTCGCGGTAGATGTGCTGCATGTCCCGCGCCAGGGACAGATAACGGTATGTGGTCATGACATCGCCCTCCTTCATTGGCCGCCAGCCATCCCGGGGCAGGCAACCATTCATTGATCGGATCGACACGGAAACGCAGCGCTAACCCGGAATGGGCAAGCCGAGAAAAACCTGAGGATTCAGGGCAGTCCGCTCAAAGTCGCCCCCGTAACATGAGGGTAGGTTACGACCCGTGCCCAGGCAAGGAATGCTTTTCGGGTTGAAATATCCGACATGGAAACGACCCCAAAGCCAGCCCGCCCGGCTTGCAGACGAGTCCGGCCCGTCTAATATTTGAAGGGACCGACCTTTCCAGCACCCCGGCCCCCCCGCAGGTCGTGGCAGGGTGTATCGGCAATGGCCTGCATTCTTGCGGAGACAATCATGAAATCGACTCGGCGTTTTCTGATGACCTGCGCCAGCCTGCTCTTGGCCGGCAGCATGTGGACCCTGCCCGAGCCGCGCCTGCGCCGCTGCGACCGCCTGCCGCCCGCCGGCAAATAGGGAGCTCGACTGCGGCGGGCTTGATCGTGTAGCTTGCGGCAGGCCGCGCTTGCGCCAATCTTCCGCCCCGACCTGCCGTGCCCCATCAAAGACCGCCCTACGCCTCCGCCATCCCGCACACCGTTTTCGATCACGCCCGCGCGGCCTTCAGTGCCGCCGGGCACACCCTCGAAAACGTCCGTCGCGACTTTCCCGAGTGGCATCTCGGCCGTCCGCGCTATGCCCTGTGGGCGGTGGACGTGGATCTGCCGCCGGTACGCGCCGCCGCCTCTGCCGCCCAAACCCACCTCAACGGCCTGCTGCTGGCCGGCTACCAGCGCCAGCCCCACATCACCCTCGGGCTGTGCGGTTTTCCGACGCCCGCCCCCCGCCTGCCCGATGACTTCGGCCCGACGGCCCTCGCCACCCACCTCGACGCCCTGCAGGCGCTGGCGCCGGAGCCCTTCGACGTGCACATCGCGCAGCTGGCCAGCTTTACGTCCGCGCCCTTTCTGGCGGTGCGCGACGCCCAGGGCGGCATCGGGCGGCTGCGCCAGGCGCTCGCCGGCGACAGCGCCGAAGGCAGCGGCCCCTACACGCCGCACGTAACCGTCGGGCTCTACGCCGGCGGCTGGCCCGTCGCCGACGTGCTCGCCCGCCTCGACGCCTTCCAGGCCGGCCCGCCGCTGTGCTGCCGCATCGAGCGCATCAGCCTGATGAGCTACGCGGCGCCGGAGATCGGCGGCAGGCTGACCACCCTGGCCGAGTTCACCCTCGCCGACGGGCGCCTGCACTGGCACGCGGCGGGCGCCTCATCCTTTCAGCACACCGATGCCGATGCCCACTGCCCGCCCTAACCTGCTGATCCGGCAACTTCACGCCCGGCCCCGGCTGATCCTCGCCATCGCCCTGGGTGTGCTGGTGCACCAGTGGCTGCCGGCTTCGCTGAGCGAACGCGAAACCACCCGCCTGCTCGTCGCCTGGAACGCCGGCATCAGCCTTTACCTGATTCTCGCGGTGGCCATGATCCGGCGCTCGACCACCGAGCACATGCGCCAGCGCGCCCACATCGAAGATGAAGGGCGCTTCGTGGTGCTGGCCGGCGTGATCCTCGCCACCTCGGCCTGCGTGGCAGCAATCTTCCTTGAACTGGCCGGCATCCGGGATCTGGCGATGCCGCTCAAAACCGGGCGCATCGGGCTGGCTGCGCTCACCATCGTCAGCGCGTGGGCCTTTGTGCACCTGATGTTCGCGCTGCACTACGCCCACGATTTTTACCAGGACAAAAGCCGCGGCGGAAACGGCGGGCTGCAGTTTCCCGGCGAACACGAACCGGACTACGGCGATTTTCTCTACTTCGCAGCGGTCATCGGCACCTCGGGGCAAACCGCCGACGTGGCCTTCGCCTCGCGCCCGATGCGGCGGCTCGGCCTGCTGCACTGCCTGCTGGCCTACGCCTTCAACACCACGCTGCTGGCCCTCACCATCAACATCGCGGCCGGGCTGCTGTAAAACCGGCGCCGCCGCGTAAGAAACGGCGCACGGGTGCGTCTAAAGGGCATTCACCCTCACCCTTTATCCCCCGGAGCCTGCCATGTCTGCCCTGCCCCGCTTTGCCGCCGCCCTTGCCACCACCCTCGCCTGCCTGCTGCCGCTGGCGGCCCAGGCCCTCGAGATCCAGCCCTACAGCGCCGCCGCCCTCGACAGCGCGCAAAAAGCCGACCAGCCGGTGGCCCTGCACTTTCACGCCAACTGGTGCCCCACCTGCCGCGCGCAGGAAAAAGTCTTCAACGGCTTCAAGCCCGACGCAACGCTCGCCCTGGCGCTGCTGGTTGTGGACTACGACGCCGAGCGCGCCCTCAAGCAAAAGCTCGGCGTACGCACCCAGTCCACCCTGATCGTCTATCGCGGCAAGCGCGAAACCGCCCGCCTCGCTGGCGAAACCGATCCCGCCAGGCTCAAGGCCGCGCTGCAGTCGGCGCTCTGAGAGATCCGCCATGAACGAAGCCCCTCACCCTTGCCAGCATTCCGCTTTCCCACCTCGGGCTGAGCCTCGTCGCCGGCAGCCTGACCACGCTGTCGCCCTGCGTGTTCCCGATCCTGCCGCTGGTCGTGGGCTCGGCGGTGCAGGCCAACCGGCTGGCGCCGATTGCCATGGGCAGCGGCATGGCCGCGTCCTTCGCCGCCATCGGCCTCGCGCTCGGCGCGCTGGGCCCGGCCCTCGGCATCGATTCGGACAGCGTGCGCAACTTTGGCGCCGTGCTGCTGATCGCCTTTGCGGTGGTGATGCTGGTGCCGGCCCTTGGGCAGCGCTTCACCCATCTGATGCTGCCCATCGCCTCCGGCGCCAATTCGGCATCCAGCCGGCTCGACGGCGGCACCCTCGGTGGCGCCTTTTTGCTCGGCGGCGTGCTCGGGCTGGTCTGGAGCCCCTGCTCCGGCCCCCTGCTCGCCTCGGCCCTGACGCTGGTGGCCAGCGAAGGCGGCGCCGGCCGCGGCGCGCTGATCCTCGGCCTGTTCGGCATCGGTGCCGCAACGCCGCTGGTGGCCGTGGCCTACGCCTCGCGCAGCGGCTTCGCCCGAGCCCGCAGCCGGGTGCTGGCGCGGGTCGACAGCATCAAGAAGATCCTCGGCATCCTGATCGGGCTGACCGGCCTCGCCATCCTCACCGGCGGCGACAAATGGCTGGAAGCACAAGTGCTCAATCTGCTGCCCGAAAGCTGGGTCCGCGTCACAACGCTGTTCTGAGGGATGCCGGCGGGCACCGAGAAAACCCTACAATGGGCGGCTAACATTGTTCAGGACTTTGCGATGAACCCGATCGCCCGCCGCATGGCCGACATCCAGCCCTTCCACGTGATGGAAATCCTCAAGCGCGCCCACGAACTGGCGGCCACCGGGCGCGACATCATTCACCTGGAAGTCGGCGAGCCGGATTTCCCCAGCCCGCCGCCCATCGTCGAGGCGGCCCGGCAGTTTCTCGCCGGCGGCCACGTGCATTACACGCCGGCCCTTGGCCTTGGCGCGCTGCGCGAGGCCATCGCCCGTTTCTACCATGACCGCTTTGGCGCCGATGTGGCCCCCGAGCGCATCATCGTCACCCCCGGCGCCTCGGGCGCGCTGATGCTGGCGCTGGCCGTGCTCACCAACCCCGGCGACGAATGGCTGCTGCCCGACCCCGGCTATCCCTCCAACCGCCATCTGGTGCGCAGTTTCGAAGGCGTGGCCAAAGGCCTGCCGGTGGATGCATCGACCCGCTTTCAGCCCACCCCCGCCCAGGTGGCCGCTGCCTGGACGCCCCGCACCCGCGGGCTGATGGTCGCCTCGCCGGCCAACCCCACCGGCACGCTGCTGAGCCTCGACGAAATCGTCACGCTGCAGCACACCGTTGCCGCCCGCGGTGGCGTGCTGATCGTCGACGAGATTTACCAGGGCCTCAACTACGGCGTCGAGGCGAGCACCGCCCTCAGCCGCAGCGACGACGTGTTCGTGGTGAACAGCTTTTCCAAGTACTTTGGCATGACCGGCTGGCGTCTCGGCTGGATGGTGGTGCCGCAAGCCTACGTGCGCGAGATCGAAAAGCTCGCCCAGCACTTCTTCATCTCACCCTCCACCCCGGCCCAGCACGCCGCGCTGGCCGCCTTTAAGCCCGGCACGCTGGACATCCTGGAAGAACGCCGCCACGCCTTCGCCAGGCGCCGCAACGCGCTCTTGCCGGCGCTGCGGGACATCGGCTTTCGCTTCGCCACCGAACCGCAGGGCGCGTTTTACCTTTACGCCGACATCTCGGATATCGCCGACAGCAGCGAAACCCTGGCCCGGCGCCTCATCGAGGAAGCCGGCGTAGCCACCACCCCCGGCATCGACTTCGGCGACAACGCCCCCGAACGCCACCTGCGCATCGCCTACACCACCGACGAGGCGCGGCTGGTCGAGGCCGCCGAGCGCATCGCGAAGGTGTTGGAAGCACGCTGAGCGCAGAGGGGATAATCAAGCCGGACTTGATGAACGGCTTGCACTCGTTCACCGGCCGGGCCATGGCAGTCGCCCCCCCACAAGGACAACAAACAAGGCACCGCAAACCGAGCGATTCCACCGCTAACGGTGACAGCCAAAAAGCCGTCCGAAACTCGAAACCGCCATGAACACCCCCGGCCCCTGGGCATTGGCGGCAGGCGTTCTGGCTGCCATGGCTGGTCAAACCCTCGGAACCGGCCCGTGGCCTGGCTGGCTCAAACGCATCCCGTGTCTTCCTGATCGCCCTGACCGCCTTCTGCTGATGATCGCCCTGACAGGAAGGCTGTTTTTCAGCGTCGTTGCGGTGGGCTTGCTGCTCGCCACCATCGCGGTCGCCTCGTGGATCAAGATCGACTACCTGGGCACTCCGCTCACGCTGGCCGACGTCAGGTTCTTCGTCTCCAACCTGGCAGAGAACCTCGTTCTCTTCAGCGCCTATCCCGGCCTCGGGCTGATGCTCGCCGGGCCATCCTGCTGATCATCCTCACGCGCCTCCCTGGCCTCAGGGCCGAACCCGGCCGCGGCATCCGCCTGCGCCTCGTGGCTTTCGCCACTGGCCCCTGCCGGCAGCGCCTGGATAGCCAACTCATCCTCCATCAACACCGCGCTGCCTCGCATGGCCGTGCTGGGCGACGATCGCGATCAATCCAACGGCCATACGCAGCTGCACACTTTCAAGGTCACCGGGGAGCGGCGGATTTCCGATCTGATCGAAATCTTCTTCACCGACGCCTCGGCAAGTTCCTGATGCCCGAGCGGATCCCGCAAACCCGCTTCGCCCGCCGCTCGCCCCGTCCGAGCCGCCCGCCGTCATGCCCGACATCTTCGTCGTTCTCGAAGAAAGCACCTTCGACCCGAAGATTCTCCAGGCCTGCGACGGGCAAGCCGTTTGCAACAGCGCCCTCTTCGAGGGCTCGAGCGCAGGCCGTGAAGCCGGCCCCTTGTTCGTTCACACCACCGCGGGCGGAACCGCGCTATCCGAATTCACCTTCCTCACCGGGCTCGACTGGCGCATCTTCGGCCCCGGCGGCGCCCTCGCCCCGCTCAACCTGGCTTCCCACATGCAGGCCACCATGCCGAAACATCTGCAAACGCTGGGCTACCAGACCATCGCCATTTATCCGGTCGGCCCGGCAACCTTTCTCAATGCCCGCGAAGCCTACGGGCACTATGGCTTCGAGCACTTTCTCGCCATCGAAGATCTTGACCTGGGCAACGACTGGAAACCCTCCGCGACGGCCAGCTCTTCGACAAGGCCCTCGAAGTCGTCGAGCAAAAGCGTGACGGCAAGCCGGTATTCGTTTTCCTGCTCACGATCCGCAACCACGGCCCCCACGCCGAAAACCATGCCGACCTGCCCCAGCCGGAAGCCCCCGCGCTGGCCGCCCTCCCCGCCCCGCTGGCCGACTACCTGCACAAGCAGCAGGATTCCGAAGACGCCATGACCCGACTCGGCAAACGCTGGCTCGCCACCGAACGCCCGCGTGTTCTCGCCTGGTTCGGCGACCACCAGCCCCTGTTCGCCACCAAGGCAAGGCCGGCCAAGGATTACGCCGGCTCACACCTGGCCCGCCCCGTGGCTGACGATCAGCTCCGCTACCTCACCTGGTACGCCATGACATCCAACCGGCCGCAGGCTGCAGCCACGCCCGCGCCAGGTGGCGCCGTGCTCGACCTCGCCTACCTGGGCACCCGCCTGCTGGCTTTCAGCGGCCTGCCCCCCAGGGCCAGCGATGCGGCAACGGGGCAGATCCAGGCCCGGTGCCCCCATGGCATCGCCCTCTGCAGCGACGCCCAGGCGGTGCGCGAATACCTGTCGTTCCGGGTGTGGGAGCTGCAGGAAATCCGATGAAGCGCGATCTCATGCCCTTCTGGCAGGCCCTGCTGCGCGACCCCCGGCGAATCGGCGCCATTGCGCCGGCAGGACGCGCGCTGTGCAGCGCCATGGTGCGGGAAGTGCTGGGGCGCCCGCCGGGGCTGGTGATCGAACTCGGCGCCGGCACTGGCGCCATCACCCGTGGGCTGCTTGAAGCCCGCGAACAGATGAGCGGCCTGATCGCCTTCGAAAAGGCCCCCGAGCTAGCCGCCTGCCTGCAAAGGAAGTTTCCCGGCCTGACGATTCATCCGGGCTGCGCAAGCGCCGTCGGTCAATTGCAGCTGCCCGGCGAGAACACCCTGACCCTCGTCTCCTCGCTGCCCTTCCGCTCGCTGCCATCCGGCGACAGACACCGGCTCAGCGACGCCATCGCCAAGCTCAGCGCGGCCACACCCCATTTCAGGCTCATCCAGTACAGCTATTTCGGAAAGCTGCCTTTCCCGAGCCCGGCAAAGCATCTCGCCTGGCGCCGGAAGCACACGGTGATCCGCAACCTTCCGCCAGCGACGCTGTGGGTGCTCGAGAAAACCTGACGCACCAACAAGGTTTTTCTGGATCATCAACCCGGCCATCAAATACCGACTCCCCGCTCGCCCTGAACGCGTCCGTGGGGGCGACTTCAGTCGCCCACGGACTCTAGTCTGCGGCATGTCGATGATTCAACGCGCGGCGGGCGACTGAAGTCGCCCCAAGTCGCCCCACAGCTTGGGTCGGGTTACGCCCTGCGGGCTAAGCCGACCCGTGCTTTTTCCCTGCACCAGAAACGCAAAAGCCCGACCCACCAGGCTGGAGGTTGCCCCGCCTGTGGATCGGGCTTCAGCCCGGTGTCACGAAAAATCAGACGCCGATAAAGCGGCCGCCGCTGCGGGCAGCCTGGCTGAGCTGGGACTTCACCGCCATCACCTTGTTGGCGTAAGGCGTGGAAGGGTCGCTGGAGCCGTTGTAGCGCTGCAGGGCCTGCTCCACCGAGCCGGTGCGCTGGATGTACTCCTTGAGCACCAGTGCGCCGACGCGGATGTTGGTGTCAGGATCGAACATGGCGCTGCGGTCGGATTTGACGTCCACCTTGTCCGGGTGCCACTTGGGGATCACCTGCATCAGCCCCTGGGCGCCCATCGGGCTTTCGGCAAAGGGGTTGAAGCGCGACTCGATGGCCATCACGGCCACCAGCAGCAGCGGGTCGACGCCTACGCTGCGGCCGGTTTGCTGGGCGGCTGCGAGCAAGGGCTCGAGGGCCACGGCAGAAACCTGGTAGCGCTTGGCCACATAGGTTTTGACGCGTTGCAGATCGGGGCTCAGCTTGGCCTGGCTGCTATCGGCAACCTGGACGAGCTCGGGTTCCGGTTCTTCTACCGCCACGACGGACGACGAGGACCCCATGAGACTACCGACTGAGAGACCCTGAACGCCGTGGTTGGCAATGCGCGAGGCAATGAACAGGGTAACGATAAGGCCAGCGACGAGAAGACCGCCGTGGGCGAAGTGAAGCATGAATGAAGCCGCGTGACGTGCGTACTTCGTGATACGAGTTGCGAACATGGGCTCTCCTTTCTGTGGCCACAGTCCGTCGAAGGCACAGGCAGACCGACCCCGAAACAACGGGAGCAGGATGTCTGTTTGTATCACCCGGAAGCCCGGAAAAAGCAGGCTCGGGTTCAACGTGTCAGCCACAAAAACAGCCGACAGCACTCGAAAGACTAGGTCGCCAGGGGTTGGATCCAAACACGCTGACGCAACCAGACAGCGTGCAAAAAATGGCACCAAAACCAGACCTTGAGACGGTCAGTAACCGGGGAAGGAAGCCCGGTCATGCGGCGGTTTCGGCACCGGCGTGTAACAAAAGCTAAACAAAAAAATTGTGTGCTGCACTGCACACAAAACGCATTGTATTGATTCGATTCACTTTTGTCAATCCACCCCGTCTGGCGGGGGCCAAAACGTGATCTTTTTGGCATATTCAAAAGGCGTGCGTCACCCAGACCTTGGGCGTCTGCTACCGGCAAGGCCAGTCTCCAGGCGGCTTTGGGCGCGCCTTCCAAAAACCTCAGCCAGGTCGTACGGCAAGGGGAAACGGCCAGCGCATCAGCGCGCCATCGTCGGCATTCGGCGCCCCTTCGGGTTCGATCCGGGCGAGCACGTCGGCACGCCCATTTTCGGCCAGCAGGCGACGCAGGCGCCCCCACGAAAAGTAGGGCCCGGGATCGGTCTTGCGCCCCGGCGCGATGTCGGAATGGCCGGTGATGCCTTGCACCGGAAAGCGCTCGCACAGCTCGTCCAGAAGGTCGGCCAGCACCTCGTACTGCGCCGGCTCGAAAGGCAGGCTGTCGCAGCCTTCAAGTTCGATGCCCACCGAAAAATCGTTGCAGCGCTCCCGCCCCCGCCAGGCAGACACCCCGGCATGCCACGCCCGGTTCGAAGGCGCCACAAAACAGATCAGCTCGCCGGTGCGGCGGATGAAGTAATGGGCCGACACGCGCAGGTGATGAATATCTGCGTAGTAAGGGTGTTCGAGGGGATCGAGGCGGTTGGTGAACAACTGCTCGACGCCTGCGCCACCGAAGCGCTCGGGCGGCAGGCTGATGGCGTGGATGACGACCAGCGCAACATCCGCGCCTTCGGGGCGGGCGTCGCAGTTGGGGGACGGATGAAAGGTGGCGGAATTCATGGCGCCGATTTTTACACAGACCCCGCGCCGGACGAATGCTTTTCAGGGCGCCACAAAAGCCGAAAGCCCGGAGGCTTGCGCCATCCGGGCTTTCGGAGCGATCAGCTGGTCAGCTGTCAGGCAGGGATCAGCACAGGCCCTTGGACTTGCAGGTGCCGGTGGTGCTATCCCAAGTGATGTTCTTGTTGTCATCAACGGTCGGGATGAGGATGTAGGTTGCGCCATCCAGAGCCGACTTGGCAGTTGCGGTCATCACGCCATTGGCTTCCACCTTGACGCCGGCAACGTTGCCGAAACCGGTTGCATCGTCAGCCGGGATGCCGTTCGAGCCGCCGACACAGTTGGCCTTGTCAATATTCGGGTCTTGCAGACAGACTTCAACGAAGGACTTGCGGGAGGAGGTGGCATTCACGAGTTCGGTGAACTTGGCTTTCTTGGTGTAGGTCTGGTACTGGGGCACAGCGATCGCAGCCAGGATGCCGATGATGGCGACGACGATCATGAGTTCGATCAGGGTAAAGCCGGCTTGCTTTTTCATTTTGAGTATCTCCGTGTGCTTGGTTGAATTCTGAGCGGGTATGTGACCCGACGGGTTTATATAGGCAAACGTCGTGCCAGCAATCGTAAAACAAGGTCATTCAAATCAAATCAATGAGATAGCCCCAGGCTGCTGCCGCGTAGCGAAGCAGGCCCGGCAAAAGCCCCCGCGCATGTGACGTTTTTCGTCACCCCACTGCCCAAAAACGTCACCCAACACAGATAAAACGCGGGCAGTCCAACACGCCGCAGGCGGCCGGGGCAGGAACGATATGCCCCGGAAAACTGTCTCGAAAGACAGGCAGGCCCACACAGGGAGAAAGACTCATGGACACCCCAGCTGACAAATGGAGTACGGCCCGCATCCTCTGGATGCACCGCTGGAGCCCGCGGCTGTTGTCTTTTCGCCTCAGCCGCGAGCCGGGTTTCCGCTTCGTGCCGGGCCAGTTCGCCCGGCTCGGTCTTCTCAAAGAGAACGGGGCGCCGGT
>JADKKC010000039.1 GCA_016720685.1 Zoogloea sp.
ACGTTTTCCAGCCGAGCTGTTCATCGAGTGCCTGGGCGAATGTGCTCGAGGCGGAGGCTTCGCCATGCACCACGAAGGTGTGCCGTGGGGGCGAGTGAAAGCCGCGCAGCCAGTTGATCAGCTCGGCCTGGTCGGCGGGCCGCCGAAAGCCGCCGACGGTAGATAAACCTGACCGGCACGGCCTCGCCAAAGATGTGGGCCATCCGGGTGCCGTCGACGAGACGGCGGCCGAGGGAGCCGGAAGCCTGGAAGCCGGCGATGAGGACGCTGCATTCGCTGCGCGGCAGGTTTTCGCGCAGGTGGTATTTGATGCGCCCGGCGTCGCACATGCCGCTGGCCGAAATGATGATGGCGCCGCTGCGAACCTGGTTGAGGGCCCGGGAGCCTTCAACGTCGGCAACGAATTCAAGCTTCATCTTGTTCGGATGCGCCTCCATCCACTGCAGCAGATCCAGGGTTTCGCTGTCGAGCAGGGCCGGATGCGCCAGGGTGATCCGGGTTGCCGCGTTAGCCATGGGCGAATCCACATACACCTTGAGCGGTGCGAGGCGCTCGCGGCGTACCAGGTCGGCCAGGATGTAGATGATTTCCTGGGTGCGTCCCACCGCAAACGACGGAATGATCAGGTTGCCGTGGCAGGCATTGGTGCGGCCGACGGCGGCCACGATTTCGTCTTCGGTTTCGGGCATCGGGCGGTGCAGGCGGTCGCCGTAGGTGGATTCGATGACCAGCACATCCGCTTCGGGGATCACCTTTTCGGGGTCGTTCAGGACCGGGCGCTTGCGCATGCCGAGGTCGCCCGAGAACACCAGCTTGCGCGGCCGGCCTTCACCGCCAAGCGTCACCTCCAGCCACGACGAGCCAAGAATGTGGCCGGCGTCATGGAAGCGGACCGTGATGTTTTCGGCGGGATGAATCGTTTCCCCGTAGTTCACCGGCCTGAGCAGGCCTAGGGACGATTGCGCCTCGATTACGGTGTATAGCGGCGGTTGCACGCCCACGCCGTTCTTGCCGCGCCGATGCTGATGGCGGAGCTGCCATTCGGATTCCTTCTCCTGGATATGGGCGCTGTCCGGCAAAAGCACTTCGAGCAAGTCGATGCTTGCCGGCGTGGCGTAGATCGGCCCGCGAAACCCGAGCACGCCCAGCCGGGGCAGCAGGCCCGAGTGGTCGATGTGGGCATGGGTGAGCAGCACGAAATCGATGTCGCGCGCATCAAAGCCGAAATTGAGCGCGCGCAGGTTTTTTGAACGGGCCTCGCGCCCGCCTTGAAACATGCCGCAATCGACCAGAAAACGCACATCGCCGGTCTCGACCAGCGTGCAGGAACCGGCGACTTCTCCGGCTGCACCGAAAAAAGAGATACGCATGGCAAGCTCCTTTTCAACTCCGGTTCAGCATGGGCTCCGCCACGTCGGATTGCAACGCTTCCCGGCGCGTCGATGGCGCCTAGCCGCCGGGCTGGCGCCCGAAACGCGTGAGGCGCACGTCCACCGTGAGCGACAGTGCGGTGAGGGCCGCGGCGCGTGCCCGGCCCTCGGCGGTGGCGCGGTAGAGATGCGGGGTCATCGCCAGCAGGTCGGCAATCTGCTGGGCGCCGGCAATGTCGACGGAATAGCGCACGGTTTCGGTGGCAAGGTGGGTGAAGCCATCAGGTGCCTGCGTATCGGCAACGCGTTCCGGCTTCAGGGTGGGATAGATGATTTCGCGCAGTTCGCGCAGATGATCCGGCCCGGCATCCACCTGCAGCAACTGGCCGCCTGGCTTGAGCACGCGGGCAAACTCGGCGTAAACCGGAAAGCCGAACATGCACAGCACCCGGTCGAGCGTGCCCGGCAGCACCGGCAGCTTGGCGTTGCTGCCCACCACCCAGTTGGCCCGCTTGTCCTGCCGGGCGGCCGAAAGCACCGCCCACTTGGAAATATCCAGCCCGAGCAGCGCGAGTGCTTGCCCGCTGGCGCTTGCGGCGGCGGCCAGCTGGCGCAGGTAGTAGCCCTCGCCACAGCCGGCGTCGAGGCAGCTGGCCAGCGCAGTGGCGGGCAGCTCGGCCAGCGCGGCGCGGCGGGTGGCGGCGGCAATGGGTTCATAGAAGCCGGCGTTCAAAAAGCGCTGACGGGCCGCCACCATCTCCTTGCTGTCGCCCGGATCGCGGGAGCGTTTTTGCTGCACCGGCAGCAGGTTGGCGTAGCCCTGGCTGGCAATGTCGAAACAATGGCCGGCGGCGCAGCGCCAGGTGGACGCGTCGCGCTGCAGCGGGGCGCCGTCGAGGGGGCAGGCCAGTGCCTGGAAGGGCGTGATCTTGTGGGAGGTGTTCATGAACGGTGCGGCGTGGCGTGGAGGTGTCCGGCCAATCATGCCACAGCCGCCGCGGGGCTTGCTCCGTGCCCGTTTCAGGGGCCAGGGGCGGCTGAAGTGGCCCCTGCAAAGGCACAGCAGCGCACTTTTGGGGTGCATTGCATATTCGAATAAGTTGGTTTGGTGCGCTGCGTCGCCGCGACACACTCGATCCATTCGTGCCCTGGGCGCGCTTTGGTGAAAGGGTTCGACATGCAGGCTGTGATCGTGGGGGCGGACCGCATAGAAGGAATCCGCGGTGAAATCCTGAGGGTCGCCGACCAGTTCGGCATCAAGGGTATCGACCACTGGACCGGGCGCAAGGCCGCGGAGAGCCGGCGCCAGCTGTCGTGCCGCACCGGGCTGGTGGTGTTCGTGTGCGACCGGGCCAATCACATGCTGATGCGCAATGTGCGCAAGCAGGCCGAAGAGATGGGCATTCCGGTGGTGTTCGCCCGCCATTCCGCAACCGACGTGCGCGAGCGCCTCGACGACCTGAGCGGCGCCCGGGTGAGGCGCGCGTCGTGAGCGCCCCAGGCCGGCTGTCCGGCGGCAATTGGCGTGGCGGCAGGTAAAAAGCTATCCACGCAGCCGCTGCAAAGCACTGCGCGATTTATTGGTTTGGGGGTGCGATGGGCGACGCTAAAGTGGCTCATCCCATCGAAATTGCTGCATCGCACCCATGCCCAAGACCCCTTCATCAACACCTGCCATCGAGCTGCGTGCGGTGTCCCGCCGCTTTGCCGACCCCGGTGGCCGCACGGTGGGTGTTCATCCCACCAGCCTGAGCGTGCCGCAGGGCGAGATCCACGGAATCATCGGGTTCTCGGGGGCCGGCAAGTCCACGCTGCTGCGCCTCGTCAATCTGCTCGAACGCCCCGATGCCGGCGAAGTGATCGTTCATGGCAACACGCTCACCCGTCTGTCTGCTGCCGGCCTGCGCCAGGCCCGGCATCGCATCGGGATGATCTTTCAGCACTTCAACCTGCTGCATAACCAGACCGTCGCCGACAACGTGGCGCTGCCGATGCGCATCGCCGGCGCCGACCCGGCGCGCATTCGCGAGCGGGTGCAGGTGTGCCTCGATTTTGTCGGGCTGGCCGAGAAGGCCGACGTTTATCCCGGTCGCCTGTCCGGCGGCCAGAAGCAGCGCGTCGCCATCGCCCGCGCCCTGGCCCCCGAGCCCCACGTGCTGCTGGCCGACGAGCCGACTTCGGCCCTCGACCCGCGCACCACGCTCGATCTGCTGGGTGTGCTGGCCGACGCCAACCGCCGCTTCGGCGTGACCATCCTGCTGGTCAGCCACGAGATGGAGGTGATCCGCCGCCTGTGCCACCGGGTGTCGGTGATGGAGGGCGGGCGCATCGTCGAGCAGCTCGACATTGCCGACGGACGCATTCCGGAAGGCTCGCAACTGGCCAGCTGGCTGTCGGATTTCGGCGCCGTCGGCCCGGCGGCCAGCCCGTCGCCGACGACCCGGCCGGACGAGGCGGCCGCTCCCCACCACTTCGCGCTGGAGGCCGCTCATGCTTGAGACGCTCATCGAACTCGCACCGGAAATCCTCAAGGCCACCGGTGAAACCCTGCTGATGCTGGCGATCTGCCTGTCGGCGGCCGTTGTCATCGGCGGCGCGCTTGGTCTGCTGGTCTTTCTCACCAGCCGCGGGCAATCGCTGGAGCGCTTCCGCGCCTTCAACCTGATCGCCAACGGCGTGATCAACGTGGTGCGCAGCTTCCCGTTCATCATTCTGCTGGTGGCGATCTCGCCCTTCACGCGGGTGATTGCCGGCACCTCCATCGGGCCGCTGGCGGCCAGTGTGCCGCTGTCGATCGCGGCGATCTTCTACTTCGCCCGCCTCATCGAGCAGACCCTGCGCGATCTGCCCCGCGGCGTCATCGAGGCGGCCGAAGCAATGGGCGCCTCGCCGCTCCAGATCATCCGCCACGTGCTGCTGGTGGAAGCGCGCTCGGGGCTGGTGCTGGCCGTCACGGTGCTGGCGGTGAGCTTCCTGTCGTACTCGGCGGTGGCCGGTGTGGTGGGTGGCGGCGGCATTGGCGATCTGGCCATCCGCTACGGCTACTACCGCTTCCAGACCGACGTGATGGTCATCACCATCGTGCTGCTGATCATCCTTGTGCAGAGCGTCCAGTTTTTTGGCCAGTGGGCCGCCCGCCGGGTGGATAAACGCTGAGCCCTTCAAGCACAAACCCAAACCCAAACCCGAACCCATGATTCCAGGAGAACACCGCATGAACATCACCCGTCGTCACTTCGCCAGCCAGATCCTGCGCAGCCTTGCCGTCCTTGGCCTGGCGGTCGGCCTGGGCCTCGGCAATGCCCACGCCCAGGAAAAGAAAGCCCTGACCCTCGGCGCCACCGCCGGCTCCAACTTCGACCAGCTCAAGCTCGGCATCAAGCCGGTGCTCGAAAAGAAGGGCTACACCGTCAAGCTCGTGGAGTTCAACGACTACGTGCAGCCCAACCTGGCCCTGGCCCAGGGTTCGCTGGACGCCAACCTGTTCCAGCACATCATCTACCTGAAGAAGTTTTCCGCCGACAAGGGCTTGAACCTGGTGGACATCACCAAGGCCCCCATCGCGCCGCTGGGGCTGTATTCCAGGAAGCGCAAGAGCCTGGCCGACGTGAAGGAGGGCGATCGCATCACGCTGCCCAACGACCCCAGCAACCTGGCCCGTGCGCTGGTCTTCCTGGAAGCCAACAAGCTCATCAAGGTAAAGGCCGGGCTCGACCCGCTGAAAGTTACCGAGAAGGATGTGGCCGAGAACCCGCGCAAGCTGGTCCTCACGCCCATCGAGGCGGCCCAACTGCCGCGTACCCTGGAAGACGCCGAGTTTGCGCTGATCAACGGCAACTTCGCGATCTCCTCCGGCCTCAAGCTGACCGAAGCCGTGGTGCTGGAAAAGACCCCCGACCATTATCTGAACGTGGTTGCCGTGAAGGCCGACGACAAGGACAAAGCGTGGGCCAAGGACATCGCCGCCGCCTTCCGCAGCCCGGAATACCGCGCAGCGCTGGACAAGCACTTTGCCGGCTACGCCCGCCCGGCTTACCTGCAATAAGGCGGCGAATAAACCTGCTGCGCGGCCCGATCTCGCGATTCCGGTGCTCGCCGTACTCATGTACGGCTGTGCGCCTCGTCGCGACCTCGGGCCTGCTCGCTACGGTTTCTTCACCACCTCGATGACCTGATTGAAAAGCCAATGACTGATAGCCGCCCTTACTGGGACGGCCTGTCGGAGATCTTCGGCTCCTGCGCCGGCATGTGCGAGGAGAAGGACGGGCTGCACTGGGCCGAGGATCACATCCTCGTCGAAGTGCTGCACCCGGAAACCAACGAGCCGGTGGAGGAGGGGCCCGCGGCGAGATGGTGCTGACCACGCTCAGAAAAACTGCCCGCCCGATGGTGCGCTTTCGCACCGGCGATATCGTCTCCTTCACCTCCGAGCCCTGCGGCTGCGGGCGCACCTCGATCCGCCTCCAGGGCGTGCATGGGCGGCTCGAAATCAAGGCCCAGGGCCGCTCATTGGCAAGCACGCCAGGGCTGGAATGGATTGTTCCGTGATCAGCACGTGTGTCTGGGGCACGCCGCTTGAACCGGAAAATCAATTTGTATAGTTCGCCGGCGCTGG
Organism: Zoogloea sp.; assembly: GCA_016720685.1. Taxonomy (GTDB): domain Bacteria; phylum Pseudomonadota; class Gammaproteobacteria; order Burkholderiales; family Rhodocyclaceae; genus Zoogloea. The sequence continues at coordinate 5,986 of JADKKC010000039.1, forward strand.
ATAAGAAATCAGGCCACAAGGAATAAGCAAAACAGTTTTGCTTCGTTTGAACCCGGTTTCTTTATCTCTAGACTCGGCTTCATTCAACATCAGTCAATAGGAAGTCGTATGAAATCCAGCCTCCCCCGTCGTTCCCTGTTGTCCTTGGCCCTGCTGCTCGGTGTGTCCAGCGTCGCCCAGGCCGACGTGACCCTGCTCAACGTCTCCTACGATCCGACCCGGGAGCTTTACCAGGACTACAACGTCGCCTTTGCCAAGCACTGGAAGGCCAAGAACAACGAAACCGTCACCATCAAGCAATCCCACGGCGGCTCTGGCAAGCAGGCCCGCTCCGTCATCGACGGGCTCGAAGCCGACGTGGTGACCCTGGCGCTGGCCGCCGACGTGGATGCGCTCCATGACAACGCCAAGCTGATTCCGGCCGACTGGCAAAAGCGTCTGCCGCACAACGCCTCGCCCTACACCTCGACCATCGTGTTCCTGGTGCGCAAGGGCAACCCGAAGAAGATCAAGGACTGGAACGATCTGGCCAAGCCGGGCATCGAGGTGATCACCCCGAACCCCAAGACCTCCGGCGGCGCCCGCTGGAACTACCTGGCCGCGTGGGGCTACTCCCTCAAGCAGCCGGGCGGCAATGAAGCCAGCGCCAAGGAATTCGTCAAGAAGATCTTCGGCAACGTGAAGGTGCTCGACTCGGGCGCCCGCGGCTCCACCACCACCTTTGCCGAGCGCGGCATCGGCGACGTGCTGATCGCCTGGGAAAACGAAGCCTACCTGGCCGTCAAGGAGCTTGGCCCGGAGAAGTTCGACATTGTCACCCCGTCCCTGTCCATCCTGGCCGAGCCGCCCGTCTCGGTGGTCGACAAGGTGGTCGACAAGCGCGGCACCCGCAAGGTCGCCGAGGAATACCTGAAGTACCTGTACTCGCCGGAAGGCCAGGACATCGCGGGCAAGAACTACTACCGCCCGACCGATACCAAGGTGGCCGCCAAGTACACCAAGCAGTTTGCGCCGGTGAAACTCTTCACCATCGACGACGTGGCGGGCGGCTGGACCAAGGCCCAGAAGACCCACTTCTCCGATGGTGGCGTGTTCGACCAGATCATCGTCAAGTAAGCACCCATCCCGTTCCGGTCCATCGACCGGAACGGTTTTCAATCGCCAGTGCCAAACCCTTGGCCTGGCGTTTTGTTTGATGTCCGCGAAGGCCTGGACGCCCACGGGCGGCGAGTGGATCTTCCGCCTTGAATCCGCATTCACGGCTGCGGGATTTTCGGCCGATCGGCCCACGCCGGGAGCGTGCTTCCCGCTGCACACCAGCGCTCTTGCTTCATTCGAATCCCTGAAGGAGATTTCCATGTCCCACTGGTATGAAGACAACGCCTTGTCCATCGGCCGCACGCCGCTGATCAAGCTCAACCGCGTCACCGACGGCGCCGGCGCCACGGTGCTGGCCAAGATCGAAGGGCGCAACCCGGCCTATTCGGTCAAGTGCCGCATCGGCGCGGCGCTGGTGTGGGACGCCGAAAAGCGCGGCCTGCTCGGGCCGGGCAAGGAACTCATCGAACCCACCAGCGGCAACACCGGCATCGCCCTGGCCTTTGTGGCCGCCGCGCGGGGCATTCCGCTGACCCTGACCATGCCCGAGACGATGAGCATCGAGCGGCGCAAGCTGCTGCTGGCTTACGGCGCCAGGCTGGTGCTCACCGAAGGCGCCAAGGGCATGCCCGGCGCAATCGCCAAGGCCGAGGAAATCGCCGCCTCCGACCCCGACAAATACGTGCTGCTGCAGCAGTTCAAGAACCCGGCCAATCCGGCCATTCACGAAACCACCACCGGCCCCGAAATCTGGGACGACACCGACGGCAACGTGGATATCCTGGTTTCGGGCGTGGGCACCGGGGGCACCATCACCGGCGTGTCGCGCTATTTCAAGCAGGGGCGAGGCAAGGCGATCCAGTCGGTGGCGGTCGAGCCGACGGCCAGCCCCGTCCTCACCCAGACCCGCGCCGGCGAGCCGCTCAAGCCCGGCCCGCACAAGATCCAGGGCATCGGCGCCGGCTTCGTGCCCGCCGTGCTCGACCTGAGCCTGGTGGACGCGGTGGAGCAGGTGACGAATGAAGAAGCGGTGGAATTCGCCCGCCGCCTGGCGCGCGAGGAGGGCATCCTGTCGGGCATTTCATGCGGAGCGGCGACGGCGGTGGCCGTGCGCCTGGCCAAGCGCCCCGAAAACGCCGGCAAAACCATCGTGGTCATCCTGCCCGACTCCGGCGAGCGCTACCTGAGTTCGATCCTGTTCGAAGGCGTGTTCGACGCTGCCGGGCTGCCGGCTTGAAGGACGGTTCGGTGAAGTAAAAAAGCCGCGTGAAGCGGCTTTTTTATTGCTTGCCATCGCCGTCTGTACCCGACGATGCAGCAGCCATGCAGGGCTTAAGTAGGGCTTAAGTAGAGGCGACTTCAGTCGCCCGCGGAGGAAAAACCCGGGATCTACCCCGATTTTGCCGGCTGAGGGCGACTGAAGTCGCCCCCACAAAGGCCCAACAATGCACCACACAATCGGTGCAAAGCCATTCGTTTCCGGCGCGGCTCAATCCGGAAAACAGCGTCCACGGCGAGCCGCCCTGCTCATCCGCGCTGGCGCTGCGCAGCAAGGCTTCACGGCCGACGATCTGCCCGTTGTTCGAGTCGACAATCGGCTGAAACGCCGTCGACAACGCAAAACCATATCGATGCGAACGGGGTGGCAGGCAACGACTTCAGCCTCGTTCCATTAACGCGACCATCGAAGGGCAACTAGCTTCGGCTTTCAACCCGTCGATGACTCCCTGACGGTCTGCCGGCAGGCGGTTTTGACTCAGCTTCCACTTTCCTTCAATAGAGAGAATCGGAATCTCGATGCCGACGATGCCCTTGAGTTGTGCAGCGATAAATTCATCGGGGGCATCGGATAGCCGCCAAGGATGTTTGCGTCCATTTTCATGCTCGCCTGTCAGTTGCTGGAGTTGAGCCAGAACCCAGCCAGCGTCATCGATGACCTGTGGTTTTCCCCGCACCTGAACCATCGCAAAATTCCAGGTTGGCACAACCTTGCCGTGTTCGGCTTTCGACGCATACCAAGAAGGTGTCACATAGCATTCCGGCCCCTGGAAGACCACCAAGGTTTCGACACCTTCGCATAAATCGTCAAGCTACTTGTTCCCCCAAGCCAGATGCGCACGCAATATTCCTTGGTCGCCGCCAGCGTGAAGCGAAAACGGAATCAGGTTAGCCGTGAGGCCGCCCCTGCCGGCGGTAATCAAGGTCGCCAGCGGGTGGGCGGTCATCAAGTCGTGAAGAACATCCAGGCGCTCTTCTCTGAACGTGGCGGGGCAGTGCATCTCAAGATTCCTTTTGCAGGTCAGTTGGTGAGCCCATTCTTCTGCATGACTGGACTGTCAAAGACTGAACGGTAGGTAAGCGGCGAACAGGGTTCGCAAGAAGTCGAGCAATGAGTCAGGTGCCCGATAGCGCATGATCTTCGAACTGGGTTCATGAAGTCTGGCCCGTGCTCGTTCCTGCATTGCCAAGTCGGCCTCAACGTAATGGTGGGTGGTTGCCGGACTCTCATGACCAAGCCAGAGAGCGATGACGCTGATGTCGACGCCTGCCTGCAACAGATGCATGGCTGTCGTGTGGCGGATTGTATGCAATCGTTTGAATTCAGCGGTCTGCTGGAATGATGGGTTGGGCCGCTCTTATTCATAGTGCGACCACATCCTGAGGACGCGAACAACGCGCTCTTTGACGAATACTTCAGACCAAGCGATGCTGGATATTTATGCGTCGCGAGTATGCTCCGGCAAGATCACCAACGAGCTTTTCGTAGGCTGGCGGATTCTGAAATGGATCGTCTGACAGGACAGCAAGCAGCTCTTGGGTTTTCGATTTCAGGCCGGCAGCAGCCAACTTCTTCGCATCCTTCTCGGCGTACTTGGAGAAGACAAGCTGCCAGCTCACCAGTTGAGCTCCTTGGCGCTCTCGCCAAGAGGCTCAGCCATGCCTTCCTTGATGGACTCGCGCATGCCAGGAACAGACAAGAGGTACAGCGTTTCCTGGATGGACTGCCAATCCTCAGCTGACAGCAGAACTGCGCTCGTGCGCTTGCCAGCGATATGGATCGGCTGGTGAGACTCTGCAGTCTGGTCAATAAGACGGTACAGGTTGGCCCGAGCTTCGCTAGCAGTGAGTGTGGTCATGGTGGCTCTCCGATGAGACAAAATGGTACGTTTTTACGTACGTCACGTCAATCGCTTCTTCGAGCGGCCCAAGCGCCTTGCCGGCGGAGGTCCGCTCAAGCGAGGCGTTGTTGCATAACCCCCTGGCCGGCCGCCTCCCGACACCGCGGTGTCGCACTTCAGTTTAGAGCGCGCCCAGGAAAAGCCGCGAGGGACGCTGAGTTTTTCAACGCCCTGCTAAGACCTGAGGATTAACGGATGAAGTAAGTCCGGTGACGGAAGCGTGACCGTATATGCAGGGGGGATACGTCGATGTGGCCGAGCCATCACCTGATGGATGACACCCTCGGGTCTTCGCGTCATCAAGGCCCTGTTGAGTGCCGCGCGCACCAATGCGGTTCGCATTTTCTCGCCGATTGACTTGCCGACGATCCGGCTGCTTCACACGTCTATGACGGCGGCCTGGCTATCCTGGGGGCAGTGCCGGGCATGAGCAGCTTGTTCGACTTTTGCCCGATGATTACCGCCCGTTGCCCTGGCGCCGCTGCAGGCCAGCCCTCCGCAACCCGCAGCATCAAACCCCGCAGCCCTCATCAACTCTGCCGACCCGGATTCAAGCAGAGGGCGGCGGCGATGGACGGAGCCAGGCGAGCAGGGTGGTATAGAACCTTTCGGGTACCACCGGCTTTGACAGGAAGTCGTTCATGCCCGCATCCATGCAGCGGGCCCGGTCTTCGCTGAAGGCGTTGGCGGTCATGGCGATGATGGGGACTGTCTGGCGGCCCCGAATCCGGCGGATTTGCCGTGTTGCGGTGACGCCGTCCATCTTGGGCATCTGCATGTCCATCAGGATCAGGTCGTAGGGCTTGGCCTTGGCTTTTTCCACCGCTTGAAGTCCGTTGTCTGCGGTGTCGATGATGAGGCCGGTTTTCGACAGCAGTTCCTGCGCAACAACCTGGTTGATTGGTTCGTCTTCCACCAATAGAACCGACATGCCCGCGCAGGTTTCGGTCAGCCGGGCTTCGGCATCGACCGTGTCGGCAGAGGGCCGGTTGCCGCTGGTCTGCTCGCACATTTTCAGTCTTGCGGTAAACCAGAAGGTACTGCCGACATCCGGGGTGCTGCTTACCCCCGCTTCGCCGCCCATCAATACCGCCAGATGCTTGGTGATGGCCAGCCCGAGGCCGGTTCCGCCGTATTCCCGCGTGGTGGAGCTGTCCGCCTGCTCGAAGGCCTTGAAGAGACGCCGTTGGGCTTGCGGCGCAATGCCGATGCCCGTGTCCTGGACCTCGAAGCGGAGCAGCAGGGTGGCGTCATCGCTCTCCACGACGCGGGTGCGCAGCGTGATGCTGCCGCTATCCGTGAACTTGATGGCGTTGTTGGCATAGTTGAGCAAGGCCTGGGTCAGCCGGGTCGGGTCGCCCACCAGATGCCGCGGTACTTTCTCGGCTTCCACTCTCAGTTTCAAGCCCTTGGCCTGTGCCCTGGATGCAATGATGGACAGGACGTTGCTGATCAGTACGTTCACTTCAGCCGGGTTTTCTCGAGCGTCAATTTGCCGGCCTCGATCTTGGAGATGTCGAGAATGTCGTTGATGACGCTGAGCAGATGGTCTGCCGATGCGTTGATGGTGCCAAGCCGCTCGGCTTGCTGTTCGGTCACACCTTCACGGCGCAGCAGGTAGGCCATTCCGAGGATGGCGTTCAGCGGGGTGCGAATCTCGTGACTCATGTTGGCGAGGAAGACGCTCTTGGCCTGGGTTGCCGCCTTGGCGGCATCCCGCTCCTGGCGGGTGCGCAGCATCTGGATGCCGAAGGACAGGTTCCGGGCCAGTTCATCGAGCAGCTTGACCTCCTCCGTTTCGAAGGCATTCGGCGCCCGCGCGTAGAGCGTGAGGGCGCCAATGGTGCGGTTCTCGCAGACGAGCGGCAGGCTGACGCTCGACTGGAATCCGTGCTTGAGCACCGCTTCGCGCCATGGGCGCACGTTCGGGTTGCTCAGGACATCCTGATTGACGGTGGTTTTGCCCGTGCGGATGGCGGTGCCCGCCGGCCCCAGGCCCAGGGGGCTATCCCCGTCCCACGAGATGCGAACCTCGTCCAGATAAGCGTTTTCAAAGCCCGATACCGCAACCGGGCGAACCGATTTCTGCTCATCGTTTTCGGGAACGCCAACCCAGGCCATGACGTAGTCGCCGGAGGTGACCATCACCCGGCAGATGTCGCTGAGCAGCGCCGCTTCATCGGTGGCACGGACGAGCCGCAGGTTGCAGTCGCTGAGCAGGCGCAGCGAGCGGTTGAGCCGCTGCATCTCGTCTTCGGCCCTTTTGCGCTCGGTGATGTCGCGGGTTACCTTGGAGAAGCCGATCAGGGTGCCGGAAGGGGCACGGAGTGCGGTGATGATGGCGTCGGCAAAAAAGCGCGAACCGTCCTTGCGAACGCGCCAGTTCTCCTCCTTCGCGCGGCCGGTTTCTGTGGCGAGCTTCAACAGGTCTGCCGGTTTTCCCTTGGCCTGTTCCTCGGGCGTGTAGAACAGGGCAATCGATTGGCCCAGGACTTCTGCTGCGTCGTAACCTTTCAGGTGCTGCGAGCCGTCGTTCCACGAGGTAACCCGGCCCTCGGGATCGAGCATGATGATGGAGTAGTCCTTGACGCTGTCGATCATCATTCTCAGGCGCTCTTCGCTCTTGAAGCGGATCGCGTCGGCGTGCTCGCGTTCTGCTTTGAGCGCGGCCAGGGACAGGCCGGTCAATTGCGTGGTGGTGATATAGCTCCACAGCAGTATCAGGCCGAGTTGCGGGTTATGCAGATGAAACGCGCCTTGTCCGGAGGAGGCACTCCAGGTGGCGACCATTGCAAAACCCAGACACGCGACAGCCGCGGCAACGATGCCAAAGTGCAATGCGGCCCAGGCAAACAAAGGAAGCGCGAGAAACGCCAGGGGAAGACGGAGTCCGGCCTCGCCGTAATCCACGACGAAGACCAGCCAGGCAATGCCCCCCGCCGCCAGAAACCACAGGGCCAGGCTTCTCTTCTTTTCGCCAAGCCGGGCAAGGGCGTTGCGGGTCAGGGGCAACAGCAAAGGCCCGGCCAGCAACAGGCCGACCACATCACCCACCCACCAGGTGAGCCACGCAACCGCCATGCCGTCCAGTGTCAGCAAGCCTGCAAGATAGAGGTTGAAGACGCCGCCCGTGGCTGAAATGAGCATGCCGACGGCACTGGCGACGATGAACGAAGCGACATCGACCTGGCGATTGAAATTGCGGTCGAAATGAACCTGCCGCAACCAGAAGGCGCTCATCAAGGGCGCGAGGGTGTTGCCAATGGCGGTGCCGAAGGCGAGGGGAAAGGTCGAGCCGATGGCCCAATTGACCAGGAACGCAGCGATGGCGATGCCCGGCCACATGCCAAAGCCCCACCGTACAAGCGCCGCGACGGCGATGCCGGTAGGCAGCCAGATGAGCGTGATATGAGAGCCGAAGTACGGCAGCTCGAGCCCGAGCCAGCCGGTCGAAAAATACGCCACGGCCACAGCGCACACTTGAGCGAGCCGCGTCAATCGGGCACCCGCATGACCAGTCTGAGTAAGTGTGACCAACGACGCTCTCCTCTGCTCCTCTACAGACCTCGCCTCTTATTCACTATAGCCATGATTACTTCATGGGTAATGATGCTTGTCAAAAATGGTCATCTACTAGATGGAGGTCAGTCAGTAAATGGCGGTGAGGGCCTGGTTCGCGAAGCCTTCGCTTCTGGCACACTTGCCCGGTCAAACTCTCAGGATAATTGATCATGCCGACAGGAACTGTGCGACTTCATCGTGTGCTGCGTGCCAAACCGGAAAAGATCTACCGGGCCTTCCTGAGCGCGGCTGCGCTCTCGAAGTGGCTTCCGCCTTACGGCTTCACCTGCAAGGTGGAGCACCTGGATGCGAGGGTGGGCGGCACTTTCAGGATGTCCTTTGAAAACTTTTCCACCGGCACCGGGCACGCTTTTGGCGGGGAATATCTCGAGCTGGTGCCGGGCGAGCTGATTCGCTACACGGACACCTTCGATGATCCGAACCTGCCCGGCGAGATTCACGTGAGGGTTTCAATCAAGCCGGTGGTGTGCGGCGCGGAGCTGACGATTGTGCAGGAAGGCATTCCGGAGATCATTCCCGTCGAGATGTGCTATCTCGGCTGGCAGGAGTCGCTGGCTCAACTGGAGAAACTTGTCGAGCCGGAGATTCCGGGCTGAGACGGGATGTGTTTTATCGATGTGAATTGAATAATTAAGAGCGCCATGGATAAACTCGTTATTTTCGGTGCCGGATCTTCCATTCTTGTGGATCTCGAGGAGACATGCACTCGCCTGGGCCTGGACCTCTTTGCGATTGTCAATAATCAGGATGGCCCGTCTTTTGCCATTGATCAGGAAAGGTAATCGGCCTCGCTGACGTGTCTGACGCCATGCTGGCCCATCCGATGGTGTTTGCGCTGTTTACGCCCGGCCACCGAAAGTTTGCACTCGACCAGGCGCGGGGCCTGGGTGCGACACGTTTTTATTCGCTGATCGATCCCACTGCCATTACGCCATCCAGCTTGAAGACGTCCGAGGGGGTTTTCATAAACTGCGCTGTGACCATTGGCGGAATGTCCAGTCTGGGCGCGTTCTCCTTCATAAACCGGAGCGCTTCGCTTGGCCACCATTGCACTGTCGGCGAGTTTGCATCCATCGGGCCGGGGGTGGTGACCGGCGGATTTGTCTCCGTTGGTCGAGGCAGCGTTATCGGAACCGGGGCTGTGATTCTGCCCGGCGTCTCTATTGGCGCCAATGCCGTCGTGGCTGCAGGTTCCGTTGTCACGCGCGACGTCGGCGACAACTGCTTGGTCATGGGTAATCCGGCCGTCGTGAAAAGAGAGGGCATCGCCGGATACAACGAGGTGGGCGTATGAGCCGGGGTGCGTGGGGTCTTGATGGCGACGCAGCGCCTCTGATTGTGAACCTTGCCGCCACGGGCATGATTCCGACGCGGGAGATGTCGCCCCATGTCCCGCTGCAACCCGACGAAATCGTGCGTTGTGTATTGACGGCGGCGCGCACCGGAATTTCCATGGTGCATCTTCATGCGCGTGATCCGAATGGGCGGCCCACTTATACCAAGGATGTTTACGCCCGGATAATCCATGGCATTCGTGAGCATCGCCCGGATATCGTAATCGGGGTTTCGTGTTCCGGACGTGATTTTGGCGATATCGAGCAACGGGCCGATGTATTGAAGCTGAAGGGCGACCTCAAGCCGGACATGGCCTCCCTGACCCTGTCGTCAATGAACTTCGCCCGCAGCGCGAGCATTAACGAACCGGAGATGGTCCGGCGTTTGCTGGACAGGATGCTCGAGAACGACATCGTTCCGGAGTTCGAGATTTTTGATCTTGGCATGGCCAACTACGCAGCTTATCTGGTGGCCAAGAACAATATGGAGGCACCCATCTATGCCAACATTATTCTGGGCAACGTCGCTACCGCCCAGGCAGACCTGCTCAGTATTGCCACATTGACCACCGCTTTGCCTGCCGGAACAATCTGGGGGCTGGGCGGCATTGGCAGCTCACAGATTGAAGTTACCGCGATTGCCGCCGCCGTGGCGCCGGCGGTACGCGTGGGGCTGGAAGACAATCTCTGGATGGACCGAAAACGTATGCAGCTTGCGACCAATGAAGGCATGGTCGAGAGAGTTCATGCGCTGGCAGCACTGGCCGATCGCTCGGTGATGCAAGCGTCCGGACTCAGGGCTGCGCTGAGAATGGCCAAGGTTTGAGCGTGAAATTCCTGGTGGCGTGGATCGGGCGTTTGATCAAGCAAGAGAACGCGCAGGGCCCGGACACGACAACGGTGCCCGATCACGAAATTCTGGAAAGCAGCGAACCCTCGGCGCAAGACCGCTCGGTCACGCGTCCGCTCCATGACCTGCGGTCTTGCGTTCTGCCCAATGGCTTCTTTATCAAGAGCGGCCCGGAGATTGAGCGGTTTGTTCAGTCTCTTGGCGTTCTTTCGCCGCTGGATGCGGAATGGCGACAGTCGCCCTGCAATCCTCAGGCCTACATCGCAAGCTTGAAGAACATGACCTTGTTGCCGGGTTGCAAGGTGCTGCTGGATGCCGGGGGCGACGCCCATAGCGATGAAATGGAAATGGCCTTTCGGGTTTTCTCGCTTCGCCCCAAGGTCTGGACGATGGAATTGTCTGATGGTCCACAACTTCGCTTTGCGCATCCGCCGCTTTCTCCGGACATCATTCCTGCAGGCATTCATCTGACAGGCGAGCACGAGGCCAATTACTTTCACTGGGTGTGTGAGCTTCTGCCCAGGCTCCACCTCTATGAAAAAATGGCGTCGGAGACCGATTTGCCCTTGCTGGTTTCCGCCGGGCTGAACAAGAACCTTTATGATTTTATCGACCTGATTTGTTCACGGAAAAGAAAACTCAAGTATCTCGACCCGGGAATGAGTTATCGCGTGGCGCAGCTGGTTTACCCTTCGGACACAAGCAGAATTCTCGATGTTTATGACAGGGCTCCGAGCACGGAAAGCACTTATCTGTCAGTTCCGCTGTTAAAGGACATGGTGGCGACAATCAAGAACGCCGTCGCCCTCCGGGACGAAGGCGAGCGCAAGCGGATTTTTGTCAGGCGGTGTTCTGCTTATCGAAAATTGCTGAATGAGGCGGAGGTCGAAGGGTTTTTGTCGGGCACGGATTCGAGCCGCTTGATCCTGGTGAGCTTTCTGTTCGGGATCAGATTGCTCTTTTTTCGAAGGCCGATGTCATCGTCGGGCCGTCCGGGGCCGCATTAACGAACATCCTGTGGTGCCGGGGTGGTACCAGGGTTTTTGTATTGCATTCCGACCATCCCTTCAAAAAGTATCCCTACTGGGATGCCGTGGCGCGTGTGGCAGGGGCGGATATTGCCTATATATCCGGGCCGCGAGCCTATGCCGTGGAGGGTGTCTTCCAGGTTCACGATGACTTCACCATTCGACTTGATGATTTGAATATCGTCATTGAAAGCTCACGGCAGTTCAGTGCCGGCCTCGGCTGATGCCCGTGGCGAGCAGGCGTCCGCGAATCTCCCCATTATTAATCCGGCCCTTTGATTCCCTTGCCACCGTTCGGGCTGAACGTGTGGTCGTTATTCAATGACCGGGTTGATGAGTCCTCCTGGAGGGTGTTCCGTTTGCTTTGCGACAAGGAATGGTCACAGATGATTTTGTGTGGGGGCGACAAGGGGCGACTTCAGTCGCCCGCCGCGCGTTGAATCATCGACATGCCGCATATCAGAGTCCGCGGGCGACTGAAGTCGCCCCCACAGTCTGCCGCGCCGCCGCTGCAAAAGGGACGGCTATCAACCCGGCTCTGCCTCTGCCTTTCGACAAGTTAATTAGTGGCCGGGTCAATAATCGGCGTACTTGATCGAGCACCCATAGGGCCTGGTGCTGGCGTAGGCCAGCTTGCGGCCGGTCGTGGGGGCTCGCGTCAAGGGGCCAGTTCGCCGCCGCCGAGCACTTTGTAAAGCGTGACGGCATTGGTGGCGGCCGCCAGCTTCAGGCTGACCAGGCTCTGGCGCGCGGCGTACAGGCTGCGCTGGGCGTCGAGGGCGCTCAGGTAGCTGTCCACGCCCTTCTGGTAGCGCGCGTCCGACAGGCGGTAGCTGGCGGCGCTGGCGTCCACCAGCTTCTGTTGCGCATCGAGGCGGGCATCCAGCGTGGCGCGCTGGGCGAGGGCGTCGGCCACCTCCCGGAAGGCGCTCTGGATGGCCTTCTCGTAGCGGGCCAGGTAAATGTCCCGGTCGGTTTCGGCCACCTGCAGCCTGGCCCGGTTGGCGCCGGCATTGAAGATCGGCAGGCTCACTTGCGGGATGAAGGTCCACGCCCCCGAGCCCGCCGCGAACAGCCCGTCCAGGCTGCTGCTGGCGGTGCCGGCCGTGGCGGTCAGGCTGATGCTCGGGAAGAAGGCCGCCCGCGCCGCACCGATGTTGGCGTTGGCGGCGCGAAGCTGGCGTTCGGCGGCGAGCACGTCGGGCCGTTCCTGCAGTACCGCGGAAGGCAGGCCGGCGGGCAGTTCGCGCAGCGCCGTCACGCTGTCCAGCCCGGCCGGCGGCAGCAGGGTGTCGGGCACCGCGGTGCCTACCAGCAGCACCAGCGCGTTGCGGTCGGTGGCGACCTGGGCGGTGTAGGCGGCAGCGTCGCGACGGGCGGTTTCGACGCTGGTCTCGATCTGGCGCAGATCCAGCTCGGTGCCGACGCCCAGTTCGACGCGCTTGCGGGTCAGGGCGTAGCTGCTGCGCTGACTGGCCAGGGTTTCCTGCGCCAGTTGCAGCAGGGCTTCGTCGGCCGACAGGGTGAGGTAGGCGCTGGCCACTTCGGCGATCAGGCTGAGGCGCGTGCTGCGCAGGGTTTCCTCGCTGGCCAGGTAGGTTTCGAGGGCCTGGTCGCGCAGGCTCTGGATGCGCCCGAAGAGGTCGATCTCCCAGTTGGCGAGGCCCAGGTCCACGCTGTGGCTGTGGCTGGTGATGGCTTGCCCGCTGCCGGACAGGTCGCCCGGCGTGCGCCTGGCGGTGGTGCCGGCCTCAATGCTCACCGCCGGGAACAGCTCGGCCCGCTGGATGCGGTACTGGGCCCGCGCCCTGGCGATGTTGAGGGCGGTTTCGCGCAGGTCGCGGTTGTTGACCAGGGCCAGTTCGATCAACGGGTGCAGGCGGGCGTCGACGAAGTAGGCGCGCCAGTCGGGGGTGGCTGCGGCTGCGGTTTCGACGCTCTTGCCGTCGGTGGCTGGCCAGGCGGCTGCCACCGGCGCGGCGGGGCGCGCGTAGTCGGGGGCAAGGGTGGTGCAGCCGCCGAGCACGCCGGCCAGCAGCACGGTAAGGCCGAGGGTACGCAGCTTCATGATGTTTCTCCCTGGAGGACGGGCGCCGGGGCCGGGCGCGAGAACAGCGTGCGCACTGCGACGTAGGCGAGGGGGATGAAGAAAATGCCGAGCACGGTGGCGGCGATCATGCCGCCGAGCACGCCGGTGCCGATGGCGACGCGGCTGGCCGAACCGGCGCCGCTGCTGATGGCCAGCGGCAGCACGCCGAGGCCGAAGGCCAGCGAGGTCATCAGGATCGGGCGCAGGCGCAGGCGCACCGCCTGCAGCGTGGCGTCGATGAGGCTGGCGCCTTCTTCCTGCAACTGCTCGGCAAACTCGACAATCAGGATCGCGTTCTTGGCCGCGAGACCCATCGTCGTCAGCAGGCCGACCTGAAAATAGACGTCGTTCGACAGCCCGCGCAGGCTGGCCGCCAGCACCGCGCCGAGCACGCCGAGGGGCACGATCAGGATCACCGAGAAGGGGATCGACCAGCTCTCGTACAGCGCCGCCAGGCACAGGAAGACCACCAGCACCGAGATGGCGTAGAGCAGCGGGGCCTGGGCGCCGGACAGGCGCTCCTGGTAAGACTGGCCGGTCCATTCATAGCCGACGCCTTCCGGCAATTGCTTGATGATCGCCTCGATGGCGTTCATGGCGGTGCCGGAGCTGACGCCTTCGGCGGGTTCGCCGACGATCTCGAAGGCCGCCATGCCGTTGTAGCGTTCCAGCTGCGGCGAGCCCATGGTCCAGCTGGTTGAGGAGAAGGCCGAGAAGGGCACCATGCCGCCCTCGCCGTTTCTCACGTACCAGTTGGCCAGGTCTTCGCCCATGGCGCGGGCCGGGGCGTCGCCCTGCAGGTACACCCGCTTGACGCGGCTCTTGTTGATGAAGTCATTCACGTAGCTGCCGCCGCTGGCGGTGGAGAGGGTGTCGTTGATGTCGGCCATGGACAGGCCGAAGGCGCCGGCCTTCTGGTCGTCGATGGCGAGGCGGAAGCGCGGCGTGTCGTCCTGGCCGTTCTTGCGCACCTTGCTCAGGGCCGCATCCTTGGCGGCGAGGGCCAGGAACTGTTCGCGAGCCTCCACCAGCTTGTCGTGGCCGATGCCGCCCAGGTCCTGCAGCTCCACGTCGAAGCCGCTGCTGCTGCCCAGGCCGCGGATGGCCGGCGGCAGGATCACGAATATTCGTGCGTCACGCACTGCCGACAGGTCGCGGGTGGCCCGCCGGCTGAAGGCGGCGGCCGCGCTGGCGGCATCCTCCCGCTCGCTCCAGTCCTTCAGCTTGATGAAGGCCATCGAGGTGTTCTGGGCGTTGCCCCCGTTGCCCATGCCGTTGATGCTCACCAGGCCGGCCACTTCGGGCTGTTGCAGCATGTACTGCTCAAGGGCATTCACCGCCGTGGTGGTGCGTTCCTTGGTGGCGCCGGACGGCAATTGCACCATGGCGATCACGAAGCCCTGGTCTTCTTCCGGCAGAAACGAAGTGGGCAGGCGCAGGAACAGCACCGACAGCAGGCCGAGCAGCAGCGCATACACTGCCACGGCCTTGCCGCCGCGCTTGAGCAGGCCGGCGACGCGGCCTTCGTAGCGCTGGCTATTGCGGTCGAAAACCCGGTTGAACCACGCAAAGAAGCCCGTGCGATGCACGTGGCCGGGCTTGAGCAGGGTGGCGCACAAGGCCGGGGTGAGGGTCAGTGCCACCAGCACCGACAGCAGCATGGCGGCGACGATGGTGATGGAGAACTGGCGGTAGATCACCCCCGTGGAGCCGCCGAAGAAGGCCATCGGCACGAATACCGCCGACAGCACCAGCGCAATGCCCACCAGCGCGCTGGTGATCTCGCCCATCGACTTGCGGGTTGCCTCGCGGGGCGACAGGCCTTCCTCGCTCATGATGCGCTCGACGTTCTCGACCACCACGATGGCGTCGTCCACCAAGAGGCCGATGGCCAGCACCATGCCGAACATGGTCAGGGTGTTGATCGAATAACCAAAGACCGACAGCACCCCGAAGGTGCCCAGCAGCACCACCGGCACGGCAATCGCCGGGATCAGGGTGGCGCGCAGGTTCTGCAGGAAGAGGTACATGATCAGCACCACCAGCACGATGGCTTCGATCAGCGTCTTCACCACCTCTTCGATGGAGATGCGCACGAAGGGCGTGGTGTCGTAGGCCACCACCGGCTTCATCTGCATTTCGGCCGGAAAGAAGCGCGACAGCTCGTCGAGCTTGGCGCGCACCCGGTCGGCGGTTTGCAGCGCGTTGGCACCGGCGGCCAGCTTGATGCCGATGGCGGCCGAGGGCTTGCCGTTGTACTGCACGCTGACGTCGTAGCTCTCGCCGCCCAGCTCGATGCGGGCCACGTCGGAGAGATGCACCACCGCGCCGTCGGTGCCGCTCTTGAGGACGATGGCGCCGAACTGCGCCGGCGTCTGCAGCTTGCTGCGCGCGGTGATGGTGGCGTTGATCTGCTGGCCGCCCCTGGCCGGCAGGCCGCCGATCTGGCCTGCGGTGACCTCCATGTTCTGGGCCTGGATGGCCGTTTTCACGTCAGAGGGCATCAGCGAATACTTTTGCAGCTTGGCCGGATCGAGCCAGATGCGCATGGCGTAGCCGGTGCCCAGGGCCTGCACGTCGCCCACGCCTTCGACGCGGCTCACCGGGTCGAGCAGGCTGGTGGAGATGTAGTCGCCGATGTCGATGGCGGTGGTGCGCGTGTTGTCCGACACCAGCGACACGATCATCAGGAAGTCGGTGCCGGTCTTGGCTACCGACACGCCCAGGTTCTGGACGATCTGGGGCAGGCGCGATTCGGCCTGCTTGAGCTTGTTCTGCACCTGCACCTGGGCCACGTCCGGGTTGGTGCCGGCCTCGAAGGTCAGGGTGATCTGCGCGCTGCCGGCCGAGCTGCTGTTGGACGACATGTAGCTCAGATGGTCGAGGCCCTTCATCTGCTGCTCGATGACCTGAACGACAGAGTTCTCGATGGTCTCGGCGGAGGCGCCGGTGTAGTTGGCGGAGATGGTGATCTTGGGCGGGGCGATGTTGGGGTATTGCTCGAGGGGCAGGCGGCCGATCGACAGGGCGCCGGCCAGCATCACCACGATGGCGATGACCCACGCGAAGATCGGGCGGTCGATGAAGAAGCGGGCCATGATCAGGCTCCCGGTCTGGTGTTGGCGGCCGCCGGGGCCGGGCTGGCGACGACCTTGTCGTCCACCGGCACCGGCGTCACCACCGCGTCGGGGCGAACCTTCTGGCTGCCCTCGACGATGACCTTTTCGCCCGCGGCAAGGCCGTCATTCACCAGCCAGCTCTCGCCCACCGGTCGGCCCACACTCAGTACCCGCTGTTCCACCTTGTTGCCGGCGCCAACCACCAGCGCGGTGGCCTCGCCCTTCACGTTGCGCGACACGCCGCGCTGGGGTACCAGCACGGCGCTGTCGGTTACGCCTTCGTCCAGCAGCGCACGCACGTACATGCCGGGCAGCAGATCGCCCTTGGGGTTGGGAAAAACGGCGCGCAGGGCGACGGTGCCGGTGCCTTCATTCACCGTGATGTCGGTGAATTGCAGGCGGCCTTCGCGGGCGTAGCGGCTGCCGTCCTCGAGGATCAGCGTGACCGCGGCCTGGTTGCGTCCGGCCTGGCGGATCTGGCCGGCCTCGAAGGCGCGCCTGAGGCGCAGCGCGTCGGCGCTGGACTGGGTGAGGTCCACGTAAATCGGGTCCACCTGCTGCACGGTGGCGAGCGCGGCGGCCTGGCCGGCGGTCACCAGCGCCCCCGGCGTGATCGAAGACTTGCCGATGCGCCCCGACACCGGCGCGGTGACGCGGGTGTAGGCCAGGTTGATGGTGGCGCTGTCGAGCGCCGCACGGGCCGAGGCCACATCCGCCTCGGCCTGCAGCAGCGCGGCGAGGGCGTCGTCGGTGTCCTGCTGGGCGACGGCCTTGATCCCGGCGAGTTCCTTGTAGCGGGCGGCCTTGGGGCGCAGGGTTTCCACGTTGGCCCGGGCCTTGGCGAGGGCGGCCCTGGCGCTATCGACACTGGCCTGATAGGTAGCCGGGTCGATGCGATACAGCAGCTGGCCGGCCTTCACCTCGGCGCCTTCGGTAAACAGGCGCTCGCGGATGATGCCGCCGACCTGGGGCCGTACCTCGGCGACCACGGTGGACACCGTGCGGCCGGGCAATTCGGAGGTGAGCGTGAGCGGCTTCGCCTGCAGCGTCACCACGCCCACCTCGGCGGGTCCGGCGGGAGGCATGCCGGCGGGCGCGGCGGATGAATTGCAGCCGGCCAGCAGCGCTGCCGACAGGGCCGCCGTAAGGGCGGTGAGCATTGCGGGGTGCCGGAGAGCGGGGAGGGGAGGCATCTGGATTCCTTTGCGGCGGAGTGCCGATATCTGATGCCCCGATTGTGAAAAGCAAATGTGCAGAAAAATGGGAGACATTGTGGAGATCGCCCCGCCCCCGTTGATCCCGGCCCCGTTGCGGAGGCTTAATGGCGTCCCCGGCCCTGCCATTCCTTCGCCCCGCACCATGAAACTCGGGATTACGTCCAAAGTCTTCCTCGCCGTCCTGCTGGTGGCCCTTGCGGTGCTGCTGGCCATGGGCGTGGCCGGGCGCTGGAGCTTTACCCGCGGTTTCGTCGGCTACGTGGACGAACTGGCCCTGCAGCGGGTCGAGGATCTCGTTCCCCGTTTCACGCAGACCTACGCCCGCGAAGGCAACTGGGACTTCCTGCGGAACAATCGTCGCGCCTGGTTCCAGCTCACGCGCCCCCACTTCGGCAACGAAAACGACGGCGCGCCGAACATCGAACAGGAGGCGCCGCCCGAATCCGACCTGACCGGCGCCGTCTTTCGCCTCAGCCTGATCGACAGCGAGCAGCGTTTCGTGATGGGCAACCCGCGCATGGCCACCGACGAAACCGCGGTGAAACGCGCCATCGTGGTCGCCGACAAGACCGTCGGCTGGCTGGTGATGGGGCCTTTTCAGAGCGTCAGCGACACCGGCGCCCAGCGCTTCTACGACGAGCAGCTGCACGCCATGCTGCTGGTGGGCGGCATTGCCGGCCTGTTTGCGGTGTTCGTGTCCCTGCGCATTGCGCGCACGCTGGTGGCCCCCATCAAGCAGATTGCGGCCGCCACCCATCGCGTTGCTGCCGGTGATTACGCGGGGCGGCTCGAGCCCGGCTCGGGCGATGAGGTCGGCCAGCTGGCGCGTGATTTCAACAGCCTGGCGCGCACCCTGGAAACCAACGAACGCATGCGCCGCGACTTCATGGCCGATGTGTCCCATGAGCTGCGCACCCCGCTGAGCGTGCTGCGCGGCGAAATCGAAGCCATGGAGGATGGCGTGCGTCGCCTCGACGCGGATGCGCTGCAATCGCTCAAGGGCGAGGTGACGACGCTCACCCGCCTGGTCAATGACCTCAACGAGCTGGCCCTCGCCGAGCTGGGCGCGCTGGTCTACCGCAAGGTGCCGGTGGCCGTCGGCGAGGTGCTGGAAAGCACCGTTGGCGCCTTTCGCGAGCGCCTCGCCAGCGCCGGCCTGGGCTTGACGCTGGAGCTGGCGCCGGGCCTGCGCATGTGCGCCGATGAAAGCCGCCTGCGCCAGCTGTTCCGCAACCTCGTCGAGAACACCCTGCGCTACACCGACCCCGGCGGCTCCCTGAAGCTCGTCACCCGGCGCGACGGCGACGAGTTGTGCATCGACTTCATGGATTCCGCCCCTGGCGTACCCGACGCGCTGTTGCCCAAACTCTTCGAGCGCTTCTTCCGCGGCGAGGCATCGCGCAACCGCGCTACCGGCGGCTCCGGCCTCGGCCTCGCCATCTGCCGCAGCGTCGTCGAAGCCCACGACGGCACCATTACCGCGCGGGCCTCGCCCCTCGGCGGCGTGTGGGTCGCCTTGCGTTTTCCGGCTCTGTAAGCTTGTGCCATGGACAGCTCATCCGCCTACATCCTCATCGTCGAAGACGAACCCAAACTCGCTGCGCTGCTGGGCGATTATCTGAAAGCCGCCGGCCACGCAACGACGTGGATTGCCAACGGGCTCGATGTGATCCCCGCGATCCGCGCCCGCGAGCCCGATCTGGTGCTGCTCGACCTGATGCTGCCCGGCCGGGACGGGCTCGACATCTGCCGCGAGCTGCGCAGCTTCAGCGAGCTGCCGGTGATCATGATGACCGCCCGCGTCGACGAGATCGACCGCCTGCTTGGCCTTGAACTGGGCGCCGACGATTACATCTGCAAGCCCTACAGCCCCCGCGAAGTCGTCGCCCGCTGCAAGGCCGTGCTGCGCCGCAACCGCCGCAGCCCGCCGCCCGAGCGGGAGAGCCTGCAGCTCGACGAAGCCCGTTGGCGGGCCACCTACCACGGCATCGAACTCGACCTTACGCCGGTCGAATTCCGCCTGCTGCGCACCCTTTCTGCCGCGCCCGGCCGCGTATTCTCCCGCGAACATCTTCTCGACGGCCTCTACGACGACCACCGGGTCGTGACCGACCGCACCGTCGACAGCCACATCAAGAACCTGCGCCGCAAGCTCGAACAGATTGCACCGGAAGAGCCCTTGATCCGCTCGATCTACGGGGTGGGCTACAGGTTCGAGCCGGGTTGAGGCGGCGGCGATCCATTCAACCAGCGCCGTGCGCCGCTTCGCCTCGACGTTCCGGACGTTCATCTGGCGATCATGCGTCCCGGCCCCTGTGCGGCGGTGAGATCGCCTCGCAAGGCCCGCCCGAGCTTACCGACCGGCAGCGCATCCGGAATGCACGGGCCGGACGCGCTGCGTCATGCGCGCTCATCGAGCAGCGTGGCAATGGCGCTGCCCAGCTCGGCTGTCGTGGCCGCTCCGCCCATGTCCGGGGTGCGCGGGCCGGCCACCAGCACGTGCTCGATGGTCTGCATGATCGCGTCGTGGGCGGCTTTGTATTGCGCGTCGCCGTTGCCGAGGAAGTCGAGCATCATGGCGCCCGACCAGATCATGGCGATGGGGTTGGCGATTCCCTGGCCGTAGATGTCCGGGGCCGAGCCATGCACCGGCTCGAACAGCGACGGAAAGCGGCGCTCGGGATTGAGGTTGGCGGACGGGGCGATGCCGATCGTGCCGGTGCAGGCCGGCCCCAGGTCCGAGAGGATGTCGCCGAAGAGGTTGGAGGCAACCACCACATCGAAGCGCTCGGGGCTGAGCACGAAGCGCGCGGCGAGAATGTCGATGTGGTATTTGTCCCAGCGAACGTCGGGGTACTGACTGGCCATCGCCTCAAGGCGCTCGTCCCAGTAGGGCATGCTGATGGCGATGCCGTTTGACTTGGTGGCGGACGTCAGGTGCTTTTTCGGCCGCGTCTGTGCCAGATCGAAGGCGAACTTCAGGATGCGGTCGGTGCCCTTGCGGGTAAAGATCGATTCCTGGATCACCGTCTCGCGCTCGGTGCCTTCAAAAATGCGCCCGCCGATCGACGAATACTCGCCTTCGGTGTTCTCGCGGATGACGAAGAAATCGATGTCGCCGACCTTGCGGTTGGCCAGCGGGCAGGGAATGCCGGGCATCAGGCGAACCGGGCGGACGTTGGCGTACTGGTCGAAATCGCGCCGGAACTTGATCAGCGAACCCCACAGGGAGATGTGATCCGGCACCGTCGCCGGCCAGCCCGCCGCGCCAAAATAGATGGCGTCGAAGCCCTTGAGCTGGGCAAACCAGTCGTCCGGCATCATCTGGCCGTGTTCGAGGTAGTAGTCGCAGTTTGCCCATTCGAAGCGCGTGAATTCCAGATCGAGGCCGAACTTCTTCATCGCCACATCGAGGACGCGCAGGCCCTCCGGCATGACTTCCTTGCCGATGCCGTCACCGGCGATCACTGCAATCCTGTGCTTCATGGTTTTTCCTTCCGTTGCGTGGCTCAGTTCAGGCTTCCCAGCTTACTGGCCCGGTTCGTATTTACAATTGCCGTAACTGTGAATCCATAGGCCACGATTCGTGAACATCAAGCCCCAGCTGGAAGACCTTCGCCTGTTTTGTGTCGTGGTGCGCAAGCGCAGCTTTGCTGCCACCGCGCGGGAGCTGGGCGTGTCCAAAGCCGTGGTCAGCAAGCGCATTGCGCTGCTCGAAGACGCGCTGCAAGACAGGCTGCTGCACCGGACGACGCGCAGCGTCTCGCTGACCGCCCAGGGCGAGATCGTCCATCAGTGGGCCCAGCGCATTCTCGAGGATGTCGATCTGATGGGCGATGCGCTGGCCCACGAAAAAGCCACGCCGCGCGGTCTGTTGCGCATTTGCAGCAGCACCGGTTTCGGGCGCAATCGCCTCGCGCCGGCCTTGTCCGAACTGGCGCGGCGCTACCCGGCGCTGGAGATTCAGGTGGAGCTGCTGGATCGCGCGGTCGATCTCGTCGAAGAGGGCTTTCAGCTCGACATTCGCATCGGGCATGTGCACGAAGGCCAGGTCATCAAGCGCCGGATCGCCGAGAACCGGCGCATCCTGTGTGCCTCGCCGGCCTACCTGGCGCGTTTTGGCACGCCGCAAAGCCTGGACGATCTGAAAGCCCATCGCTGTATTGCGATTCGCGAGCGCGACCAGGATTTCGGGCGTTGGGACTTGAGCGGGCCGGACGGTCTGGCGTCGATCAAGGTCAGCGGCCCGCTGTCGGCCAACAATGGCGAGATCGTCCGCCAGTGGGCCATCGACGGCCACGGCGTCATCCTGCGCTCGGGCTGGGATGTGGGGCGGGAGATCGATGCCGGCGTCCTCAAGCACGTGCTGCCGCAGTATTTCCAGCAGGCCGATGTGTGGGCGGTCTATCCGTCCCGCTTGTCGGCATCGGCCAAGGTCAAGGTGTGCGTCGAGTTTCTGGCCGGCTGGTTCACCAGTTGAAGGAGTTTTCAGTCGGCCGGTCGACGTGCTGCCTGAAATACTCGCGCAGCTCAGGTAGGTCGGGTTAGCTCAGGTAGGTCGGGTTGGCGCAGCGTAACCCGACATTCCCCATGCAATATCGAGCGCCATCGTTCCCGGTGGCACCTTGTTTTTTACCCTTTTTACGGATCGTCGCCGACCTATTCTGGCTTCGGATGAGGCCGTCTATGTCCTGCGCAATGCATTCCGATCCGTTTGCCAATCGCGTCCGTTCGAAATCGCTGCAATTGTCGTCATGCCCGATCATCTTCACTGCATCTGGACTTTACCGCCGCCCGATGATGCCGACTTCTCCACCCGCTGGCGCCTGATAAAAACCGGATTCACCAAACATTGCCCGGACATACTCCGGCGCACGCCCGACACAGCGCGGCTGACAAAAGGCGAGCAAGCCATCTGGCAACATCGATATTGGGAACATCAAATACGTGATGAAACCGATTTTGCCCGCCATGTCGATTACATCTATTACAGCCCAGTCAAACATGGCCTGGCCCGATCACCGCTGGATTGGCCTTACTCCAGCTTTGGCCGTTATGTGAAAGCCGGTGTTTATGCTTCGGATTTTGGGGCGCGATTCAATGTGCTTTGAAGGCATCGGGCATGAGTAGGGCTGATGGTGGGATGTCGGGTTACGCTGCGCTAACCCGACCTACGGAACTGAAAATAGTGACCGATGGCATACCACCAAACCACCCCAACCGCTGCCAACATGATCTCTCCAGCTTTTTCATCTGGAAGAACAAGAGCAAGAAGAGAAGCGGGAAAACTTGCCCAGAACAAGAGAAAGCCACCCCAACTGCCCTCATACTGCCGGAGTGATCACGAATAATGAAATGCAAGGTATAACAAGCCCAAAACTAAGCCTAGACATGAAACCCGATGAGATGGCCTGGTCATGCAACAATCACTCCGCCATTAAAGTCAGTCTGTCGCGCTTGAGAAGCAGTTTATTCGCATCCAGAAATAAATCATGGACTGCTGCCCGATGGGAGTTCGATCTCTGAAAGAAAATGGAATTTCCGACGCCAGTTGTCGGTCACATTTTCTGAAACAGGCAACCGTAGCATCATCCGAAGAACAGCTTCGTTGCTGGCGACATTCCTGATAACACATATCGTGCCGCTGACAAGCATTATCTGTTGCCCGTCGCTGGTCGTAGTAGCCGGGTGATGCAGCTGAGTTGAATGTTTCCTCCCTGCCGCCTGTCCAATTTGGGCCGCACCAATTGCCAGCTATCGGGACCAACCCAGAGGGATCCGTCTTGCCAACAGGATCTCCCCCGACATAGCCATACCCATTCGGCCCGCCCTCAATCCCGATCGGATCCGCCGAGAGATACCTTCCCAGCCTGGGC
>JADKKC010000040.1 GCA_016720685.1 Zoogloea sp.
TTCCGGCCCCCAACCGGGGCGTACTTCGAGATCACCGGCAAGGCGGAAGACATGGGCGCCTTCCGTGCCCAGAGTCTGCGCAACGTCGCCGTCACCGGCCCCTACATGCACGACGGCAGCCTCGCCACGCTGGAAGAAGTCTCGACTTCTACGCTTTCGTAAACGGACGCAATCTCACATCGGGTCCGCTGGCCGGCGATGGCCGCGCCAACCCGAACAAGAGCGACCTGATCAGCCGCATCGACCTCAACGCCCAGGAAAAAGCCGACCTGGTGGCCTTCCTCAAGACCCTCACCGACGACAGCCTGCTCACCAGCAGCCGCTTCGCCAACCCGTTCAAGTAGGCATCGCCGATGCGCCACGCTTCCCTTGTCGCCGGTGCCGCGCTGCTTGCCAGTGTGTTTGGCGGACTCGTCATGCAGCACCAACTCCAGCCCGCCGCGTCCCCGTGGCGCTGGAATCTGCCCGCCCATTTCAAGGCCCCGCATCCCGGCCGACAACCCCATGTCGGAGGAGAAGTTCCAGCTCGGCCGGCGCCTCTTCTACGACACCCGCCTGTCCGGCAACGGCACCCAGTCGTGCGCCTCCTGCCACTTCCAGAACCTCGCCTTCACCGACGGCAAGGCCGTGTCCACCGGCTCCACCGGCGAAGAGACCGCCCGCAGCGCGCCGAGCATCGCCAACAGCGCCTGGAACCCCACGCTGACCTGGGCCAACTATTCGATTCTCGATCTCGAACGCCACATGCTCGTCCCGATGTTCGGCGAGAACCCGGTGGAGCTGGGCATCGACGACAGCAAGCGGGAGCTCGTACTCCAGCGTTTCAGGGACGATCCCGACTACCGGGCCCGCTTTGCCCGGGTCTTTGGCTCCGGGGCCGAAGCAATCAGTTTCGCCCACCTGATCCAGGCCATCGCCACCTTCCAGCGGGGCGTGGTGTCGGTGAATTCCCGCTACGACCAGTACCTCGCCGGAACAGCGGTCCTGACGGCGAGTGAAGAGCGTGGCCGGGCACTGTTCTTCTCGGAACAGGCCCAGTGCGCCAGCTGCCACAGCGGGCCGACCTTCAGCGATCAATACGCCGATGTGACGACGACCATCGTCAGGACGCCCTTCCACAACACCGGCCTCTACAACATCGATGGCAAGGGTGCTTACCCGGAACCCAACCGGGGCATCCTGGAGCTGTCCGGCAAGGCCGCCGACATGGGCGCCTTCCGCACCCAGAGCCTGCGCAACGTGGCCGTCACCGCACCCTACATGCACGACGGCAGCATCCCGACGCTCGCGGCGGTCCTTGAGCACTACGCCACTCACGGCCAGCTCAGCCCCCTCAAGGACCCACGGATCGACCGCATCCGCCTGGACAAACAGGACAAGGCTGACCTCATCGCCTTCCTGGAAACCCTCACCGATAACGAACTCCTCACCAGCCCGCGCTATGCAGATCCGTTCAAATAAACTTGCCGGCCTCCTCTTGCTGAGCTTTGCCGGCAGTGCTGCCGCCCACGATAGCGTTACGCCGGCGGAGGACCGCCTGGCCGTTTCCGGCGGTTTCGGCCTGATGTCCCTGCATGCCGACGATCGCTACCCCGCCGCCCGCCTGCCCGGCGTGCTCGAAGCCGGCAGCCCCCGGGCCGACGAGCGGCGCGACGGGCTCGACTACGCCGAGATCGCCCTGCGTGCCCGCTTCACCGAGCAACTGCGAGGCTTCCTGAAAGTCGCCCACCACGGCGGCCGGGACGCCCGCAACGAAACCGAGGAGGCCTGGCTGGACGGCCGTACCGAGATGGGCCACGACCAGCAACTGGCCCTGCGTGCCGGCCGTCAGCTGCTGCCCCTCGGCCTGCTCAACCCGATCCACATGCATGCCTGGGACTTCGGCATCGCGCCGCTGGCCCTGCGTGGCGCCATCAACGAATCCTGGCGGGCCGACGGTTTCAACCTGAACTGGCAACTGCCGGCAGGCTGGTCGGCCGGGGCCGGCGCCTGGCGCAACCAGGGCTTTCCGGGGGCGGATGCGGGCGGCCTCAAGCTGCTCACCGCGCGGGCTGGCTGGAAGAACGAAGCGCTTCAGCTGGAGGCCGGCTACGCCAACGTGAATGCGGACGGGCGGGCCCTCGTCACCACCGGCAATGCCGGCCACACCCATAGCGTACCCAGTTGCACCCGCATCACCACCGGACCGGGTGTGCTTCTTCGGTACGGCCCAGCTCCTGAGCCTCGCAGCCCGCTGGACACCCGTCGGCAGCCCCTTGTGGCTGGGGGCCGAATGGTGGTTCAAGCGGGAGGACGGACGCCTCGACAGCATCAACGGCGCCCCGGACTACACCGGCAAGCTGAACGGTGGCTGGCTCGACCTGGGGTGGCGTTTTGCGCCCGGCTGGGAAGCCATCGGCCGGGCCGAGCGCACACTTGCCCGTCACGACCTTGCAGGCACCAACGCAGGACCCGTGGCAACCCAGTCCGGTATCGCCGACTCGGATCGCGCCCTTAGAAGTATTGGAGCCGTCGTCCAGTTGGCGGCCGGCCGGAGGCCACCGGCTGGCAGCCGAATGGCACCAGGAACGGAGCGGGGACGCCACCCACTCCATCTACCTGCTGCGCTACCAGTATGCCTTCGTGAAAGGGCTGTTCTAACGCAGGGTGCCGACGTAACGGTCCACCGGATGGGTGGCCGCCGGGCGGGCGGCGCGCAGACGCTCCAGCAGGCCCGGCTGGGGAACCGAATTTTCGGCTTCCGGCGGTGGATCGAGTTCCATCGCCACGCGCAGGCGCCCGCACAGCTCGGCCAGTTCCGCATTGCCGGTGGCGCTGGCGAGCCCCACGATCTCCCGGGCGTAATCCTTGTTCACCCGCATGTATTCCACGTCGGTGATGCGGTTGGCCACCCGCCGCATCAGCACGTGAATCCGCCCCAGCAGGCCGAGGATGACGGAATCGGACTCCATGACTGCACCTCTTGCTTGGTATTGGAATGTGCACCCGCAGCAAATGCCGTGCCGGGGAGAATTCCGCCAAAACAGGCCATGACGGCGCGCCGCCGCCCGTCATGGCCCGCCGCCGCCGCGGCCGGGCACCGCGCTGGTGCGGCGGGCACTTGCGGCAGCCCGCCCACCGGCTAAGCTGAAAGCACGGCCCCCGTGCCGCAGCCTTCAACGACCGAGGATGCAAGCATGCCCCCACGCCCGCCCCCGGACACCGTGGCCGTCCGTTTCGTCGATTTCGCGATCCGGGCCTGGCGTACGGATTCACAGCACATCGAGGTGATCGCCCACTCGACGCCGGTCGGCGGCATGCGCCACCCGGTCAGCCTGCGCCAGCCGCGCATTCGCCCCGCCGACGTGGAAATCGGCTTCAGCCACAGCCTCGACCGCGCCGCCGAGGTGGGGCGCGACCTGACCCGGGTGCTGCTGCCCGAGCCCATCTACGGCCTGTTGCTGGAAAGCCTGCGCTGGGCCGCCGAACGGCCCGACATCGGCCTGCGCCTGCGCCTGTGCCTGGACGATGAACTCATCGACCTGCCGTGGGAGTGCCTGTACCGCCAGGAACTCGCCGGCCCGGCCGTGCCCGCCGGCTTCTTCCTCGCCGACGGCGACGTGTCGCTGGTGCGCGAACCGCCCATCCTGCCCCTGCCGGCCGGCAGCAGCGATCGCGTCCAGCGCCTGCTCTTTCTTGGCACCCTGTTCGACGATCCGCACAGCCCCGACCCGTGGCAGGTGCGCGAGGAGTTCCGCCTGCTCGGCGAGCGCTCCGCGGCCCTCGCCCGGCGGGTCGCCTTCGACTTCGTCGCCACCACCGACAGCGCCGGGGTGGAAGCCCGCCTGGCCACGCCCATCGACATCTTTCACTACGCCGGCCACGTCGAGGCCGACAACGACGATGCCCACTTCCTGCAATGCGCCCGCTTCGACGGGGTGGTGGAGTTTGCCGAGGCCAGCCCCCAGCCCGCCCCGTGGACCCGCGCCCGGGTGCTGGCGCCCCGCCTGAAGGCGGCCGGCACCCGCCTGGCGGTGTTCAATGCCTGCAACAGCGGCAGCTGGAACTTCGTCCGGCCCTTCATGCAGGCGGCCCTGCCGACTTTCATCGGGGTTCAGGGCTCGGTCAGCAACGCTGCGGCGCTGGTCTTTTCGGCGGCGCTGTATGGCGCCCTGGCGGCCGGCCTGTCGGTGGATGAAGCCGTCACCCAGGCACGTCTGGCGGTGCTCGAACTGGCCTTGCAGGATCCTGCCGACATGCCCGCCGACCGGCGCCGGATGCAGATTTCGGCCAACGACTGGCTGCGCTTCATGATCTACATGCCGACCGGCGACGCGGTGCTCTTTCCGCGCCCCGAGCGCGGCAGCGAACAGGGCCAGGCCAGGCGCCGTCGCAGCGGCCAGCTGGAAACCCTCTACGCGACGCTGGCCCGGCTCAACGATTCGGAGCAGGCCCAGGTGGTGTCCGAAATCTATCGCTCCCGGGTGCTGATCCTGGGGCGCTTCGACGCCGCCCACAAACCCACCCTCGACGCCCTCGGCGCCGCCCTGGAAGCCCACCCCCGCCATTACCGCAAACACCTTTTCGATTACGAACCGCCGGCGGGACGCAATCTGACCGAATGGATACGGGCCCACGCGCTGATGTCGCGCTTCGTGATCGCCGACATCAGCGACCCGAGCAGCGTGCCCCATGAGCTGGCCAGCGTGGTGCCCACCTCGCCCTCGGTGCCCATCGTTCCGATCATCCGCGAAGGCGCGCGGGACTACAGCATGTTCCGCGACCTGGGCGCCTACCCGTGGGTGCTGCCGACCGTCATCTACCGCAACGACGACGACCTGCGCGCCCGCCTCGAGCCCGACATCATCGGCCCGGCCGAAGCCCGGCTGGCCGCCTGGAAGCCGGCCTGAGCCGTGCCCAGGCCTGCCCCGCCAACGCCGGAAACGACAAGCCCGGCACGGGGCCGGGCTTGTCGCTGCTACCAGGGTGACGGGAAGGTCAGGCGGACTTCGCCCTGGTTTCACCGCCGATGAAGAAGCTGGTGATGTAGACCAGCAAGCCGATCAGGAACATCACGCCGGCGCCTTCACGCAGCCAGTAGAAGATCGTCAGCTGGTCCTGCGCCGCCATGAACGAGATCGGCGTGGAGCTGTAGCGCTGCAGCCAGACTTGCAGGATGCCTGCCGCAGTCAGGAACAGGGTGATGAAGACCATCGCCACAGTCATCAGCCAGAACGACCACATCTCCAGAATCTGGCGATTCTCGCTGTTGGCAGCACGGCCGCGCAGGATCGGCATGGCGTAGCTGATGATGGTGATGACGACCATGGCGTAGGCGCCATAGAAAGCCATGTGACCGTGGGCAGCGGTGATCTGCGTGCCGTGGGTGTAGTAGTTGACCGGAGCCAGGGTGTGCAGGAAGCCCCACACGCCAGCGCCCAGGAAGGACATCACACCGGTACCCAGGGCCCACAGGGTGGCGGCCTTGTTCGGATGCTCGCGACGGCGACGGTTCACCATGTTGAAGGCGAAGACGGTCATCGCGAAGAACGGAATCGGCTCGAGTGCGGAGAACACGGAACCCCACCACTGCCAGTATTCCGGCGTACCGATCCAGAAGTAGTGGTGGCCGGTACCGATGATGCCGGTGATGAGCGTCAGGGTGATGATCACGTACAGCCACTTCTCGATCACTTCGCGGTCGACACCGGTCACCTTGATCAGCACGAAGGCCAGCAGCGCACCGAGGATCAGCTCCCAGACGCCTTCGACCCAAAGGTGCACAACCCACCACCAGAAGTACTTGTCGAGCACGAGGTTGTGCGGGTTGTAGAACGAGAACAGGAAGAACACCGCCAGGCCCCACAACCCCAGCATCAGCACGATGCTGATGGACGTCTTGCGGCCCTTGAGCATGGTCATGGTCAGGTTGAACAGGAAGACCAGCGCCACGACCACGATACCGATCTTGGTCAGGAGCGGCTGTTCGAGAAACTCCCGGCCCATGGTCTCGAGTATGTCGTTACCCGTGAACTTCGCCAGCGTGGCGTAGGGCACGAGCAGATAGCCGAGGATGGTCGCGGCGCCCGCCACGAGGAAGACCCAGAACATGAGCAAGGCCAGTTTTGGCGAATACAGCTCGGTCTCGGCCTCTTCCGGAATCATGTAGTAGGCCGCACCCATGAAGCCGAACAGCAGCCACACGATGAGAAGGTTGGTGTGGACCATCCGCGCAACGTTGAACGGGATGGCAGGGAAGAGGAAATCGCCGATCACGTACTGCAGGCCCATGATGAGCCCGAACAGCACCTGCCCGGTGAAGAGCCCGATAGCCGCGATGAAATACGGCTTCGCGACGGACTGCGATGAATATTGCATGGTTATAGCTCCATTTCTGATCGGTAATCAGCCTTCGATGTTGGGCGGCCAGTTGGCCGTGTTGATCTCCGAGGAATACTTCAGAAATTCAACAAGATCGTTGAGTTGCTGATCCGTCAGGTGGAAGTTGGGCATCTGGCGACGGCCGGGGGCGCCGGTCGGCTGGGACTGGATCCAGGCCTTGATGAACTCCGGGCCGCGACGCTTGTAAACGTTGCCCAGCTCGGGCGCAAAGTAGGCGCCTTCGCCCATCAGCGTATGGCAACCGATGCAGTTATTGACCTCCCACACCTTCTTGCCCGCCACGACAGCCGGCGTCAGGTTTTGCCGGTTGTCCCGCTTGGGCATGGTCTGCAACGAATCGAAGGTCAGCGCGAGAAACAGGAGCGCAAAAAAGACAGTGCCCCCGAAGAAGATGTTTCGCGCCATTGATTTTGTGAATGTCCCGCTCATGGAACCCCCCTGAATGGCTTCGCTGCACGGCGCAGCTTGGGCCGGATGGTGCGTCGGCGAAGGGGGCGCCGTCCTTGACTCGGGTCAAGGCCGGCAGACGGTGCGGCAGGCGCGGCATCCACAAACGGCCGAAAAGCCGCGCCAGGCTTGCGATTCGGCCAGTCACGAGGGGGCCGCCGACCGCCTCGAAAGTGCCGTAGGTCGGGTTAGCCCAGAGGGCGTAACCCGACGGGCATTCCGCAAATGTCGGGTTACGCCCTCTGGGCTAACCCGACCTACGCGATGGCACTCAGGTGAGGCGCACCTTGCGGGCCGCAACGGCCTCTTCGAGGGTGCGAAAAACACGGCCGGGCTCGCTCGTCAGGCGGTAATAGCGGCTGTCGTCGTCACTGCGGCCGCAGTAGCTGCGTACCGTGATGCGCTCCACGCCGGGAAAGCCGGGGTTGGCCTCGATGGTCTTGATGGCGCCGGTTCCGGTGTCATAGACACCGGGCCTGTCGTTCAGCACATCGGGCATCAGGGGGAGTTTCCTGCTCATGCCAGCCTCGCCTCCAGGGGGTCAGTCGGTCTGAAAAGAATAGCACCGCGGCCGGGGCCACGCTTCAGCGCGGCACCCATCCGCCACACATCGGAAAGACCTGCCCGACGAAGCAGTCGGCCGCCTTGCCGGCGAGATAGGCCGCAAACTCGGCATCCTCTTCGGCACCGACGAGCCGGCCGAGGGGCACCTCGCGCTGCAAACGCTCCTGGAAGCGCGGATTGGCCTGGACCTCGGGCGGAAAATAGGTGGGGTTATCGACGAAGTTCTGCGCGATCAGGTTGATCTGCACGTTGTGGGGCGCCATTTCGACCCCCAGCGCCTGCACGTAGGCCAGCTGGGCACCGCGGGCGGCGCTGTAGCTGGAAGCGCGCTTCATGCCGCGCAGGGCCGACGCGCTGCCCATCACCACGATCTTGCCGGCCCGCCGCGCGATCATCGACGGCAGCACCGCCCGGCACAGGCGGGGCAGCGGGTCCACCAGCGTGGCAAACACCTCGCGCCATTCGTCCTCGGTCACCTCCAGCGCCGGCGTGGCGGGCGCCGGAATGGCCAGGTTGGCAATCAGCACGTCGATGTCACCGGCCGCCGCCACGACAGCTGCCGGCGCGTCGGGGCCGACGAGCGACGCGGTGCTGGCGATCACCGTGGCACCGTGGGCGGCAAAGACGCCGCACAGCGCGGGCCCCATGAAGGCATCGGCCTGGGTGATGAGGACACGCTTGTTGGCGAGCAGGGAATCAGCCATGAAAACCTCCGGCAAGTGGTGAAAGTCGGCGCATCCGGCAGAACGCACCCGCAAGCTTCATCGTAGCGCTCCCCGGCCGGCTCCGGAGAAAAGCAAACGGGCCGCAATCGCGGCCCGCCTACTCCCCATACCGGGCCTTTCAGCCCGGCGTTCTGCTCCCCCCTCCTCCTTGCTCGGTCAGCCCTTGGGTGCTTTTTCAGCTTCCGGCCTGGCCTGTTCGGGCGCCACCGGCGGGTGGAACTCTTCAGGCGTGGCGCCATCCTTCGGCGCGCCGATGGCCTGTTCGACTTCCGGCAACTGGTGAGCGATGCCCTTGTGGCAATCGATGCAGGTCTTGCCTTCGTTGAGGCCGGTCTGGTGCATCTTCGAGGAACGACGACCCTGTTCTGAGTAGTCGAAACCATCGTAGTTGTGGCAGTTGCGGCACTCGCGGGAGTCGGTCTTCTTCATCCGGTCCCATTCGTGCTTGGCCAGCTCGAGCCGCTTGGCGTTGAACTTCTCGGGCGTGTCGATGGTGCCGAGAACCTTGTGCAGCACTTCGTTGGAAGCCTGGATCTTCCTGATCATCTTGGGGCCCCACGCCTTGGGCACGTGGCAATCCGGGCAGGTGGCGCGCACGCCGGAGCGGTTCGAG
This sequence comes from Zoogloea sp., assembly GCA_016720685.1. Classification (GTDB taxonomy): domain Bacteria; phylum Pseudomonadota; class Gammaproteobacteria; order Burkholderiales; family Rhodocyclaceae; genus Zoogloea. The sequence continues at coordinate 8,731 of JADKKC010000040.1, forward strand.
GCGTGGATGGTGTTGCGATACTCCTGGTAGACGTTGTCCTTCATCTCGTGGCACGAGATGCAGAACTCTTCCCGGTTGGTCCATTCCATGGCCGTGTTGAAAGCGCCCCAGAACAGGATGCCGGCGATGAACAGCATCGCGGCAAAACCCCAGCCCAGAGTCCGGATTCGGCCGATCAGGCCCTTCTTGTTGGTATCCATTTGTCCGTACTCCCTTGTCTATGCTTCAGCGCATGCCGGTGCCGGGCTTGAAGGTGTTGCCCACCAGCGGCTTGGCGTCGCTCTGGGGGACGTGGCACTGGTTGCAAAAATAGCGCCGCGGCGACACGCTGGACAGCTCTTCGCCGTCACGGGTCTTGAAGTGGGTGACCGAGATCTTGGTTGCGCCGGTTTCCTTGGCGCGCGCCCAGGCGTGGCAATCCAGGCACTTGTTGAAGTTCTTGGTCACGGTGTAGCCCTTGATCGAGTGCGGGATCAGCGGCGGCTGCTGGACGAAATCGCGCGGCAGCGGCGGCTGGTCACGGCCGTAGCGGGTGCCGTCGCCCTCGGGGTCGCTGGCGTTGATCTCGGCACCACGCAGGCTCATCAGCTTGATCGGCGGCTCGGAGGCAGCCACGGCGGCAACGGGAGCGAGAAAAGTCTGGGCCAGGCACAGCGCCAGTGCAGCAGCCCGCAAGCGGGCGGAATTGAAGGTCGGCTTGTTCATCACTCGCTCCTTTGGTCGAACCTATGGGTCATTTTGAAAACCTGTTTGTCACACACATCAATGCAGCGACCGCAGGTGGTGCAGTCTGAAGCCAGAATCAGGGGCTCTCCTGCCCGACCTTCTTGAGGGCCGGGCGGATCACCTGGGGTTCGGGGCACACGGTAAAACAATCCATGCAGTCATCGCAGGCCTTGCGGTTGGGCGCCGCCACGCGGACCAGCGCCGTCTTGCCGAGCAGGCCGTAAAACGCGCCCACCGGGCACAGGTGGCCACACCAGCCCCGGCTTGCCACCAGCAGGTCGTATAAAAAAATGCCGCCGATCACCAACACCGCCCCGCCCATCCCGAAGATCAGCGCGCGGTGAAACAGCGACACCGGATTGACCCATTCCCAGGCCAGCGTGCCGGTCAGGGCCGACGCCACCAAAGTGCCGCCGAGCAGCCAGTAACGGGTGTCGGCGTCGGGCACGCGGCCGGTCTTGATGCCGAGGCGGCGACGCGACCACGCGGCGGCGTCGGTGACGACATTCACCGGGCACACCCAGCTGCAAAAGATTCGCCCGCCGAACAAAAGATAGAACACCAGCACGATGGCTGCGCCGGTGAGCGCCGCCGCATACGGCACATGGCCGGTGGCGAGGGTTTGCAGCAGCAACAGCGGGTCGGTCAGCGGCAAAACGCCCAGCGTGAGCGACGAGGACAGGTTGCCCTTGGCAATCCAGAGCCCGAACCACGGCCCGGACAGGAAGGCCAGCAGGATCAGCAGCTGGCTGCTGCGGCGCAGGATCAGCCAGCGCTGGCGCTGCCAGAGGCTTCGGGCTGGCGCACAGGCTTCGGCGGCGGGTTTGATCGGGATGGGAATGGCCGCCATGTTTCAGGGCTTCCAGCGGGAGTTGATGCCCGGCGGGGTCTTGGGCGCGGCAGGCGCTGACGGGGCCTGCACGGCCGGGGCCGGCGCGCTCGGTGCAAGCACCGTTTCGGTGGCGCTGCGGCCGGCGGTCGGGCCTTCGAAGCCGCGCACCGGCAATTCCACCTGCTCGCCGATCAGCGAGCCGCCGTGGCGGGCTTTTTCTTCCCAGCCTTTGCGGTAGTGGGCGGGCAACGCGCCCTGGGCCAGCGCGCGCGGAAAAACCTTGATCGCCGCCTCGGGCAGCACGCAGGATTTCTCGCACTTGCCGCAGCCGGTGCAATGATCCGAATGCACCGTGGGCAGCAGCATGGCGTGACGGTCGGAGCGCGGGTTGTGCTGGGTTTCGAGGGTGATCGCCTTGTCGATCACCGGGCATACGCGATAGCACACGTCACAGCGCAGGCCGAGAAAATTGAGGCAGCTCTCGTGGTCGACGAGGGCCGCAAGGCCCATCTGGGCCTGGTTGATGTCGGTGAGCTCCCGGTCGAGGGCGCCGGTGGGGCAGGCCTTCACGCAGGGAATGTCCTCGCACATTTCGCAGGCGATTTTCCGGGCGGTGAAGTAAGGCGTGCCTGTTGCAACCGTGTCGCCCAGGTCGGACAGCTTGAGAATGTCGTAGGGGCAATCGCGCACGCACAGGCCACAGCGCACGCAGGCCGCCAGGAAGTCGGCTTCCGGCAAGGCGCCGGGCGGGCGCAAAGCCTGGGCCGGCAGCGCCGACGTGCTCTTTGAATACAGCCCGGCCCCCAGCGCCAGCAGGCAGCCGCCACCGGCAGCGGCAGCGACGCTGTTGATGAACTTGCGCCGCGCCGCCGAAGCCGGTGAAACGGCTTCGGTGACTTTGCGGGCGGTTTTCTTGCCGGTGTCCATGATCAGTCGGATAGCTGGATGCTTGGTGGGTGTGGGGGCTATGTAGGGGCGGCTTCAGCCGCCCGAGCTTGATCAACGGAAAGGCGGGCGGCTGAAGCCGCCCCTACACGTTCCCTACACGTCCCCCGCAGTCGTCAGGCGCGCACCACCTTGACGGCGCACTTCTTGTAGTCGGTTTCCTTGGAGATCGGGCAGGTGGCGTCAAGGGTGAGCTTGTTCACCAGCTTCGATTCGTCAAAGAAGGGCACGAAGATCAGCCCGACCGGCGGCTTGTTGCGGCCCTTGGTCTCGAGGCGGGCGGTCATCTCGCCGCGACGGGACAGAACCTTGACCACCATGCCGCGCTGCAGGCCGCGCTTCTTGGCGTCGTCCGGGTGCATAAACACCTGGGCTTCGGGAACAGCCTTGTGCAGCTCGGGCACCCGGCGGGTCATGGTGCCGGTGTGCCAGTGCTCCAGCACGCGGCCGGTGCACAGCCACATGTCGAACTCGGCGTCAGGCTTCTCGGGGGGATCCTGGTAGGGCAGCGCGAAGATGACCGCCTTGCCGTCCTTGTGGCCGTAGAACTTCACGCCCTCGCCGGTCTTGACGTAGGGGTCGTAGCCTTCACGGAAGCGCCACAGGGTTTCCTTGCCGTCGACCACCGGCCAGCGCAGGCCGCGGGCCTTGTGATAGACGTCGAAGGGGGCCAGATCGTGACCGTGGCCGCGACCGAACTGGGCGTATTCCTCGAACAGGCCCTTCTGCACGTAAAAGCCGAAAGCCTCGGCTTCGTCGTTGGTGTAGCCCTTGATGGCGTGATCGTTCACCTTGGCCAGCTCGCTCTTCGGGAACTTGTTGACCACCTTGTTGGCGTAGAGCACGTCGTACAGGGTCTTGCCCTTGTACTCGGGCTTCTTGGCGATCAGCTCGGCCGGCCACACTTCTTCAACCTTGAAGCGCTTGGAAAATTCCATGTACTGCCACAGGTCGGACTTGGCCTCGCCCGGTGCCTTGACCTGCTGGCGCCATACCTGGGTGCGACGCTCGGCGTTGCCGAAGGCGCCTTCCTTCTCGGTCCACATGGCCGAGGGCAGGATCAGGTCGGCCGCCATCGCCGACACGGTCGGATAGACGTCGGACACCACGATGAAAGCCGCCGGGTTGCGCCAGCCCGGATAGATTTCCTGGTTGATGTTCGGGCCGGCCTGCATGTTGTTGGTGGTGCTGGTCCAGTAGCACTTGAGCTTGCCGTCCTTGAGGGCACGGCTCTGGGCCACGGCGTGGAGGCCGATCTTGTCGGGAATGGTGCCTTCCGGCAGTTGCCAGATCTCCTCGGCGTGCTTGCGGTGCTCCGGGTTGGTCACCAGCATGTCGGCCGGCAGGCGATGAGAGAAGGTGCCCACTTCACGGGCCGTGCCGCAGGCAGAAGGCTGGCCAGTAAGCGAGAACGGGCCGGAACCCGGCGTGGCGATCTTGCCCACCAGCAGGTGGACGTTGTAGATCATGTTGTTCACCCAGGTGCCGCGGGTGTGCTGGTTGAAGCCCATGGTCCAGAAGCTGACGACCTTCTTCTTCGGGTCGGCATACATTTCGGCGAGCTTCTTGAGGCGGTCCTGCGGCACGCCGGAGAGCTTGGACACCTTCTCGACGGTGTATTCGGAGACGAACTTCTTGAACTCTTCGAAGGTGCTCGGGCGGGCGTCGCTCGGGTTGTTCTTGGGCTTGCCGTCGGCGCCGGGGTAGCCGTTGAACTTGGCGTCCTTTTCAAGGGCGTGGGCGGGGCGCAGGCCGAAGCCGATGTCGGTTTCACCCATCTTGAAGTTCACGTTTTTCTTCACGAACTCCTGGTTAACCTTGCCCGTCTGGATGATGTAGTTGCAGATGTAGTTCAGGATCGCCAGGTCGGTTTGCGGCGTGAAGATCATGCCGTTGTCGGCCAGCTCGAAGCTGCGGTGCTCGAAGGTGGACAGCACGTGCACCTGGGTGTCGGTCTTGGTCAGGCGGCGGTCGGTGATGCGGGTCCACAGGATGGGGTGCATCTCGGCCATGTTCGAGCCCCACAGCACGAAGGCGTCGGCCTGCTCGATGTCGTCGTAGCAGCCCATCGGCTCGTCGATGCCGAAGGTGCGCATGAAGCCGGTTACCGCCGAGGCCATGCAGTGGCGGGCGTTGGGGTCGAGGTTGTTGGAGCGGAAGCCGGCCTTCATCAGCTTGGAGGCGGCGTAGCCTTCAAAGATGGTCCATTGGCCGGAGCCGAACATGGCGACCGAGCCCGGGCCTTCGGCCTTCATGGCGGTCTTCCACTTTTCGGCCATGATGTCGAAGGCCGCATTCCAGCTGATCGGGGTGAACTCACCGTCCTTGCTGTACTTGCCGTCCTTCATGCGCAGCAGCGGCCGGGTCAGGCGATCCTCGCCGTACATGATCTTCGACAGGAAGTAGCCCTTGATGCAGTTGAGACCCCGGTTCACCTGGGAATCCGGATCGCCCTGGGTGGCCACCACGCGGCCGTCCTGCACGCCCACCAGCACCGAACAGCCGGTGCCGCAGAAACGGCAGGGTGCCTTGTCCCAGCGCACGGCGGCGGAGTTTTCGGCCGCCTCGGGGGCGCCCTCCTTGGAGCAGCCAGCACCGGCAGGGAAATGCCGGCCGTGGCTGCGGCGGTGGCGATCGCCTGGGTCTTGATGAATTCGCGTCGGTTGATGGTCATGATTGAGCCTCCTCGCAGGGGGATTTCAGGGCTTGCGATTGATTCGAGAACGGGGCGTCACTGGTCGGGACGTCATCGAGCATGGCGTCGCAGTGTTCGTAGGCCAGGGTCGCGGCGAGCACTTGCGGCACGCGATGCAGGGCGATGAGGGTGTCGGACATGGCCGCGCCTTCGGCATCCTCGACGGTCACGACGAGCTTGCCGTCGTCCGACATGCCGTGACATTCGACGCCGGGATAGGCGGTAAGGGCGGCTTCTGCTGCAGCGCGGGTTTCCGGGTGGATGCGCAGCACGAGACTGACGATGTTCATGGGAGCTCCGGGACGGGATTGAGAACCGTGCGCGTTACCGCCACCACGGGACAGGGGGCAATGCAGGCACCGCAGCCGTTGCAGGCGGCGTTGTCGACTTCGGGCAGCGGCGCGCCGCCGATGCGCGGACGAAACCGGATCGCGCTCACGTCGCACATTTCGCCGCACACGCGGCAATCGACGTTTTGCGCCGCCAGGCAGCCTTCGCTGATGGCAATGCCGAAGGACCAGGGCCGTGCGGCGGTGTCGCGACCGATGGCGCCCGTGGCGCAGGCGCGCGAACAATCGCCGCAAAAGGTGCACGCGGCCGCGGTGAAATCGGCTTCTGGATAGCCGCCCGCTCCGCGCATCAGCAGGCCGGTCGGGCAGGCCTTGACGCAGTCGTCGCAGCGGGTGCAGGCCGTGAGAAAAGAGGCTTCGAGAGTGCTCCACGGCGGTCGAAACGGCGCCGGGCCGGGCATGCGGGCACCCAGGAAACGACGGCGGGAAACATCCATTTTCGGTTCGTGGTTATTGCAAAACGGAATGATGCTATACCCCACGATAGAAAGAAACCTTGATCTGCGCGAAGGAAATCGATGCTGCAACGCCGCATCGTCAGTTACGACATCGAGCACCCCGATATAAAGCCGCCGATCTATAACCTTAGTCTTATTATGGGAATAGGGAGAGCTGGCTGAAGGGCAGTGCCTCATGGACGAAAACTTTGCAGCGCTTACGCTTGCCGACTTTCAAAGCGTGTTTGAAAGCGCGCCGGACCCCTATCTCGTCCTGAACCCGCAGTTCGTCATCGTCGGGGTCAGCCGCGCCTACACCAGCGCCACCATGACGCAGCGGGCCGACATCGTCGGAAGAAGTATCTTCGAAGTGTTTCCCGACACCCCCTCGGCTGACGCAGAGCACACGCTGATGGCGTCGCTCCAGCGCGTGGCCCGGACCCTCAAGCCAGACGCCATGCCGCTCCAGGAGTACGACATCCCCAACCCGCAAGCCGAGGGTGGCGGCTTTGCGCAGCGTTACTGGCGCCCCCTGAACACCCCGGTCACGGGGCCGGACGGGGGCCTGCGCTTCATCATCCACCGGGTCGAGGACGTTACGGAATTAGTGCGCATGAAGCGGGACGGCATTACCCCGCGCCAGCTCGACACGGCGCTGCGCGAGCAGGCCGAAAGAATGGAAACCGAAGGCGTCACCCGCTCCCTCGAGGTGGCCGCGAACAGCGCGCAACTCAGGCAGGCCAACGACGATCTGGCCCGCCTCAACGCCGAAGCAAACGTGAAACTGCGCCAGCTGGAGGCGAGTTTTCGTGCCACCTTCGAGCAGGCCGCCGTGGGCATCGCCCACGTGGCCCCGGACGGGCACTGGCTGCGCGTCAATCAAAAACTCTGCGACATAGTCGGCTACCCGCGGGAGGCGCTGCTCAGGCTGACCTACCAGGATCTCACCTGGCCGGAAGACCTGCAGCCGGACCACCCGCTGGCCAGCGAGGTGCTGGCCGGAACGCGCCAGACTTTCACGGTCGAAAAGCGCTTCATCCACAAGGCCGGCCATCTGCTGTGGATCAGCGCTACCGTCTCGCTGGTGCGCGACGATGCCGGCCAGCCGGCCTATTTCATCGCGGTGGTCCAGGACATCCAGCAGCGCAAGGAGGCCGAACTCGCCCTTGAAGAAGAGCGCGAGGTGTTCCGCAACCTCACCGACATCGCCTCGGACTACTTCTGGGAACTGGACGCACAGTTCCGCTTCAAGGCGGTTTCGCCGACGATCGTCCGTTCCGGGCTCGATCTGACGGGCTACATCGGCAAGACACGCTGGGAGCTGCCCTCCTTCGGCATTTCGGACGAAACCTGGCAGGCCCACCGGGCCACGCTGGAAGCCCATCAACCCTTCCGCAATCTGGAACTGGGCCTCCTGAACATCGACGGCGAAGCCCGCTGGTTTCTGATCAGCGGCGACCCGGTCTTCTCGCGGAACGGCGAGTTCAGGGGCTACCGGGGCACCACCCGGGACATCACGGAAAGAAAGCAGAACATGGAGCGCCTGCGCCAGCAGGCCATGGTATTCAACTGCACCGAAGAAGGCGTGGTCATCACCGACCCCTGCGGCGCCCTCATCGAGGCCAACCCGGCCTTCGAGCGGATTACCGAGTATTCGCTAGCCGAGATGCGCGGGCACAACATGCGCTTCATCCAGTCCGACCTGCAGGACGCCGCGTTCTACCAGAAAATGTGGAAGTCGATCCGCGAGACCGGCAACTGGCAGGGCGAGATCTGGAACCGTCGCCAGTCCGGCGACACCTATCTGGTCTGGCTGAGCATCAGCGCGGTGCATGACGACAGCGGAAAGGTCAGCAACTACGTGGGCATCTTCATCGACATCAACCGGATGAAACACCCCAAGAGCGAGCTGGAAAGGCTGGCCCACCACGATCCGCTGACCAACCTGCCCAACCGCGTGCAACTGCTCGACCGGCTGGAGCACGCCCTGAGAAGCACCAAACGCCGCGGCGGAAAAGGCGCGGTGCTGTTCATCGACCTGGACCGCTTCAAGCCCGTCAACGACACCCTCGGCCACCAGGCCGGCGACGAGCTGCTGACCGCCGTGGCAGCGCGCCTGACCGCGCGCCTGCGCGACGTCGACACCCTGGCACGCATCGGCGGCGACGAGTTCGTGATCGTGCTCGAAGACGTTCCGGGCGCCGATGGCGTGACGGCCGTCGCCGACGAAGTCATCCGCCAGCTCGAGACGCCTTTTGTGCTCGCAGGCGGACACGAGGCCCGGATCGGCGGCAGCGTCGGCATCGCCCTGTTCCCCGAGGACGGCGAAACCCCGGCAGGCCTCCTCGAACGGGCCGACCAGGCCCTCTACGCAGCCAAGGCCGCCGGACGCGGCATGCATCGACGCTTCAACCGCCCCCCGGGCAGCTGATCGCTCAGGCCTTGGGCAAACGCCCCATCAGGTAAAACTCGTCGTTGGGGCGCATCGAGGTGAGGTTGGCCAGGCGGTTGCTCATGGCGAAGAAGGCGGTGATCGCGCCGATGTCCCACACGGCTTCGTCGTCAAAGCCGTGGGCCTTGAGCGCGGCGATGTCGGCGTCGCCGACGGCGCCCGATTCCAGTGAAAGCTTCATCGCAAAATCGAGCATGGCGCGCTGGCGCGGGGTGATCTCGGCCTTGCGGTAGTTGGTGGCCAGCTGGTCGGCCACCCGCGGGTTCTTCGCCCGGATGCGCAGGATCGCGCCGTGGGCCACCACGCAGTAAAGGCAGTGGTTGGCCCCCGAGGTGGCGACGACGATCATCTCGCGCTCGGCCTTGGTGAGGCCGACGTCCTTTTCCATCAGCGCGTCGTGGTAGGCAAAAAAGGCACGAAACTCGTCCGGGCGGTGGGCCAGCGTCAAAAACACATTGGGCACGAAGCCGGCTTTTTCCTGCACGGCGAGAATCTTGGCGCGGATGTCGTCGGGCAGATCGGCGAGTTCGGGTACGGGATAACGGCTCACGGGAAGATCGGACATTGGGGCTCCTGGCGTTGTGGTTGTGCGGGTTGTGTGCCGGGGGGTGCGGCCGCGAACGCGGAGGCGAGTTCGAGCGATGGTGACGGCTTGCGCAGGACGGCGGGCTCAGCTCACCAGCAGGGCGCGAAAGTCGTTGACGTTGGTCAGGGTCGGGCCGGTCACGAGGGCGTCGCCGAGGGCCTCGAAGAAACCGTGACCGTCGTTGTCGTCGAGACGGCCCAGCGGGCGGATGCCCAGCGCCCAGGCGCGGGCCAGGGTGTCGGGGGTGACAAAGGCGCCGGCGATCTCCTCCAGCCCGTCGACGCCGTCGGTGTCGCCGGCCACCGCAAAAACGCCCGGCGCCCCGTCCAGCGCCACGGCCAGCGCCAGCAGAAACTCCACGTTGCGCCCGCCGCGGCCCGTGCCGCGCACGGTCACGGTCGTCTCGCCGCCGGAGAGCAGCACGCAGGGCGCGGCCAGCGGCTGAGCGTGCCTTTTTACCTGCAGCGCAATGGCGGCCATCACCTTGCCCACGTCGCGGGCTTCGCCCTCGATGCTGTCGCCGAGGATCAGCGGCGTGACACCGGCGGCGCGGGCCACGCCGGCCGCGGCCTCCAGGGCCATTTGCGGCGTGGCGACGAGATGGGTGACGACGCCGGCGAGGCGTGCATCGCCCGGCTTGAGCGTCTCGCCGGCGCCGCTTTCAAGCAGTGCGCGGGCGCCGGCGGGCAGCTCGATGGCGTAGCGGCGCACGATATCCAGCGCGTCGGCGCAGCTGCTCGGGTCGGCCACCGTGGGGCCGGATGCAATGTCCATCGGCCGGTCGCCGGGCACGTCGGAAATCAGCAGGTTCACCACCCTCGCCGGGTGACAGGCCGCCGCCAGCCGGCCGCCCTTGATGGCCGACAGGTGGCGGCGCACGCAGTTCATCTCGGAAATCGTCGCGCCCGATTTGAGCAGCGCCCGGTTGATGGCCTGCTTGTCTTCCAGCGTAACGCCCTCGCCCGGCAGCGGCAGCAGCGCCGAACCGCCACCGGAGATCAGGCAGATCACGAGATCGTCGGCAGTCAGCCCGCGCACCCGCTCCAGCATGCGCCCGGCGGCCTCGCGCCCGGCCGCGTCGGGCACCGGGTGGGCCGCCTCGACGATCTCGATGCGCTCGCAGGGCACGGCGTAGCCATAACGGGTGACGACCAGGCCGTCGAGCGGGCCGGGCCAGTGGCGTTCCAGAACCTGCGCCATGGCGGCCGAAGCCTTGCCGGCCCCGATCACAAGGGTGCGGCCGGCCGGCGGCTCGGGCAGGAAGCGCGGAATGCACTGTTCGGGCCGGGCGGCATCGACGGCGGCGGCGAACATCCGGGCCAGCAGATCACGGGGTGAAAGATTCATGTCGGTGTGGCCTTCAAAACGGTTTCGATCGCCTTGAGCGAATCGTGGATGGAGCCGGCGCGTGAGCAGTCCGGCCTGCAAAATTCAACCTGCGGGCGGCCAGACGCGGCCGTGGCGGCGGCAGAAATCGCGGATCAGCCAGTGCGACAGCGTGGCCTTGAGCGGAAAGCTCGTCGGCAAGCGGTCTACGTGAAAGAAGGCCGCGTCCTCGATCTCGCCGGGTGCGCAGACGATTTCGCCACCGGCGTAGGCGGCCTGATAGCCCAGCATCAGCGAATGGGGAAAGGGCCAGGGCTGACTGGCGAAGTAACGCAGGTCGCGCACGCGGAGGGCCGTTTCCTCGAAAATCTCCCGGTGCACAGCCTCTTCGGCGCTCTCGCCGGCATCGACAAAACCCGCCAGCACGCTGTAGAACCCCGGCGGAAAATGCGGCGAACGGCCCAGCAGGATTTCCTCGCCCCGCTCGACGGAGACGATGACCACCGGCGACACCCGCGGAAAATGTTCGCGGCGGCAGGCGTCGTTGCTGCAGGCCCGCATGATGGCCGCGCTGTGCTGCGCGGTGGGCGCACCGCAGGCGCCGCAGAAGCGGTGCGAGCGGTCCCATTCGATGATCTCCAGCGCCCGCGCCAGCATGCCGCCGGCCCGCTGGGGCAGGCGGTCGAGCAGCGTCTTGGGGTCGACAAAAACGCCGCCGGGCGGCGCTGCGGCCGTCTCGGGCAAATCGACGGCGTAACAGGGCCGGCCGTCGAGTTCGCCCAACACCTGCAGGCTGCGGGAGTCAACCGGGCATGGGCCGACGGGAATTTCGCCATCGGCGCCCAGCAACAGCTCGCGCCCGCGCAGCGCAAACCACCGGCCGTCGGCCTCGCAGGCACCGGGCAAAGATGTCTCGATCAATGGATCAAACCTCATCGGCGGGCAGCAGACGGGCCAGCCAGGCCACGAAATCGACGGCCATGTCGCGGGTGATTTCGTGGGCGGCCGGGTAGCGCTGGTGCGTGAAGGGCACGCCAAGGCCGCCCAGCAGCGCGACGCTCTGCTCGGCAAAGGCCACCGGCAGAACGTCGTCGAAATCGCCGTGCAGGACGAGGCCCTGAAGCTTGGCCAGGGCTTCGGCGGGGGCGATCAGCGGGCCGATCTCCGGCAGGATGCGGCCCGAAAGCAGGCCAAAACCCGCCACGCTGTCGGGCCGGGTGAGCGCCAGCCCGGCCGACATCACGCCGCCCTGGCTGAAGCCAGCCACCGCGCTGCGTGCCGGAGCAATGCCGGTGCGCGCCTGGAGTTGGCCCACGAAGTCGGCCAGGCGCTGCCGGCAGGCTTCGGCCTGGGCCGCATCGATGACCGGGCCGCTGGCGGTGAAATTGACCGCAAAGGCACAAAACGCCCCCACGCCCATCGGAAAGGGCGAGCGCACCAGCGCCACCGCCACGTGCTCGGGCATCAGCGGCACCAGGCCGGCCAGCGAGGTTTCATTGGCGCCGACCCCGTGCAGCAGGATCAAAAGGGCCGACCGGCGGCCACGGGCGGGGCTCAGCCGATAGGCGAGGTCGAGGTCTTCGACAAGAGGGGGCAGCAAGAAAGGAGCGTTCATCGGGTAGGGACGCGCGGGTCGGGAGGGAGCCCGCACCTTACCCGAAAAGTGCGCCATGGCAGAAGTGCCCCGAAGGCGCCCGCTCAGGCCGGCAGGCGGCGCCATGACGCCTTCAGTCAGTGGCTGGC
>JADKKC010000041.1 GCA_016720685.1 Zoogloea sp.
GGGTGACGATGCAGTTCTTGTGGGCATGGACGAATTCGATCGGGTCTTCGACGGTGATGATGTGCCCGAAGCTCTTCTCGTTGCGGAAATCGACCATTGCCGCCAGCGAGGTGGTCTTGCCGGTGCCGGTGCCGCCGACGAAGATCACCAGACCGCGCTTGGACATGGCGATGTCCTTGAGCACCGGCGGCAGGCCGAGTTCGTCGAAGGTGGGGATTTTTTGCGGAATGGTCCGCAGGATCAGGCCGACCTGGCCCTGCTGGATGAAGGCATTGGCCCGGAAGCGACCGATGCCGGGCGGCGAGATGGCGAAGTTGCACTCCTTGGTGGCTTCGAACTCGGCCGCCTGCCGGTCGTTCATGACGACCCGCGCGAGTTCGGCCGTGTGGGTATGGGTGAGTTGCTGGTTCGACTGGGGAATGATCTTGCCGTCGATCTTGATGGCCGGCGGAAAATTGGCGGTGATGAAAAGGTCGGAGCCGTTTTTCTGCAGCATCAGCCGCAGGAGGTCATGCATGAACTTGAGTGCCTGGTCGCGTTCCATGGTGTGTTCCTGTTGCCGGCCGGTGCCGGCATGATTCGATTTTGATGGGGCGTGGGCGGCGTTCAGGCCTGGAAGTTGTCCTTGTTTGCCGCGCGCAGGCGGGCTTCGGCACCCGAGACGATGTTGCGCCGGACCAGATCGGCCAGGCACTGATCCAGGGTTTGCATGCCGACACCCTGACCGGTCTGGATGGCCGAGTACATCTGGGCGACCTTGTTCTCGCGGATCAGGTTGCGGATGGCCGGGGTGCCGATCATGATTTCGTGGGCGGCTACGCGTCCGGTGCCGTCCTTGGTCTTGAGCAGCGTTTGCGAGATCACTGCACGCAGGGATTCGGACATCATCGCGCGCACCATGTCTTTTTCGGCGGCGGGGAAGACGTCGACGATACGGTCGATGGTCTTGGCGGCCGACGAGGTGTGCAGCGTGCCGAAAACAAGGTGGCCGGTTTCGGCCGCGGTGAGGGCCAGGCGGATGGTTTCGAGGTCGCGCATTTCGCCGACGAGGATCACGTCCGGGTCTTCGCGCAGGGAGGAGCGCAGCGCCGCGTTGAAGGACTGCGTGTCGCGCGAGACTTCCCGCTGGTTGATCAGGCAGCGCTTGGATTCGTGCACGAACTCGATCGGATCTTCGATGGTGAGAATGTGGCCGTATTCGGTTTCATTCACGTAATCGACCATCGCTGCCAGCGTGGTGGACTTGCCCGAGCCGGTCGGGCCGGTGACCAGCACGATGCCGCGGGGCTGGTTGGCAATGTCCTTGAAAGTCTTGGGGCAGTTGAGCTCTTCGAGGGTCAGCACCTTGGACGGAATGACCCGGAACACGGCTGCCGCGCCGCGGTTCTGGTTGAAGGCATTGACCCGGAAGCGTGCCAGGTTGGGAATTTCGAAGGAGAAGTCGGTTTCGAGGAACTCTTCGTACTGCTTGCGCTGGGCGTCGTTCATGATGTCGTACACCATGGCGTGGACATCCTTGTGCGCCAGGGGCGGCAGATTGATCCGGCGCACGTCGCCATGCACGCGGATCATCGGGGGGAGACCGGCAGAAATGTGCAGGTCGGAAGCCTTGTTCTTGACGGTGAAGGCAAGCAGTTCGGTGATATCCATCGTGGAGGCTCGCGGCAGGCAGGGTTGTCGGTCGAAATTCGGGGCTGGGGCAAATGCTATACTCAACGGCCAGAACAGCCCGAAAATTAAGCTTTGGAAGATTATAAGTCAGGCATATCCGGTCGCCTCCAAAACCTTGCCACGCGCATCGCCGACGCGGCCGTTGCGGCCGGGTGCGATCCGGCCATGGTCCGGCTTCTGGCCGTCAGCAAAACCTGGCCGGCAGACAGTGTGCGCGAAGCGGCTGCCGCCGGGCAGCATGCCTTCGGCGAGAACTACGTTCAGGAAGGCGTCGCCAAGGTCGATGAACTGGCGGGCCTCGGGCTCGAATGGCATTTCATCGGCCCCCTGCAAAGCAACAAGACCCGGCTCGTCGCCAACCGTTTTTCGTGGGTGCATTCCATCGACAGGCTCAAGATCGCCGAGCGGCTCTCCGAGCAGCGCGACGTGCATCTGCCGCCGCTGGAGGTCTGCATCCAGGTGAATGTCAGCGGTGAGGCCAGCAAGAGTGGTGTTGCACCTCCCGATCTGCCCGAACTCGCCCGCGCCGTGGCCGTGCTGCCGCGCCTGCGGCTGCGCGGGCTGATGACCATTCCCGAACCGACTCCCGACGTGGCGCTGCAGCGCGCCCGTTTTGCCAGCCTGCGGGCCATGCGCGACGAACTCAACGCTGCGGGCCTTGCCCTCGACACGCTGTCGATGGGCATGTCCGACGACCTCGAAGCGGCGATCGCCGAAGGCTCGACGCTGGTTCGCGTGGGCACGGCGATCTTCGGCTCGCGCAGCTGAAAAGCACATTTCCATTCAACTTGTAGGGATATCCCGATGAAAATCACCTTCCTGGGTGGCGGCAACATGGCGGCGGCGCTGATCGGCGGCCTGGTCAAGCAGGGCTTCAGTGCAACGAACGTGCAGGTTGTCGAACTGTTCGCCGAAGGCCGTGCCAAGCTCCAAAGTCTGTTTGGTGTGCGCGCCGTCGAGGCTCTGGACGACGCGGCCCTGGCCTGTGACGTGCTGGTGCTGGCGGTCAAGCCGCAGCAGCTCAAGGCCGCGGTGGCACCCCTCGCCGGTCGCCTCACGAACCAGGTGGTGGTCAGCATCGCCGCCGGCCTGCGCCTGGCCGACATTGGCCGCTGGCTGGGTGACTATCGCAAGCTGGTGCGCGCCATGCCCAATACGCCGGCCCTGATCGGGGCCGGCATCACCGGCCTGTTTGCCGACGCGTCGGTGGATGCCGAAGGCCGCGCTGCGGCCGAGAAGGTGTTGTCGGCAGTCGGCAGCACCGTGTGGGTGCCCGACGAGGCGCAGATCGACGGTGTGACGGCGATTTCCGGCAGTGGTCCGGCCTATGTCTTTCATTTCATCGAATGCCTTCAGGCCTCGGGCGAAGCCCTTGGTTTTGATGCGGCCACCGCGCGCCGGCTGGCCATCGACACGGTGCTCGGTGCCGCCAGACTGGCGGCTGGCAGCGACGAATCCCCGGCCGTGCTGCGCGAGCGGGTGACGTCCAAGGGCGGCACCACCGCGGCGGCGCTGGCTTCCTTTGCGGCGGACGGCTTCCCGGCAGTCATCGATCGCGGGGTGGCGGCAGCCGCCGCCCGTGGCCGCGAACTCGGCGACGAGCTCGGCCGCGATTGAGGAGGCCGCCATGCTCGGAAGTCTTCTCCTGACCATCGTCGAAACCCTTGGCAGCCTCTTGTCCGGTGTGCTCCTGGCGCGCTTTGTGATGCAGTGGCAACGCATCTCCTTTCGCAATCCGCTTGGCCAGTTTGTCGTGGCGACGACCGACTGGCTGGTGTTGCCCCTGCGCCGCTTCATCCCCGGCCTCGGCGGTCTTGATCTGGCCAGCCTGCTGCCGGCCTGGGTCGTGCAGGTCGTGGTGGTTTTTGTCGCCCTCGCGGTGCGCGGTGTGCTGGGCTCGGCCGATCCCCTTGGCCTGCTCGTGGTGATGTGGGGCGTCGGCCTGCTGGAGACCGTCAAGGCGGCCCTCTACCTGCTGATGGGCGTGGTGCTGATGTCCGCGATCTTCTCGTGGGTCAATCCCCACGCGCCGCTGGCCGGCGTGATCAACGCGCTCGCCGAGCCATTCCTGCGTCCGTTTCGGCGCGTCATCCCGGCCATCGGTGGCGTTGATCTCACGCCCATCGCGCTGCTGCTGGTGCTGCAGGTACTGCTCAGCGCGCTGGCGATGGGCAAGTACATGCTGATCGGTCTGGCCTGAGCCATGACCTGGCTTAACCGGGCGGCGGACGGCAGCGTGATCCTCACGCTGCACATCCAGCCCGGCGCCAAAAAAACCGAAATCGCCGGCCTTCACGGCGAAGCCCTCAAGATTCGCCTGGCCGCCCCGCCGGTGGACGGCAAGGCCAACGCCGCGCTGATCGCCTTCCTGGCCAAGGCCTGCGGCGTGTCGAAGTCGTCGGTGGAACTGGTCAGTGGCGATACATCCCGCGCCAAGCGGGTGCGGGTGACGGGGGCGGATGCGGCGACCGTGGAGGCCCTGGCCGCTTCGTCGGAGTGATCCGCTGTGTCGGCCGCAAGGTCCAAACGTAAAAACGGCACCCTGCGGTGCCGTTCTGCATTCGGACACCCTGCTTGCGCAGGGCGCCTTCCGATTACTCCATCGCCTCGTACAGCGGCAGGGTCAGGAACTCCGGGTATTCCGGGGTGAGGGACATCTTGTCGAAGATTTCGGCGGCCTGGTCGTAGGACGCGGTGTCTTCGCCCTGGGCGGTGACGGTGGCCTTAACCTTGACGAGTTCCTCGGCAATCATCGGGCGGACCATTTCGACGGTGACCTTGCGGCCGTCGTCGAGGATGCCCTTGGGGGAAACCACCCACTGCCACACCTGCGAGCGGGAGATTTCGGCGGTGGCGGCGTCTTCCATCAGGTTGTGGATGGGCACGCAGCCGTTGCCGGCGAGCCAGGAACCCAGGTAGTGGATGCCGACGTTGATGTTGTTGCGCAGGCCGGCTTCGGTGATGGGCTGCTCTGGCTGGAAGTCGAGCCACTGGGCCGGGCCGAACTTTCCTTCCACCTGCTTTTCCCACTGGTTGGGCTTGTCGCCGAGGACCTTCTGGAACTCTTCGGCGGCGATGGCGACGAGGCCCGGGTGAGCCACCCAGCCGCCGTCGAAGCCGTCGTTGGCGTCGCGGGTCTTGTCGTGGCGGATGCCGGCGAGGGCCTTTTCGTTGGCGACCGGATCGTTCTTGATCGGGATCAGGGCCGACATGCCGCCCATGGCCGGGGCGCCGCGCTTGTGGCAGGCCTGCACCAGGGCCAGCGCGTAGCCGCGCATGAAGGGCACTTCCATGGTGATGGCGCTGCGCTGGGCCAGGCAGAAGTCCTTGTTCTTCTTGAACTTCTTGATGCACGAGAAGATGTAGTCCCAGCGTCCGGCGTTGAGGCCGGCGGAGTGGTTGCGCAGTTCAAAGAGGATTTCTTCCATCTCGAAGGTGGCGAGAATGGTTTCGACCAGAACGGTGGCCTTGATGGTGCCCTGGGGCAGGCCGATGTGGTCTTGCGCCATCACGAAGATGTCGTTCCACAGGCGGGCTTCCAGGTGGCTTTCCATCTTCGGCAGGTAGAAGAAGGGGCCGGCGCCGCGGGCGATCTGCTCTTTGGCGTTGTGGAAGAGCACGAGGCCGAAGTCGAAGATGCCGCCGGAGACGCGCTGGCCATCAACGAGGACGTGCTTTTCGTCCAGGTGCCAGCCGCGGGGACGGATCTGCAGGGTGGCGATCTTGTCGTCGAGCTTGTATTCCTTGCCGACTTCGTTCTTGAACGAGAGTTCGCGGCGGATGGCCTTGTAGAGGTTGATCTGGCCCTGGATCTGGTTGTCCCACTTCGGGCTGTTGGAGTCCTCGAAGTCGGTCATGTAGGAATCAGCGCCCGAGTTGTAGGCGTTGATGATCATCTTGGCTTCGACCGGCCCGGTGATTTCGGTGCGGCGACGCTCGAGGGCCTTGGGCAGCGGGGCGATTTTCCAGTCGCCTTCGCGGATGTGCTTGGTTTCGGGCAGGAAGTCGGGCATTTCGCCGGCGTCGATGCGGGCCTGGCGCTCGACGCGGGCCTTCAGCAGCTCCTGGCGGCGGGGCTCGAAGGCGCGGTGCAGCTTGGCGACCAGTTCGAGGGCTTCCAGGGTGAGGATGGATTCGTAACCCGGTTGAAGCGGGGCGTTGATCTGCATGCCGGCGGGGAGGGTGAGGCTCATGGTGACTCCTTGTAATGAAGATTAAAAATACGTTTTGATGAAATAGATGACGCTGAGGCTGGCGCCTGTGGCCACCACCAGCCGGCGCAGCCACAGGGCGGGCAGGCGGCGGGCGAGGGCCGCGCCGCCGATGGCGCCGACCATGGCGGTCGCGATCATCAGCAGCGTGTGCGGCCAGCTGATGGCGCCGGCGATGATGAAGGTGGCGGCGGCCACGGTGTAATTGACGGCCGAGGTCAGGTTCTTGAGGCCGTTGAGCTCCTGGATGTCGTCGACACCCTGGATGGCGAGGGCCGCGAGGGTGAGGATGCCCATGCCGGCGCCGAAGAAGCCGCCGTAGATGGCCACGCAGAGCTGGAAGAGCAAGCCTCCGACGCCGCCGGGCGTGCCTGATTCCTTCGTTTGCATTCCGATGCGCGTCCTGGCTGCGGCAATCATCCGCGAAACCTGGCCCGAGAAGGCGAACAGCGCGGTGGCGCTGAGCAGCAGCCAGGGCACGAGGCGCGAGAAGGCGGCGTTGGAGGTGGCCAGCAGCAGGAGCCGCCGGCGATGCCGCCGATAAAGGAAATCAGCACCAGCATCAAGGTCCAGCGCGGGTGGCGGCTGACTTCGCGGCGATAGGCCCAGGCACTGGAAAGGCTGGCCGGCCACATGGCGACCGAGTTGCTGGCGTTGGCCATGACGGGTGGAAGGCCGGCGGCGAGCAGCGCCGGAAAGGAGAAGAAGGTGCCGCCGCCGGCCATGGCATTCATGGCTCCGGCGAGCAGGGCGCCGCCACCGACGAGGATGATCTGGGTCGCGTCCATGTCAGGCCGCCCGTGCTTTCACGAAGGCCACGACTTCGTCCATCGTGCGGCCGGTGGCGGTGGGCGACACATCGAGCTGTTCTTCAGGCTGGCCGCTGCGGTTGATCCAGAACGTGGTGTAGCCGTACCAGCGGGCGCCGGCGGCGTCCCAGCCGTTGGAGGTAACGAACAGGATGCGTTCGGCAGGGCAGCCGAAGGCGGCAGGGCCCAGGGCATAGGCGTCGCCGTGGGTTTTGTATTTGCGCACTGCATCAACCGACAGCACGTGGTCGAAAAGGCCGTGCATGCCGGCGCTCTTGATGGCGACGGCGAGCATCTCGGGCGTGCCGTTGGAGAGGATGGCGGTGGGAATGCCGGCGGCCTTGAGGGCGCGCAGGGCACCGAGGTTTTCGGGGAAGGGCGACAGGCAGGCGTACTGGTTCATCAGCTGGTTGCGCCGAGGGGTATCGAGATCAAGCCCGAGCTTGGCGGCGGCGAACACAAGACCGTCCTGGGTGATTTCCCAGAAGGGCTTGTAGCGGCAGGAAAGGCTGCGAATGAAGCTGTATTCGATCTGCTTGAGACGCCACAGTTCGGCAAGCTGGCTGCCCTTGCCAGGGTAGAGCTGCTCGGCCAGGAGGCCCACCGAGTAGACGTCGAAGAGCGTGCCAAAGGCATCGAACGCGACAGCCTGGATTCGGGAGGGGTGTGCCATGTGCTGCGATTGCTTTCCGGTTGGTGGAGCGAGTTTTACTGCAATGCAGCGAAGTTTATTCAATGCATAAAGAAAAAAGAAGCCATAATAAAATCAAATGATTTTTTACTTTTTGTATTAAATGAACAGCTTCAAGGAAATCTCTGCCTTTGTCAGCATCGCTACCCGGGGCAGCCTGTCGGCGGCAGCCCGGGCCGAGGGGGTGACGCCGGCCATGATGGGGCGGCGCATCGATGCGCTCGAGGAGCGGCTGGGCGTGAAGCTGATGATGCGCACCACGCGCAAACTCAGCCTGACCTTCGAAGGCAGCGCCTTTCTCGAAGACTGCCAGCGCATCCTCAACGATCTGGCCAACGCCGAGGCGTCGGTGAGCCTGGGCGGTGTGAAGGCCAGCGGGCACATCAAGGTATCGGCGCCGGCGGGCTTCGGGCGCCGGCATGTGGCGCCGGTGGTGCGCGATTTTCTGGCGGCCAACCCGGAGGTGACCTGCAGCCTCGATCTTTCTGACCGGCTGGTGGATCTTGTGAACGAAGGCGTGGATTGCTCGATCCGCATCGGCGAGCTTTCCGATTCGAGCCTGGTGTCGGTGCGGCTGGCCGACAACCGGCGGGTGGTGGTGGCGAGCCCGGTCTATCTTGCCAGGAGCGGGGTGCCAGAGACGCCGGACGACCTGCTGCGCCACGATTGCCTGTCCCTCGACCCGCAGCGCGGCTGGGTTTTTGCAGACGCCGAGGCGCCTGGCCAGACCCGTACGATCAAGGTGTCGGGGCGCTTCGAGTGCAACGACGGAACGGTGCTTCGCGACTGGGCGCTGGGCGGGATCGGGCTGGCGTGGCGGTCGATGTGGGAGGTGGAGCGCGATCTGGCAAGCGGTGCGCTGGTGTCGGTGCTGGATGCTTATGCCGCGCCGCCAACCGGGATCTACGCGGTTTTTCCGCAAAACCGGCGCCTGCCGCTGCGGGTGCGCCTGCTCATCGATCACCTGCGCGGCTTTTTCGGGCGGCCCGATTACTGGCGCGGGGGCTGAGGTTCATTGCCGCCGGCAGCTCCGGCGTCCGCCGGAAAGCCCACTTCGAATTCCAGCCGCAGCCGGCTCGGCACTGGCAGGCCGAGAATCTCGGCTGGCTGGAAGTGCCACTGGCCGACGATTTCGGCGTAGGTGTGCGCGGCAGGGCAGAGGGCTTCGACGCAGTGCGGAACGATGATCTCCACCCGGCCGTCGGTGCCGATGGCCAGCTCGAGCTGGAAGGTGCCGGTCGGTGCGTCGGGAAGAACAGGCCAGGCGTCCTCGTTGACCGGGGTGCTCAGTTCGGGGGCGCGGGTAAGCCGGGAGAGCGGGTTATAGGTGGGCGGAATCTCGGCAAGGGGCAGGGCCGGGCCTGTCCCGGTGGGTTGCTCTGAGGGCGCTGCGGCGGCCTCCGGCGCGGGCCTTGCCGGGTCTGGTGGCGGTGCCGTTGCCGCGACGGGCGCTTGCCTGGAGGGCGGGGCCTGCGGGGCGCTTACGATCCCTGTGGGGCGGCGCCGGGGGCGGCAGCAGCCGGGCCGCAAGTGGTGGTGACGATAAGGCGCCGGCCGGCCGGCCGGACCACCCGGACGCCAGTCGTGTCAACGCCGCTATCAGGGCCGCGTGGGCAATAACGGAAATCATTACGGCCAGGCCGAGGCGCCGGATCGGAGAGATGGCCGAAACAGGCTGTAGAGCGGGCTGGAGCAAAGGGAGGGGCGGAGCGACGGGATTCAGGATGAACGGGCCGATCAGGAGAACCGTGTTTACGATAGCTGCAAGGTTTTTGTCGTCCCGCGCCGCTTGTCGGCGAGAGTTTTCCGCCGGTCGTTCAGGGCTCGCATTTCAGTGGGGGCGATGTCATCGTAAGCTCAAAGGAGAAGTGCATATGAAGAAGCAACTCGGCTTTACGCTGATCGAGTTGATGATGGTCGTCATGATTGCCGCGGTGCTTGCTGCGGTCGCCGTGCCGACTTATACCGCCTACATTGCACGCGGCAAGGTCGCCCAGGTGACGGGCGCGCTGTCAGAAGCCAAGGTGCGGATGGAGCAGAGTTTCAATTCGGTTCGAACCTACGCCAGCGCTCCGGGCGGACTGGAGTGCGCTGGCGACCTCTTTGTTCCGCTTTTTTCCGATACCGCGTTTTCCGTTACGGTTTCGGCCTGCTCCGACACGACGTTCACGATTACGGCAACCGGGCTGTCCGGCAAGGGCATGAGCGGCTATACCTACACGATCAACCATGCGGGCGACAAGACATCCACGACGCCGGCTGTAACGACGCCCCGGAATTGCTGGCTGCAGTCAAAGGATCACACGTCGTGCTGACCAAATTACCGGGCCGCCAGGGCGGCGTAACGCTGGTCGAACTGATGGTGACCGTCGTGATCACCGGTATTCTGATGGCGGTGGGAATTCCGCAAATGGGTGAGTGGATCCGTCGCAATTCGATTGGGTCTGCTGCCGAAACGGTTCAGAACGGCTTGCGTCAGGCCGAAGCCGAGGCCATCCGCCGCAATCAGCGGGTGGAGTTCCTTCTTACCAATGCCACGCCGAGCCAGTCCGGCATCCTGTCGCTCGCGGCGGCCGGCAACGGCCAGAACTGGGCCGTGCGGGTGTTGGGCACGACCGATGCAACGCTGGCGTATGTGTCGGGCTTCCAGATGACGGAAATCTCGTCCGCGGTGGAACTGACAGGGCCGGCGAGCGTGTTCTTTACCGGAATGGGGCGGGTGACCGACAGCGCGGGCGCCGCAGTGACCGAATATCAGGTCTATCGCCTGTCCCGTTCGGGCGCCGACCGTGCGGTGTGCGTTTTCGTGACGCCAGGGGGCGCAATCAAAAGCTGTGATCCGGCGCTCGCTTCCGGCAAACCCTTTGCCTGCCTGCCGCTGGTGTCGCTCGCAAAGTGTCCGAAAGTCTGAGGCCAGGGGCGAAATGATGAAAAAAAACAGCGGGCAGTCTGGTTACGTGCTGCTTGAGGCACTGGTTGCCATGTTGATTTTTTCCCTTGGCTTGCTGGGTTTGATCGGATTCCAGGCCGCATCCACAAAAATTGCCACCGACAGCCGTTTTCGGACCGAGGCGGCAATGCTGGCCGACGAGTTGCTGGCAAAGATGGCCGCGTCAGAAATCAGCCAGGTGGAGGCGGATTATGCCGTCGGCGGGTCCAAGTTCAAGGCGTGGCTCAACGGGCGCGTGAAGGGTGGCAGCCGCCTGTCGAACGTCGATGTGACGCCCACTTTTGTTCGCTCCGCGACCTCAACCACCATGCTGGTCACGCTCAGGATCGAATGGACGATGCCTGGCGCGACGACGGGTTCAGATAGTCGTGAAGTCAAGGGTGTCTACGAAACCACGACCCTGCTTTTCTAGGATTCATTTCATGCGCACCCGATTTTTTCCACGTTTGAATTCTTCGGCGGACCAGCGCGGGATCAGTCTGGTCGAGACCTTGGTCGGCATGGTGGTGGGGCTGGTGGCTTCGCTCGTGATCATGAAATCCTTTACCGCCAGCGAATCCTTCCGGCGCAGCGTCAGCGGCACGGCAGATACCGTGCAGACTGCGGCGATCACCAACTCGCGGCTCAACATGCTGGTTGAAGAGGCAGGTGCGTCGTTTGTGCAGGGGCGCAACGTCTGGGGGTGCAAGCTGCTTGTTACCCGCAGCGGTGCAGCCCTGTTGCCCGCCGACTCCTTTCCCGACCCTTTCGCGGCCTTTCCCAAAGCGGTGCGGGTGTTGCCGGTGGGCATCATGAATGGCGGGGTGGAGTCCGATGTGATCATGGTCATGGCGGGCAGCTCCGCTTCGGCCAACCGTGACATTCCCTTCGATCCCAGCCCTGATGGAAATGCTGCTTCGCTGTCGGTCAGCAACCCGAACGGGATCGGCATGGCCAATGGCGGGGTGGCGATCGATGATCTTCTGCTGTCGGTACCGCAGGATGTGGGCGGCGGGCCGGGCGATTGCCAGATCGTCCAGGTGGCCAGCAATTTCTCAGGCGGCGCCGCAGTAATGAATGCGTCCCTTGGACTTAAAGTCATGCCGGCGGAGACCGCCGTCGTCGCCCCCGCGTCCTATACCTCCATCGCGCTCAACGTTACCGCAAGCTCCTACGGCAAGCTCGCTGCGCTGAAGGCCAACAGCCCTTCCGCCTTTCACCTTGGGCGCGAGACGGCGGCGGCCTTCTCGCTCGTTTCGGTGAACGCCAATGGCGAACTGCTCGAATACGACATGCTGAAGCGCCGGGGTATGCAGCCCTTCGCTGAAAACGTCGTTCTTATCAAGGCCCGGTATGGCGTTGATAGCGGCGTCGGCGGGAAGGCCAATGACAACGTGATCGATGAGTGGGTCTCGCCCGCAGAGGCCGGCTGGACCCTGGCCGACCTGATGGACGGGAAAAGTGCGACGGAGCAAAAGATCGACCAGATCAAGGCGATCCGCATCGGTCTCGTGCTGCGCTCCGGGCAGGCGGTGTCCAGTGACGCAAAGCTTACGCAGATCGTGCTGTTCAGCGACCTTTCCGATACCAGGAAGTTTACCCGCGACCTCACGAGCACCGAGCAGCTCTATGGCTACCAGGTGTTCGACTGGGTCATCCCCCTGCGCAACATGAAGTCCACGCCGAAATAATCCCCAGGTGCTGCCATGCGGTCCAGTGTTCGCCCCCTCTTTCTGTCTTCCCCCTCCCGCGCGCGGGGCACTGTGCTTGCGGTGGTTCTGGTGGTGCTCGTCATCATGATGCTGGGCGGTGTTTCGATGCTTCGTTCCGTCGATACGTCAGCACTGCTGTCCGGCAATCTGGCCTTCAAGCGTGATTCGGTTAACCACTCGGCGGTAGGCCTCAATTCGGCTTTCAAGGTCATGATGTCAGCCGATTTCAACAATGCCAGTTTGGCGGAATGCATTCCCACCGATCCGGATTGTCCCAATGCCGTCTCGCAATGGCTGGCGATGAATTACTCGCCGCGTCTCCTGGAGGCGGATGCCAACGGGGTGCCGCTTATCATCAAGGACAAGACGGCTTTCGATGCCAAATTCGGAATCAAGCCAAGCCTGGCTGACAAGACCCTGAAAGCCACTAATGAAAATGTACGTTTCCTCATTGAGCGGATGTGTTCTGACTTTGGTGTCTCGGATGAAAAGAAATGCTCGGTTTCCGACCGCTACGAGCGGGGCGGATCCTATCGCCAGGACAAGCCCGGCTCGATTTCGCTGCCGCTATACCGGATCACCATTCGGAGCGACGGCGTGCGTAATACACAGACCTACATACAGACTACGGTCACCACTCGCGTCAAGTAATAGAAGACAGGTCGAGAAGGACGTCGAAAATGAAAAATGATTCTTTCATCAGCCGGTTTCGTGTTTTAAACGCTGCTGCTGCGCTGGTCGTGATGATGACAGTTGAAGCCCTGGCAGCCACGACGCCGCTCTCTGATCAGCCCATTCTGGTGGCAAACGTTCCAGCCAACGTCATGCTGGCGCTTTCGGTCGAGTTTCCGACGGCAATTACGCGGGCGCACCAGGGCACTACTTTCGACACATCGGGAAATACCAGGTATCTCGGATATTTCGATCCCGATAAATGTTACACGTACGGCTCCTCCGGATATTTCACCCCAAGCGGAAGCGCGACGAGCAAGGCTGCCGGATACGCCTGTTCCGGTCAGTGGAGCGGCAACTTCATGAACTGGGCGACCATGCAGGGCATTGATACATTCCGCTGGGTTCTGACCGGTGGAAACCGGGCCATTGATGAGCCTCTTGCCTTTGCCGACACATCCGGATCGCCGCTGGGGCGCACCGTGCTTCAACGGGCGTATGCATCGGGGCAGTCCTCGAGCAATTTCCCCGATCGCTCGCTGCCGCAGGCTTCAATTAGCAGCTACACCGGATTGGGGTCGGCTTTCGCCGGAGGCGATCTCACCATCAAGAATTACAACATGGGTTTTCAGGTCCGCTTTAGTGGCACGTCTTCGAGTAGCTCGTCATCGAGTAGCACCTCCTCGCTCATTGACCTTAACGTCAGTGTCGAAGTCTGCCGCGACGATGCCACCGGCCGACCCCTCGAGGCGAATTGCATTGCCTATACCCAAACGATCGGGGACGTCACCAAGACGGTGTATAAGCCGGTTGGCCTGATGCAGCGCTACAAGGACAAAATGTATTTTGGCGCATTTGGTTATCTCCAGTTAGGCACTGCAAACGCAACAGATGGAGTCAACGGATCGGGGACTGTCAACAGGAGCAAGGATGGTGGAGTGCTCAGGGCACCAATCCAGACCATCGATAACGAAATCAGCGAAACCGGTGCATTCAAGCTGGATCCTTACGGATTGAAAGACGCCTCCAGAAGTATTGTTGACAGCGGTTCGATCAATTACCTCAATAAATTCGGAACCGCGTCGAAAGCCTACAAGTATTACGACCCGGTTAGCGAAATGTATGCCGAGGTGATCAAGTATTTCAAGAACCTGAAACCGACGGCGTCCTACCTGCCACCCGGCTCCCCGGATCCCGTCATCTACGACGGCTTTCCGGTTTTTACCACTTGGGAAGACCCTGCCAAGGATGCCAAATGGCCGGATCGTGGCCCCTTGTCGTGCAAGCGCAATTACGTGATCGGAATCGGTGACGTTAACAGTAACTACGACCGGAATTTGTCGGGTGGCAGCAGCCCGGTGCCGGCCGACGTCGATTATGACATGGCGGGATTGACCGCAAAGGGCTGGACAGACCGGGTCGGCGCGCTTGAAGGTATGGGCGCTCTCGGAGCTGCCGATGCTCCGGGGGGAACCGAGAACAGCTACCTGATGGCGGGTATTGCCTATTACGCCCACTCCAGCGATATCCGTAATAACCTTCCTGGCGTTCAGACCGTGAATACCTACTGGATGGACGTCCTGGAGAATGGCTATGTACATCGCAACCAGTACTGGCTGACGGCCAAGTATGGCGGCTTCATCAAGCCGGGTGGCGCCACGCCAGGCCCTTTTGTCAGCGGAGATGCATGGAATTCCGCCGGGCGCAAGTTCAGTGGCAACGACCTGCCGGACAATTACTACACGGCCAGCATCCCGGATGACATGAAGTCCGGCCTCGAAAGCGCCTTCCAGAGTATTGCTGCAGGAGCGGGCAGCATGGCCGGGGCCGCGCTGTCGGCGTCCCAGCTCAGCGCCACGACTGGAGGCGCGACGACCTACCAGGGTAGCTACGATGCAGCCACATGGTCGGGTGACGTGGTTGCTTCCAGGGTCAACCGGGTGACGGACGACACGCCTGACCTGACCTCGCTCTGGAGCGCTGCCGCCAAGATTGCAGCCCAGGGCAGCGGCGGTCGCAGGATCGTGACCCTGTCTCCCACGGACAAGAGCAAGGTGGCGCCGACCCCGGCCGAGCTGGTAGCGACGCCCTTTTTGTGGGGCAACCTCAGCGCCACCCAGAAACTGGATCTGAGCAGAACCGCAGAGATGCCCGATGGAGATAGTGCGGATGGTGAACGCGTCCTCAATTATCTGAGGGGTGACCGGACCTACGAGACGACCGCGGCAAGCTCCAAGCTTTATCGTCAGAGAGGCAAGCTTCTCGGCGATATCGTCGACTCCAAGGTCGTTTATCTCGGGAAGCCCGCCGGGAGCTATTCGGACTCATATAACCCGGGATACTCCCAGTTCAAGACCGATTACGCCGGTCGCAAGCCGCTGATTTTTGTCGGCGCCAATGACGGCATGCTGCATGCGTTTGATGCCAGTGAAACGTCTGACGCGGGTAAGGAAGTTTTTGCGCTGGTGCCTCATTCAGTGTTCCGGGGGCCGGATAACAACCCGGAGGTGAGCGGTATCCAGGCGCTCGCCCGCAAGACCTATTCCCATCACTACTACATGAACGCGACGCCCGAAATCCGCGATGTGGATATCGCCCGCACGGGCGGAAAGCTGTCGTCCTTCAGCCCGTCTCTCGCTTCGGACTGGCGGACGCTGCTGGTTGCCGGCCAGGGCAAAGGCGGGCACAGTTTCGTGGCCATGGACGTGACCAGCATTTCGTCCACGGTCAGCGAGTCCGATATTGCCGGCAGGGTGCTGTGGGAATTCACCCACCCCGACATGGGCTTCAGCTTCGGGCGCCCCCTGATTGCAAAGACGGCCCGCTGGGGCTGGGTGGTGGTGCTGACCGGCGGCTACAACAACGTGAACGGGACCAAGCCAGGGCAGGGTGCGATTTTCGTCCTGAATGCCAAGACCGGTGCACTGCTTGGTTCGGCGCCGATCTACACGGGCTCCGGGACGGCGCTCTCACCTGCCGGTCTTGCCCAGATCGAAGGCTATACACCGAGCTATCAGGATTACACGCTTGATTACGTGTATGGCGGCGACCTCGACGGCAATCTGTGGCGCTTCGATTTCACCAGTGCCGACAATGACCTGCCGGCGGTCAAGAAAATTGCCGAGTTCATTGAGGGCGGCACGAGGCAGCCCGTTACCACGGCGCCCAAGGTTGAGTACTCGGCAGAGGATCTGAAGCGCTATGTGTTCGTTGGAACCGGACGTCTGCTCGAGAACGTCGATCTGACCAACAGCAAGCAGCAGACGATGTATGCGGTGCGTGACGGGACGAAGAGCCGGGCTTACGGTTCAGACTCCCACCAGCTTGCCCTGC
The DNA here is from genome assembly GCA_016720685.1 of Zoogloea sp. Classification (GTDB taxonomy): domain Bacteria; phylum Pseudomonadota; class Gammaproteobacteria; order Burkholderiales; family Rhodocyclaceae; genus Zoogloea. The sequence goes on from JADKKC010000041.1 coordinate 16,029, forward strand.
CCAGCGGCATCTCGTTTCCGGCGGGTAGAGGCAATATGAGCAAGGTCACCGACCTGCTGTCAGGTGCAAAGCTCTCCGATGCGACACCAATGGGCTGGTATTACGACCTTACCGGTCGGGATATGACCAGCACGACCGGTGTTGCAGCGACCGAGCGGATCATCCTGAATCTTCAGGCCAACGACGGCGTGCTGACCTGGGCCGGCACCATCATGAACTCCGACCCCTGCAGCATCACGGGTACCGCACGTTTGTATTCCGTTCAGTACGGAACGGGGCAGAGCGTGTTCTACAAGATTGTGGACGGCCTTCGCTCCCAGACGGAGTGGTTGAACATCGACGCGGGCCTTGCCGACACGACACTGCTGCGAGTGGGCTCGAGCATCCGGGTTCTGGGGACGGATGTGAAGGGCGCATCCAAGATTTACGGCAGCACGATTGCAGAGTCAGGCGAACCGCGGGTCGTTAATTGGCGGATCATTCGTGAATGAACATCAGCAGGTTTTAGACGCTGAGCATGGCTGGGCAACGGTCGATGCGCATCATTGCAGTAGTTGTTGCCCAGTCAGGTGATGCTATGTATAATGCGCCGCTCTTGGAGCCGCTGTAGCTCAGTCGGTAGAGCAGCGCATTCGTAATGCGAAGGTCACCAGTTCGATTCCGGTCAGCGGCACCAAAAAAACAAGCACTTAGCCCATTCTTCGGAGTGGGCTTTTTGCTTTTTGTCGTTCGTGTAGCCACCATGTAGCCAAAACTAGGCGATCCACGGGGCGGTGTGACCACCGCACGGCCGACGGTCGTCGGTGTGCCTTGAGGTGGGCGGGGTAGAAGCAGCCAACTGCACGCTCAACGCCTGCGTCGCACAGGAGCACCCCCATCCTGTCGGCAGTCTGCTCGACGATTTGCCGTTCGATGTAGTTCATGACGTTGTGCTCGAGCATTACGTATGCGCGGCTGATTCTCGCTGCGCGAAGGGCGCCGGTCTGGATGAGATTGAGGACGGTCTTTGGATGGACCTTCATCAGATCTGCGGCGCCCTGAATGTCGACGGCGCTCATATGGTTTATCCTAAAAATCTCAGTTGATGATGTGCCGCTTGCTCGAATCGCTGGCAGGCTGTGGCTTTGAGCTTGATCGAGGGAGTCACCCGATGGGTGAGTCGAAATTGAAGCGTTCGCGTGCAGAGGAAATGCCTTCGTCGTGCAACGGGGTGCAGACGGCAGGCGGTCGGGTGCAGGTTCGTTGGGAGGCCAACAGCGCAGCCACGCCGATGGGGCAGTTGGCCTATTTCATCGAATTTCTGACGCTGACTGGGTTGTGGTCGGGCTGGCAGGAACGATGTCCGCTCGCCTACACGAGCCCGAACGCACCGAGTAAGGCCGATGTGCTGGGCACCTGGATGCTGTCGATCCTGGCGGGGCATCGACGCTACTCGCACGTCACGACGATCCGCTGCGATGGGGTCAATCCGGGGCTGCTCGGGATGCGCAAGGTGATCAGCGAGGACGCGCTGCGTCGGGCCTTGCTGGCGATTCCCGAAGCGGCCGGGGTGAGCTGGCTCGACGGCCATCTGCGCGACAGCACCGCGCCCTTGCTCGATGTGCCGTGGATTCTGGACATCGACACGACCATCAAGCCGCTCTACGGCAAGCAAGAAGGCGCGGTCGTGTCGTACAACCCGAAAAAGCCCGGCCGGCCTTCGCACAGCTACCACACCTACCTGATGGCCGGGCTGCGCCTGGTGATGGGGGTCGAGGTCAAGGCGGGCAACGAACACTCGGGCAGCCACACCCTGCCTGGCCTGCTCGGGCTCCTCGATCAACTGCCCGCGCATCACAAACCCAAGCTGGTGCGCGGTGATTGCGGCTTTGGCTCGGACGGCATCATGCGTGAGCTCGAAGCGCGGGCGCAGCCCTACCTCTTCAAGCTGCGCCTCTCGAAGAACGTCAAGCGGCACATCGAGCGCCTGTTCCGGGTCTCGGGCTGGGCGGACGCGGGCCAGGGCTGGGAAGGGATCGACAGCACGCTGGCGCTTACCGGCTGGGAGGACACGCGCCGCGTGCTCGTGCTGCGCCGCCCCTTGCAGGGCGAGATGCTCCTTGCCCAGGAGGACGACGGGCAGCAGCTGCTGGGCTTCATCGAAGCCGACCGCAAGGGCGGCAAGCGCATCACGGGCTACGAGTACGCGGTGCTGGTCACCAATCTCGAGCACGAGATCCTCTCGCTCGGCCAGCTCTACCGGGATCGAGCCGACGCGGAGAATACGTTCGACGAGCTCAAGAATCAGTGGGGCTGGGATGGCTTCACCACGCACGATCTGCACCGTTGCCAACTGTCGGCGCGTGCGGTGGCACTCCTCTACAACTGGTGGAGTCTGTTCGTGCGTCTGGCCAACCCCGAAGCCCGGCTCGAAGCGATCACCAGCCGGCCCTGGTTGATGTCCTCGGTCGGTCGGCGCACCGAGCACGCGGGCCAAACCACGATTACGCTGACCGGCCAGCACGCCCACTTCGACAAGGCCCGGCAGGTGCTCACGCGCATATCCAGCCAGCTTCAAGCCTGGGTGAGCGAGGCTGCGGAGCAGTTGAAATCCCGATCGGTCTGGATGCACTGCTGCGAATATCTCAAGCGCACCCTCGCGGCCCTCGGACCACCCAGGTCCATGCCTGCAAACTCCTCCATCACCCACCCCTTCGAAATCGTCATTCACGAGCATCCAAAAGACGAGAGTGGACGCCTTTTTTGGTGCGTTTACAAGTGGGTGTGTAGGTCAGTGAAAGTTAACGGGTTTTGTGACGGAGTAATGCGAAGTGGGTTGTGTATAAAGGTATGGTTTAGCGCAGGGGAAATGGGTCAATAAGGAGACTTTCTAAGGAAGGCAGCAGCGGGTTTCCCTTTACTCGACTGAGATACATGTCGGTGAGTTCACTGAATGCAGTGTTAAGGTGATCGAAGTAGTCCTGTAGTTCAGCGTCTCGATCAGGACTAGATTCGTCAAGCGCAGATGTTGCTTCGTACTCGTTCATTCGAGCGACTACTGCCTGTATTGCGGCTTGAAGAGTCAAGTCTGTTAGTTCGTGATTCATGCATTCTTTTCCAGTTTTATTCGATCTCGACAGCGTGACTCGCGAGCGCCCTGAGCCAAACCAAGAACAACGCGAATTCCATGTCGTCCTTTGGTGCGAGGGTGTAGTGGATTGGGAGGTCCGGCCCAGCTCGACGCTCCGCGTCACGTGTGATGGCGAGAGCCTCAGGGATTGGTGTTCCTGCTGGTAGTCGAAATCGACTCCAGCTCTTGCCGCGCGCAAACACAGGCGTGCGGTCTCCCAGTGAAATTCCACGATAGGCCCCACGTGTACAGCGACATCCTTTGACGAACAACTTCCCGTTCACCAATACGGTTGCAACGTCTGGTTCTCGGACTTTGCTCTCCCGATTTGCCCAGCCGCCCATATCTGGTGCGAAAAGGTCCGTGCCGTCTAGCAGGGCATTGAAAAGTTCAGCGTCCCTCGCGGCTTTTTCCCCGGTGATTTATTGGTCAGGGCTGGTGGGTGTTGGCGCACCTGTTCGGCCCGCTTTTGCCTGAAGCGTCAGGCGGCGATAGGCTCGCGTAGCGCGTAGGGTTGAATCAGCACGTCAGCAGGCAACCCCAGTTCTGCACACAGCCGACGAATCATCCCCACGGACAGCGGGCGCGTCCGGTTCATGATGTCGGCCACCCGCCCCCGCGGGCCGATGTACGGCTCCAGGTCTTTACGCGTCAGCCCGCGCACGTCCATGACGTACTCAAGGAAGGCCACCGGGTCGGGGGCTTCAATCGGGAAGTGCGCCTTCTCGTAGGCTTCTACCAGCATGGCGAGCACTTCCAGGCGATCGGCTTCGGGGCTTCCCTCGGGAGCGTCCCAAAGACGTTCAATGTCGGCCAGGGCTTCAGCATGCTCGGCTTCGGTTCGGATTGGCTTCAGTTCCATAGCGACTCCTAAATGGTTTCTGCGTCAATCCGGTCGTATTCGGCATGGGTGCCGACGAACCGGATGAACATCATGGTGGAGGTGTAACGCACAGCCACCACCAGCCGGTCATCATTGCCCTTGATGTTGAACACCACGCGGTTGTTTGCCAGAAAACTGGCGTTCCGGTGCGCAGCCTTGATGTCGGCCGGGGTTTGCCATGCGGCCCGGCTTGCCTCGGCGTACCAGCCACGCAAAGGGGTTTCGGCTTGCGGGTGCTTCTCCCAAAACTCGCGTAATGCTCGCAGTGCAATGATGTGCATAACCCAATCTAGCACGCTACCAATTTGGTATCAAGCACACAGATTCCTACCACTCCGAGCGGCGGTGGAGCTCGGTCAGGCGGCCATCGGCTCGCGCTCAATGACGATGTGCGGACGCAGGCCGGCGGTGGAAGCCATGTCCATCAGTGCATCCAGCGAAAACAGGCCAATCTTTCCGCGCATCAGGTCGGAGATACGCGGTTGAGTCACGCCGAACAGGGCGGCCGCATCCTGCTGCGTCATGCCGCGCTGGCGGATGGTCTGTTCAAGCGCCTGCATCAGTTCGGACTTGGCGCGCAGGCTTGCGTCCTGCTGCGGGGTGTCCTCAATTGCATCCCACACGTTGTTGAAAGTCTGTTCGGTCATCGCTGTTCCCCCATCAGTGCCCTGAATCGCTTCCGGGCCAGCTCAGTGTCGGCTTCATGGGGTCAGTATATAAATTCTTGTATAGATAGCAAGTCAGGCTTTCACAACCCGCTGCCCTGATGCCTGTTCTTCGCCCGGCTGCTCGATGCCGGCCTGCTCCAGAATCCAGCCCTCAATCTTCACGTGCCACATGCGCAGCAGGTCGAGCGGCCGGCGGCGATAGTGCTTCTCGGCTGTCGCGCTTGGCTTGTGGCCCTGAATCTGCGCCACCACGCCAACAGGGCATTCCACCCACTCGGCCAGGGGTGCCAAAAGGAGCGGCGCAGGCCGTGCAGAGAGAGCGCCGGCAGGCCAGCGGCAGCAAGGGCCTTGTTGTGCCCGGAGCGCGGCTCCTGAAGCCTTCCCGATTCGGCCGTAGGGCTCGAGAACACCCATTCATTCCGGCGGGGCAGGGCCGCCAGCAGCGTGGCGACATAGGGTGTCAGGGGTCGGATCGCCGTGGTTGGTATTTTGCGTCGGGGGGCGCCGTTGGCGGATCGTCTTGCCGAAATACTCACGCGACGTTATGGCGCGCTGCAGCCGCTGCGGACCGATCTTTCGGTAAAGCGCTATGCGGATGAGCCGGAGTTTCGGGTCGACTTGCTTCAGCCCGGTCGGGGAGCGCCCTGATGGGGGGCGACCGGGGCTGAATTACTTCTCTTCGCGTTTTTCGGGGTGGTTCGGTCTGACGGCCTTGGGGTGAGCAAACTCGCGGCGCATGCGGGCAAGTTTTTGCAGGCCTGTGGCGATGCGGGAGTTGACGGAGCCCGCGGGCATTTCGCCCTTTTCATCGGGCGCCCCGGCGGGCAGGCCGGTTAACAGTTCCAGGGCCTGATCAACGCTGGAAACCTTCCACACATGGAAGCGGCCGTTGCGCACCGCGTCCACAACGTCGTGACGCAGCATCAGGTGGCAGGTGTTGGATGCGGGGATCAGCACACCCTGCTCGCCGGTGAGGCCGCGTGCCGCGCAGATGTCGAAGAAACCTTCTATTTTTTCGTTGATTCCGCCTACCGCCTGCACTGCTCCAAATTGATTCACCGAGCCGGTGACGGCCAGTGATTGCTTGATGGGCACGCCGGAGAGGGCCGAGAGCAGGGCCGCGAGTTCGGCCAGCGAGGCGCTGTCACCTTCTACGCCACCGTACGATTGTTCGAAGACGAGGCTGGCCTTGAGCGACAGGGGCATGCTGAGGCCGAAGCGCGAGGCGACAAAGGCGGAGAGGATCAGGACGCCCTTGGAGTGGATCGGGCCACCGAGTTTGACTTCGCGTTCGATGTCCACGACTTCGCCGTCACCCACCCGCACCGTGGCGGTGATGCGAACCGGGTGGGCGAAAGTGCTGTCGCCCAGCATGATCACGGCCAGTCCGTTGATCTGGCCCACGTGGGTGCCGGCGGTGTCCACCAGTAACTGACCGCGCAGGATTTCGTCCCGGTAGCGGCTGCTGATTCGCGCGTTGCGGTGCCGGTGCGCTTCCAGCGCGGCCTCGACGTGCTCGCGCTCGATGCGCTCCGAGCTGGCGGCGGCGGCGAAGTGATCGGCCTGACGCATCAGATCATCGAGAGGCTGGGTGTGGGCGGTGAGGCGCTGGGCGTCGTTGGCGAGGCGCGCAGCATGTTCGATGATGCGCGCCACGGCGGGGGCCGCGATCGGGCGCAGCGTGTCCCGGCGGGCCAGGGTGGCGATGAGCCGGGCGTAGGCGGCGGTGTTGGCCGGATTGCGCTCGATCTCGCTTTCCATGTCGGCATTGATCTTGAACAGCGCGGGAAACTCCGGGTCGTACTGGCACAGCAGGTAGTAGACCAGTCGCTCGCCGATCAGCACGACTTTGAGGTCGAGGGGCATCGGCTCGGGTTCGATCTGCACGGTGCTGGAGAGGCCCAGCAGGTCGGAGAGTGATTCGATGCGGATGCTGCCCGCCTTGAGGCAACGTTTAAGGCCTTCCCAGGCGTAGGGCTGGGAGAGGATCTTGGTGGCGTCCAGCATCAGGAAGCCACCGTTGGCCCGGTGCAGCGCGCCGGCACGGATGAGCGTGAAGTTGCTGAGCAGTGTGCCCATGTGCACCACGTGCTCGATGCGTCCGACGAGGTTCTGCAGCGTCGGGTGGTCTTCGTAGACAACCGGGCGGGCGCCGTTGTCGGCGTTCTCAACGAGCAGGTTGACGAGGTAGCGCTGTACCGAGATCGTTCCGGAGTAGGTCGTGACTTCGGCGTCTTCTTCGTTGTGGGTGGTGTCGCGCAGGGCTTCGCCGCTCTCGATGATGTCCTGGAGCACGGCATCAATATAGGCGCTGACGTCGGGCAGGTCGGCGTAGTTTGGCTTGAGATCATCGATGAGATGGATCACCGTGATCCGCAAGGCTTCGCTGCCGGCCTGCCGGATCAGGTTTTGCAGGTCGCGACGCCGGCGCGGAAACTCGTTGGTGAGCTTGTGCATGCGCTCGCGCAGCGTCTTGATGTGCGCTTCGAGCTCATGCTGGCGGTCTTCGGGAAGCTGGGAAAATTCGTCCTGGGACAGCGTCGTTTCGTCGTCTTTCAGCGGAACGAAGGCGAAGCCACGGGGCGTGCGCAGCAGGGCCACGCCGAGTTTTACGGCTTCCTGGCCAAGAGCCTGGAATTCGGCCTCTTCGTGCTGCTTTTCTTCTTCCTGCATCGCCTCGATGCGGCCGCGGTATTCGTCGCTCTGGAAAACGGCGCTGATGGCGGGAATCAATTCGGTGACGAAGTGCTGCATGTCGTCCCGCAGGCGCGCGCCGCGGCCGCAGGGCAGGCGCAGCAGGCCGGGGCGGTCGGCATCTGCGAAGTTGTAGACGTAGCACCAGTCGGCGGGCGCTTCGCCACTCCGGCTTTCGGCTTCGAGCAACTGGCGGGTGATGGCGTGGCGGCCGCTGCCGGTTTCGCCGAGCACAAAGAGGTTATAGCCCTCGTGACGGATGTCGAGACTCATGTGCATGGCCTCGATCGCGCGGACGTGGATCAGTGATGTGTCGAGATCGGGGAGTGTCTCGGTGCTGTCGAAGTCGAAGGAGGCCGGGTCGCAGGCCGTGTAGAGCGCTTCGGGGGGAAGCGGGGCGGATGGACGCATCGGGCTGGCCTTGTGATGTTCTTTGGTGCAAGCATACTTAAGCTTGCACGCTGTGCGCCAGCACGGTGGATGCCGATGTCGTCGGGCTGCGTGTGCTTACCGGGGCAGGGCGCTGCCTGCCCCGGTAATTGGTGCCTGTGCAGGCTTAGTGCTTGCGGCCGAGTCCGCCCAGGAGGACGGCGATGGGGCGCTGGCCCTTCTGGGGGTCGGGCAGAACCTGGGCGCCGGCGTCCGCGCTTTTGGGGGCCGGGTTGCGCTCTTCGTAGGGCTTGCTGAAGTCGAAGCCGTCGGCCGCGATGTGCGAGGGCTGGCGCGAGCGCTGGGGTGCGCGTTCACGCGATTCGCGGGGGGCGCGCTCGCGGGATTCGCCACGGGGCTCGCGAGGGGCACGTTCGGGACGACCGCTGCGCTCCGGAGCGCCTTCGGCGCTGTGGGAGGCGGGGGCAGGGTTGCTGCGCCTGCGGCGGCCGCCTTCGCCGTCAAAAAAGTCGGGCTCGGGATCGAAGCCGGGAACGACTTCCTGTTTGATATCGAGCTTGATGAGCTTCTGGATGTCGGCCAGACGGTGGCGCTCTTCGGAGCTGACCAGCGAGACGGCCTTGCCGGACTTGCCGGCCCGGCCGGTGCGGCCAATGCGGTGTACGTAGTCTTCGGCGGTGTGGGGCAGTTCGAAATTGATCACCGAGGGCAGATCCTCGATGTCGAGGCCGCGGGCCGCCACGTCGGTGGCCACCAGCACGCGAACCTTGCCGTTCTTGAAGTTTTCGAGGGTTTCGGTGCGGGCCTGCTGGCTCTTGTCGCCGTGGATCGAATCGGCCGAGATGCCGTGACGTTCGAGGAAGTGGGCCAGGCGGCTGCAGGCGAACTTGGTGTCCACGAAGACCAGAACCTGGTTGGCTTCATCCTCATGGCGCACGATGTGGGCCAGCAGGTTGCGCTTGAGGCCGCTGGAAACCGGGTGGACGATGTGGCTGATGGTTTCGCTCACCATGTTGCGGCGGGCGACTTCGATCAGCTGCGGGTTCTTCAGCATCTGGTCGGCGAGCTTCTTGATCTCGTCCGAGAAGGTTGCGGAGAACAGCAGGCTCTGACGGGCGGCCGGCAGCAGCGCGAGGATGCGGCGGATGTCCGGGATGAAGCCCATGTCGAGCATGCGGTCGGCTTCGTCGAGAATGAGGAATTCGACCTGGCCGAGGGCGATGGTTTTTTGCTGGACGTGATCGAGCAGGCGGCCCGGTGTGGCGACGACGATTTCGATGCCGCGGCGGAGTTCCTGGATCTGCGGATTCATGTCCACGCCGCCGTAGATGCAGGTGCTGCGCAGCGGGAGGTGCTTGGAATACATCTTGACCGACTCGTAGACCTGCATCGCGAGCTCCCGCGTCGGCGCCAGGATCAGTGCGCGGACCTGGTGGCGGGCCGGGCTGGTCGAGGTGCTGGCGTGGCGGGCCAGACGGTTGAGCAGCGGCAGCGTGAAACCTGCCGTCTTGCCGGTACCGGTCTGGGCGCCGCCCATGACGTCGTGGCCGGCCAGGATGACGGGAATCGCCTGGCGTTGGATGGGCGTCGGTTCGGTGTAGCCGGCATCGGTGACGGCTTGCAGGATTTCAGGGATGAGTCCGAGTTCGGAAAACGACATGGGTGTATTCACGTATTGGGTGCAGGCATTTTACTGCAGTGCACCATGAAATTAGTGCCCCATTATACATCGCGCAGGAATCAGCGCCGCGTCAGATAGCACGTGACCTCCTCCCGATCGTGATAGAGGTGCTTGATTCGTAAAATGTATTTGATGTTGCCGGCGCGCATGCGCTGGTCGATGAGGGCGCGGCAGCGCTCGATTTCCTCGTAGCGGCGTTTCATCGGCAGCTTGAGGTTGAAGATGCTGCGCCGGCAGCGTCCGCTGGCGACCCACTCGGCCATCAGGGGGGCGATGCGGGAGGGTTGTTCGACCATATCGCAGACCATCCACTCGACCGGTTTTTTCGGTTTCCAGGTGAAACCGTCGACTTTCAGGTGGTCGATGAGGCCGGTGGCGATGGCAGACGGGGCGAGCGGGCCGTTGTCGATGGCCGTGACCCGCAGGCCGCGGCTTGCCAGTTGCCAGCTCCAGCCGCCGGGCGCGGCGCCGAGGTCGACGGCAGCGAGCCCGGGACGCAGCGTGGTTTTTTGCTCGTCGGGGGTGAGCAGCGTGAGGATGGCCTCGGCGAGCTTGAGGGTGGAGCGGCTTGGCGCGTCCTTGGGCATGCGCAGGCGCGGGATGCCCATCGGCCACGGCGAGCCTTCGCTGGCCACGCTGAGACCGATCCAGGCGCGCCTGGCCCCTTCCAGAAATACATGCAGGCGCGGCAGGTGTGGCGAATCCGGGCGCAGCAGGCCGTCTTGCGCCAGCGCTTCTTCAAGCAGCGGGCCGAAGCGGCGCAAAAAACCGGATTGTTCCTTGCCGTCGTTGGTGTCCGGTGTTTCGAGAAGCAGGGCGGAGAAGCGTTCGCCGCTGGCCGCAATGGCTGTGCGCAGCGGCGTCAACCGGTCGCGCTCGGGCAGGGCGTCGAGCACCGCTACAACCAGAAAACCCTGGCGGCAGAAAATGAGCCGGGAGAGATCGAGGCGTCGCCGCACGTCGCCATGAGGCTGGGGCGTGTCGAGGGCGAAGACGACGAATCCGCTTTGCGGCTGGGTGTCTGCCTTGCCTTCGAGGCGTGCGGCGCGGGCGGCGGCTTCAAGTTCAAGGCTGGCGTCGAGTTCGAAGCCGGGACGGCACTGCACGAGAAGTCCGAGGGATTCGCAGGGCTGGAGGGCTGTCGGCATGGGATGTAAAGGGACGAAGGGGCCGGGGCGGGGCGTGTAAAATCCGGGCCGGGCGAATCGCCTCGCGCCAGCCACGTTGCCCTTTCGGGGGTGAAAGCAGCGAATGTCGTGTGGCGTCGATGATAACCGATCGTTGCGTGCGCACCTTTCTTCGCCCGCCGGCGGGTCGCCTTCCTGCCGAGCCATCGTCATTTTATGGCGCGCAGCCTCTCCAGTTCTTCAACCCCGCGCCGTAAATGCGTGGCGGTCCGTTTATGTTGTTGTCGTCAGGCGCGTGCTCAAGGGGGGTGAATTGAAGGAAATCGTGGTGGCTCAGGACTTGCGCGTCGGCATGTTCGTTTCCGAGCTTGATCGTCCGTGGCTGGAGTCGCCTTTCCTGCTCCAGGGTTTCCTGATCGAGGATCAGGCGACGCTCGACCAGTTGCGCGAAGTTTGCCGGTTTGTCTACGTGGACCGCACGCGTTCGGCGGGTGATGCATGGCGATCCGAGCCGGAGCCGGCGGTCGAGCAGAAAGAGCGGATGGCCGGGCCGGGGCGTTTCCAGGCGTCGCCGGAGGCGCGCCGTCGTCCTGTCGACTTCTTTGCCCTGCTGCGTTCGCTGCGTTCCGCCGCCGGCACCGAGGCGGCTGCAGGTCAGGCCAGCGCCGCGATGGCGCCCTGGCTTCATGTCTATCCTGATCTTCCTGGCATGCGGAGCAGCGTTGCAGGCGAGGCTCAACCCGACGCGTATTTGCCTGGTGCCCCCTCTCGTCCGCTGGTTACCGGTGTGGTCCAGCCCAGGCGGGCCGGCGCCGGCGTGGGGCGGGATGAGTCGCGTTTGGCGGCCGGCAGGCCGGCAGGTATGGCTTATGCCGAGCCGAGTGCGCTGCTCGAAGAGGAAATCGTCGCCGCTTTCCCGCTGGTCGAACGCGCCCAGAGCCTGCTGGCGCAGATCGCCCAGGACGTTCAGCGCAGCCTGAACCCGGATCTGGAGCGTCTGCGCGGTGTCGTCTCCGAAATGGTTCTCAGCGTGGCGCGTAATCCAGATGCCCTGCTGTGGCTGGCGCGCCTGCGTAAAACCGATCAGTACAGTTACGATCATTCTCTCGACGTGGCCGCCCACGTGATGATTTTTGGCCGTTACCTCGGCCTGGGGGACGAGTCGATCGCTACCCTCGGCATGGCCGGCATGCTGCAGGACGTGGGCAAGCTGAGCCTGCCGGAACGCCTGCTGCAAAAAATCGGCCCCGTTACGCCGCGCGAATATGAGATTTTCAAGACTCACGTGGAATTCTCGCTGCAGATCCTGTCGGCTTCGCCCCAAGCCACGTCGCAAATGCTCGAAATCGTCGCCCGCCACCATGAGCGCTGCGATGGCAGCGGCTACCCCCGCGGACTCAAGGGCGACGCGGTGGGCTTGATGGCCGAAATCGCCGGGCTGTGCGACGTTTACTGCGCCATGACCAGGGAGCGCCCCTACGGTGAGGCGGCCAGTTCCCAGGCGGCGCTCGACACCGTACGGGCCCAGCGGGGCACTCGGTTTTCCGAAAGCACGGTGGATCAGTTCGTCCAGTGCATCGGCCTCTATCCGGTGGGGGCGCTGGTGGAGCTGAATACCGGCGAGGTGGGGGTGGTGGTGGCGCAGAACCGCATTCGCCGGCTCAAGCCGCGGGTGATGATCCTGCTCGGGCCGGACAAGAAGCCCAACGCCTATCCGCACACGCTGGATCTGCTCTATGACCAGGGCTCTGCAATGGGCGTGCCCTGTGCAATCGTACGCTCGCTGCCGCCCGGCGCCTTTGGCGTAGAGCCCTCGGAGTTTTACCTGGCATGACTGCCCTGGTCTCCTGGCTCGAACGCCAGCACAGCCCTGTCATCGACGAGGACGTGCTGACACGTCTCCTGCTGCGCTATGGGCTCGGGCAGGGCGAACAGGCGGCAATCCGCGCCTTTGGTCGCATCGTCAGTACCGAGCAGCTGGCGCAGGCGCTGCTCGAAAGGTTGAACCTGGTCGAGCAGCGCGCTGACGACGGGCCCATTGAGCCGGCACTGCGTGATTTCTGCAGGGAGCTTGCACGGATACCGGAATGGGATTTTTCGCCCGCCTGGCCTGCCAGGCTGGCTGCGCGCTGGTCCGAGTGTTATCTCGCCGGTGCGGTGGCTGAGTTTCCTTTCATCACCATCGAGGCCTTCATCTCGCTCTGCCAGCAGCAACTGTTTGGCGAGCGGGCAATGGTCTACCGACTTGAACTGGACATCCTCAACGCCTTGGTCAGGCTAGGCTGGTGCCTGGGCGGCATGCTCTCCGATGTTGTCATCGAACACGAACAGGCATTTCGCCTGTCTGCCGAAGATGGCGATCCGGTGCTCGGCATTCCCAACCGCCGCCGCTTTCTCACCCTGCTTGCCGACCGCCTCGATCGCATCACCCCCGGGTGCCAGCTTGGCCTCGTGGTGCTGCACGTGGAATGGGGGCGCACCGCGGACGTTCTTGCCCTCGACGAACGCGACCATCTTCGGCTTGCGCTGTCCGAGGTGATGCGTGCGGTGCTGCGGCCCAGCGACATCCTGTGCGCGCTTGGTGACGATGAATGGGCGGTGATTCTGCCGGATCTGCACCAGCCCGCCCAGGTAACCCTGGCCGGCCACAAGCTCGTTGATGCCTGCGAGGTGTTGCGGGGCAACAATTTTCCGGCCCTGCGCGGGCGGTTCTGTGCCGGCGGAGGCTGGGCGCCCGAGCAGGCCGGGGATGTTTTCGGGTTGGAAAAGGCCGCGCGCGCAGCCCTCGTGGTGGCCCGGGCGTCCGGACGTCCGTTCGACGTGTATGGCGGCGAGGTGGTCGTCCGCGCCGAGGGGGACGCCAACTTCGAGATGGAGGTTGCCCGCGCCCTCGAAGCCCAGCAGTTTCAGCTTTACCTGCAGCCCCAGGTGGAATTGCCCTCGCGTCGCGTGGTGGGCGCGGAAGCCCTGTTGCGCTGGCCTCGGGCCGACGGCCGGGTCGTGGCGCCGCCCGACATCCTGCGCGTTGTCGAGCGCATCGGGCTGATGCCCGTGCTTTCCCGCTGGGTTATCCAGAAGGCCGCGCAGAGCCTCGCGGCCATGGCGGCTGCCGGTTGCAAATTGAGAGTGTCGGTGAACGTCGTGGCCGAGGATCTGAACGATCCTGAACTGCCCATTTTTATCCGCCAGACCTGCGACACCTGGCGGGTGGCCGCCTCGCGCCTGTGTTTCGAGATTACCGAGGGCCGACTCGTTTCCAGTGAAGGCATTTCGGTGCGCACCCTTGAAGCCTTGCGGGAAGGGGGCGGGCGCTTGGCGCTGGATGATTTCGGCACCGGCTATTCGTCGATGGATTACCTGCGCCGCCTGCCGGTGGATGAGCTCAAGATCGACAAATCCTTCGTGGAGCGCATTACCGGCACAGACAACGACCGCGCCATCGTCGAGCTGATGGTGCGCATCGCCCATACCTTTGGCCTTGAAGTGGTGGCCGAGGGCGTTGAAACTGCAGCCACCGAGGCTGTGCTGATTGAAATGGGCTGCAACTGCGCCCAGGGATATTTCTATGCGCCGGCGATGCCCGTGGATAAGTTCATCGCCTGGTGCAGGGCGTCAGAACAGGCTGTCGGGGTGGTGTCGGGGCAGGCGTAATACAAAGCCTGCGGAGCGTTCTGAACGGCGATCCGATTGGCGGCCTGCGCGGCTTACTCTGCGGTAGCGCTGCGGCGACGCTTGCGCGGTCGTTCTTCGGTGGGCGCGGTCTCGGCGGGGGTGGCGTGACTGTCGGCAGCCGCTTCACTTTTATCGGCTGCCGCTGCGTCCGTGTCGCTATCGGCCTTGCCGTGCTTGGCTTTGGCCGCCGGCTTGGTACCAGGTGGCGACGGTGGAGGCAGTTGAGGAACGACTTCGGTGATTTCCTTCTCGGCCATGTAGTCGTTCATGTCCTTCCAGCCCGCAAAAACGGCGGCACGGGGGGCGGAGGGGTTGAGCGTGAAGCAATCCTCGATCGCCCGTCCGGCATGACGGCAGGCGCTTCCGACCGCCTTGCCATCCGCTTCGGCCTGGACTGCGGTTTTGGCCGGGTCGGGGATGCCGAGCTGCTCGCAGCCTCCGAGCAACGCGGCGATGACGGCAAGACCAAGGGTGACGCGAAGAGGATGTCTGGTCATGGCTGAGGGTGTGTTGAGCTTTGCAAGGTCAACGGCGCCTGCCGTGAGGACTTGAACGTCTGCTTGCATCTCGTTGTCGCACTCGCCCTGCCAGACTTTATAATTGCTGATTAAGCTGTTCTTACCCCATTGATAGAAGAAATCCCCATGCTGAAATTCCGTCGTTCCGTACTGTGCCGTACTGCCTTGGGCCTTGCCGTTACCGGCCTGTGCGTCACTTCCGCTTTTGCCGTTCCCAAGAAGCCGGCCGCCAAGGTCGAGGCGCGCCAGGTCGCGGACGCTTCCGTCACCGAAATCGAACTGGTTCATGGTCTCGGCGCCGACAAGGGCGCCCAGTTGCAAAAGATGGTCGACCGTTTCAATGCCGGTACCACCGGCCCGAAGATCATCGTCCGCGAGCGGGCCTGGAACGACGGAGCCATGCCCCATCTGATGATCCTCGGCGAACGTGACCTGGGCGGCTTCCTCTCCGGTCCCCAGCGCTACCGCCCGCTGTACCAGGTGATGAAGGACGCCGGCGTGAAGGTGGAAACCCTGCGCGCACCGTCGATGATGACGCCGACTCCGCTCGACAGTGCAAACCGTCTCGTCGCGCTGCCGGTTGCCCTCTCGACCCCGGTCATGTTCTACAACAAGGATGCCTTCAAGGAAGCCGGCGTCGATGCCGAAAAGGCGCCGAAAACCTGGCAGGAGCTCCAGGCTGCGCTCGGCAAGCTCGTTGCCGCCGGCCAGTCCTGCCCCTACACCACCACCCAGCCGGCCTGGATTCTCGTCGAGAACATGAGCGCCTGGCACAACGAACCGGTTGTCGCCGAAGGCAAGAGGGCCTCCCTCGCCATCAACGGAATGCTCCCGGTCAAGCACGTGGCCATGCTCTCTTCCTGGTACAAGGCGCGCTACCTGCACCTGTTCGGTCGCGACGAAGAGGCGATCGAGCACTTCACGAAGGGCGAGTGCGCGGTTCTCACCGCGGCTTCCGGCGCCTGGCCGACGCTGCAGCGCCAGGCCGGTTTCAACATTGGCGTCGCCACGCTGCCCTACCACGAGGACTACTACGGCGCACCGCAAAACACCCTCGCCGATGGCCCCGCCATGTGGATTGCCGCTGGCAAGAAGCCGGCCGAGTACAAGGCCGTCGCCCGCTTCGTCGATTTTTGGCTGACCAGTGAAAGCCAGGTCGAATGGCAGCGTAATGCCGGTTACCTGCCGCTCAACCGGGCCGGACTGCTGGCCTCCGAGAGCCGCCTGTTGTCCTCCGATCTCGCCAACATCCGCATCGGGGTGCAGCAGCTGACCCACAAGCCGGTGACCTCGGTGTCCAAGGCCAGTGCCTACCCGCAGCGTGCTGTTGTACGTCGCATCGTCGAGGAGGAACTCCAGTCCGTCTGGGACGACAAGAAGCCCTCCAAGCTGGCGCTGGATACCGCGGTGGCTCGTTCGCGTACCGCCGAATAGGCGCGCGTCATGTCCCGCTGGGGCTGGCCCAGGCTGGTTGTGCACCGCTGCGGCGGGGCGCTGGCTCCGGAGAACACCCTTGCCGGGCTGGGTATCGCCGCCCGGCTGGGTTGTGTTGCGGTCGAGTTCGACGTGATGTTGTCCGGCGACGGTGTGCCGGTGCTGATTCACGACGAAACCCTCGATCGCGTCGCCGGCCGTCCCGGCCAGGTTTTCCGCCTCGCCGCAGATGAACTGCTGGCGACCGATGTCGGCCGCTGCTTTCACCCCGCCTTCAACGGCGAGACCATTCCGGGCCTGGAGGCCGCACTGCTGCGCTGTCGGCAGCTTGGCCTCTCCGCCAATCTGGAAATCAAGCCGGCTGCGGGTTTCGAGGTCGAAACGGGCAGGGTTGTCGGATCTTTTCTGGCCGCGGCCCATTCAGCCGGGCTTCCGCCTTTGTTGTTGTCGTCGTTTTCGGCCCAGGCCCTGGAAGCCGCGGCCCTTGAAGTGGAGGCGCTGCCGAGGGCCTTCCTGACTACGCGTTTCGATGCCCAGGCCCTCGCGACGGCTCGCCGTCTCGCCTGTGTGTCGCTGAATCTTGGCAGGTGCGACTTGCAGGCGGCTCATGTGGCGGCAGTGCGCGATGCCGGTTTGCGTACCCTGGTATACACCGTCAATTCTCCGGAAGAGGCGCGGCGTTTGGCCGGGTGGGGTGTGAGCGGTGTTTTTTCCGACCGTCCCGAGCTCCTGCTGCCTGACTGCTCCGTACCCTGATTTAAGAATTCCGCCTTGATCCAGCCGGCTTGACGGGATTGCGGGCGGCACCTAACATCACATTTTCACTATTCTGGGCAGTCCCTTGTCTCTCTCGCAGCTTTACGCGCCCATCGCCGAAGACATGAAGGCGCTCGATGCCGTCATCCGGGATCGTCTTCATTCTGATGTCCTCCTTATACGTCAGGTAGCCGAATACATCATCGGTAGCGGAGGCAAGCGAATGCGCCCCGCGATGGTGTTATTCACGGCCGGTGCGGCCGGCTATCAGGGCAGCCAGCACCTGGAGCTTGCCGCGGTCGTGGAGTTCATCCACACCGCCACGCTGCTGCACGACGATGTGGTCGACGAATCCGACCTGCGTCGCGGCAACAAGACCGCCAATGCCATGTTCGGCAACGCTGCTTCGGTGCTGGTGGGGGATTTCCTCTACACGCGGGCCTTCCAGATGATGGTCGGCGTAAAGAGCATGCGGGTGATGGAGGTGCTTGCCGACGCCACCAACGTGATCGCCGAAGGTGAAGTGCTGCAGTTGCTCAACTGCCACAATGCCGACGTGGAGGTCGACGATTACCTGCGGGTGATTCGCTACAAGACAGCCAAGCTCTTTGAGGCCGCGTCGCGCCTCGGCGGCATCCTGGCCGGCGCAAGCCCTGAAGTCGAAGAGGGCCTGGCCGCTTTTGGCATGCACATCGGCACGGCTTTCCAGCTGGTCGATGATGTTCTCGATTACTCCGGTGAAGAGGCGGATACCGGCAAGCACATCGGCGACGACCTCGCCGAAGGCAAGCCGACCCTGCCGCTCATCCATGTGATGAAGCACGGTAGCGCCGAGCATGCCGCTTGTGTGCGCAGTGCCATCGAAAACGGTGGTCGCGACGATTTTCCGGCTGTTCTGGAAGCCATTCGTGCCAGTGGGGCCATTGAAGCGACCCAAAAAGCGGCAGAAGCGGAGGCTGAACTGGCTTTGAACGCACTAAATGCGTTGCCCTCTTCCGTTTTTAAGGACTCCTTGATACAATTGTCTCAGTTCGCAGTCGCACGAAAATATTGATGTTCGGCAGCTGTACAAAAGTCGAAGTTCAATGTTTGGTGTGGCTGCTTTGCTTTGGCAGCAACAGTTTGTTGTTGTGCAGTAAGACGTCGGGGAATAGCTCAGCCTGGTAGAGCACTGCGTTCGGGACGCAGGGGCCGGAGGTTCGAATCCTCTTTCCCCGACCATCAATCTGCAAGACAAACCGGAGTCATCGGTTTGTTGCTTTAAATTCTTCTTCTGTGAAGAATCGTCGGGGAATAGCTCAGCCTGGTAGAGCACTGCGTTCGGGACGCAGGGGCCGGAGGTTCGAATCCTCTTTCCCCGACCACTCATTCCGCAAAAAAGCCACTTTTCGAAGTGGCTTTTTTGCGTCCACACAGCACGCAGACAGGCTCGTGAATGAGCCGGGCCCTGGCGCGCTGCAATCGCTATATCTGGCTGTCGGGACGTATGTGATCCACCTCCCGTGGTGATCGGCTCCCGGATGCGGCTGGCGTGGTCGCAGCCACCCACCCAATTGCGTCTCGAGTGATAAGCAGATCTCTGCTTATTGGCTTGTGCGCTGAGCCCCGCGGATCTGGAGCCAGATCTTTCTTCCGGCAGCACGCCGTGTTTGTTCTAGTGTAGTGCTTTCGAAATTTTCGAACCAATCACGGTTTTGCCTGTCATATTTGCACCCTGTCGATGGAGCGAATGATGAATCAAGGCAAGCCGATCAATCTGACCGAGGTACAGCGTGTTGAACTGGAGCGCCGAGTGCGATCGCAGACATTGGATGCGCGCAGCGTCAGGCGGGCAAAGATTGTTTTGCTGGCCGCCGATGGCGTAAGCAATCACGAGATTGCCCGTCGGCTCGAAATCGGTCGCGGACAGGTGATTGCCTGGCGTGGCCGGTTTGCCGAAGGTGGGGTGGAGGCGATTGCGTCGGACTTGCCGCGCAGCCGACGCAAGTCGCGCATTGATGCGGCCGAGATTGTGCGTCTGACGACGCAAACGACCCCGGAAGGCGCGACCCACTGGAGCACGCGCACACTGGCCGCCCGGCTCGGCATCTCGGACACCACGGTACTCAAGGTGTGGCGTGCTCATGGCCTCAAGCCGCACTTGGTGGAAACCTTCAAGGTGTCGCGCGACCCCAAGTTCGTCGAGAAGCTTGAAGATATTGTTGGCCTGTACATGTCGCCGCCGGAGCACGCCTTGGTGCTGTGTTGTGACGAAAAGAGTCAGGTGCAGGCGCTGGATCGTACCCAACCCGGCTTGCCGCTCAAGAAAGGTCGGGCGGAAACGATGACCCACGACTACAAGCGCCATGGGACGACGACCCTGTTTGCCGCGATGAGTACGCTTGATGGTTCGGTGATCTCCCGCTGCGCGCAACGTCACCGCCATGTTGAGTGGCTCGACTTCTTGCGTCAGATCGACCGCGAAACCCCTGAGGACAAGGCGCTTCATCTCATCTGCGACAACTACGCGACGCACAAGCACCCCAAGGTCAAGGAATGGCTGGAGAAGCATCCACGCTTTCACATCCATTTCACCCCGACCTCCGCCTCCTGGCTCAACATGGTCGAGCGATTCTTCCGCAGTATCTCGACCGATCGCCTGGCGCGCGGCGTCTTTCGCAGCGTCCCCGAACTCGTGGCCGCCATCGAGGATTACATCACCGTGCATAACCAGAACCCAAAGCCCTTTATCTGGACCGCCAAGGCCAATGACATCCTCAAAAAGTCATTCGCGCCAACCGCCAACTCGGTTCGAAGAAAAACGAAGCACTACACTAGCCCTGGGCGCGCAGAGACCGTCAAGCGACACCATGACTTGACGCCCTGGCGACATTTGGAACTGCCTCCCGACGCGGGTTGATGAAAGCTTGATGGGGCACTCAGGGCTTCCGGAGATACCCATATGGAATCGACATTGCTGCTGGGTGGATTGTGGCCTGCTCATGGTCAGCATCACCGCATCCGCCGCAATGCCGCCGGGCCGGTCAATGATTGGCACGGCGCAGGATTTACCTGGGCCTGCATGCCCGCGGCCCTTCGAGCGTAAAAATACCCGCCATGCTCACGCCTGGCGGGCTGCCGAGTCGCTCTTACATGCCGAGGTAGGCGGCGCGGACCTGTTCGTCTTCGATCAGCTCCCGGCCGCTGCCGGTGAGGGTGATGTTGCCGGTTTCCAGAACATAGCCACGGTCGGCGATGGCGAGGGCCGAGAAGGCGTTCTGTTCGACCAGCAGGATGGTCATGCCCTGGGCCTTCAAGGTTTTCACCACGTTGAAGACTTCTTCGACCAGCAGCGGGGCGAGGCCCATCGACGGCTCGTCGAGGAGCAGCAATTTGGGGCGGCCCATCAGCGCGCGGCCGATGGCGAGCATCTGCTGCTGGCCGCCGGACAGGGTGCCGGCGGGAAGCCGGCGCTTCTCTTTCAGGATCGGGAACATGGCGTAGATTTTTTCCAGATCGCCTTCCACCTGCTGCTTGGGCTGGGTGTAGGCCCCGAGGCGCAGGTTGTCCTCGATCGACAGCGGCCCGAAGACCTGGCGACCTTCCGGCGACTGGCAGATGCCGCGGCGCATGCGCATGTCGGAGCGCAGCTTCGAGATGTCCTCGCCATCGAAAACAATTTTGCCCGCCGACATCGGCTGCACCCCCGACAGGGTGCGCAGGAAGGTGGTCTTGCCGGCGCCGTTGGCGCCCACCAGGGCTACGGTTTCGCCACGTCGCACTTCCAGTGAGATGCCTTTGAGCGCCTTGATGCGCCCGTAGCAGCTTTCCAGGCCGCTGACGCTGAGCAGCACTTCGCCTTTGCCGCCGGCCGCTTGCAGTTCGCCGGCGCTCTGGCCGCCGAGTCCGACCGACACCGGCGCCAGGCTGGCGACCTTGTGGAACAGTTCGCGGAATTCGGCCCGCGCCGCGCTGCCAAACACCGGATCGTCGTTGTCGAGGAAGGCCTGGTCGATCTCGGCCCAGTCGGCGGCGGTGAGCATTTCGCTGGCGAGCGGGTAGATATCCTTCTCTTCGCTGCGGATGTGCGCCTTCTGGTCGTTGAGGTAAAGACGCAGGGCTTCGGCCAGTTCGTTCACGCTGCTGCGGCCGGCGGCGGTATCGGCCAGTTGCCGGCGCAGGGCTTCGAGGTTCTGCGGCCCGTTGCGGTGCTCGGCCTGCAGGCGGTCGAGGAGCGGCCCGGCCTTGTCGCTGCGCTGGCGCAGGATGCGGAACAGGTACTCGTCTTCCTTCTTGTGGTGGCAGCCGTCCATGAAGTGCTCGAAGTAATCGAGCACGGAGCCGATGAAGGCCGGCTCGGCCTTCTGATCCCGTTCCATCTCGCCGATGACCTGGTCGAGGGTGATGGCCAGGCGCCACAGGTTGCGGTGCTCGTCCTTGATGATGCGAAGTGCTTCCATCTTTATATCCTCGGGCTTCAGGCGTGGGCGCCCAGATAGGCGGCGATCACGTCGGGATTCCTGCGAACTTCCTCGCCCGTGCCTTCGGCCAGCTTCTTGCCGTAGTCGAGCACCAGGATGCGGTCGGAGAGGTTCATCACCATCTTCATGTCGTGCTCGACGAGCACCACGGTGATGCCCGAATCGGCCATCTTGCGGATGAGATCATCCACCTCGATGGTCTCCTTGGGATTGAGGCCGGCGGCCGGTTCGTCGAGGAAGATCAGGCGCGGTTTCATCGCCAGCGCGCGGGCGATTTCCAGGCGCTTGAGGGCGCCGTAGGACATGGAGTCGGCGCGGGCCTCGATGTACTTTTCGAGGCCGACGAAGCGCATCAGCTCGGCCGCTTCGACACGCATTTCGGCATCGCGGCGGGTCAGCGTGGGCAGGCGCAGGGCGGCTTTGAGCAGGTTGCGGTCGAGCCGCAGGTGGGCGCCCACCATCACGTTCTCGATGGCGCTCATGTTCATGCAGATCTGCAGGTTCTGGAAGGTGCGCGCCACGCCGCGGGTCGCCAGTTCGTTGGGTGACTTGCCGCCGATGGATTCGCCATCGAGGCGGATTTCCCCGCTGGTCGGCTTGTAAACCCCGGTGATCAGGTTGAACAGGGTGGTCTTGCCGGCGCCGTTGGGGCCGATCACCGCGTACACAATGCCGGCGTCGATGCTGAAGCTCACTTCCTGCACGGCCTTGACGCCGCCGAAGTGGATGGAGAGTTTGTTTACGTCGAGGAGCGCCATGCTCAATCTCCTTTGCCAAACTTGGCGGCCAGAGTCGGAACCAGGCCCTTGGGCATGAAGATCATGCACACCATGAGGATTGCGCCGAAGGCCACGGTCTCCCAGCCTTCGAAGGTGGCCAGGGCCTGGGGCAGGGCGGTGAGCAGCACGGCGCCGATCAGGGAGCCATACACCGAGGCCATGCCGCCGATCACCACCATGGTCACCAGCTCGATGGAGTGGAAGAAGTCGGCCAGGTTGGGGGTGACGAAGCCGACGTAATGGGCGGTGATGCTGCCCATCAGGCTGGCAAACACCGCCGACATCACAAAGATGGCGACCTTGTAGCGCACCACGTCCACGCCCACCACTTGCGAGGCGACTTCCGAACCGTGCAAGGCGCGCAGGGCGCGGCCGAAGGGCGAGTCGATGAGGTTGATGGAGGCCCACACGCTCACCGACAACATCAGCGCGACGACCCAGTACCAATGCTTGTCGCTGGTGAGTTCGAAGCCCATGAGGCCCATCGCCGGCACCGGCATGCCGTCGGGGCCGCCGGTCCAGGCGGCCTCGTTGCGGATGGCGATGTTGATGATGATGCCCAGGCCCAGGGTGGCCATGGCCAGGTATTGGCCCTTGAGCTTGAAAATCGGGCGCGCCAGCACCGCTGCCAGCAGGCCGGTGATGGCAGCGCCGGCGCCCATCGCCAGCAGCGGATGCCACCCGAAGTGGGTGGGCAGCACCGCCGAGGCATAGGCCCCGATGCCGAGGAAGCCGGCATGACCGAGGCTGATCTGGCCGGCAAAGCCGATCAGCAGGTTGAGGCCGAGGACGATCACCGCGTTGATGGCCATGCGGATGGCCAGGTCGAGATAGAAGCTGTTGGGCACCACCAGCGGCAGCACGGCGAGCACCGCGATGACGATGTAGAGCCCGAAGTAGGCACGTTTCTGCATGTTTACACTCGGTCGGTGACCCGGGCGCCGAACAGGCCGCGGGGCATGAAGAAAAGGATGAGGAGGATCAGCACGAAGGGAATCGCATCCTTGTAGGCCGACGACAGGTAGCCCGCGCCGAAGGATTCGAGAATGCCCACCAGCAGGCCGCCGACGACGGCGCCAAGGCCGTTGCCGAGCCCGCCGACCACCGCTGCGACGAAGCCCTTGAGGCCGAGCATGATGCCCACGTCGTAGGAGGTGAGGGTGATCGGGGTGACCAGGATGCCGCCCACGGCACCCAGCGCCGCCGACATGGCGAAGCTCATGAACAGCACCTTGCTGGTGTTGATGCCGACCAGCTCCGCCGCGAGGCTGTTGTACGACGTGGCCAGCATGGCCTTGCCGGTCAGGGTGCGGTTGAAGAAGTACCACAGCACGACCACCACCACGGCGGTCACGCCAAGTACCCACAGACTCTGGGGCATCAGGGTGGCGCCGAGGATTTCGATCGGGGTGTCGCCGGAGAAGGCCGGCAGGCTGTGCGTGCCCTTGCCCAGGAAGACGGCGGTGAGGCCGCGGATCACCAGCGAAGCGCCGATGGTGATGATGATCAGGGTGACGGTTTCGGCACCCTTCACCGGCTCGATGGCCAGCTTTTCAACCACGATGCCGACGATGGCCGGAATCAGGATGGCCAGCACCAGGGCTGCCGGCAGGGGCAGGCCGGACTGGGCGAAGAACACTGCCAGCATGCCGCCCAGCATGATGAATTCGCCCTGGGCGAAGTTGATCACGTTGCTGGCGTTGTAGATGAGCGTGAAGCCGAGGGCCGCAAGGGCGTAGGTGGCGCCGACGGTGGCGCCCGAGAAGAGGAACTGGAGGAATTGGGCAAGCATTACGCACCCCTTCCTGATGGGTTGGTGTCACGTTGATGGTTCATTTTTGTCTCCTGTCGTGTCGGGTGTTGGACGGGTGACCTGCGCCGTGGTCGGGCAGATTCTGTGTTCTGTATTTTGTAATCAGTTCTGCGGATTAGAAATGATACAAAAATACTAGTCAAGAAAAAAATTTGTATCGCAATCTGGATGAGCGTGGAAAGGGCCTCAGTAACGTCTTGCGGTGCGCCCGGCCAGAAGCGCAAATCCCGGCGCGTGGCCGGGATTTGAAGGGGTACGGAAGCGCTGGGGCGAGGTCTGTGTTACGGCGCCTCTTCGGCGTAGCGCGTCGAGCCCAGGCGGACTGAAAGGGTGTGCGCAGCGTGCTTCAAATCACGGATCGTCGGGCTTTCGGCGCGCATGTCGGTGGAGCCTTCGACGCTGACAATGACAAGGGCCATGGTGAGTTCGTTCTTGAAATTGAAGACCGGTGCCGCTACCGCTTCGACGCCTTTTATCGTGTAGTTGCCGGAGATGGCGGCGACGCCTTCGCGCTCTACGTCAGCGAGCAGGGCGTAGGCGTCGTCGAGGGTGTGGATGCCGGCCGGGGCGCTGCCACCGGCCAGTTCCTTGAGGATCTGCTCTTCCACCTGCTCGCGCGGCAGCCACGCGGCAAAGACGCGGCCGGCTGCCGAGCTGAGCAGTTTGAGGTGGGTGCCGGTGACAACGTTGACGATGATCGGGCGGTTGGGACGTTCCCAGCGGACGATCACCGGGCCGTGGTCGCCCCACACGGCGAGGGCGGTGGTTTCGTTGATGGTGTCGCGCAGCTCGGCGATGGCCACCATGCCCAGGCGCACCCGGTCGAGGCGGTCGATGGCGACCAGGCCGATCTTGAGGGCGAAGGGGCCGATGTTGTAGCGGGAGGTGAGCGGATCCTGCTCGACCAGCCCGACACGGATCAGGCTGACCAGGTAGCGGTGGGCCTTGGAGGGCGGCATTTTGGCGGAAGCGGCGATGTCCTTGAGCATCATCGAGCGCTTGCCCCCGACCATGGCCTTGAGGATGCCCATCCCCACTTCCAGGGACTGTACGCCGTGCTTTCCTTCCAGTTCTTCACTCATGATCCTGAATTCTCGGTTATGTTACGCATTGAAGAATAGATTTTATTAAAAGAAACCATCTGTCAAGCGAGGAGATCAATTCATGACGACAACACTGCGCGTGTATGCCATCGACGGCATCGTTCCGGTGGTGGATCCGAGCGCCTATGTGCACCCGTCCGCCGTGCTGATCGGTGACGTGATCGTCGGCCCCGAGTGCTACGTGGGGCCGTGTGCCAGCCTGCGCGGGGATTTCGGGCGGCTCATCCTCGAGCGCGGGGCCAACCTGCAGGACACCTGCGTGATGCACGGGTTTCCGGGCACCGACACGGTGGTCGAGGAGAACGGCCACATCGGCCACGGAGCGGTGCTGCACGGCTGCCGCATCCGCCGGAATGCGCTGGTGGGGATGAACGCGGTGATCATGGACAACGCCATCATCGGCGAATCGTCCATCGTGGCGGCCAGCGCCTTTGTGAAGGCCGGCGCCGAGATTCCGCCGCGGGTGCTGGTGGCCGGCATGCCGGCCAAGGTGATCCGCGAACTGAGCGACGAGGAGATCCGCTGGAAAGGGGAGGGCACGGCGACTTACCAGGATCTGACCCGGCGCAGCCTGGCGACGATGGTGGAAACCGCGCCGCTGAGCGCCGTCGAAGCCGATCGCAAGCGCATCCACATGCCGGACGTGGTGCCGCTGGTGGCCTTGCGCAAGAAGGAAGACTAAGGGGAGTGGGGGCGACTTCAGTCGCCCCGTTTGCCGCTGAATCACGCCGGCATGCCCAGCGGGTCGTCTTCCCGGAAGCGCTTGTGAAGTGCGGGTGTGGCTTCTGGGGTTTGCCCGTCGGCAAGCTG
>JADKKC010000042.1 GCA_016720685.1 Zoogloea sp.
CCCTGGCGCAGGTGGTCGAGGGCCGACAGATGCTCGCGCCAGTGGGTGTCGAGGCTCTGCAGCATGACGTTGCGCTCGAAACCGTGCCAGGCGCTGGCATCGACCAGCGCGATCTTGTCGGCATAAGCCTGGGCGCCCGCATCGAGGAGGCGCTGCAGGATATCTCCGTCGCCGATGGTCGGCTCGGCCTTGATCCACTCGCCGACCGGCAGCTTGATCTGGTAATCAGACTCCAGCGCCAGCTCGAGGCCCGGAATATCCCACTGCTCTTCGACCGAATCGATCGGCACGTAGATACGGAACAGGTCGTGGAGAACGCCCTCACGCATCGCCGTGATGGTTTCGGTGATGTCGCTCGTCTCGAGCAGCTCGTTGCGCTGCTGGTAGATCACCTTGCGCTGGTCGTTGGAAACGTCGTCGTACTCAAGCAGCTGCTTGCGCATGTCGAAGTTGCGCTGCTCGACCTTGCGCTGGGCGGTTTCGAGCGAGCGGGTGACCATGCCGGCCTCGATGGCCTCGCCCTCGGGCATCTTCAGGCGAACCATGATCGCGTTGAGGCGCTCGCCGGCAAAGATCTTCATCCAACGGATCTTCCCGAGGCGAGAGGTAAAGACCGCTCTCGCCGGGTCGCCCTGACAGCCGGAACAGCCCGCGCAGCTCAGTTGTCGATACGGCGGGATTCGTGACGTTCGGTGCCGATGATCTTGAGGCCGCCGGCCTTGAGCACCTGCTCGTGGCGCAGCTTCCATTCGTCGCGCAGGGCGGCGACACGGGCATCCTTCTCGGCATCCGACAGGGCTTCGTCCTCACGGATCAGCGACACCGGCTTTTCGACGTTGCCGCCGAGCACGATGTCCGTACCGCGGCCGACCATGTTGGTGGCGATGGTGATCACGCCGGGACGGCCGGCCTCCGCGGCGATCTCAGCCTCCGCGGGCGTGCTGGCGTTGAGCACGTTGTGCGGCAACTTGGCGCGGGTCAGCATGTCCGACAGCAGCTCGGAGTTTTCGATCGAGGTGGTGCCAACCAGCACCGGCTGACCACGTTCGACGCAATCCTTGATGTCGGCGGTGATCGCATCGTGCTTTTCCTTCATCGTGCGATACACCTTGTCGTTCTGGTCCTTGCGGACCATCGGACGGGAGGTGGGCACCACGACGGTTTCGAGCGCGTAGATCTGGTGGAATTCGTAGGCTTCCGTATCGGCCGTACCGGTCATGCCCGAGAGCTTGCCGTACATGCGGAAGTAGTTCTGGAAGGTGATCGACGCGAGGGTCTGGTTCTCGGCCTGGATCTTGACGCCTTCCTTGGCCTCGACGGCCTGGTGCAGGCCTTCGGACCAGCGGCGGCCGGACATCAGGCGGCCGGTGAATTCATCGACGATGACCACTTCGCCGTTCTGCACCACGTAATGCTGATCCTTGTGGTACAGCGCATGGGCACGCAGCGCCGCGTAAAGGTGGTGGATCAGCAGGATATTGCCCGGATCGTAGAGGCTCGCGCCCTCGGCCAGCAGGCCCAGGTTGGCGAGGATCTCTTCGGCGTGCTCGTGACCCTGCTCGGTGAGCAGCACCGAGTGTGCCTTCAGGTCGACGGTGTAGTCGCCGGGCTGGGTGATGTTCTCGCCCTCGCCTTCCTGGCGGCTGAGCAGCGCGGGCACCGCGTTCATGCGCAGGTAGAGTTCGGTGTGATCCTCGGCCTGACCGGAGATGATCAGCGGCGTACGGGCTTCATCGATGAGGATGGAATCCACTTCGTCGACGATGGCGTAATGAAGGCCGCGCTGCACCCGCTCGGCGACTTCATAGACCATGTTGTCGCGCAGGTAGTCGAAGCCGAACTCGTTGTTGGTGCCGTAGGTGATGTCCGCCGCATACGCGGCCTTCTTGGCCTCGTGGGGCATCTGCGACAGGTTGCAGCCCACGGTCAGCCCGAGAAAGCTGTAGATGCGCCCCATCCAGTCAGAGTCGCGGCTGGCCAGATAGTCGTTGACGGTGATGACATGCACGCCCTTGCCGGACAGCGCATTGAGATAGACCGGCAGCGTGGCGGTGAGGGTCTTGCCTTCGCCTGTGCGCATTTCGGCGATCTTGCCGTCGTGCAGCACCATGCCGCCCACCATCTGCATGTCGAAGTGGCGCATGCCGTGCACCCGTTTGCCGGCTTCGCGGACCACCGCAAAGGCTTCAGGCAGCAGGGCTTCGAGGGCTTCGCCCTTGGCGATGCGCTCGCGAAATTCGGCTGTCTTGCCGCGCAGCTCTTCATCGGACAAGGCCTGAATCTTCGGCTCAAGTGCGTTGATTGCGCGCACTGTCTGGCTGTACTGGCGAATCAGCCGGTCGTTGCGGCTGCCGAAAATTTTCTTGAGAAGGCCTGCGATCATTTGATTTGGAAGGAAAAACGCGGCAAAGAGCGGATTCTATCATGTCGCCTCAAAGCGACCGTGACGCAGGACAAGGCGACCGCCACACTTGTCCGTTCCGGAGGATCTCCCTACGATGGGGGCGCTTCTTCAGAAACCAAGCCCAGATGGCCACGACCTCCATCAACAATTACCTTCGGGGTGGCGACAGCCTCGCCCGCCTCCAGGCCCACGCCGGCCGCCTGCTGCGCCTCCAGCGCCAGCTTGCGGAGCTGCTGCCGGATTACATGGCCCGTGCCAGCAAGGTTGCAAACCTGAAAGGCGACGAGCTGGTCATTCACGTGGATAGCGCCGGGCTCGCGGTAAAGCTGCGTCAGGCCGTACCCAGCCTGCTGGTCGACTTCGCACGCGAAGGCGTGCTGCTGAGGGATATCAAGATAAAGGTGGCCGTACGCGAATACCGTCCGCCGGCGCCACCCGCACCGGATCGGCACGTCAGCGAAACCACCCGCACGGGACTGGAAGAACTGGCGGCGAGCCTGCCGGACGACTCACCCCTGGCCAAGGCCCTCAAACGCTTCGTGAAAAGCGCGGGCTAGACAAACGGGACGAGCACCCGCTCGACGATCAGCAACGCGAAGAACACCAGCGCAATGATCAGCGTATAGCGGAACAGGCGCCATGCCAGCGCCAGGTAACGCGAATCACGGGTAAAGAAGTAGGCGAAGACCGAACCGGCGATTCCGATGCCCGCAAGCACGGCGAGCAGACGCAGCAGGAGCATGGCGCCGGCGTCAGTTGAGAGCCAGGTCGAACAGCTGGGCGACGGCCGGTGGCGTGCTCGCCTCTTCCTCGAAAGTCACGATTTCCCAGGCCGTGCGGTCTTCGAGGAGCACGCGCAGGATCTGGTTGTTGAGCGCGTGACCCGCCTTGTAGGCGCTGTAGGCCGCCAGCAGCGGATGGCCGGCCAGATAGAGGTCGCCGATGGCGTCGAGCACCTTGTGCTTCACGAACTCGTCGGCGTAACGCAGGCCGTCGGCATTGAGCACCCGGTATTCGTCCATCACGATGGCGTTATCAAGGCTGCCGCCAAGGCCGAGGCCGTTGGCGCGCATGAACTCCACGTCCTGCATGAATCCGAAGGTCCGCGCCCGCGCCACTTCGCGCGTGTACGAATTCTCGGCAAAATCGACAGTTACCGAAGTACCGGTGCTGTCGATGGCCGGATGGTTGAAAACGATCGAAAAGCTCAACTTGAAGCCGTCGTAAGGCGTGAGGCGCACCCACTTGTCGCCCTCGACGTACTCGACGGGCTTGAGCACGCGCAGGAAACGCTTGGGTGTCTTTTGCTCTTCAATGCCCGCGGACTGGATCAGGAACACAAAGGGGCCGGCGCTGCCGTCGAGAATGGGAATCTCGGCCGCATCGACGTCGATGTGGGCGTTATCGATGCCCAGCCCGGCAAGGGCCGACATCAGGTGTTCGACGGTATTGACCTTCGCCTCGCCCCGCTGCAGCCCCGAGCACATCCGGGTGTCACAGACCGCGTAAGGATCCGCCGGCAGGTCGACGACCGGCTCGAGATCCACGCGATGGAAGACGATTCCCGTATCGGGCGCGGCGGGACGCAGGGTCAGCGTGACCTTGTTGCCGCTGTGAAGACCGACACCAGTGGCGGTAACAACCGTTTTCAGGGTGCGCTGCTTGAGCATGATCGGGAATCCGCATTCAATTCATGAAATTTTAACACAGGCCACTTGCTGCACTGCAACAAGCAACCTCCCCGAACAGGCCGTGTCGCCCTGCAAAACAAAACGCGCAGCGGACGGAGGCAACCTCCCGCTGCGCGTTCCTGCGAGCCACCGAAGCGGCCCGGAGCGGTCAGTCCGCCTGCTTGCGCAGGAAGGCCGGGATATCCAGCGTGGACATGCCGTTGGCGCTCATGGCTTCGACGGTGGTGCGCGGTGCGCCGCGATGAACCTGCGGGCATGTCGGTATTGGTGTAGTCCACTTCCATGCCGATATTGTCGGTACCCGTGCGGATCACTTCCATCTTGCGGGGCATGGCGGCAGCACGCACTGCGCCGAGGCCGGTGGCCACGACTGTCACGCGGATGCGGTCTTCCATGTTCTCGTCGAAAACAGTGCCGTACTTGACGAAGGCTTCCTTGGCGGCAAAGGCCTGCACCGTCTTCACGGCATCGCGCACTTCGGCCATTTTCAGCGAGCGGCTGGCAGTGATGTTGACCAGCACGCAGCGGGCGCCGGACAGCTCGGTACCTTCGAGCAGCGGCGACACGGCAGCCTGTTCGGCGGCAATGCGGGCACGATCGAGGCCGGACGCCTGGGCGGAACCCATCATCGCGCGGCCCATTTCGGCCATCGCGGTGCGCACGTCCTGGAAGTCCACGTTAACGAGGCCGGGAACATTGATGATTTCGGCAATGCCGCCCACAGCGCTGGTCAGCACGTTGTCGGCCGAACGGAAGCAGTCCTCGAAGCCGGCATCATCGCCGTACACTTCGAGCAGCTTGTCGTTGAGCACCACGATCAGGGAGTCGACCTGCTTGGAGAGCTCTTCAACGCCGCTTTCGGCGACGCGGATGCGGTTCTCGAAGTCGAAGGGCTTGGTGACCACGGCAACGGTCAGGATGCCCATTTCCTTGGCGATCTCGGCCACGACCGGGGCCGCACCGGTTCCCGTGCCACCGCCCATGCCAGCGGTGATGAAGCACATGTGGGCGCCTTCCAGGGCTGCCGCAATGGCGTCACGGGATTCCTGCGCCGCAGCACGCCCGGCTTCGGGCTTGGAGCCTGCGCCAAGGCCGGTCTTGCCAAGCTGTACCTTGGCCGGCGACAGGCAGCGGGAAAGTGCCTGGGCGTCCGTGTTGGCAGTGATGAAATCCACCCCCTGCACGCCTTCGCGGATCATGTGGTCGACGGCGTTGCCGCCTGCACCACCGACACCGATCACCTTGATATTGGTGCCGCCGGATGCCTTTTCAACAATTTCAAACATTTACCTCGCCTCCAAGAGAAACTGCACTGACATTGCCGATGAGCGACCGATTGCTTATTTAGTGGGAACCGCAAATTTTACAACTAAATAAGGGGTGTCACACATCGCTATTCATTTGAATTCAATCCGCAGAGCGGATCTCGTCCACCTTTAAAAATTACGTTCGAACCAAGAGCGCACTCTTGAAAAAACCTGCCCTACATTGCGCGTCTGGCGGGCCTGCAGGCCGCGCCGTTTCTGGGCCGCGCCTTCCATCACAAGACCCATTGCGTTGGCGTAACGCGGCTCGCAGACCACGTCGGCCAGCGCGCCGTCGTAGCGCGGATAGCCGATGCGCACCGGCATGTGGAAAACCTCTTCGCCCAGCTCCACCATGCCCTGCATGACCGCGGCGCCGCCCGACAGCACGATGCCGGAAGACAACAGCTCCTCGTAGCCGCTGCGGCGCAGTTCGGCCTGGACCAGCTCGTAGAGTTCGCAGACACGCGGCTCGATCACATCGGCCAGAGCCTGGCGGGACAACTTGCGCGGCGGGCGATCGCCCACACCGGGCACTTCGATCATTTCGGAGGCGTCGGCCAGGGTGTGCATGGCCACACCGTGACGGATCTTGATCTCCTCGGCATCGGCGGTCGGCGTGCGCAGGGCCACGGCGATGTCGTTGGTCACCTGGTCACCCGCAATTGGAATCACCGCGGTGTGGCGGATCGCGCCCTGGGTGAACACCGCGAGGTCGGTGGTGCCGCCGCCGATATCGACGAGACAGACGCCCAGCTCCTTCTCGTCCTCGGAAAGGGTGGCGTAGCTGGACGCCAGCGGCTGCAGGACCAGGTCGAGCACTTCGAGGCCGCAGCGGCGCACGCACTTGACGATGTTCTGGGCGGCCGAAACGGCGCCGGTAACGATGTGCACCTTGACCTCGAGACGCACGCCGCTCATGCCGATCGGCTCACGCACGCCGTCCTGTCCGTCGATGACGAATTCCTGGGTGAGGATGTGCAGGATCTGCTGATCGGCCGGCAAGGGCATCGCACGGGCGGTTTCGATGACCCGCTCGACATCCATCGGCGAGACTTCCTTGTCCTTGATCGCCACCATGCCGTTGGAATTGAAGCTGCGGATGTGGCTGCCGGCGATGCCGGTGTAAACATCACGAATCTTGCATTCGGCCATCAGCTCCACTTCCTGGATGACCCGGGAAATGGCATCGACAGTGGCTTCGATGTTGACCACCACGCCTTTTTTGAGGCCCGACGAAGGCTGCGAACCGAGCCCCACGACGAGCATGCGGCCGTCGGGCTTGAGCTCGGCCACCACGCAGGTGATCTTGGAGGTGCCGATGTCGAGGCCGACGATCAGTTCCTTGTATTCTTTACTCATCACTTCCCTTTTTTGCTCTCTTGCTTGCCCGACGGCTCAACTTGAATCGGCCGGAGGGCAAAACCACTGGGGTAGCGGAGATCGACCACCGCCACGTTCATGTTCAGTTGCGCCCTGGCTTTCGGGTAATACCCCACGAAGCGCGCCAGGCGCTCGTCAATGGGCGCCTTGCCCTGGTCATGGCCCAACTCGATGGTCAGGCCGTCTTCCATTTTGAGTTGCCAGGCCTCGCGCGCCGACAGGGACACGCCGACCAGCTGCTTGCCGAGCGGGCCGAGCTTGCCGGAGAACTCGTCGAACTTGGCCAGCAACACGCCGGACGAGCCTTCCGGCCCGCTGAAGACCGGCATTTTTGCGTTGCTGGCAGCACTGAAGACTTCGCCGTAGCGGTTAACCAGGCGCATGTCGCCGGTTTCACCGACACGCCAGTAGGCCGAAGCAACGTGCTCCTCGAGGCGCACCTCGATGCCGCCCGGCCAGCGCCGGCGCACGTCGGCGCGACGCACCCAGGGCAGCTTCTCGAAGGCTCCACGCACGTCGTCCAGATCCACGGTAAAGAAATTTCCACGCAGCGAGGAGCGTGCCGCGTACTCAAGCTGGGCGGTGGTGACCTGGGCCAGCGGCGTGGTGACCACTACTTCGCGCAGCGGATAGACCGGCAGGCGGGACAAGGCGGCCACCGCGGCATAGCCGAGGCCGGCGGCACCGACCACCATCAGGGTGTCGGCAATGAGATTGAGGAGCTGGGGACGATCCCACAGCCCGTTGCCACTTCCTTCGCGCACCGCAGCCCGGCGCACAGCCCGCGCACGCTTGCCCTGGGCAGGCTTGGCGCCGGCCTCGAGCGGTACGTTGGAAGCGGTGCGTTCGTCAGCCAAGGCGCGCTCCGGCAAGAATTTCCAGGCACAGGGCTTCGAAGGACAGCCCCGAAACCCGGGCCGACATGGGCACCAGCGAGTGGTTGGTCATGCCCGGAGCGGTGTTGATTTCAAGCAGGGTGAAGCTGCCGTCGTCCTTCAGGATCAGGTCGGCGCGACCCCAGCCGCGGCACCCCAGCACCTTCGCGCAGCGCACGATGGCGGCCTGGATGTCCTTTTCGAGGGCCTCCGGCAGGCCGCTCGGGCAGTAATACTGGGTGTCGTCGGTGAAGTACTTGTTCTGGTAGTCGTAGTTGCCACCCGGAGCAACGATGCGCACCAGCGGCAAGGCCCGCTCGCCCAGGAAGGGCGCGGTGAGTTCCTGGCCGGTGACGAACTCTTCGGCCAGCACCAGCGAATCGAATCTGGACGCCAGCTCCCAAGCGCCCTTCAGCTGGTGGGCCTCGGTCACCTTGGTGGCCCCCATGCTGGAGCCCTCATGCACCGGCTTTACGAAGATCGGCAGGCCCAAATCGGCGGCCACGGCGTCCCAGTCGGTGTGCTCGTCAAGGATCGCGAAGCGCGGTGTCGGCAGGCCGGAGGCCATCCAGACCAGCTTGGTACGCCATTTGTCCATGGCGATGGCGGAGGCCATCACGCCGCTGCCGGTGTAGGGAATGCCCATCAGCTCAAGCGCGCCCTGCACCGTGCCGTCCTCGCCGCCACGGCCGTGCAGCGCGATGAACGCGCGGTCAAAACCTTCCTCTTTCAGGATGTGCAGATCCCGCTCGGCGGGATCGAAGGCGTGGGCATCCACGCCGGCGCCCTGCAGGGCAGCCAGCACCGCACCGCCCGACATCAGGGAAATCTCGCGCTCGGCGGAGGTGCCGCCCAGCAGCACCGCCACTTTTCCGAATCGACCGCTCACTTCAGTTGCCACCTTGAACCTCGCCACTCACCAATTTGCCCGGCACACCGCCGATACTGCCGGCACCCATGGTGATCACCACGTCGCCATCCTGCGCCGCGGACAGAATCGCCCCCGGCATGTCTTCGATGTTCTCGACGAATACCGGCTCGATCTTGCCCGCCACGCGCAAGGCCCGCGCCAGCGAACGCCCGTCGGCGGCCACGATGGGCGCCTCGCCGGCGGCATACACCTCGCCGAGCAAGAGCCCATCGACGGTGGACAGAACCTTCACGAAATCCTCGAAACAATCCCGCGTGCGCGTGTAGCGGTGCGGCTGGAAGGCCAGCACCAGACGCTTGTCGGGAAAGGCCCCGCGGGCCGCGGCGATGGTTGCGGCCATTTCAACGGGGTGATGGCCGTAGTCATCGACGATCGTGGCCGTACCGCCATTCGGCAGGGCCACCTCGCCATAGCGCTGGAAGCGCCGGCCCACGCCCTTGAATTCGGCCAGGGCCTTGACGATGGCTTCATCGGAAACACCCACTTCGGTCGCCACGGCAATCGCCGCCAGCGCGTTGAGCACGTTGTGGCGGCCCGGCAGGTTGAGCACGATGGACAGGCGGCTCGTCGTGCCATTCACGCGCACCACGTCGAACACCATCCGGCCCTCTTCGGCGTGGATGTTTTCGGCGCGCACGTTGGCGGATTCGGAGAATCCGTAGCGGACGATCTGCTTTGAGACCAGCGGCATGATCGAGCGCACGTGCTTGTCGTCGTCGCACAGCACCGCCACGCCGTAGAACGGCAGGTGCTGGAGGAAATCGACGAAGGACTGCTTGAGCTTCGCGAAATCGTGGCCGTAGGTTTCCATGTGGTCGGCGTCGATATTGGTGACGACCGACAGCACTGGCGTAAGCAGCAGGAAGGAGGCGTCGGACTCGTCGGCCTCGGCCACCAGGAAATCCCCCGTGCCGAGGCGCGCATTGGCGCCGGCGGCGTTGAGCTTGCCGCCGATGACGAAGGTCGGGTCCAGCCCGCCTTCGGCCAGGATGCTTGCCACCAGGGAGGTGGTGGTGGTTTTGCCGTGGGTGCCGGCGATGGCGATGCCCTGCTTGAGCCGCATCAGTTCGGCCAGCATCTGGGCGCGCGGCACCACCGGGATATGACGGGCGCGAGCCGCGACGACTTCCGGGTTGTCGCCCTTGACGGCGGTGGAGGTCACCACGGCGTCGGCTTCCAGCACGTTTTCGGCGGCATGGCCCTGGACCACGCGGGCGCCCAGCGCCTTCAGGCGGCGGGTAGCAACGTTGTCGCCGAGATCGGAACCACTGACCTCGTAGCCGAGATTCAGCAGCACCTCGGCGATGCCGCTCATGCCGACGCCGCCGATGCCGACGAAGTGGATGCTTTTGACTTTGTGTTTCACGTCGTTTCCTTTAAGCGGCGAGGCCGGCGCAGACGTCGGCGACGCGGGCCGTGGCATCCGGCCTGGCGCAGCCCCGGGCCTTGGTCGCCATGGCCAGCAGGCGCTCGCGATTCATTTCCTGCAGCAGCGTGGCAAGGCGCTGCGGCGTGAGTTCGGTTTGTGGCAACAGCACCGCCCCGCCGGCATCGGCGAGAAATCGGGCGTTGCCGGTCTGGTGATCGTCGACCGCATGGGGAAAAGGCACCAGCACGCTGGCCACGCCCACGGCGGCAAGCTCGGCCACGGTGAGGGCGCCGGCGCGGCAGATGACCAGATCGGCACTGGCATAGCGCGCGGCCATGTCGTCGATGAAGGGCAGGAGTTCGCCTTCGACGCCGGCGGCCTTGTAAGCGGCTTTCAGGGCGTCGATCTGGCGGGTGCCGGCCTGGTGCGTGACCTGCGGACGATCAGCCGGCGCCAGCAGCGCCAGCGCCTTGGGCAGGGCGTCGTTGAGGGCGGCGGCGCCAAGGCTGCCACCCACCACCAGCACCTTGAGCGGGCCACTGCGGCCGGCAAAACGCTGGGCCGGCGGCGCCACGGCGGTAATGTCGGCACGCACCGGGTTGCCTATCCACTCGCCTTTTTTCAGAACATCGGGGAAACCCGTGACGACCTTGTCGGCAACGCCGGCCAGCACACGGTTGGCTAGCCCGGCGACGGAATTCTGTTCATGCACGACCACCGGCCGGCCGAGCAGGGCCGCCATCATGCCACCTGGGAATGTGACATAGCCTCCCATGCCGAGCACCACGTCCGGTTTGACACGGCGGATCTGCCCCAGGGCCTGGGCAAAGCCGCGCAGCAGGTTGAAGGGCAGCAACAGCTTGCGCAGCACGCCCTTGCCGCGCAGGGCAGTGAAGCGCACCCAGGCGACTTCGTAGCCGTTGGCCGGCACGATGCGGGCTTCCATCCCGTCCGGATTACCCATCCACACCACCCGCCAGCCGCGATCCCGCAGGGCGTCGGCAACCGCGAGGCCGGGATAGATATGGCCGCCAGTACCGCCGGCCATGACCATCAGGGTAGGCATCAGGCATTACCCCCCCGCATGATCTGTCTGTTTTCCCAGTCGATCCGCAGAAGAATGGCGAGCGCGACGCAGTTGGCGAGAATTCCCGAACCACCAAAACTCATCAGCGGCAGCGTCAGGCCCTTGGTGGGCAGCAGGCCCATATTGACGCCCATGTTGATGAACGACTGAACACCCAGCCAGATGCCGATTCCCTGGGCCACCAGTGCGGCATAGTTGCGCTCCAGCGTCACGGCCTGCTTGCCGATGGCAAAGGCACGCTGGATCAGGATTCCGAACAGCACGACCACGGTCACCACGCCGGCAAAGCCGAGCTCCTCGGCAATCACCGCGAGCAGGAAGTCGGTATGGGCCTCGGGCAGGTAGAAAAGCTTCTCGATGCTTCCGCCAAGGCCAACGCCAAACCATTCGCCACGGCCGAACGCGATCAGCGCGTGCGAGAGCTGATAGCCCTTTCCGTAGGCGTCCTGCCACGGGTCCATGAAGCCGAGGATGCGCTGGCGACGGTATTCGGAGAAGGTGATCAGCAGCACGAAGCCGATCGTCGCCACGATGGCGAGCAGCACGAAAAGGCGCACATTGATGCCGCCCAGAAAGAGCACACCGAAGGCAATCGCGGTGATCACCACGAAGGCGCCGAAGTCAGGCTCTTTCAGTAGCAGGAAGCCGACAAACAGGATCACCGCGGCCATCGGCGCGAAGCCCTGCTTGAAGCTGCCCATCAGCGGCAGCTTGCGGGCGGTGTAATCCGCGGCGTAGAGCGCGGCAAAAAGCTTCATCAGCTCGGAAGGCTGGAGGTTGACGACGCCGAGCGGCAGCCAGCGGCGAGCGCCGTTCACGTCACGCCCGATGCCGGGAATCAGCACGATCAGGAGCAGGACGACCCCGCCGATGAACAGCCACGGCGCCATCTCCTGCCAGGCCCGCATCGGGAGCTGAAAGGCCACCACCCCGGCGATCACGCCGATGGCGAGGAAGACCGCGTGGCGCATCAGGAAATAGGCCGGCTGGTGGCCGAACATGCGGCTGCCTTCGGCGGTGGCGATGGAGGCCGAGAAGACCATGACCAGCCCGAGCAGCAGCAGCGCCGCGGCGGACCAGATCAGCCAGGGGTCAAGCTCGCGCGGCTGGCCGAGGGGCTGCATCAGGCGATTTACCGCGCGGCTCGTCTCCGGCGCAGTGCTGTCACCGGTGTGGCGGGCGAAGAAGCCGGACAGGCTGGCAACGAGTTTCATACGCGGCTGACGGAAGGCAAGCGCTGCACGGCGTCAATGAAGACCTGGGCGCGGTGAGCGTAGTTGCGGAACATGTCGAGACTGGCACAGGCGGGTGACAGCAACACCACGTCGCCGGCTTGGGCACGGGCATTGGCCTCCAGCACTGCCGCGTCCATGTCGGCGGCACGCACCAGCGCCACACCGCAACCGGCCACGGCGGCTTCGATGGCCTCGGCGTCGCGGCCGATCAACACCACGGCGCGGGCGTAGCGGGCGAAGGCATCCTTCAACGGCGAGAAATCCTGGCCCTTGCCATCGCCGCCGGCGATCAGCACGACCTTACGGCGCAGCCCTTCGAGGGCGGCCACGGTGGCACCCACGTTGGTGCCCTTGGAGTCGTCGTAATAAATCACGCCATCCGTGCGTTCGGCGACTTTCTCGACCCGGTGCGGCAGGCCGCGAAAGGCCTTGAGCGCAGCCACGAGCGGCGCGCGGGGCAGCCCGGCCGCCTCGCACAGGGCCAGCGCAGCCAGCGCATTGGCGACGTTGTGGCTGCCGGCCAGCAGCATGTCGGCGCGGCGCAGCAGTTTTTCGTTTCCGCGGGCCAGCCATTCGCCGTCGTCGGCATGCACCACACCGAAATCATCGGAGCAGGCCGGCGCATCGACACCGAAGGTGAACACGCGCCGGCCCGGCAGCGCCATAGCCATCACGCGGGCATCTTCGCGGTTCAGTACCTGCACGCCGGAGCCCTGAAAAACGGCGGCCTTGGTGGCGGCGTAATCGTCGAGACCGGTGTAGCGGTCGAGGTGGTCGTCGGTAACGTTGAGTACCGTGGCGGAAACCGCCTCCAGCGCCGGCCGGGTTTCGAGCTGAAAACTGGACAGTTCCAGCACCCACACCTGCGGCAGCGCCTCTTTCGCGTCGAGGCGGGCCATCAGCACGTCCAGCGCAGCCGGGCTGATGTTGCCGGCCACGACACCATCCAGCCCCGTGGCGCGAACCATCTCGCCGGCCAGCGTGGTGGTGGTGGTCTTGCCGTTGGTGCCGGTGATGGCAATGATCCGGGAGCGCTCGCCGGCGCCCTGCTCACGCAGCGCATCGGCCAGCAGATCCATCTCGCCGACAACCGGGACGCCCCGGGCTTTCGCGGCCTGGACCAGCGGCTGGCGGGGATCGATGCCGGGACTGATGGCAATGCGCCCGACGCCATCGAGCAGTGAATCCGTGAAAGGGCCGGTGACGATCTCGACGCCAGGCACTTCGGCACGCAGGCGATCGACGCCCGGCGGTGTGTCGCGGGAATCCGCCACCCGCAGGGCCACACCCTGGCGGGCCAGCCAGCGGGCCATCGCCAGGCCGGATTCGCCAAGGCCGAGAACGAGGGTGAGATCGGTGCGGGCCATCATCGCTTACCGCAGCTTGAGTGTGGACAGCCCGAACAGCACGAGCATGATGGTGATGATCCAGAAACGCACCACCACCTGGGTTTCCTTCCAGCCACCGAGTTCGTAGTGGTGATGCAGCGGCGCCATGCGGAAGATCCGTTTGCCGCCGGTGTATTTGAAGTACAGCACCTGCACCATCACCGACAGGGCTTCGGCCACGAAGAGGCCGCCCATGATGAAAAGGACGATTTCCTGGCGGACGATCACCGCGATGGTGCCCATCGCCGCCCCGAGGGCCAGCGCCCCCACGTCGCCCATGAAGACTTCCGCCGGATAGGCGTTGAACCACAGGAAACCAAGCCCCGCACCGGCGATCGCGCCGCAGATCACCGCCATTTCGCCGGCACCCGGGATGTAGGGCACACCCAGATACTTGGAAAAACCCATGTGGCCGGCTACGTAGGCAAAAATCGCCAGCGCTGCGCTGACCATCACGGTCGGCATGATCGCCAGGCCATCGAGGCCGTCGGTGAGGTTCACCGAGTGGCTGGTGCCGTTGATGACGAAGTAGCTCAGGATGATGAAACCGATCACGCCCAGCGGATAGCTCACCGCCTTGAAGAAGGGCACGATCAGTTCAAGCTGGGCCGGCAGCGTGGCCGTGAGCCCGAGGAAACTTGCCGCGGCAAGGGCAATCGCCGAGGTCCAGAAATACTTCCAGCGGCTCGCCAGCCCCTTCGGGTCGCGGTACACCACTTTTTTCCAGTCATCGACCCAGCCGACCACACCAAAACCGAGGGTGACAAAGAGCACCACCCACACGTACTTGTTGCGCAAGTCGCCCCACAGCAGGGTGGTGACGGAAATCGAGATGAGGATCAGCACGCCGCCCATGGTCGGGGTGCCGGCCTTGGTGAGGTGGGACTTGGGGCCGTCGTCGCGCACGGCCTGGCCGATTTTCTTGGCGGCCAGCCAGCGGATCACGAGGGGCCCGAAAACCAGCGAAAGGACGAGCGCCGTACCCGCCGCCAGCATGGTGCGCAGCGTGATGTAACCGAACACGTTGAAGAAACGCGCATCCTTGCCGAGCCACAGGGCCAGTTCAAGCAGCATGACGTCGCTCCCGAATCGTTACGGAAGAAACTGCACTCATTCCTGCACTACAAAAACTCATCAAACCTTCTCCGCGAGGGCGTCGACGACCCGTTCCATCTTCATGAAACGCGAGCCCTTGACGAGCACCACCGTGTTTTCGTTCAGTTCCGCCTTCACCGCCGCGACGAGATCGTCGAGCCGGGTGAAGTGGTAACCCCCTTCGCCGAAGTTGCGCGCGGCAACCTCGCTCATTTCGCCCAGCCCGAACAGGAAATCGACGCCCTCGCTCTTCGCGTAGCCGCCGATCTCGTCGTGGTACTGGAAACTCTGCTCGCCGATCTCCCCCATGTCACCGATCACGAGGATCTTGCGGCCGGGTGTGGCCGCCAGCACCGCAATGCCGGCGCGCATCGAGTCAGGGTTGGCGTTGTAGCTGTCGTCGATGAGCACCGCACCGCCGGCGCCCTTGCGCAGGTGCAGGCGGCCGGCCGTGCCGGTATAGCCGCCCAGCCCTTCAGCCACCGCGGCCAAGGAGATGCCCGCGGCCAGACAGGCCGCCGCGGCCGCCAGTGCGTTGCGCACATTGTGCTGACCCGGCACCTGCAAACGGAAATTCGTGTCGCCCTGCGGCGACGTGAGCGCCACGTCGCTGGCAAAGCCGTTGATCGTGCATTGGGCAGTGACATCGGCCCCGGCCGACAAACCAAACGTAAGCGTGCGGCGGCCGGCGTTGATGGCTTTCCAGTAGCCGGCAAACGCATCGTCGGCGTTGATCACGGCCATGCCGTCCGCAGCCAGACCGTCGTAAATGGCGCCTTTTTCGCGCGCCACTTCGTTCACGCTGCCCATGCCCTGAAGGTGGGCGCGCTGGGCATTGGTCACCAGCGCCACAGTGGGCCGTGCCAGCTGGGTGAGATAGCCGATTTCACCGGGGCGGTTCATGCCCATCTCGATGACGGCCGCGCGGTGGTTGCCGGACAGGCGCAGCAGCATCAGCGGCAGGCCGATGTCGTTGTTCAGGTTGCCCTTGGTGGCCAGCACGGCAAGGTCGGGATCGAAGCCGTCGATGCGGGCCTGGGCGCGCAGGATGACGGCGCACATTTCCTTGACGGTTGTTTTGCCGTTGCTGCCGGTAATGCCGATCAGCGGCAGCTCGAAGCGCGAACGCCAGCCTGCTGCGAGTTGGCCGAGGCCCAGGCGGGTGTCTTCGACGACCAGCAGGGGCAACGGAACCGGGTTGGTCGCGGCCCAGGCACGATCGACCATCGCTGCAACGGCGCCTTGCGCAGCCAGGGCCGTGACGAACTCATGGCCGTCGAAGCGGTCGCCGCGCAGGGCGACAAAAAGCTGACCGGACTGGATGGCCCGGGAGTCGGTACTGACCGACTGGAAGAACACATTGCCGTCCACCGCGGTGCCGTCGGTTGCCAGCGCGGCTTCCTGAAGATCCATCATGACAGGGCTCCCTGGGCGTTGTTCCAGGCTTCAAGGGCGGCGCGGGTTTGTTCCACGTCAGAAAAGGGATGGCGTACGCCGTTGATTTCCTGGTAGGGCTCGTGGCCCTTGCCGGCGATGACGATCACGTCGTCGGCGGCAGCTTCGAGGATCGCGTGTCGAATCGCTTCGGCCCTGTCGGGGATGGTTGCAACGCTTTCGCCGGCGCCAGCCGCGATGTCACGCAGGATGGCCTGCGGATCCTCGTTGCGGGGGTTGTCACAGGTCAGCACGACCTGATCGGCGAGGCGGCTAGCCACTTCCCCCATCAGCGGACGCTTGCCCGGATCACGCTCGCCGCCGCAGCCGAAGACACAGACAAGGCGGCCGTTA
The DNA here is from genome assembly GCA_016720685.1 of Zoogloea sp. Classification (GTDB taxonomy): domain Bacteria; phylum Pseudomonadota; class Gammaproteobacteria; order Burkholderiales; family Rhodocyclaceae; genus Zoogloea. Next base: position 16,551 of record JADKKC010000042.1, read on the forward strand.
CGGGCCTTGACCGTGGGCCGCACGGCCGCCAGCACCTGTTCGAGCGCATCCGGCGAATGGGCGTAGTCGACCACCACCAGCGGATCGCCGACGCCACCCAGGGTTTGCATGCGCCCGAGGGGCGGGGTCAGATCCTCGGCCACCGTGGCGGCATCCTCGAGCGAAAACCCCGACGCCATCAGCGTGCCGATCACGGCCAGAAGGTTGGAAACGTTGAATTGCCCGACGACGTTGGGACACAGGTCAGCCGATTCGCTGCCACATCGGGCGGTGAAGCGCAGCCCCCCCGCCGTTGTCGTCAGCCGGTCGGCGACGATGACCCGGTTGACCCGTGCCACGTCGGCATTGGTTGGGACAAGCGTGTATCCGATCACCTGCATGCCCTTGCCGGCCAGGCGCCGGGCCTGTTCCACGCCAAAGCGGTCATCGAGATTGAGCACCACCGCCTTGAGCCCCGGCATGTCGAACAACCGGGCCTTGGCGGCACCGTAGCTTTCCATGCTGCCGTGGTAATCGAGGTGATCGCGGGTCAGGTTGGTATGCACGGCCACATCAAAACAGAGGCCGTTCAGGCGCTCCTGGTCGAGGCCGATGGACGACACTTCCATCGCCGCCACGTCGGCACCGGCATCGCGAAAACCGGCCAGGGTGCGGTGCAGGGTCAGGCTGTCAGGCGTGGTGTTGATGCTTTCGGCCAGAGCGCCGGGAAAACCGATGCCGAGCGTGCCGATCACACCACACTTGCGTCCGAGGGCCGTGAATGCGCGGGACAGCCACTGGGTGACGGAGGTTTTGCCGTTGGTGCCGGTCACGCCGATCAGCCACATGGACTCGGACGGATGACCATGAACCTCGTGGGCCAGATAGCCGGAAAGCGACGCGAGACCATTGACAGGCAGATTGACCACCTGAAGGCTGGCGTCCCAGACATGACCGTGCTGCTCCCACAGGACGGCGGCTGCGCCGGCCTGCACGGCATCGGCGATGAAGCGGCGACCATCCACCCGGTGCCCTGGGCACGCAAGGAAGACATCGCCGGCACGCACCTGGCGCGAGTCGACACACAGCCGGCCGACTGCGACGCCTGCGGCAGCCAGCCCGGTGAGGATTTTCTGGGCGGCCTGTTGCGGATTCACGCTCACATGGCCTCCCGGACGACGACGGGGGCAGCCGCCCCCTGGCGTGCCACCTGCAGCGGCTTGAGCGGCGCGTCCGGCGCAACGCCGAGGGTACGCAGCGCACCGCCGGTAACCTGGGCGAAGATCGGCGCAGCCACGTCGCCGCCGTAGTGCTTGCCGTTGGTGGGTTCGTCGATCATCACGGCCACGATCAGGCGCGGATCGGAAATCGGTGCGATGCCGACGAAGGACGCCACATAGCGGTTGGCGTAGCGCCCGCCGACGAGCTTCATCGCGGTACCGGTCTTGCCGCCGACCCGGTAGCCAGGCACGTTGGCCTGCTGGGCGGTGCCGCCCGGCTGGACGACCATTTCGAGCATCTGACGCACCTCCCGCGAGGTTTGCGGTGAGAAGACCCGCGTGCCGTGCACTGGTGGCGTATCCACGCGGGACAGGGACAGGGGCACGATGTCGCCGTCGCGGGCAAACACCTGGTAGGCATTGGCCATCTGCATCAGGTTGACCGACAGACCGTGGCCGTAGGACATGGTGGCCTGTTCGATCGGACGCCAGCTCTTGGCCGGACGCAGGCGACCGCCGACCTCACCGGGAAAGCCGAGCTTGAGCGTCGAGCCAAAACCGAGGTCATCGAACATCTTCCACATGACTTCCGGCGGAAAACCCAGGGCCATCTTGGCGGCGCCGATGTTGGAGGACTTCTGGATCACCTGGGCGACCGTCAGGGCGCCGTGGGGGTGAGCGTCGGAAATCGTCGCCGAGCCGATCGTCATGCGCCCCGGCGCGCAGTTGATGATCGTGTTGGCCGTGACCTTGCCTTTATCGAGCGCCAGTGCGGCGGTAAAGGGCTTCATCGTCGAACCGGGCTCGTAGGTGTCGGTGAGCGCGCGGTTGCGCAGCTGCTCGCCGGTGAGCTTGACCCGGTTGTTCGGGTTGTAGGTGGGCGCATTGGCCAGAGCGAGGATCTCTCCGGTCTTCGCATCGATCACCACCACACCACCGGCCTTGGCCTTGTGGTCAGTCATGGCCTGCTTGAGCGCGGCGTGGGCGAGGTACTGGATCTTGTTGTCGATGGACAGGGCGACTTCCCGGCCATCCTGCGGCGGACGGATCGACTGGACATCCTCGACGACGTTGCCGCGGCGGTCCTTGACCACCCGGCGCGACCCCGGCTTGCCGGCCAGAGCCGCCTCGAAGGCCAGTTCAATGCCTTCCTGGCCCTTGTCATCGACGCCGGTGAAACCCAGCACGTGCGCCATCACGTCGCCGCCCGGGTAAAAACGGCGGTACTCCCGCTGATCGTGAATACCCGGCAGCTTGAGCGCGGCGATCCGATCGGCCAGCTCGGGCGAAACCTGGCGCTTGAGGTAAACGAAATCCTTGTCGACGCCCAGCTTCTGGTTGAGATCCTGCACCGGCACCTCGAGCAGACCGGCGAGCTGGCGGGTCTGCGACGGGTTCAGGCGGGCATCCTCGGGAATCGCCCAGATCGACTTGACCGGCGAGGACACCGCCAGCACATCGCCCTGGCGATCCGTGATCTTGCCGCGGGTGGCGGGCATATCAAGGACGCGCGCATAACGCGACTCGCCCTTGGCCTGCAGAAACTGATCGTTCACGCCCTGCAGGTAGGCCGCACGGCCGATCAGCGCGGCAGAGCCGCCAAGCAGGCACAGCAGCACGAAGCGGGGCCGCCAGGCCGGCAGCTCCGAACGTAGCAGGGGATTGTGATTGAAGGTGACGCCCTTCTTGGCCTTCTTCATGGCCGCTCCTCAATGGCGATGACCTGCCCCGGCAGAGGTGGGCGCATCGCGAGTTTTTCGCGAGCGAGTTTTTCGATGCGGGCGTGGGCTGCCCAGGTGCTCTGCTCCAGCTGCAGCTGGCCCCACTCGACTTCCAGTTGCAGCGAACGCTGCTGCTCCCGTTCGACAGCCGCATACAGCTTGCGGGCCTGGTGCTGGGAAGCCACCACGCCCAGGCTGCTCGCCACGACGAGCATCACGAGGAATCCGGTCAGGCGCGCCATACAAAGGCCTCCTGCCCGGCAGCCCCAAAGGGAGCCCCGGCCCTCGCGGTGATCAGCGAACGAAAGAAACAAGGGATTTGCTGCATCTCAGGTATCCAGCCGCTCGGCAACGCGCATCACCGCACTTCGCGAACGCGGATTGGCCGACACCTCCTCGTCCGACGGCCGCACCGCCTTGCCCACCAGGGCAAGCTTCGGCTTCGGCATGTCGGCCGCACGCACCGGCAGGCGAGCCGGAAGCTGCGGCGGTCGCGACGCGTCGCGCATGAAGCGCTTCACGATGCGATCCTCAAGGGAGTGAAAGCTGATCACCACCAGACGGCCTCCAGCCGCCAGCGCCGCCACAACCTGCGGCAGAACTAGCGACAGTTCCTCAAGCTCTTGATTGACGAAAATCCGTAGAGCCTGGAAGGTGCGCGTCGCAGGGTGCTGACCCGGCTCGCGTGTCCAGACCGTTTTTTCCACGAGCGCGGCAAGCTGTCCAGTGGTTGCAACAAGCCCCCCTGTCCGAGCAGCAACAAGCGCCTTTGCAATCTCATAAGCAAACCGTTCTTCACCGTATTCCCTCAGCACCCGGGTTATGTCGGCGACTGGCGCATCTGCCAGCCACTCCGCCGCGGTCATCCCGCGGCTTGTATCCATTCGCATGTCGAGCGGCGCATCGAAACGAAAGCTCATGCCCCGCTCCGCCTCGTCCAGCTGGGGAGATGAAACCCCCAGATCCAGCAGAACGCCGTCCACGTGTTCAATTCCCCGCTCGGCGAGCGCCTCGGCAAAATCCGAGAACGGCGCATGCACCAGCTCGAAGCGGGGATCCTTCAGCGCCTCACCGGCAGCCACCGCCACCGGATCGCGATCAAAAGCGATCAGTTTTCCGTTCGGCCCCAACCGGGCCAGCACCGCGCGACTATGCCCCCCGCGCCCGAAAGTTCCGTCCACGTAAACACCGTCAGGCTTGATAGCCAGCGCCTCGACTGCCTCTTCAAGCAGCACCGTGATGTGCAGTGCGGCGCTCACAGCGGCAAGGTTTCCCAGCCAGCAGGCATGAGGTCGGCACCCAAGGCAAAGATCGCCTCCTGCTGCTGCTTCCAGCCCTCGTCAGACCAGAGTTCGAAATGGTCGCCCTGCCCCACTAAATGCACCTGCTTTTCAAGTTTCGCGAAGTCGCGCAATTCCGGTGCAATCAGCACACGCCCGGCCGAATCCATCTCCTCGTCGCGGGCATAGCCGACGAGAAGACGCTTGAGCAGGGCGGAGCGTTGTTCGAGGCTCGACCCGGCAAGCACCTTGTTGCGGATCGGCTCCCAAGCGGGAGCGGTATAGATCAGAAGACAGCGGTGAGGATGGGCCGTGAGGATCAACTGATTTCCGGCGAGCCTGGCGAGCGCGTCCCGATGCCGCGCCGGTATCGCCAGGCGACCCTTCGCATCGAGACTGAGCGCTGCAGCGCCTTGAAACATGACTCCCCCACTTCTTCACCCGAATGAACCGGAAAAACTCACTTTTTCCCACTTCCATCCACTTAATCCCACTTTAGAGTAAAAGGCATGCAGGGTCAAGCCGACCAAAAGAAAAATCTCTTTTGGACACAAGCACTTAGGAACAGGACGCGCCAAATAGGAAATCCGCTTACAAATCAATGCCGATACAAAGCATTGCAAAAGTAGCGACTGAATTGCGAACCGCCGGCACCGGCCTTGGAGGGAGACAAGGTGCCGCAAGGCAGAAAAATGCAACCTGATTAGCAAGAATCTTCAGTTCGTCATACCGGGGCCGCGAAGCGGAACCCGGAATCCAGACGTGAGCGCGGGAAACCCTGGATTCCGGGTTCTGCCCATACCGGCAGCCCCGGAATGACGCGCCGCAGCTTAAAGCGCCCCCACCTTCAACCGGTTGGCTGAATCTCATTGCCAATAAAGAAATGCAAACAACTGTAATGCCGCAGACCTGCGGCAAAGATATAACTACGCGTGGCAGAGAAAGGTGAAGCGAAAGGCGAGAATGGGAAGCTCGCCGATAAGCCGGGTTTTGTCGAGCGAGCCGATCTTGCGATCAACCCGCCGGGCAATCATTCCTCTGGTCGGCGCGTTACCACGCCGCTCAAGCAGCCTACCCGGGGACTCCGCGAGCAGCGTCAACGTCCCCCTATTTGGCCTTGCCCCGGATGGGGTTTGCCGTGCCGTCCGTGTCACCACGTCCGCGGTGGGCTCTTACCCCGCCGTTTCACCCTTGCCTGATCTCCGAAGAGCCATCGGCGGTTTGCTTTCTGTTGCACTTTCCGTCGCTTTGACCCGAAGGCTATGGCGCCCGGCCGTTAGCCGGCATCCTGCCCTATGGGGCCCGGACTTTCCTCGATGCGCGAACACACCGCGATTGCCTGGCGAACTTCCCGGCGCGGAGTATAGCCGCTTCGCTGCCCGGACGCCCACGCTCAATCCGGATCGCGCAGCCTCGCAGCATTGCCCAGCACTTCCCCGATGACGCAATCCAGGCGGGACTGGAAGACCGGATCATCGGAATCCCCCCAGATGCTTACGGTTTTTCCGACTGCCACACCCACATCGAGAGGACCGCAGCCACCCCCTCCAGCCAGCCCCGGGAGGCGGCCAGCCACCTTGCGTCCGAGCTTTCCCCCATCGGAAAACACGACAACCACATCGTCGGTCCCGGGAGCGACACCCAGACTGGCAACGCCCATCGCCCTCAAGGCCGGCCCGTGGAGCACCTCGATCCTCTCGGCGATGGCCTGATCACTGCCCCCGCGCACATCGACGGGCCGCTCGATCTGAAAATAGAGCACGCCTCCGACCGCCAGCAGGATCAGAAAACACAGGGCAATCGCCAGCTTGCGAACATCCATGACAATCCAGGAAGCCTGAAAGTCCTATTATTTACCGATTGCCGGTTCATTTCGCCCAGAAACTCCCTTGCGCCAGGACAAACCCGACATGTAAGCGAAGTTTTCAGACGGCCCTTCCGGTTGCATCCACTTACGTGTGCAGGTACGCCCCCCTTACCCTGCAGCCCCCGCGGTGCTGCAATGACAACCCTACCGACAGGAGTTCGCAGCGATGAAAGCCCGACTCACCCGGCACGCCCTGCTCGCCGCCCTGGTCATGGCGGGCACCCTCGCGCCCATGCCCGCCAGCGCCGACAGGGGTGTACATATGCGCGGCGCCTTTCCGGCACCAGGCGGAAGGATTTACGCCCCGTACCCCCGCATGCAGGCCCACGGCCATTACAACAGCCACTGGAACGGATGGTGGTTCATTGGCGCGCCCTTGCTGCTCTACCCTCCGACGATCTACACCTACCCGCAGACGGTCGTGCAGCCGGAACCGATCGTGATGCCCGACCTGCCGCCCGTTCCGCAAAGCTGGTACTACTGCGACAGCACCCAATCCTATTACCCCTATGCGCAAAACTGCGCAGAGGGCTGGCGCACGGTTCCCGCCGCCCCACCCGGCGGCACGCAGGCCGCGCCAACGGGCGGACAGAACTGGTATTACTGCGACAGCGCCCGGCGCTACTACCCCTACGTTCAGCGCTGTCCGGAAAACTGGCGCCCCGTTGCGCCGACACCGCCCTCCGCCGCACAGGCACCTGAAGGAGTTCGCCAGCCATGAAAACGCCCTTCAAGCTCCCCGCCAGGCTCCCGACCAAGGCCTGCCTCCTGATCATTCCGCTGGCCCTCATCACTGGCTGCGCCAGCCTGCCGACCGGCCCGCGGGTGGCGGTGATGCCGGCACCGGGCAAGCCCCTCGATCTGTTCACGATGGAAGACCGCCAATGCCGCAACTACGCCGATCAATCCATCGGCATCGCGCCGCGAGAGGTGGCCAACCAGAACATGGTCGGCAGCGCGGTGGTCGGCACGGCCATCGGTGCGGCGGCCGGGGCCCTCGCGGGCGGCAACCAGGGTGCGGCCACCGGCGCCGCCATCGGCATGGTTGCCGGCACGGCGAGCGGCAGCTCACAGGCCGGCTACGCGGGGGCTGACGCCCAGCGCCGCTACGACATCGCCTACCAGCAGTGCATGTACGCCAAGGGCAACCAGCTGCCCGGCTACGGCTACCGCCAGCCGGCACCGGCCCCAAGCGGCGGCACACCCCATTACTACCCGCCCCCGCCGCCCCAGCGCTGAAGCCGAGCCCTGCCACGAGTGACTTCCCCTGCGCCGTCCGGCACAATCCCGGCGCAGGAGATTCCCCATGAAATTCGATGTACTCATTGTCGGCGCCGGGCTTGCCGGTGCCGCCCTCGCCGCCGCACTGCGCGGCAGCAATCTCAAGGTCGGCGTCGTCGAAGCCCGCCCCCCGTCCCGCCCGGCGGGCTGGGATGCGCGCATCTACGCCATCAGCCCGGCCAACGTCGAATTCCTGTCCGCCATCGGCATCTGGCAGCATCTCGACACCGCCCGCATGGCGCCGGTCTACGACATGGAAATCCATGGCGATGCCGGTGGAAGGCTGGATTTCTCGGCCTACGACAGCGGCCTGCGCGAACTGGCCTGGATCGTCGAATCCAGCCTGATGCAGCAGGAACTCTGGGAAACCATCAAGCGCCAGCACAACGTCACCCTGATCTGCCCGGCCTCGCCCGCAGCCCTGGCCATTGACGACAGCGCGGCCCACCTCACGCTGAGCGACGGCCGGCGCATCGAGGCACGGCTCGTCGTTGCTGCCGACGGTCGCGATTCGTGGGTACGCCAGGCCGCCGGCATCGGCGCGCGCAACACGCCTTACGGCGAAAAAGGCGTGGTCGCCAACTTTCGCTGCGAAAAACCCCACCGCGACACCGCTTTCCAGTGGTTCCGCAAAGACGGCGTGCTCGCCTACCTGCCGCTGCCCGAGCAGCACATGTCGATGGTCTGGTCGGCGCCGGATGCGCTGGCCGACGAACTCGTCGCCCTGTCGCCCGAGGCCCTCTGCGCAAAGGTTGCCGAAGCCGGCGAACATCGCCTCGGCGCCCTCACGCCGGTCACCCCGGCAGCCGCCTTCCCGCTGCGCCTGATGCGCGTCGACAGCGCCGTACAGCCACGTCTCGCCCTCATCGGCGACGCCGCCCACGCCATTCATCCGCTCTCCGGCCACGGCATCAACCTGGGTTACCAGGACGCCCGCGCCCTCGCCGGGCAGCTCGCTGCGCTGCCAACCTGGCGCGATCCGGGCGAACTGCCGGTGCTGCGCGCCTACGCCCGCGCCCGCGCCGAGGAAACCGCCCTGCTCCAATACACCACCCACGGCCTCAACCGCCTGTTCAAGCCCGCCGATCCGCTATTGTCGGGCCTGCGCAACTTTGGCTTGAACCTCACCAATCGCCTGCCGGTCCTACGTAATGCGCTGGTCCGCTACGCGATAGCCGGCCGCTTCTGAACCCCGATTTTTTGAAATCCGCCACACCCTGGAGATCCCGGATGAAATTCCCCTTCGTACGCTCGCTGCTTGCCACCCTTTTTCTCGCAGCCGGCGTCGCCCACGCGACCGATGAAGCCTCGGTCAAGAAAAACCTCGAAGGCTTCCTCAACGCTCCGGCCGTCGAAAGCGTCAAGAAAACCCCCTACGGCGGGCTTTACGAAGTGGTGCTCAAGTCGGGCGAACTGCTCTACACCGACGGCACGGTCAGCTTCATCATCGACGGCAGCCTGATTGACGCCAAAACGCGCAAGAACGTCACCCAGGCGCGCATGGCCCAGCTGATGAAGATCGACTTTGCCACCCTGCCTCTCGACCAGGCCATCAAGCAGGTGCGCGGCAACGGCAAGCGCGCCATTGCCAGCTTCGAAGATCCCAACTGCGGTTATTGCAAACGCCTCGCCAAGGATCTGCAGGGCCTGAAGGACGCCACCATCTACACCTTCCTCTACCCCATCCTCAGCCCGGATTCGACCGAAAAGTCGAAGAACATCTGGTGCGCCAAGGATAAGGCCGCGGCCTGGAACGACTGGATGACCGCCGGCAAGGTGCCGCCGGCCGCCGCGGCCGGCTGCGACACCAGCGCCGTCGACAAGAACGTCGCCCTCGGCCAGAAAATGAAGGTCAGCGGCACGCCAACCATCTTTACCGCCGACGGCAATCGCCTGCCCGGCGCCGTGCCGCTAGCCCAACTCGACCAGGCCATGAACCAGGCCGCCGCCGGTAAATAAACCCGAACCGACCGCCCCTGCAAAAATGCCCGCTCGATGCGGGCATTTTATTTTCAACGCAGGCCGGGCTTTAGGCCGCCTCGCGCGGACGTCGCGGCCGGATCACCGGCAGGCAGTTCAAGGCCGGGCGGCCGATCTGGTTGCCCTGCAACCAGTCAGCCCCGGCATCCCGGGCCACCTGCAGTTGCAGCGGGTTTTCGATGCACTGGCTGAGCACAGTCAGGCCGAGGCCGTGAATTTCCTCGCTCATGTCCGTCATCACGCGCTTGGCCAGGCTGAGGTGACCGGCGTGACCGATCAGGCTGCGGTCGAGCTTGACGATATCCGGCGCCAGCGTCTCGAGGCGTTCGAGGTCGGACGAATGGCGGCCGAAGTTGTCGATAGCCACGCGGTAGCCCCGCTCCCGGTACGCCTCAATCGCCCCTGCCAGCCGCGGCAGGCTCTCGAAACCGTCGTCGGTCAGCTCGAGCACGATGCGCTCCGGCGTCAAGCCGCAACGCGACAGCACCGTCTCGAAGACATGGCCGTGATGATCGCGCACCGCACGGATCAACTGCGGATGAACGTTGAGGGACAGCCATCCACCCTGCTGCTCCCGCTCCAACAGAAAATTGAGCGCATGCAGCGTGCGCGCCACCCGGTCAAGATGAACCAGCTCTTCGTCGTCGCGAGCGTCGAGAAAAACCGCATGGGCCGGCAAGCCCAGCCCCTCGCCCTCCAGCACCTGCAGGTAGGCCTCGTGGCCCAGCACCTGCCCGCTATGCTCCACCACGGGCTGGAACAGCGTACCCAGCATGCGTCCGCGAAAACGCGCCTGCACCCGCCCGTCAACGATCCCGAATTCGTCCTCGCCAGTCGCACCACGGGCAAGGCGATTGCGCTTGTTGAAGTAATGGACGAGTTCGGTAAGGGGCACAATAATCTCCATGGTCATGCGGGGCGGTTGGCGTCAAATGCGATGACGCCAGCTTCGCACGCTAGCGCGAGGCCCTGTGCAGGCAAACCATGAACTTACGCAAAACTTATTACAAAACTACGATTGGATGCCTTCAGGCTATCGTGGCAATTGATCCCGCGGCCACAGCACCCACATTTCGCCTTTCTGGCGCATCTTGCCGGCCATTGCGCCCGCTTCGGCACCGAAGCCCCAGAAGAAATCCCCGCGCACTCCGCCCTTGATTGCGCTGCCGGTATCCTGGGCCAGCATCAGGCGGCGCAGCGGCTGGGAACTGTTGGGGTGAGTGGTGGAAAGAAAAACCGGCGCCCCCAGCGGAATGCTGCGCGGGTCCACCGCCATGCTGCGCCCCTCGGTCAGCGGCTGGCCCAGGGCCCCCACCGGCCCGCCGGCCGAACTGGGCGCTTCGCGAAAGAAAACATAGCTCGGGTTGGCATTGAGCATTTCCTGGAGGCGACCGGGATTTGCCCGCGCCCAGCTCTTGATGCCTTCCATCGACGCCTGCTCGACCCGCAGCTCACCCTTGTCGGCCAGCCAGCGACCGATCGACTGGTAGGGATGGCCGTTGGTGTCGGCGTAGGCCAGGCGCACCACGCTGCCGTCGGGCAGCTGCACCCGGCCCGAGCCCTGCACCTGCAGGAAGAACAATTCCACTGCGTCCTCGGCGTAAAGAATGATCTTGCCGGCAAACTTGTCCGCCAGCCGTGCCACATCGGCCCGCGAGTAATAGGGCACGACCTTGTTGCCGACCAGCCGGCCGCGCAGGCGCTGCCCCTTCAGATCGGGAAAAACATCGCCCAGGTCGATGCCGAGCAGATCATCCGGCACACCCAGCACCGGCCACGGATAAGCCTTCGAACGGCTCCGGCTGCCCTTGATCAAGGGTTCGTAATAGCCGGTGACCAGGCCCTCCCGGCTGCCGTCGGCGTTAACCACCCGCCACGGCGTGAAACGCGACTCGAAGAAAGCACGCGCAGCCGCCGCGCCCGGCCGCTCACCTGCGCCGCGCGCCGCCTCGCACACCGGCTGCCATGCGGCCTGCCTGGCCAGCGCCCGGCACGAGGCGAGAAAAGCCGGCCACGCCTCGTCGGAAGCATCGCCCCCCCAGCCGGGCAGGTCGGCCCAGGCAGCCTGCTGCAAGGGACGCACCAGGGGCTGCGGCGCCGGGGCTCCGCCTGGAGCGGGTGCGCTAGCCGCCGGGACGGCGGGTGCGGCCGGTTTGCAGTTTGGGCACGGCGGCTCGCTGACCGGCCGCGGCGCAGTGGCGCAGGCGGCCAGGAGCAGCATCGATGCAAGAACGGGAACACGGGACGGATGAATCCGGGGACGAAAAGTGGGCAACATGGATGGGGTACACTCGCAGCCTGCAATCATTAGCCGCCCGAGTATAACCACCGGCCCGCCGGCCCGTGCCTGCAAAGGACGCTTCCATGTGGCTGATCGGCCTCGAACTCGGCCTTGTCGCCGTGCTGCTCGCCATCCTTGGCCTGGCACTGCGCAGCCCGAAGAAAAACGATACGGATGACTCCCCCCATGACTGACCTGACCCCGCTCCTCGCCCGCGCCGAGCGCCTGCTCGAACGCCTCGAACGCCTCCTCCCGGCCGAAGCCGCCGCCCCCGACTGGGCTGCCTCCACCGCCTTCCGCTGGCGTCGCAAGCACAACGCGGTGGCCCTGGTGCCGGTGCTGCGCCCCCACCAGATCCGCCTCGACGACCTGCAGGACATCGACGAGAAGAAGGCACGCATCGTTGCCAACACCCGCCAGTTCCTGGCCGGCAAGCGCGCCAACAACGTGCTTCTGACCGGCGCCCGCGGCACCGGAAAATCCTCGCTGGTGAAGGCCCTGCTCAATGAGTTCGCCGCCGACGGCCTGCGCCTCATCGAGGTGGACAAGGACGACCTGATCGATCTGCCCGACATCGTCGACCTGCTCGAAGGCCGCCCGGAACACTTCATCCTGTTCACCGACGATCTGTCCTTCGAAGACGGCGAGCCGGCCTACAAGGCGCTCAAGAGCGTGCTCGACGGCTCCCTCGCCGCCGTGCCGGACAACGTGCTGATCTATGCCACGTCCAACCGCCGCCACCTGATGCCCGAATACTTCGACGAGAACGCGGCCACCAAGCACAAGGACGGCGAGGTTCACCCCGCCGAGGTCGTGGAAGAAAAAATCTCGCTTTCCGAACGTTTCGGCCTGTGGATTTCCTTCTACCCCTTCAGCCAGGACGAATACCTGGCGGTGGTCAATCATTGGCTGGGCGAATTCGGCGTACCCCTCGAAGCGGCCGCCGGCGCCCGCGGCGAAGCGCTGCAATGGGCGCTGCTGCGCGGCTCCCGCAGCGGCCGGGTAGCCTGGCAGTTCGCCCGCGACTACGCCGGCAGGTTCGAGGCATGAGCGTGGTGCAAAGAAAAATCGTCCACGTGGCCGCCGCGGTGATTACCCGGCCGGATGGCAACTTCCTGCTCGGCCAGCGCGCCCCCGACACCTTTTACCCCGGCTACTGGGAATTCCCCGGCGGCAAGGTCGAAGCGGGTGAAACCCCGCGTGCGGCGCTCATCCGCGAACTCAACGAAGAACTCGGCCTGGACGTGCAAGCGGCCTACCCGTGGATCACCCGCGAACACGTTTATGAGCACGCCCACGTCAGCCTGCATTTTTTCGAGGTTCCGGCCTGGAAGGGTGAAATCCGCGACCACGTGCATGCGGCCCTGAGCTGGCAGCGCGCTGACGCGATGACAGTGGAACCGATGCTTCCGGCCAACGGGCCCATCCTCAAGGCCCTGCGCCTGCCGCGCACGATGGGAATCACCCACGCCGGCGAGATCGGCGTCGCCGCCCAGCTGGCCCGCCTCGACACCGCGCTGGCCGGCGGACTGCGCCTTGTGCAGATCCGCGAACCGGGCCTGGCGGTGGACGAGCGCAAGGCCTTCGCCGAAGCCGTCGTGCGGCGCTGCCGTGCCGTCGGCGCCCTTGTGGTGATCAATGACGACATGGAACTGGCCCGCCACACCAAGGCCGACGGCCTTCACCTGCCGGCCTGCCGGCTGGCGGAGCTGGATGAACGGCCGGATTTCGAGTGGGTGGGCGCGTCGTGCCACAACCGGGCCGAACTGGAAAAAGCCGCCGCCCTCGGGCTCGATTACGCCGTGCTCGGCAACGTCAAGCCAACCCTCAGCCACCCCGAACGGGCGCCACTGGGCTGGGAGACTTTCGGCGGGATGATCGGCAAGCTGCCACTGCCGGTTCTTGCACTGGGCGGGCTTGCCGCAAGCGATCTCACCGACGCCAAAACGGCTGGCGCTCACGGCATCGCGGCGATCCGGTCGATCTGGCAGGGCTGACAAAAGAAAAGCGCCTGGCCGTTTGACGCGGCGAGGCGCTTTTCAGCTGAAATCGGGCGGAGGCTAATGCGGCCCCGAGGCCAGCGGATCGCTTTCGTTGTCGAGAGGCGTTTCGCCCGCCACCCGGTACTGATCGGTGGCCCAGGCACCCAGATCGATCAACCGACAGCGATCGGAACAGAACGGCCGATAGGGACTTTGCGGCCCCCATTCGACGCCCGAGCCGCAAGTCGGGCACTTGACCACACGGGGTTTTGCCGGAGTGTCCATCACAGATTGCAGAAAGTCAGTTCGAAGGGTACGTCCACGTCCACCTGCCCCGGGCGGGTCACGGTTTCGGCGCTCATCAAGCGCACGTTGAGAGCGTACTTGTTGGCGCTGGTTTCCGGCACGCACATGGCGCTGCCGTTGAGGCGGATGCGGATCATCTGCACCGTGCGTCCCCCCATCGTCTGCTGGAAGGCACCGCGCACGGCAAGCAGGGTTTCCGGCCGGCCGCTGGCTCGGAGGAGTCGCAGCACGATGGCCAGGCCGTCACGGATCGGCAGCAGCGGCTGAACCCAGGCCATCAAGTCACGGCGACGCAGCTCCACATCACGGTTGAGCCAGTGGTGGTAGGACGGCAGGTCGAACTCGCAGGCGCCGCCGGGAATCGCCGCGCGGCTGCGGATGTTCATCAGCCACTCGTTCTCGCGCAGGTATTGCCCGGTTTTGCCCGCCATGGCGAGCAGCGAAGCCGAGGCCTGCTCGATTTCGTAGAGCGCGCCGGACAGTGCCTCTTCGGAAATCTGCGGGTTGTTGCGGAAGGACAGCAGGATCTGGCGCTGGCGTTCGAGTTCCTGGACCAGGTCGACCTTGAGGTCGGCGCGGCTTGCTACTTCAAGGATCTCGAACAGGGTGACGAGGGCGACATGGTGTTCGAGAGAGCCTTCCGTCCGAACAAAATGCATGACCTTTTCGAAAAGGTCTTCCAGCCGGAGTAGCGTGCGGATCCTCTCGTTGAGCGGATATTCGTAGGTGATCACGCGCGCGCCTGAATGAGGGGTGGGAATGTGTCGGTCTGACCGGCGCGAATCATATCACACGCCCCCCGCCCGCGCCGCGAGCTCAAGGTAGCGCCGGTGCAAGGCAGCGACCTGCTTCTGCAGCTGCGCATGGCTGCCGCTGTTATCCACCACGTCGTCAGCGGCGGCCAGGCGCACGGCACGACTGGCCTGGACGGCCATGATGGCACGCACCTGGCTTTCCTCCAGCCGGCTCCGGAGCATCACCCGCGCCACCTGGATCTCTTCGGGACAATCGACGACACACAGGCGCGCAACCCGCTTGCGGTAGCTGCCGGACTCGACCAGCAGCGGAACCACCAGCATCACGTAGGCGGCCTCGGCCAAAAGGCACAGACGCTCGCTTTCGCTACGGATCATCGGGTGCAGGATGGCTTCGAGGCGCTGGCGGGCAGCCGGGTCTTCAAAGGCCAGCGCACGCATGGCAGGGCGATTGAGGGAGCCGTCGGCGGCCACCACCCCGGCACCAAAAGCTGCCTCGACCGCCTCCATCGCGGCACCACCGGGCGCGGTGAGCCGGTGGGCGATCAGGTCTGTGTCGACGATGGCGGCGCCCATCTCGCCGAAGAGATCGGCTGCGGCACTCTTGCCGCTACCGATGCCGCCGGTCAGGCCGACAACGAAGGGAGGCTTGCTCAATGAAGCGGTCATGGGGCGCATTCGAAGCGGCTGGCGCCGCGCATGTTTTCGGAAAGATCGCTGGCGAGGGAAGACAGGCTGTCGCTCGGCCCGCGCACTTCCAGCGCAGCGCGCCTGCCCCGCGGGTGGCGATCTGGGCACTGCGCACGCCCCGGCCCTTCAGTGCCTCCAGCTGGCGCCCGGCGGCCACTTCGCTCTTGAAGAGCCCGAGGGAAATGGCGTACTGGTTCTGGCCGGCATCCTGGACAATGAACAGATCCGTCACACCCAGGCCGCGCAGCTCCGCCGCCTTGCGCTCGGCGCCCTCCTTGCTTCCCTGCGACGGGATATGCACCCACCAGGACGAAGGCGTACCACTGCGGCTCTCGGCGATCCGGAAGCCGGTACCTGCCTTGGCGATTCGCGCCGAAAGCTCGGCCGCCTGCTCGGAATTGAGGCCGCCAAAGGCAACACAAGCCGGCGGTGCGGCCTCGGGAGCCGGTGCGACGGGAGCCGGTGCGACCGGCGCAGGAACAGGCTCCGGTGCGGCGGGTTTCCCGGCCTCGGCAACAGGCGCTGACGGCGGCACAGACTCGGCCAGCGGCGCGGGTGGCGCCACAGGCTGTACCACAGGCGGAGCCACCGGATGGGGCAGCTCCACCACCAGGCGGATTTTTTCCGGATTGAGCTGGTTGCTCAAGCGCTCGGGTTCCCCATGGGAAACGCTGCCGCCGAGCCAACCCTTCCAGATGGCCAGGGCAAGGATATTGGCAAAAACCAGGGCGATGACTGCTACACGTAAAGAGGCCATGTCCGCAAGACTAACCCATCACGATCGACGGGAAAAGGCACCGAATGCCCGCGAGGCAAGCCGAAACGCTAGGTCACAAATCGTTGAGCATGCGGGCCAGCCCTTCGAGCACCAGGTTGTCGACGACCCGGTGGGGACATTCGAGGTGCGGCGCCAGGCTTGCGGCAGCGCCGCCGTTAAGCAGGCACAGCGCGCCCTCCCCGGCCGCCACCAGCCGGAACATGCGCTCGATGGCCCCGAGCTGGGCGTGCAGGCATCCGGTGACGATGGCATCGGCGGTACGCTGCGGGGTCTGCGCGAAACGGCCGTCGGCAAAGGGCAGCTGCGCCGTGTCACGGGCCAGGGACATGCGCATCAGATCGAGACCAGGCAGGATCGCTCCGCCCTGGAAAACACCGCCGGCGTCGAGGACATCGGCGGTGGTGGCGGTACCGGACGTCACCACCAGCGCAGCCCCGGCATGCAGGGCGCGAGCCCCGACCAGCGCGGCCCAGCGATCGGCGCCGAGGCGGGCCGGGTCGAGATAGCTGTTGCGCACGCCAAAACCTTCCGGCTGCGACTTGATCCATTCAGCCGCCAGCCCGCGGGCGGCCATGAAAGCCGTGATCCGCCCGCCGACCGCCGGCCCCGCCACATTGGCGCCGAGCATGCGGCGGATCGGGCCAAGCCCGGCGAGCACATCGGCAAAACCATCGAGCGCGGTGAGCAGCACCGCGCCCTGGGCACGCCAGCCGGCTTCATCGTGCAGGCCCCATTTCAGGCGTGTGTTGCCTGCGTCGAGCAACAAGTCCATCAGGCCAACCTCAGGGAAACGTCGCCGGAAAGCACCCGACGCAAGCCCTCCGCCGTTTGCAGCAGCAGGGCGCCGTCGTCATCGACGCCGACACAGGTGCCGGTCAGCTCATGCGCTTCACCAAGGATGCGCACCGGCAGATCGGCGAAGGCGTTGCGCTGCTGCCAGGCACCGCGCAGCGCGGCGAATCCGGCCGCAGCATAGATTTCGAGGAAGAGCTGGAGCTGGGCGAGCACCAGCCCCAGCAGGCGGCTGGGGCTGGGCGGCGAGGCGAGACAACTGGCGAGGTCGGTGACACCCATCGGGGAATCCACCGCCGCGTCGGCCGGCATGCGCAGGTTGATGCCGATACCGATCACCGCCGCCAGCCCGCGCCCGCGGCCGGAACTCAGCTCGACGAGAATCCCGGCGAGCTTCTTGCCCTGAATCAGCACGTCATTCGGCCACTTGAGGGCAACACCCTCGACGCCCAGTTCTTCGAGCGTTCTGGCCACGGCCAGGCCCACCACCAGCGACAGCCCGGCCGGCACGTGAGCAGCCGGCGCAAAGCGCCACAGCAGCGAGAAGGTCAGCCCGGCCCCCGGCCACGACTGCCACGCCCGACCGCGCCGACCGCGCCCGGCCGTCTGCCGCTCAGCCGCCAGCACGTGAACGCGGCCGTCGCCTGGCGGCGGATTGTCTAGCAGACGACTGTTGGTGGAATCGCACTCCGGCAGGATTTCCAGCGAAAACACACCGGCCAACTCCCCCAGCGCCTCCGCCACGCCCCCTGCATCAAGGGCTTCGTAATCGGAATGGTCCAAGAATCTAATACCCGACTGGTTGAAACGAATCGGTAATTATGGCGGAAGAAGGCGGGAGTCCGGAACAGCCAGCCCCATCAATTGCAGGGCCAGCAAGGCTTGAAAGGACCGAGAAACCGTGGCGCGGCGCGTTGCAGCCTGATCGATGGTTTCAGTGGGCTTCTGGGTCTTCCAGGCCAAGCTCCTGGATCTTGCGGGTGATGGTGTTGCGGCCGATGCCGAGCAGTTGCGCCGCCTCGATTCGGCGCCCGCCGGTCGAGGTCAGGGCGCGCCGTATCAGGATACGTTCGAAATCGCGGCTCAGCATGTCGAAGACCTCACCCGGATGCAGGGCCAGCATGCGGTCGGCTTCGGCCATCAGCGCATCCCCCCAGTTGGCGAGGTGCTCGCGGGTGGGCTGATCCTTGAGTTCGGGCGGCAGATCGGCCACCTCGACAGTCTGCCCCGGCGCCATGACGGTGAGCCAGTGGCACAGGTTTTCGAGCTGCCGCACGTTGCCGGGAAAGTCGAGGCTCTGCAGGTATTTCAGCGTTGCGTCGGACAGGCGCTTGGCTTCGACGCCCAGTTCCTGGGCCGACAGGGAAATGAAATGCTTGGCCAGCGGCGGAATGTCTTCGCGACGCTCGCGCAGCGGCGGCAGGCGCAGGCGGATGACGTTGAGGCGGTGAAACAGATCCTCGCGAAACAGCCCCTGGCGCACCCGGTCTTCCATGTTCTGGTGGGTGGCGGCGATAACCCGCACGTTGGCCTTGATCGGCTGGTGCCCGCCCACCCGGTAGAAGTTGCCGTCGGAGAGCACACGCAGCAGGCGGGTTTGCAGCTCAGCCGGCATGTCGCCGATCTCATCGAGGAACAGGGTGCCGCCTTCAGCCTGTTCGAAACGGCCGCGGCGCATCGTCTGGGCGCCGGTAAAGGCGCCACGTTCATGGCCGAAGAGTTCGGATTCAAGCAGGTCACGGGGGATCGCCGCCGTGTTGATGGCGATGAAGGGCGCGTCGCGACGTGGACTGTGGCGATGCAGCGCACGGGCCACAAGCTCTTTGCCGGAGCCGGATTCGCCGTTGATGAGCACCGTGGCATGAGACTGGGACAGGCGCCCGATGGCGCGAAAAACCTCCTGCATGGCCGGCGCCTGACCCAGGATTTCGGGCACCGAGCTCAGCTCTTCGACAACGCTGGTCTGATGCACGCTCTCCTCGATGGCGCGACGCACGAGATCGACGGCCTGATCCACGTCGAAAGGCTTGGGCAGATATTCAAAAGCCCCGCCCTGAAAAGCGGACACGGCGCTGTCCAGGTCGGAAAAGGCGGTCATGATGATGACCGGTATGTGCGGGAAGCGCGCCTTGACCTTGGAGAGCAGCGACAAGCCCGACTCGCCGGGCATCCGGATATCCGACACCAGCACCTGTGGCGGCTGCGTGGTGCCCTCCAGCGCCGCCAGCACCTCGGCCGCCGCACCGAAGCTCTTGTATGGAATCTCCTCCCGCGTCAAGGCTTTCTCGAGCACCCAGCGGATCGAGCGGTCGTCATCAACTATCCATACAGCATTCATGTCATTCACACGCACAAAAGTGAAACGGGAGAAAAATCGGCTCTGGAGCGCACTCCGGCACCGATGCACCAAAACGGTGCACTAATTTGTAGCACATCAGGCATCCGCTTCCCGCGAGATCGGGAGGAATACCGTGAAACAGGTTCGGCCGGGGCGGGAATCCACGTCGATGGCGCCCTGGTGCTGCTCGACGAAACTTTGTGCCAGTGACAGGCCCAGGCCGCTGCCGTTTTCACGGCCGGACACCAGCGGATAGAAGATCTTGTCGCGGATGTCGTCCGGGATGCCGGGGCCGTTGTCGATCACCTGCAATTGCAAGGCCAGCTTGAACCGGCGCTTGGCCAGCGTGACCTGCCGGGCGGCCCGGGTGCGCAGCACGATTTCACCGACGCCATGCATGGCCTGGGCGGCATTGCGGACGATGTTGAGAATTGCCTGGATCAGCTGCTCCCGGTCACCGGTGATGTAGGGCAGGCTGGTGTCGTAGTCGCGGCGCACCTGGACCGACGAGAATTCGGCGAGGATCAGGCGGCGCACCCGCTCCAGCACGTCATGCAGGTTGAGCTGGGTGGGCTGCATCATCCGGTGGGACGTGAGCAGCCGGTTCATCAGCTCCTGCAAGCGGTCCGACTCGGCGATGATGACCTGGGTGTATTCGCGCAGCTCCGGATCGTCCAGTTCGCGCTCAAGCAGCTGGGCGGCGCCGCGGATGCCGCCGAGCGGGTTCTTGATTTCGTGGGCCAGATTGCGGATCAGCTCGCGGTTCGCCTGCTGCTGATGCGCAAGCTGCTCCTCGCGCGCCACCTTGAGTTGCGCATCCATCGGACGAATCTCGAGCAGCAGGCGCGCCTCTGCACATTCAACCGGCGTCACCGTGCAATCGAGGTGCAGGGGCTCGAGGCCCGGACGCGTCACGGTAAGGTTGTGACTGGTGTAGCTCCAGTTGTCGCGAAGCACGTTGTTGAGCGCACCGGCAAGCCCGGCCGGCTCCCCAAGCAGACGCCCCAGCGCGTAGCCGACGGTTTTGCGGCGGCTCACCGCAAAGAGGTTTTCCGCTCCGGGATTGAGATATCGGACGACTAGCTGATCGTCAACCAGCACCACGGCCGAGGACAGCAACTCAAGGCCGGAGAAAGCGGAAGGGGTGGTTTCAGGCTGGTCGTTTTGCATACCCAGAGCCTATGCAAGAAGCAGACCACGCCAACAGAAAGCGCCGTTTTCGGCGCCCGGACATCAGCCTCTAGCGCAGATTGCCGATTTCGCGCCGGAGCGCCTCGACGTTGCGCTCATGGAGCTGGACCTTGTCCTTGCCGGATTGCAGGCGCTCTCCCCCCCCGGCACCGTTGGCGTAGCGGGATAGCTGCTGCTCATCGAGCTCCTGGCGAGCGGCATCCAGGCTTTTTTGCTCGGCGCTCAGCTCGCCTTCGAGAATGCGCCGGCGGTCGCCGTCGCGCGCCCTCTGGGTGCCCGTATCCACCCGGGGAAAGCCGGCACCACCAGACGATGCACCATTTTGGGGCGCCCCCACCGCGGCAGGGCGCGGACCACTCGGCACCGACGAAACCGCCTGGTCACGAGCCAGGGTACTGCAGCCCTTCCCGGAGGTCTTGGTGTTGGTGTAGGTGACGTGACCGGCCTCATCGACGCATTTATAGACGTCCGCCCGCGCGAGCGGGGAGCACAGCAGTGTGGCCAGCAACAGGAGAATGCGTTTATTCATGGTTGGCACGGGCAGGCAAGGGCGGCAAACAGTTTAGAGGCGACGCCGGACGATTACAAACGTCAACCAGCCCCGACCCAAAAAACAAAAGGACGGGCCGAGGCCCGTCCTTGAGTAACGCACAGGCCGGCCAGCACGCTGACCGGCTCCGACCGAAAGATCAGATTGCGTAGTACATCTCGAACTCAACCGGGTGCACTTCGATGCGCAGACGGTTCACATCTTCCTGCTTGAGGGCGATGAAGGAGTCGATGAAGTCATTGCTGAACACACCACCACGGGTCAGGAACTCGCGATCCTTGTCGAGAGCCTCGAGGGCCTGTTCGAGGCTGGAGCAGACGGTCGGGATGAGCGCGTCTTCTTCCGGCGGCAGGTCGTAGAGGTTCTTGTCGGCGGGATCGCCCGGGTGGATCTTGTTCTGGATACCGTCAAGGCCGGCCATCATCAGCGCAGCGAAGCACAGGTAGGGGTTTGCACCGGGATCCGGGAAGCGGGTTTCGATACGACGGGCCTTTTCGCTGTTAACGAAAGGAATGCGGATCGAAGCGGAACGGTTCTTCGCGGAGTAGGCCAGCTTCACAGGGGCTTCGTAGTGCGGCACGAGGCGCTTGTAGGAGTTGGTCAGCGGGTTGGTGATGGCGTTCAGGGCACGCGCGTGCTTGATGATGCCGCCGATGTAGTACAGGGCGGTTTCGGACAGGCCGGCGTAGCCGTTACCGGCAAACAGGTTCTTGCCGTCTTTCCAGATCGACTGGTGCACGTGCATGCCGGAACCGTTGTCACCAACGATGGGCTTGGGCATGAAGGTGGCCGTCTTGCCGTACTGGTGGGCAACGTTCTGGACGATGTACTTGGTGATCTGGGTCTGGTCGGCACGACGCACGAGGGTGTCGAACTTGGTGCCGATTTCGTTCTGGCCGGCCGTTGCGACTTCGTGGTGGTGCACTTCAACCGGCACGCCGCAGGCTTCGAGAGCCAGACACATGGCGGCACGCATGTCGTTGAACGAATCGACCGGGGGAACCGGGAAGTAGCCGCCCTTCACTGCGGGACGGTAGCCGGTGTTGCCGCCTTCGAACTTCTGGTCGGAGGACCAGGCTGCTTCTTCGGAGAAGATCTTGTGGTAAGCGCCGGACATGCCGACTTTCCACTCGACGGAGTCGAAGATGAAGAACTCGGGTTCCGGACCGAAGTAGGCGGTATCGCCGATGCCGGAGGACTTGAGGTAAGCCTCGGCGCGGTTGGCGATGGAGCGGGGATCGCGGTCGTAACCCTTGCCATCGGCGGGGTCGATCACGTCACAGCTCAGAACCAGAGTGGTTTCGTCGAAGAACGGGTCGATGTAGGCGGTGTTGGCGTCCGGCATCAGCAGCATGTCTGAAGCCTGGATGCCCTTCCAGCCGGCGATCGAGGAGCCGTCGAAGGCATGACCGCTCTCGAACTTGTCTTCGTCGAAAGCGCTGACCGGCACGCCAACGTGGTGTTCCTTGCCCTTGGTGTCGGTGAAGCGGAAGTCGACAAACTTGACTTCGTTTTCCTGGACGATCTTCATGACGTCTTGCGGGGTCATATAACTCACTCCTAACGGGTTGAAGCTGCTGCGCAGTGGATAAAGATTTTGGTGTTACGACAATTCAGTCTGCGAAAACTGCAAGCAGAAAGTATGCCAGAACAAAAAACAAAACACCTCATTGTGCCATAAGGCCCCGCAGCGGCGGCCGGCAAAATAAATTGCACCAGCCCGGTGCCATCAACACACGAGCGCACCATCATGGTGCAATTCGACACAGTAACGCGATCCGCCCCCAGCAGGGCGACGCTTCGACACGACGCCTGACCCGCTCCTGCAGGTTCTCGAGCCGGGCGCTGTCGACACACCAGTCGAAGGGCAGATAAACCTCGGCTTCGACCTGATCGCCAACATAGTGAAAAACCGCCGGCGCGGCCTGCGGCACATCGTCGCCGAGAATCTCGTCGAGCTCCTCCATCAGCGCAGCCCGCCCCGGCAAGATGCGCCCGGTTGAACCCGCGCGCTCCTCCTCGGTATCGACGTGCACCAGCACGTCGAGCACGTCCGGATGAGAAGCCCTGACCCGGCTGCGGGCCAGCTCGGCAATGCGATGACCTTCCGACACGCTGATCCGCGCATCGACACGCACATGGGCATCGACCAGTACGCGGTGGGCCATGCGGCGGGTGCGCAGATCATGCACATCGATGACGCCGCAGGTGCCGGTCACCGTTTCGCGGATCTTCGCCACCTCCTCAGGAT
This sequence comes from Zoogloea sp., assembly GCA_016720685.1. Classification (GTDB taxonomy): domain Bacteria; phylum Pseudomonadota; class Gammaproteobacteria; order Burkholderiales; family Rhodocyclaceae; genus Zoogloea. The sequence continues at coordinate 39,793 of JADKKC010000042.1, forward strand.
CGACCCCGGTATCGATGAGTTCGCGCAGCGCCTCGTAGGCCAGCATCGCCCCCATGCGCAGGATCATGAAGCCCACGAGCGCCGCGGCCAGCGGCTCGAGAAAACGATAGCCGAGCAGGCTGCCGCCGATACCCACCGCCACCACCAGCGAAGAAGCGGCGTCGGCGCGCGCGTGCCAGGCGTTGGCCACCAGCATCGGCGAGCGCAGGCGCTGGGCCACCGCCAGCATGTAGCGAAACAGGCCCTCCTTGCCGGCGAGGGTGATCAGCGCCATCCACAGCGCCGCCGGATGCAGCTCGGGCAGTGCGTCGAGGCTTTGCATGCGGACTGCCGCCGTCAACAGGAAGCCGGCCCCCACGCCGGACAGGATCAGGCCGAGAACCATCGACGCCGCGGTTTCGTAGCGGCCGTGGCCATAGGGATGGCGTTCGTCGGCAGGGTTGGCGCCGTGGCGGCTGGCAAACATCACCATGAAATCGCCGACGAGATCGGACAGCGTGTGCATGCCGTCCGCCACCAGGCTCTGGGCGTGGGCGAACAGGCCGACTGCGATCTGGAAGACGGTCAGCACCACATTGACGGCAATGCTGACCCAGGTGGCGCGCTGGGCCTGGCGGGCACGGCCGGCGTCGAGGGATACATCGGCACCGACCGGCGAAGAAGCATCGAAAGACATGGCTTGCAGGCCGGGAGGCCGGCGGTATACTCACAAGTTAGCCATTCTAGCTGGATGTCCGCCATGGGAAAATTAAGCGAGACCCTCGCCCTTGCGCAAGAACGAGCACGGGCCATGAAGCTCCCCTACGCCGGAGCCCTTGTGCCCCGCGAAGCTTGGGATATTCTGCAGCTTGCCCCCGGCGCCAAACTCGTCGACGTGCGCACCCGTGCCGAATGGGACTGGGTCGGCCGCGTGCCGGGCGCCGTCGAGATCGAATGGATGCTCTACCCCGGCAATGAGCCCAACGCCCATTTCCTGGCCCAGCTCAAGCGCCAGGTCGACGCCGAAGCACTGGTGGTGTTCCTGTGCCGCAGCGGCGCCCGCTCCAACTCGGCGGCCAACCTGGCCGTAGCCTCGGGCTTCACCAACGCCTACAACATCCTGGAAGGTTTCGAAGGCGACAAGGACGCCAACGAACACCGCAACAAGATCGGCGGCTGGCGTCATGCCAACCTGCCGTGGACCCAGGGCTGAACACCAAGGACCACCGATGCAAGTCGCTCCCATCAGTTTCGACCGTTTCAACGCCCTCGCCGACGCCGACGCCCACGAGCGCATCCGCGCCGCCCGCGCCCGCCTCGGCGACAAGGCCGTGCTGCTGTGTCACCACTACCAGCGCGCCGACGTTTACCAATACGCCGACATCACCGGCGACTCGCTGAAGCTCTCCCGCCTCGCCGCCGAAACCGATGCCGAATACATCGTGTTCTGCGGCGTGCACTTCATGGCCGAAGTGGCGGACATCATGACCAAGCCCCACCAGCAGGCCATCCTGCCGGATCTGGCGGCCGGCTGTTCGATGGCCGACATGGCCAACCTGGCCAAGGTCGAGCGCTGCTGGCGCGAACTCACCGAAGTGCTCGAAACGCCGGACGAGATCATCACCCCGGTCACGTACATCAACTCCGCAGCCGATCTCAAGGCTTTCTGCGGCGAGCACGGCGGCATCGTGTGCACCTCCACCAACGCCCCGGTGATTCTCGACTGGGCCTTCGCCCAGCGTGAAAAGGTGCTGTTCTTCCCCGACCAGCACCTGGGCCGCTGGACCGGTTTCAAAAAGGGCATCCCCCTCGACGAAATGGTGGTGTGGGATCCCGACCTCGAATACGGCGGCCTCACCTTTGATCAGATCAAAAAAGCCCGCATCCTGCTCTGGAAGGGGCACTGCTCGGTGCACCAGATGTTCCAGCCGGCGCACATCATCAAGTTCCGCAACCAGTACCCCGACGGCCTCGTCGTGTCGCACCCGGAAAGCGCCCTTGAAGTGTGCCGCCAGTCGGACTTCGTCGGCTCCACCGAGTACATCATCAAGGTCATCAAGGATTCCGCACCCGGCACCCGCTGGCTGGTCGGCACCGAGCTCAACCTGGTGAATCGACTGGCCGAAGAGGTGAAGTCAGAGGGCAAGATCGTCCAGTTCATGGCTCCCACCGTCTGCATGTGCTCGACGATGCAGCGCATCGACCCC
>JADKKC010000043.1 GCA_016720685.1 Zoogloea sp.
TAGAATCGAGTACGGGTCCAGACCAAAGCCCAGCAGGCGCACGATGCCAAGTTGCCAGATCACCGCCAGGCTGCAACAAAAGACCGTGGCAAACGTGCTGCGCCAGCAGCGGGAATACAGCCAAAGTACAACAATTGTGAGGACCAGGGTGACGGCAAAAAACACCGCGATGGCTTTGGCACCGTCGATCAGGTCACCGACCACCTTTGCAAAGCCGGTGATGTGAATACGGATGCCGTCGTTCTGATACTTGTCGCGCACCAGTTCTTCAAGGCGCTCCGACAGCTTTCCGTAGTCGATCCGGTCACCGGTTTGCGGATCCACTTCCAGCAGCGGCGCGAGCACGATAGCCGAACGCTGATCGCTCGCCACAAGGGTGCCGACAATCCCCGAACGAGCGACGTTGGTACGCACGTTATCCACCGCCGCAGGCGAGCCGTCGAAGCTTTGTGGAATGATCTGTCCAGCAGTCAGCCCCTCTTCGACCACCTCGATCCACATCACGTTGGGGGTCCACAGGGATTTCATCGCGCCGCGATCCACCCCGGGAATGTAGAACACCTCATCGGTGATCTTCTTGAGGGTCTCGAGGAATTCCCTGTCGTAGATTTCACCCCGGGTGTTCTCCACGGCAACACGGATCACATTACCCAGCGGCCGTAGTTCGTTCTCGTACTTGAGGTAATTGACAATGTAGGGATGGGACGCCGGCACCATTTTCTGGAGGCTCGCGTCCGGACGCAGCTGGGCCGCAAAGTAGCCGAGGAACACCGTGACCACCAGAAAGAATACGAGGCCGGGCAGGCGCAGGCGGGCGAACTGCTGCTCGAAGAAGTTCTCGAAGGCTCGCAGTTTGCCGTGATGTTCAAGGTCAGCGTCGCCCAGATTTTTCAGGCTTTGTTCATTTGTTTTCATGGGATATCACCTTGCCGTGCTATCGACATTCAGGATGGAGGGGCCACCGGCACCCACGACGAGAACCCCCGTGCCCACCTGGGGGAGTGGGCATAAGCCCCGCTACCGGCCGCCCTGGGCTGCCTTGTTGCAACGTGAAGGTCTGCCCCTGGTCACGACTGATCAGCAGGGTGCGATCCACGGCCAGCAACAGGACACTTCCGTGCGCCAGCACGCTTCCTCCAACCAGGGTCTTGGCGGTCAGGCGCGGCAGGGCTTTCCAGGTCTTGCCACCGTCGTCCGAACGCAGGGCATTACCGGCAAAGCCAAAGGTAAGGAGGGTCGAGTCGGGTAAATCCAGCACGCCGTAAAGGTGGCCGACGTAGCCGGTATCCAGGGTTTCCCAGGTTTCACCCCGGTCCCTGGAGCGGCGCAGCTTGCCCGCCTCGCCGGCAATCATCAGGCTGCCGTCGCCCAGCGCGGTAATGGCGTTGTAATGGTAGCCATCGGGGTTGCCGATGCGTCCTCCGCGAGATGTCCACGACTTGCCTCCATCCGCGGTGTGAAACACTTGCCCGAAGGCGCCGACGGCCAGGCCCTCGGTCGCATTGTTGAACCACAGCCCCAGCAAGGGCCGCGACGGACCGAACTCGGCGCCGGCCTTGGCGTCGTCCAGAGAAGCCGCCCATGCCTCCAGGGCCACGCTTGCCGCCTCGCGGGAAGCGGCATCGGCCTTGTCGGCGACACTTCGCGCCGAGTCGACACGGGCCTGCAGATCCTTCAGGACCGCAGCGTTGGCCGCGCGCCCGTCGAATTGCTTGTGCCAGCTTGCCCCAGCGTCCGTGGTGACCAGAATCACCCCGTCGTGGCCGGCAAGCCAACCGGTGTCGCGAGAAACAAAGAAAAGGCTGGTGAGGGTCACCGACACGGGCACCGCGGCCTGCTTCCAGGTGGCACCGTGGTCATCGGAGTAAATCACGATGCCACGCTCGCCGGCCGCCACGAGTCGGTCTCCGGCCCGTGCAGCGGTCAGCATCATGCTCTTGGAGGCGAGCTGTGACTGGCGTGCCGGGCGCTCCAGAAGATCGGTTGCCGCCTGTGCCGTGGAGGCATGAATCGACAGGCAGGCCAGTCCTAGCACCAGCGCAATAAAGGAGCGGTGAAAGGGAAAAACGTAAGTCCGGGGTTTCATGATGGGCGCTCGGTGAGATGTGCTTGATCAGAGCGGCCGCCAGGGGTACCCGCAGCCGCAACCGGCATGGAGCGACCTGACGAGGCCGCTCCACCCAGGAGCTATCAGTTCGCCTGACGGCGCAGGGCTTCGGTAGAGAAGGCGTTCAGCGTCAGCTTCTCGCCAAACTTGGCGGGACGCTCCTCGTTCATCATGTCGGAGACGAGATAGCGCCGGGCCTGCAGGTCGTAGAGCACCTCGGAGATGCCCCAGGTCATCTGCTGGTCGTAGAAAGGCATCAGGTGCACGTCGCGGACTCGCCACAGCTCACCACGACCGTCGTACTGGTCTGCATGGGCGATGGACCAGGAATCCTCGTCGATGTAGAGCACCCGCTTGGCGTATACGTGGCGCATGCCCGACTTGAGCTTGGCCTCGACGACCCACACCCGATGCGGCTCATAGCGAACCAGATCCGGATTCATGTGGGCTGGCTGGATCATGTCCTTGTACTTCAACGCCTTGTTGCTCAAGCTGAAGTTGTTGTACGAGATGAACATTTCCTTCTTGCCGACCAGCTTCCACTCGTAGCGGTCCGGAGCGCCGTTGAAGCCGAAGCGGTCGTCGATGGTGCGCAGGCCGTCGGCACCACTGCCCGGCGCATCGTAGGCAAACTGCGGTGCGCGCAGGACGCGACGGCTGCCCGGGTTGTAGATCCAGGCCAGGCGACCTTCCTTGACCTGATCCATCGGCTCATGCACCAGGATGCCGTCTCCCGCCACGCTGGAAGGCCCGGTCAGACGGGCCACGTAGTAATAAAGGCGGTTGGGTTCGATCTTGTCCAGAGCGGCCGGAGCGGCAAAGGTTTCCACCCGCGTCACGGGCGTAAAGGCGCCGTTGGTCTGAACCGGGAATTCGGCGTTGTAGCGGGTCCAGGTGCCACCATAGTAACGGGACATATGGTTCCACAAGACTTCCAGCCCGCTCTTCGGCAGCGGGAAGGGAACCGTGGTCTTTTCTGCATTCAGCACGCCGTTTCCGCCCTCGGCGAGCTTGGTTTTCGAGCCCTCGGTCTTCACTTGATCATAGATGCCGTTCGGATAGGCGGCGGTGCGCTGGCTGGCATAAATGTTCATCTTGAAGCTCGGGTAGCGCTTGAGCATCTCGATCTGGCCGGGCGCGAGTTTGTCCTTGTACTGCTCGATATTCGCGGCCGTGATGGTGAACAAGGGTTTTTCGGCGGCCAAGGGATGGGTGTAGCCCTTGGCGGGATCGAAGCCGGCAGGCGCCTTGGTCAGGCCGCCGGTCCAGGCCGGGATGCTGCCGTCCTTGTTGCCGGCCTTCTCTGCGCCGACGGGGGTCAGATCCTTGCCCAGGCGAGCGAGCTCTTCGGCATTCATTTCAGCATTCGCTGCCCCGCCTGCCATCCCCAGCGCCAAGCTCAAAGCCAGCACCGAGAACGAGAATTGATTTCTCTTTTGCATGTCTGTGTCTCCAGTTTTCTGATTAGAAGTTCATCCCGACAACCATCGAGTAGAAATCGCGGTCGTGGAAGGTGTCGTAGGTCGCCTGGCCATTGAAGTTGTTGTAACTGACGTCGGCGTAATACTTGTTCAGGTAGTCCACCCGTACGCCAAGACCGAGAATCTGGCGGTCTTTTACAAAGGTGTTGTCGGCCGAATAGCCCTTGACGTCGTGAGACCAGAACAGACGCGGCTTGACGTTGGCGCCCGCTACCACATCCGGATAGCTGAGCTCGAGCTGCATGCGATATCCCCAGGCATTCGACGTGGCGAAGCCACCGGTGCCGCAGTAGGCACCGCCGTTCGTGTTGTTGCAGCCGGTGCCGTTGGAGCTGGCCTGGCCATAGACGAAGCCACGGCCATAGCGGCGACCGGTCGCCGGATCGTCGATGCCGAGCCAGTGCTGATACGCCACCTCGCCCATGAACATCAGGTTTTCGGCGCCGAGCACACGCGGGAAGGACTTCAGCGTGGAGACCTGGATCTGGTTTTTGTCCTTGCGGTCGTAGCCGTGGTAGAGGACGCCGTTGTTTTTGCCACGGTTGTTGGCGAACAAGGGGTCAGCCAGCAGCGGGCCAAAGCCGTTGCTGGCGCCGCGCAGCAAGTCAAGGCCGTTCAACTGAACCGGCAGATCCTCCGTGCGGCTGATCTCACCGAACACCGACCAGCCGGCGACGTTCGTCGAGGCGCTCAAGCCCAACACTTTGATGTTTTCAGCCGACCAGTCCCACAAGTACTGCATGCCGGAATTGCCGGCCGAGAACGCAGAGGGTGCCGGGCTGTTCTTGAAGAGCAGACTGATCGTCGGGGAGCGCTGGTGATAATTCACGAAATACGCCCCAAACTCGGTCGAGATGTCATGGGCGAAGTAGCGTGCAGCCAGGCCCCATTGGCCGGCATCCGACGCCTCCCGGTCGCCGCCATTGGCCATGATCGCGGTCGGCGAGGTGTTGTAGTTGGCGTAGTCCGTCTTGTTGGCGAACGGTCCTGCAGCAACAACGGAACCCTTGTTTGAGCAGTTGTACACGTCCGAGATCGACCAGTAGGTACCGCAGCCGTCCAGCGTGTTCTTGCGGTGCATGAGCTGGTAGAAAGCCTCGATGCTGAGATTTTCCGTGACGCCCAGGTTCGCCCAAACCTGCGGGATGGGCATCAGGATTTCCTTGAGTTGCGCCCCAGGCCGGCGGGAGGCCGAAATGTCGAAGGCGCCGAACTGGTTGATACCTGGAATGAAAAGGCTCTCGCCCCAGTTCACAACCTGGTTGCCGAACTTGATGGCAATGGGCGTGTCATCGGTCAGGTAACTGTTCCATGACACATAAGCATCGAGTAACTGGGCTCCGGAAAACTTCGACTGGTCATCGAAATCCCCGTCGTTGAGCTTTCCCCCCGGAGCAAAGCCGTTAGCCGAATGGCCGTGCCGAACACCCTTTTCGGACAGTTGGTAGTCATACCAGGCGCGCCCTCGCAGGAAGAGCCCGAAATTGTCCTGCTTGAGGCCCACCTCGCCGACTACCTTGGCAATGGTTGAGAAAGCGCTTCCCTTGCCAAAGTTGAGATTTCCGTCGTCGTGGCTCGAGCCAGAGTTGCCGCCATTGCCGGTCATGATCAGATCACGGTCGGCGCTGCCGGCACGGATGCTCGTCCCCAGCGACATGTTCAGGCCCCAGCGCCCCTCTGCCCCATTGTCCAGGGAGAACTCGCCGGCCTGAGCTCCGCCTACGAGCCCTGCTGCGACGAGGCCGAGCATTACGCCGTTAAGCGTTCGTCTCCTGGATCGCAGATCGTTTGTCAGGACAAAGCCCGACCCTCCTCTACCGCTCCTCTTCATTCTTTGTCTCCAAGTGTCTTGGTTCGTTGAAAACACCGCTCGATTCGAAGCAGGTGCGACGCTGTGCCGCGTCTGGCTTGCTCTCGGCCTAAGGCATTGCCGAGGGAGCAGACACCCGACCGGAGCCAAGCGCCTGCTTCGAAATCAGTCTACAAACAAACCGACTGTTCTGTCTACTAAAATTGAAGCTCAATGAACCAGGTGAATCCAGGGGGCGACGATTTCCTTCACGCCACGCACGTCCCCTACATATATTAATGTTTAAAAACATCTATATACGCATACAAACAAGGCATTTAACGCAGTTCAGCCCCGCCTCTCAAGGCTAAAAAATAGCTGTTGACATGGCTAAGGTCGTTCGGTAGATTTAAACAAACCGAACATACGGTCTTTAAGTTGCTCCTGAAGGAAACTCCTGGAGCTTTGTTCCACCACAACAGGGATCAAGCGCCGGACGTCTCATTACATGACCGGCAGTGATTTTCAGAGAACACCACGGAGGACAAGATGGGGACATCCAACCAAGACGTGCTAATTGCTGAAGACGAAAAGCTCGGCTTGTTTCAAGTGGCGCGCAAAGCGTTTACGGACTCGACGATCATGGATGCCGAGTACGACGCTATCTTCAACAAATGCTGGCTGTACATCGGCCATGAATCGGAAGTCGCCAAGAAAGGTGATTTCGTACGGCGCCTCGTTGCCAAGCGAAATCTGATCTTCAACCGCGACACCAGCGGCACCCTTAACGCCTTCTTCAACACCTGCCCCCACCGGGGCGCCGAGGTGTGCCGGGAGCCGAAAGGCAACGCCAAGCACTTTCAGTGCTTCTACCACGGCTGGATTTTTAGCGCCGAGGGCAAGCTCAAGAGCCTTCCCGGCGCAGACCGCTACAGCGGGGATTTCAAGAATCAGGATCGGGGCAACCTTGTTCCTGTCCCCCGCTTCGCGAACTACCGGGGCCTGTGCTTCGTGAACTTTGACGTGGGCGCCTGCACCCTCGAAGAGTATCTGGGCAACGCCAAGGAATACCTCGACCTGGTGGTCGATCAGTCTGCCGAAGCCATGACCATCATCAGCGGTCAGCAGGACTACGCCATTCGCGCAAACTGGAAGCTCCTGGTGGAGAACAGCAACGACGGCTATCACGCCGCCACCACTCATGCGACATACCTGGACTATCTCGCCAACACCCGCGCCATAGGCAACGAGGTTGCGCTCAAGGGCATCGGCAAGGAACTCGGTGGTGGACACGCCGTTTTGGAATACACCGCGCCGTGGGGGCGCCCCATCGCCAACTGGATTCCTCCCTGGGGCGAAGAAGGCCGCAAGGAGATGGATGCCATCCACGCCAAGCTGGTCGAACTGCACGGCCAGGAAAAAGCCGACCGGATCTGTTTCAAGAACCGCAACCTGCTGATTTTTCCAAACCTCGTCATCAACGACATCATGGCACTGACCTTCCGGACCTTCTATCCGGCAGCACCGAACTACATGAGTGTCACCGGTTGGGCCCTGGCGCCCGCCGCCGAGTCGGAATGGGCGCGCAAGTATCGCCTTGATAACTTCCTGGAGTTCCTCGGACCGGGCGGTTTTGCCACCCCCGATGACGTTGAGGCTCTCGAGTCCTGTCAGGCTGGCTACGCCAACTCCCTGGAGAACGGTACTGGCTGGAACGACATTTCAAAAGGCATGGGCATGGACGCCAGCTATGACGACGAGGTGCAGATGCGCTCGTTCTGGAAAGAATGGAACCGTCGGGTCACCCAGGCGGCCGGCCAAGCGGAATAAGGAGTCTCATGATGAATCTACCTACTCGCTCCGAAGTTGAGGACTTCCTGTTCCTCGAAGCCGACCTGCTCGACAACTGGCAACTGAAGGATTGGCTGGCCTTGTACACCCAGGACGCGGTCTATCAGGTGCCATCGACCGACCTCGCCAAGACGGCCGAGCCCGACAACAGCCTGTTCTACATCGCCGACGATTATGCGCGGCTTGAGCAGCGGGTCATTCGCCTTGGCAAGAAGACCATGTGGTCCGAGTATCCCCGCTCCAAGACGCGCCATCTGGTTACCAACGTACGGGTGCTCGGCACGTCCGGCGACGACATTCTCGTTCGGGCTGCCTTTGCGGTGTACCGGACCAAATGGGGCAACACCGACATCTATGTGGGCAGCTATGAATACGGCCTGCGTCGTGACGGTGCGGGGCTGAAGATCAGCAAGAAACGCTGCAACCTGGATCTGGATGGCCTGCGTCCCCAGGGACGGGTCAGCATCCTGCTGTAGCCCAGTCGGCAGCGCGGGGCGGCGTCCGTCCGCCCTGCATGCAGACAGACCATTCACACAGGAAAATCCCTAATGAAACTTCCATTTCGCTATGAAAAGCTCGGATATGCGGCACTCAACGTGACCAGCCTCGAGCGTTCGGTTCCCTTTTACCGGGATCTGATGGGACTCGATCTGGTTGAACTAAAGGACGACGTCGCCTACCTGCGCTGCAGCGCCGATCACCACAACCTCGTGTTGTACCGTTCGGACTCGCCCGGCCTGAAGCGAGTGGCCAACAAGATGGCTTCGCCGGAAGATCTCAAGGCTGCCTACGAGTTTTACCTCGCCGAAGGACTCCAGCCGGTGTGGCTTGGCATGGACGAATGCGCTGAACTCAAGCAGGGCCCCACCTTCCGTGTCCGCGAACCCCAGTCGGGCGTGATGTTTGAATGCTACGACCGGATGACGCACCTGGCTCTGCCCTACCAGCCGACGGTGACCCAGATTGCCCGTCTCGGGCATGTTGTGGTGGGGAGCCTGAACTACGAAAGGGCCGTCCACAACCTCAACACCCAGTTCAACTTCGCAATTTCCGACTTTGTCGAACACAAGTTCTCGTGGATGCGCTGCTATCCGAACCCGCTGCACCACACCTTCGCGATCGGCAACAGCGACCGGAACCACCTGCACCACGTCAATTTCATGGTGACGGACATTGACGACATCGGCAAAGCGATCAACCGTCTTCAGAAAGCCGGGGTAAAGATCGTGTTCGGGCCGGGTCGTCACCTGCCCTCCACTTCGATCTTCCTGTACTTCCTTGATCCTGATGAAATGACAATGGAGTTCAGCTTTGGTATGGAAGAGCTGCCTGAGGACTTGGCACGCCTGCCCCGAATGCTGGAAATGCATCCCAACACGATGGACATCTGGGGCAGCACGCCGGATGCACAGTTCGGCAAGAACGGCCAGATCGAGGTGCAGCATGTCTGACATCGAAAGAAAAAACCTGGACGGCCAGATTGCCGTTGTAACCGGCGCCGCGCATGGCATCGGATTGGCAATCTCCCGGCAGTTGGCGGCGCAGGGCGCCCGGGTCGTGATGGCCGATGTTCTCGAGGAGGCGGTAAGCGCATCCGCAGAGCTCGTCAGGGCAGAAACCGGCTCGGAAACCATGGTCTGGATCGGCGACCTTTCGCAGGAAGACTGCGTGAAGGCCATGCATCAGGCAAGCCTTGAGCGCTTCGGCAAGGCGACGATCCTGGTGAACAATGCCGGTGGGGGAGTGATCCGGCCGTTCCTTGACCATACGCCCGAGACATTGCGGGCCACGATCGACCGCAATCTCTGGACGGCCCTCTGGTGCTGCCGGGTTTTCCTGCCCGACATGGTCGGGATGCACTACGGCCGGATCATCAACATCGGAGCCGACTCTGTCCGTAACGGCCTCTGGCAGCACGCTGCCTACAACGCTGCAAAGGGTGGCATGCACGGGCTCACCACCGGACTCGCCCGCGAGTTTGCCCAGCAGGGCATCACCGTGAATACGGTCGCTCCCTGTGCCGTCCGTACGGCGGCGCTGGATCACGTGGAAAAGGTCAATCCTGCATTTGCACGCCAGGTTCTGGAGGTGATTCCGATGGGGCGGGCGGCCGAGGTCGACGAAGTTGCCAGTATGGCGGCTTACCTGGCCGGCAAGGCTGCCTCCTTCGTTACCGGGCAGGTCATCAGCGTCAACGGCGGTAGTACCATGCTTTGACCCCGGATCGGATTGACTCTCCCTGCATAACCCGACTGGATGATGTAGCCTTTGCCCCCCACCGACGCTGCCCCTTGAAAACCATGGCACCCACTAAATCTGTCCGAAAAACACAGCTTGAACGCAGCCTTGAGACACGAGAAAAGATCATCCAGGCCGCCATCCAGATGATGTGGCTTCATGGTTACGCAGGTTTTCGTGTTGCCGACGTAGCCGAATCAGCCGGTGTTTCCCGGGGCGCGCAGACCCATCACTTTCCGTCAAAGGCTGCACTGACCATTGCAGTGGTCGACACCCTGTTTGATGTCGCTGCGGAATCCAGTCGCAAACGCATCGCCAACATCAAGCCGGAGGACGATGTCATCCAGGGCATGATCGAGGACGCCTCGGAGTTTTTCCTTGGTAAGGATTTCTCCATGGGCCTCGACCTGCTGGCCTCGGCGGAAAGGGATCCGGAACTGCGGGACGGGGTGCGGACTGCCGCCAAGCGGACCCGCTTCCTGGTGGAGGACATGTGGATTGGTCTGCTCTTGTCCCGAGGCTTGCCACGGGACGATGCAGAAGATGTTCTCTGGCTTACCTTCAGCGCGATTCGTGGCCTGGCAGTGCGGATGCTTTGGCAATTCGACCAGGACCGCTTCGATCGCCTGAAAAAAACGACATATCGGGCCGCCCGCGATCTTTACGAAGAGAAAAGGCGGATCCCCACTTTAAAGAAAAGCCGCAACAGCGGCGAGGAGAATTGAAATGAGTCTTTGGCTCGACATGCTTGGTACCGAGATCCGGTTCCTGAAAACCAAGAGTTTTGGTCGCATCCGCATTGCCGAAGCCGGTAAGCCCGGTGCGGAAACCATCCTGTTCCAGCACGGCATCAACGGCCACCTGGAAGCCTACGCCAAGAATCTGATTGCCCTGTCGAAGGACTTCCACGTGGTGGCATTCGATTACGTGGGGCACGGACTGTCTGACAAACTCGAACTGGAATACACCCCTCACCTGCTTGCCGAGCAACTCGCCGAACTGATGGATGCCCTTGGCCTCGAGTCCGCCCACCTGTCAGGAGAGTCGCTCGGCGGCTGGGTTTCCGCGCTGTTCGCAGTGAAGTACCCCCATCGGGTGAAGCGTCTCATGCTCAATACCGCGGGCGGCCTTCCCGTGGTCTCCGAAAAGGGCAAGGCAGACCTGAAGAACCTGATTGCCCTCAACGAGCGAAATGTTAACAACATACCTACAGAACAGTCTGTACGTGCTCGCCTCGAGTGGCTCATGCACGAGAACAACCGTCGCCTCGTCAACGACGAGCTCATCGGTCTGCGACTGGACATCTACTTGAGACCGGAAACCCGCGTTGTCGCACCGATCATCAACCGGATCATCAATCGGCACGACGAGTTTCTGATTCCGGTGGAGCAAATAAAGAACCAGACGCTTTTCTTGTGGACCGTCGACAACCCCATCCACGATCTGGAGACGGCAAAGGCTTCGTCCGATCGCGTCGCGGGCAGTCAGCTTTATGTCATGAAGGGGGACTCTGCCCACTGGCCCCAGTACGAGGTGCCCGAGGAGTTCAACGCCGTCACGACCGAGTTCTTCAAGACCGGTCGCGTCACCTCAGCCTGAGATCCAGCCAGACACGGTACGGAAGACCATGATCAATACATGCTGCCGCGGCGTGGACATCCACACCCACGTGGTACCCGAGAACTTCCCGGCCTACCAGGGCCGCGTCAGCGGCGTGCCATGGCCGGCCATGAGCCCGGCTCACGCCTGCCACCGTCACGTGATGATCTCGGGCAAGGTCTTCCGCACCGTTCCCGACACCTGCTGGAGCGGCCCCGGCCGGATCATCGACATGGATCTCATGGGGATCGAACGCCAGGTACTGTCGCCTATGCCCGAGCTTCTGGGTTACTGGCTCGAACCGCAGGATGGCGCCGCCCTTGCCCGCCATCTCAATGTACAGATCGCCGAAATGGTGCAGCGTCATCCAGACCGCTTCTCGGGTCTGGGCGCCGTTCCCCTGCAGGACATGGCGCTCGCCATCCGGGAACTGGAGTTCATCGTCAAGGATCTGGGCCTCGCGGGTGTGGAAATGGGTACGAACGTTAACGGCATGCCCATCGGCAGCCCGGAGTTCGAGCCATTCTTTGCCGCCGCGGCGGAGATCGGCGCGGCCATCTTTGTCCACCCCCTTCGCCCGACGGGAATGGACCGTCTCGTCGGCCCGGCGGCTCTTGAACAGATCCTGGCCTTCCCCTGCGAAACCGGACTGGCGGCGACATCGCTGCTTACCGGGGGAATACTGGCCCGCCACCCGTCCCTGCGCATTGCCCTGAGTCACGGCGGCGGGGCGTTTTCTGCACTGGCGGCCCGGTTGAACCATGCGTGGCACATCTTCCCGGCACTTCAGGAATCCATGGCCGAAGCCCCGCTCGAGACATCCCGTCGCCTCTATTTCGACAGTCTCGTCTACAACCACGAGCTCCTGCGTCAGCAGATCGCGTTGTTTGGTGCATCTCAAACCATGATCGGAACGGATTACCCCTTCGTGATCCTGGAAAAAGTCCCGGTGCCGCGCATACGCGAACTGGGACTCGGCCTCGAGCAGGAACGGATGCTGTTGCGCGACAACGCACTGCGCTGGCTGGGACTGACGGCCTGACTCCGTTCCGGGCCCCAAATACAAAAAATCCATTCGGAGACAATCATGACCGCCCAATTTCAAATCTCCCTCGCGGGCAGCGAGGCGACCTACGCGTGCGACGAAGGCGACACGCTCCTGCGCGCGGGCCTGCGCCAGGGGCTGGGGCTGGCCTACGAATGCAACGTGGGAGCCTGCGGCTCGTGCAAGTTCGATCTGCTCGAAGGCGAGGTGGACGACCTCTTCCCCGATGCGCCCGGACTGCGCCCCAAGGAGCGGGAGCGTGGCAAGCGCCTGGCCTGTCAGTGTGTGCCCAGGAGCAACTGCACCATCAAGATCCGCAGCGGCGCCGAATATGCAAGCGCGATCCGGCCCCGCCGCTTCGCAGCCCGCTTCACGGGGTGTGTCAGCGTGACCCCCGACATGTCGATCTTTAGCTTTTCCGCCGACACCCCGCCGAATTCCTCGCCGGGCAGTACGCGATGCTGGAGATTCCCGGCGTGGGACAGCCGCGGGCGTACTCCATGTCCAACCTGGGCAATCGCGATGGAAACTGGGAATTCATCATCCGCCGTGTGCCCGGCGGCCGGGTCACCAACTATCTGTTCGACACCCTGCGCCCGGGCGACGAGATAACGATCGACGGCCCCTACGGTGTCGCCTACCTGCGCCGTGACATCCCGCGCCGGATCGTGGGTATTGCCGGCGGCTCGGGCCTGGCGCCGGTCATATCGATCATGAAGGACAGCGCGACCCTGACCACGACCCAAGGCACCCCGGTCATGCTGTTCGGCGGAAGGACGTCCAAGGACATTCCCGACGTGTCGAAACTGCTCGAGGGATCAGGCGCCCGCATCGAATTTCATCCGATCGTTTCGGCGCCGGATGCGGATGCCGGTGCCAACTGGAGCGGTGACACCGGCTTCGTTCACGAATTCATCGAGCGCAAGCTTTCCGGCCCCCTGTCGGATTGCGAGTTCTACCTGGCCGGACCGCCGCCGATGATCGAGTCTGTCGTTCGTTTGCTGGTGGCCGATCACAAGGTACCGGCCAGCCAGATTCATTTCGACCGTTTTTTTTGAGAACCAACTCAGCACAGAAAGAACATCATGGCTTTTCTACCCCTCTGCAAGACAGATGAAGTTGAGTCCGGCTCCTCCCTGCGTGTCGAGCCCGACAGCCTGCCGCCACTGGCCGTTTTCAACCTGGATGGCGAGTTCTTCGTGATCCACGACACCTGCACCCACGGCGATGCTTCACTGTGCGACGGTGAGATCGAAGACGGAGAAGTTGAATGTCCTTGGCACAATGCCAAGTTCTGCATCAAGACCGGCAAGGCACTCACCTTCCCCGCTGTCGAAGCCCAAAAGACCTACCTCACCCGGGTTGTTGACGGACACGTCGGCATCGAAGTCTGACAATGCCTGGCGAGCAGCCTGAGTCGCGAGTTGGATGTGGGCCCCTTTCCTCATCGAGGGCCCACATGAGCCCCTCGAGGCATAGGGCGCACAGCCTCTTTCCCCAGGTCTGACGGCCTGCGGGATGGTTTTCGAAAAGTACAACGAGGTCGCCGTTAGCGGCACCGGGGCGATTCACCGGGGTGCGCCCGGCGGGCGCAAAGCCGCGAATCCAGTGCGCGTCCTCCTTGACCGCCGTCTCGTCGGCCCAATAGATCGCGGCCCCTTCGGCCTTGGCGCGGGCGGCAATCGCGGGATAGGTCTCCCGCAGCCAGCCTTCGATCGTTCGGACGTGCACGCCGGCAATTGTCGCCAACTCGGCCGCCTTCAGCCCGGATTGCGTGCGCAGTCGAATCACCCTCTTCCGGAGCGTGTCCCGCCCTCGGCCCCGAGTTTGCGTGCGTCGATCTTGTCCATCCCTGGATCATCGCGAAATGGGCGTATTCAAGGGCCGGGCTGACAATCCCGTGGCGCAGACTGCCGCAAAGGTCTTCATGTGCTATTTTTGCAGTGGGAACTTCCAACCCAGCCATCGAACAGGACGGAGTCATGACCAGGCAGGTTTACCTCTCGTCGACAATGGAAGATCTGGGTCCTTTTCGCACGGCCACGGCACACGCCCTGACCAAGCTGGGTTTTCTGGTCAAGGACAGCTACCGGGCCTCGGCAAACCCGCCGGTTGCGCAATGCCTGCAGGATGTGGCCGATTCCGACATCTACCTGGGCATCTTTGCCGGGCACTACGGTTCCTGCCCCGATGGCTTCGACGGCAAGTCGATCACCGAGCTGGAATACAGGAAGGCAGCAGAGCTTAAAAAACCCTGCTTCATCTTCATCCGCGACCTCAAAGTACTCGTGGGCCTGGAAAGCGATGCCGTGAAGGGCGACTTCGAGGCCGCCAAGAAGATCAACGCCCTGCGTGGCGAACTCCAGCAGCCCGACAGCCCCCACACCCCGGCCTTCTTCACCGACAGCACCGATCTCGCGCTGAAGGTCACCCAGGCCCTGCAGAAAGTCTCCGCCGAGGCCGAGCCCCAGCGCGACGGCCTCTTCAACAAGCCCGCGCCCCACCCCGGCCAGTTGCACACCGGCTTGCTGATCGTCGGCATCCGCGGTTGCGACGACGCCGCCGTCGCACGCCTGTGCAGCGCCCTGCCCGACTGGAGCCCGGCCGGCGCCCTGTACAGCCCCGAGGCCGCCCAGGCCGGCGACGACCGCCTGACGGTGGATCAAAGCCTGGCCTACGCGCGCTGCGCTGCGCTCCTTCTTTCGCCCGCCGGGCTGTCCCGCCTCGCCGAAAACCCCGCCGGCGGCGAAGCCCTGGTGAAGATGCTGGCCGCCCGCCTTGGTCATTACACCCTGCTGCTCGAAGGCCTGCCGGCCAGCGCATTGCCCGCAGGCTGGCCAGCGCCCGCGGCCAGCTTTCCGGTGGGGCACTGGCTGGGATCCGGCGAAACCGCCATCGGGGGCGAACTGGCGAGCCTGGTGCAAGGCTTCCCCATGGCCGCGACCGGCAACCGGGACGTCACCAACCCACGCCTGGTGGGCCTGGCCTACTCGGTGCTGGCGATGACCCGGGCCGAGGCGGACGTCATCGCCGCCAAGCCCGATCTCGTCCGCGACAAACTGGGTGGCGACGCCTACACGCTGTTCGCCGGTCTCGCCGGCGCGGGCGACTGGGCCAGCGGCTACGGCCCCTGCCGCCACGACTGGCAACCCTTCGGCAACGGCAGCGTCCGCGAACTGCTGGCCGAAGCCGTGCGCACCATCAACACGCCGCGCACGCGAACCCTCCGCGACAACGCCGCCCTGCGCGGCAACGACATCCGCCTGCGCTACTACCCCTTCGAGCCCGACGTCTTCGGCCAGGACGCCCCCGACTGGCCCCTGCTCGAAGCCATGCGTGGCCGCGGCTGCCTGGTGCTGGTGGATGAACTCTCCGCCCTCCATCCCAGCCTGTGCGGCCGCGGCGACGTGTTCTTGTCCGACCCGGCGGTCACCGTCGCCACCCTCTCCGGCCTCGACCCCGCCATCTGCAGCCTCGACACCCTGATCCGCAGCCCGCAGCGCATCGCCGTGCTGGTGGACCGCTTCAGCAACAAGCTCGACCCCCGCTGCGAACTGGCCATCAACAACAAGGCCCGCATGCGCCGCTGGCTGCGCCAGTGCCTGCCCGAAGCGCTCGCCGGCAGCGAGGCCCTGGGCGCCAACGCAGACCGGCTGCGCGAATTCAGCAACAGCGTGGCGGGGGCGCGCTAAACCATGGCCTGCTTCTTCACCTTCTATTCGTTCAAGGGCGGGGTCGGCCGCTCGATGGCGATGGCCAACGTGGCGGACATCCTGGCCCGGCGCGGCCTGCGCGTGCTGGCCATCGATTTCGACCTCGAGGCACCGGGCCTGGAGCGCTACTTCCAGGTCGAAAAAACCGCAGCCCTTGCCAACCCGGGCCTCATCGACCTGCTCCAGAGCTTCAAGAAGTGCCTCTCCGGCAACGCGCCCCTCGACGACTCGGCCGAGTTCCGCCAGCTGGAGCGCTTCATCTTCCCGATCTTCCAGCAGCCCCTCGACAACGGCGGAACGCTCCACCTGATGACCGCCGGGCAGCGCGAACCGGCGGCCCAGTACCACCAGTACGCCCTCGCGGTGCGCACCTTCGACTGGCAGGATTTCTACGACAACTGGGAAGGGCAGACTTTCTTCAAGTGGCTGCGCAGCCAGCTCTCCGACGTCGGCCACCGGGGCCAGCCCTACGACGTGGTGCTGGTGGATTCCCGTACCGGTGTCACCGAGATGGGCGGGGTGTGCACCTACCTGCTGGCCGACGCGATCGTGATGCTGTGCGCCGCCAACCACCAGAACGTCGAAGGCACCCGCGATGTGGCGCTGGATTTCCGCTCGGAAGCGGTCCGCAAACTGCGCAAGGACGCCCACCTCGACCTGGTGATCGTGCCGGCCCGCATCGAACAGGACGACCCGGCCCTGCTCGAAAAATTCTTCGAGCGTTTCGGCAACTTCTTCCAGAAGGACGAGCCCGCCGCCTTCAACGAAGCCGAGCTGTCCTTCCGCGAGCTGACCATCCCCTACCAGCCGGAATTCGCCTTCGAGGAGATCGTCGTCAGCGACCCGCTGCGTCGCGAAGAGCGCCGGCGCATCGGCAACGCCTTCGAACTTCTGGCCAACGCCCTGACCCTGCTGGCGCGGTCCGACGAGAAGCTCGCCAGCCAGCGTGAGCACGCCCTCACCGCAATCCGCAGCCAGCTGGGCCGGGCCTCAGCCGACACCGTCCGCGTCGAGCCGGCGCAGGCCACCCACTTCGACCCGACCCTGCGCTTTGCCGGCTACGACGTGTTCCTGTCCGCCGGCGAGGTGGACCAGGATGCCGTCGCCGCCATCGCCGACGCCCTCCGCGCCGAAGGCATCTCGGTCTTCATCGACCCCTCTGCCCTGACCCCCGGCAACCGGGTCGCCGAAGCCACCAGCCTGGCCCTGCACCACAGCCGCCACCTGCTGATCTGCGCCGGCTCCCTGGGCGTGTCGAGCTGGCAGAAGCAAGAGATCGAGCTCGCGCGCAGCTCCAACCAGCCGATCCGCATCCTGCCGCTGCTGCTGCCCGGCGCCCAGCATGACATCTTCTCCCTCTCACTGAGGGGCGTCGCAGACTTGCAGGTGGCCGACCTGCGCCGCTGGCCGGACGACACAGCCGCCTTCCCCCTGCTGGTGCAGGCCCTTCGCGGTGCGGGCAGAAAATCCGGCGAAGCGGAAGCCCGCGGCCTGCCTGCCATCAACCCCTACGCCGGCCTCGACACCTACGACGAAGGGCGGGTGCCCCTGATCGAGGTGCCCTCCGAGCTCATCGCAACCCTCACCCGGCACCTGCAGGAAAGCGGCCTGTGCCTGTTCATCGGCGCCACCGGCGTGGGCAAGAGCTCGGTGGTCGCGGCGCTGGTCGCGGCCCTGCGTCAAAGCCGCAGCAAGGCGGGCGCCCCGCTCCACACCCTGCACCTCAAGCTTGGCCAGCCCGGCGCCCTCGAGCGCCTGGCCGACGCACCGGCCGGGCAACTGCTCGTCGTGGACGACTGGGATCACCGCCCGGCAGGGCTGCTCCCACCCGGCCAGGAACCCCTGTGGCCCCGGCAGCTCCTCGAGCGCATCGCCGCCGCCTCGCCCAACAAGCCGGTGCTGCTGGTCGGGCACGACCTGCCCCTCGCCGCCTGGCGCTGTGCGCCGTCGCCCGACGCCGACCTGTGGGCGCGCCTGCAGCCGGTAAGCTGCGTGATGCCGACCCCCGACGACGCCACCGTGCGCCGGGCCATCTCGACCCCCGCCACGCGCAGCGGCTTCGCCTTCGAACCCGGCCTGCTCGACCGCATCACCCAGGATGCCGGCAGCGGCCCCGGCGCCCTGCCCGGTGCCCAGATGGTGCTGGCCCGCCTTTGGGACCAAGCCACCCGCGGCTTCCTGACCAACGACGCCTACGACGCCTGCGGCGGCATCATCAAGGTCTTCGCCGCGCACCTGGACGAGCGCCTGGGGCGCATCCCGGCCGGCCTCGAAGAAGCTGTCAACGCGCTGCTGCTGCGCATGGCGGTGCTCGCCGAGGACGGCCAGCCGAGCTGGCAGTGCGTGACCTGGGAAACCGCCCGCAGCCAGCCGGCCCTGGGCCGGAATGGCGCCGAAGCGCTGCTGTGGCTGATTGGCGAGCGCATCGTCAACGCCTGGCGCACCGGGCCGGACGAACTCCGCATCAGCCTGCTGCTCGCCCCGGCCGGCGCGCAGCGGCTCAAGGCGCTCATCGACGGCCACAAGGATGATCTCATCCGGCGGCGGCGCCTCGACACCAGCCTGGCCGTCTGGCTCGACCGCAAACGCAGGCCCGACGCCCTGCTCAGCGGCTACCGTCTCGACGACGCCAACCGCCTGTTCGAGCGCTGGGGTGCTCAGCTGAACGCCGAAGAACAGGCTTACATCCAGCTCAGCCGGCAGAGCGCAGCAGCGCTGACACGCAAGCGCTGGATCCTTTCCGCCGTCGCCCTGTCGATCGTCATCGGCGCCTTCGCATTTCAAAACTGGTACGAAAGCCGGGCCACCCGTGAAGCCGCAGCCGCAGCGGCCACCAAAGCCGCCGAAGCCGCGGCCGAAGCCGCCCGCCAGGCCACCGCTGACACCACCAAAGCGGCCACGACCGTCCTCGACGCCATCTCCCGCGAAGGTGCCCGGCCAACCGACTACGGGCTCGACGCCGCGCTCTTCAAGGGCGTCCGCATCTATCCCCAGTACCGCGACAGCCGCGACAAGGAGATGGTCGGCGCCCTCAGCCTCACGATGGGCAGCACCGGCGCCAGGATCGAGGCGGCCGAATGGCTGGCCGACATCAAGACTTGCGGCGAAGTGCGCTTCTTCCACCCGGACGACCGCCCCCGCGCCGAAGCCCTCGCCCAGGCCACCGCACGCAACCTGAAGCTGCTCGGCTACGCGTTCGAACTCGACACCCTCGACCTCTCCGGCAGCTCAATGGCCAAGCGCAACCCCGGCACCCTGGAGCTCTGGCTTCCGCCGCTCCACAGCCTCGCCCGCTCCGGCCCGCCCCCCGCCACCAACCTGGCCGATGGCGCCGAACTGCGGGAGGTGCCCGGCAACTGCGCGCTTTTGGGCTCGAACAAGGACCAACGCGAAGCGCTGGCCAAGAAGCTGGGCACCGCCTACCTCAAGCTCTTCGACGGCGAGCTGCCCATGCGCCAGGCGTGGCTGGACGGCTTCCTGATGTACCGCCATGAAGTCACCGTGGAGCAATTCGCCCGCTTCGCGTCGGCCTGCCAGCCCGGCAGCGGCCTGGCCTGCCCCGAAGGCTGGCAAGCCACGGGCAAGCCCCGCGAGCCCGCCCGCTTTCTGGGCTGGGCCCAGGCCGACGCCTACTGCCGCTGGGCCGGGGCACGCCTGCCCAGCGAGGACGAATGGGAAAAAGCCGCCCGCGGCCACGACGGGCGCATCTGGCCCTGGGGCGACGAAGCCGACCCGAAACGCTTCCAGGGCGCCGAAACGAGCAGCAACAAGGACGTCGCCGAAGTCGGCAGCAAGCCCGCCGGCGACAGCCCCTACGGCATCGCCGATATGGCAGGCAACGTCTGGGAATTCACCTCGACCGCACAGCCTGGCGAGCAGCACATCATGAAGGGCGGCGCCTACCCGTCACCGCTGATGGAAGCCCGCAGCGCCAGCCGCGCGACGAGCCAGGACAAGAACCGCGGCACTCCCTACCAGGGTTTCCGCTGCGCCATCGATCTCCCCGCTGCCAAGCCCGACAAGTAGCCGCCCAGCGCGCGCCGGCCGCCACTGGCCTTTCATCTTCATACCGGCACCTGCGTCCCCGGCGGAAGCAGCGAGGAAACCTGTTGATACTCCCGAATGGCTGTATCCATCTCGAGCGCCATGTAGAGCACGGGTACGCCAGGCCTGTTGGCGCGTCCGCCATGCTGTGCGGCGCCAGCTCCACTCAACGGAGAAACGGCCCACTTCGGTGTGTGCATCCGATACACCGTCAACTGACCAACCCGCGTCAGGATCATCCGGCAGCACCCACCCGGGGCCAGCCGTGGGCGATCCGGGTTGGCGAGTGATCCAACGCAAGAAGAGCTGTCGTGTGTGTGACAGCCCTTCTAAACGCCGGTGGCCGGTTAGCGCCGCTCACCCCGCGGCAGCCAGCGCCAGGCGCGGCTTGCGTCCCTCGCTCACCCAGCCCAGCACAGTGGCGTACATGTCGGCCAGCGCCGGTCGGCTGGCGCGCTCTTTCTCGGCGCGGTCGGTGTAGAAGGCGAGGGATTTTTCGCGGTTGGCGGACCACTGGTAGGCCACCCACAGCGCGGCCTGGCTTTCGTCCTTGCGGCCGGAGAGGGCCAGCGCCTCGGCCAGCGGCGTCCAGGTGGAGCTGCGCCGCGGATCGAGCTGCAACGCGGTGGTCAGCACCTCGGTGGCTTCCTGCGGCTTGCCCGCCTTGACCAGCGCGTAGCCCAGGTTGCCGGCGATCTCCACGTCACGCGGATTCTCAGCCAGCCCCTTGCGGAGCAGCTCGGCGGCACGCGCCGGATCGTCGGCCTTCAGCGCTTCGAGGCCCTCGGTGTTGAGCTTGCGGGACACCGGTCGGTTGCCGGGTGCCGGCTTGCCCAGCTCCTCGATGCGGGCCGCCAGGGCGAACACGGTGTTCACGTCCTCCCGCGCCGCCGCGCCGAGGGTCTGCGTCAGACATTGACGGGCCGACGCGCAGGCGGCACCGGCCGGCTCCGCCGCGGGCGCCTGCGCCACCGGCGCGACGGTGGGCTGTGCGGCGGCAGTGGCCGGCGTGTCCGGTACCGCGGCTTCCGGCTCCTCATCGACCAGGACCGGCGCGGGCTCCGGCTCTGCGCGCGGCAGGTTTCTGGCCAGCCGCGGCCGATCGAGGAAGGCGTTCAGCCCACGGTCGGCCTCGGCGAGACCCACCTGCACGGCGCTGCCGTCGAAGATCCGGCCGTTGGTGCGCAGCACGCCTTCGGCGTACTCGAAACTGCCCTTCAGGCTGCCGTCCTTCTCCTGGATGAAGCCAGCGGCGAGGGCGCTCTGGCGCTTGGACTCGTCCAGGGCTTCGCCCTTCACCAGCAGCTCGCCGCTGGCGCGGAAGAGATTGGTCAGCGAGATCGGCCCGCTCGCCGACGGAGCCTTGCGCGCTTCGAGCATCAGCTTGCCTTCGAGGCTGCCCTTGCCCACCGATCCGGCGAGCTTGGGCATGCCGAAGGAGAAGCCCTGGGTCAGCAGCGTACGCAGCGCCTTGCGGAAGGCCTGATCCTCGGCGTCGGTCATGTTCTGCATGCCGCAGGTTTCGCCGGCGAGGTGGTTGAGCGTTTCGACGCTGCGCTTGTCGAGATCGCGGATGGCGATCTCGAGGCTTACGTCGCGCATCGTCTCGCCCCCGAAGGCGGCCATGCGCAGGCTTTCGGTCACCTGGGCGTTGAGACGCTCGCCCTCCTCCGTCACCAGGGTGGCGTGGCGGAAGCCCTCGGCCGAGCCGTGGCTGGTGGCGATGCGCTCAATCGAGAGCGAGGTGGAGCCGGTGCCCAGGTGGCGGTTCTTCAAGTCCATGTCGAGGGCGATCTTGCCCAGCTCGAGCGCCTCGCCATGGCCGCGGGAGAGCAGCTTGTCGATGCCCCAACTCACCGCCAGCGCGGTCTTGCCGACAGTCACGCTGCCGCTCGACGGCGCGATGGAGAGCTTCTGGCCGCCCTGGTCGACCACCAGTTCGGGCAGCGACATGGCAGAGCGGAAATCACCGCCGAAGGACAGGCCGCCATCGCCCTGCAGCTTGAGGCTCGGCCCGAAAATCTCGGCCAGCGCAGCGGCAAGCTCGCCCGTCGGCCTGGCGTTCCAGCTCACGCGCAGCGGCGCGGTGGGCAGGATCAGGTTGGCGATGCCGTATTCCACCTCGAAGGCGACGCCGGGGTCGCCCTCGTCGCCGGCGCACTGATTAACCACTTCCAGCCCGAAGGAGCCGGAGGCCGAAAACAGGCCGCCCTTGTGCTGGAGGTTGCGCACGCGCACCCCGGTCTCTGACGACGGCTGGGCCGCGAAGGCGCGGATCTCGCGCTCGGCCACGCTGCCCGCGTACACGCTGGCGCCGAGCCAGCCTGCCAGCACGACACCGATGCCGCCCGCGGCCGCCAAGATTTTCTTGTTGCCATTACTCATTTCGATCTCCCGCCGTCCCACGGCGACTGGTTTGCTGCATCGAAACGGAGTAGGCACCACGGACGGGCCGGATCGGCAGGGCCGCAGGAAGAAAGGGGAGTACACGGAGAACCGACGCAGGCACGAACGCACCGGCGCTGAGGTAACCCGGCCATCCTTCCTGCGAGCAGGTTAGGATCCGAAGCTTTGCGTCCGAGGCTCTCACCCCGTTTGCCTTTATCACAGAGGGGATGATACGCCGGACGACGGCGGCTCCAGCGACCTATGTCACGCGCACTGCAATTCAACGGGACGGCGACCCCCGCGGGGGCTCTGGTTCGACGCCGCCAAGACGAGCCTGCGACTCAAGCGCAAACGGGCGGCCTGGGATGACGATCCGTATGAAAATGCTCGGGATTCATCTGTTATGACTGTTGAATGCGATGGCCCTGCTCCCGGAGGCTGTTCCGTTTGCTTTGCGGCAAGGAATGGATGATTTTTGTGACGTGTGGGCGGGCGCCCTCAACGAATCTCGATCGCATAATCTGCGCCGCCGCGGCAAAAGGGACGGCTATCAACCCGGCCCTGCCGCTGCCTTTCGACAAGTTAATTAATGGCCGGGTCAATAGGCAATCAGAGAAGTGAAGATCCGGTCCTGGAAAGGCCTGACAGCAGAAGAATCCTTCCCTTCAACACGGATTCATTGATCGCCGGAAGCCTGAGCGCTAGCAAGCCGCTCGCGAAGCTCGACCTCATCCTGCGCATGACACTCGCAGGCACCCCGCCGATGGACCAATCCTGGGGTGCCACGCGTCGGCAGCTGCCGCGCACCAGATCACGGCGAACGCCCAGCGTGTCCACCAGCAGATCGGTAAAACCGGCCATCAAGCGATGAGTTTGTTCCAGGGGGCGGCCTTCGAGCACGATGAACTCGAAGTAAGGTGCATGCAGCCCATTGACTGCCACCAGGTCGCCGACCACGGCGAATCGGCTTGGCGCATGGGCTGTGATGAAGGCCCGCACCCGGTCCGTCGGCGCGTTGAGCACCTCGGCGTAAAATTTGCTCGCCGCGACCAGCAACTGCCGGTCCTGCTCGGATGAAGTCAGTCCGTCGACAAGATGAAAATTCACGATGGGCATGTTGAGGTTTCTCCGTAGGTGGGGTCAGGGCAGCCCGCGACGACGGCCGGAATCAAGCATCAGGCTCGAGCCGGTCATCGAGTCCGCTTCCGGATCGAGCAGCATGGCGACTGCCCAGGCCACCTGCTCTGGCGTTGTGAAGCGACCGATGGACGAATCGGCAAGCATTTCGGCCAGCACCTCATCGACGCTTATCCCGCGCAGGGCCGCACGATCCGCTGCGACTTTGCGCAGACGCGGGGTGTCTGCCGGGCCAGGGGCGATCAAGTGTGCCGTCACGCCGCGCGGGCCATAGGCCAGGCTGAGCTGACGCGTCACATTCACCAGCGCCGCATTGGCGACGCCGGCTGCAGCCGCATAGGCGGTCGGCTCGAAGCCATAGTGACCACCGATGGCGACGATCCGCGACCCCGCCGACAGCCGTCCGTCCACCGCGCGAACCAGCCGCAGCAGACCACCGACCTTGATGTTCACCGCATCCACCATCGACCCGGTGGGCGCGGCGAGAATGCCGCCTGCCACGGCAACACCCGGCCCATGCACGACCATCCGCACCGGGCGGTCGACCGCGTCGGCAATCGCCTCGATGGACGAGTCGGACGAGATGTCGGCCGTGCACGCAACCAGGCCCGGCACCTGCGCCTTGAGGGCATTGAGGGAATCGGCCCGGCGTGCTACCGCCACCACGCCAAGGCCCGCCGCGGCGAGACGACTCACGATCGCTTGCCCGAAGGCGCCAGTGGCGCCGACAACCACTGCCAGCTCTTGCTGCGCGCCAGAATTTGTTTGCATCATCCTAATCTCCTCAAGTCGTTGCATCATTGAACAGGCCACGGGCCTTGGCCATCGTCATCGCCGTATCGGTGATCATGTCCTCCTGGCCGGCGATCATCTTCTTGTGGCCGAGC
Organism: Zoogloea sp.; assembly: GCA_016720685.1. Classification (GTDB taxonomy): domain Bacteria; phylum Pseudomonadota; class Gammaproteobacteria; order Burkholderiales; family Rhodocyclaceae; genus Zoogloea. The sequence goes on from JADKKC010000043.1 coordinate 24,280, forward strand.
TCGACGAGGATGTCCCGTGCCGGCACGCCAAAACGCTGGGCCGCCCGCTTGGCCTGCAGCAGAAAGGTGGAATACACACCTGCGAAGCCCAGGGTCAGGGAATCACGATCGACCCGGACGACGTGATCCATCAGCGGCACGATGAGATCCTCGGCCACGTCCATCAATTTGAACAGGTCGACACCGGTTTCGATGCCCATGCGCTCGCACACCGCGGCGAAAGCTTCGAGCGGCGTATTGCCGGCACCCGCCCCCAGCCCGGCCGCCGAACCGTCGATGCGGTTGGCACCGGCCGCGACCGCCGCGATGGAATTCGCTATGCCCATGCCCAGGTTGTGATGGCCGTGGAAGCCGATCCCGGTTTCGGGCTTCAGCACATCGCGCAATGCGGAAATCCGGGCAGTCACGTCTTCCGGCAGCATGTAGCCGGCCGAATCCGTCACGTAGATCGTCTGGGCGCCGTAGCTTTCCATCAGCTTGCCCTGCTGGGCAATGCCGGCCGGATCGTTGAGGTGAGCCATCATCAGAAAGCCGGTGGTGTCCATGCCGAGCTTCCGGGCAAAGGCAATGTGCTGCGGCGAGGTGTCGGCCTCGGTGCAGTGGGTGGCCACATGCACGCTGCGGGCACCGGCATCGTAGGCCGACTGCAACTCGCGCATGGTGCCCAGGCCCGGCACCAGCAGGATCGAAATTTTGGCGTGCTTCATCCTGGAAGCCACGGCGTTGATGTATTCCTCGTTGCTGGCCATTGCAAAGCCATGCTGCAGCGAGTTTCCGCCCAGGCCGGCGCCGTGGGTCACCTGGATGTATGGCATGCCGGCCTCGTCGAGGGCGGTGCCGATCCTGACCATCTGCTCGACGCTGATCTGTTCGCGCTTTGCGTGCATGCCGTCGCGCAGGCACATGTCGTGCAGGATGACCTTACGGCCTTTGAGATCTGCGGTGCTGTTCATTAAACTGACTCCACGGCTTTGAGCTGGATTTTTCCGGCAAGGATCTCCTCGGCGAACATCTCGGCCGTGCGGGCCGCCGCGGCGGTCATGATGTCGAGGTTGCCGGCATATTTCGGCAGGTAATCACCCAGGCCGGCCACTTCCATGAAGATCGAAACCCGGTGACCACGGGGCGTCTCGTCGAAGATCGGGCCATTGACCAGGCGATAGCCCGGCACGTATTTCTGCACTTCCTTGATCATCTCCAGCACCGAGGCGGTGATGCGTGCTTCGTCGGGGGCCTCATCCGTCACGCAGAAGATCGTGTTGCGCATGATCAACGGCGGCTCGGCCGGGTTGATCACCGCCAGCGCCTTGCCGGTGCGCGCACCGCCCACCACCTTGATGGCATTGGAGGTGGTGTAGGTGAACTCGTCGAGGTTGGCACGCGTGCCCGGCCCCACCGACTTGGACGCCAGGCTGGCGATGATCTCGGCGTAATCCACGCTCTGCACACGCGACACGGCGCTGACGATGGGAATCGTCGCCTGGCCGGCGCAGGAGATCATGTTGACGTTCATCTCCATTTTGTCGGCGTGCTCGCGCAAATTGACCGGCGGCACGCACAGCGGGCCGATCGCGGCCGGCGTGAGGTCGATCATCACGCCCAGCGCATTCAGCTTGCGGCTGTT
>JADKKC010000044.1:5000-29588 GCA_016720685.1 Zoogloea sp.
GCAGCGCAATTCACCGCCACGAAGGGCATCGTACTCCGCGCACTCAGGCGGTGCAGCGTGCGCGCGAACACCTCCTTGCCCACCCCGCTCTCGCCCAGGAACAAAACCGTCGCCTGGGTTGGCGCGACGCGCCTCACCATATGAAGCACCGCCGTGTAGCTCGGCGAGACACCCACCGGACCGGTCTGCAACTCCACGTCAGCCGGTCGCCCAACCTCACTGGCCGGCCGCCCACCGATCAGCGAGGAAGCCCCGACCACCGCGTCAGGCAGGATGAAGCGCATGTCTTCCACCGCCTCATCGCCCCACTCCTCGACCAGTTTGCCAACGATGCGGCACGCGGAGTGCCCCATGGACTGGCATTCCACCTCGCGATAAAGCACCTGCCGCCCCATGAATTCGGTCGAAAACCCTGACGCGTAGCCAATCTGCATCCAGCACGCCGGCTCGTTGCCGATCGGAAAGTGACGGATGTGCTCCTCATCCTCGACCGGGCTGGTCCAGAGAAACTCCCCGTAATGCCGGCCCGCCTCGACATCGAACTCGAGATTGATCGCCTCGGAAATCCCGATTCCCTCCAGGCAGTGCATCTGGGGGCCAACGACAAACATGTCTTTAAGGGATGTCTTGGAGCGCACCTTGCGGGCCATCTGCGCATCATGCACGCCGGCGTGGTAGCCCATGCGGGTCAGGAAGCCGCGAGCCACGTCCATGCCGAGCACCTCGATCATCTCCCGCCGCAGCGTTCCCATGGATTTGGCGTGGATCAGCAGCATGCGCTGATCATCCAGCCAGATACGACCATCACTGGTTGAAAACCGCAACCGGGCGAGCAGGTCGGCAAGATCCGGGAAGCGCACTTTCTCCTGCGCCACCGTATCGGGAGGAACAAGAGGCAGGTGACCACGCGAATTCAAGGGCGCCTTAACGATCGTCTTCATGCTTTTCTCCATGGGCGAGACACGTCTCACCTCTCATTTTTCTCCGTCGACTGCGCGAGCCTTGGTTGCATTGAACGACGTATCTCCGCATCCAGACCCTCAATCGACAGGCTCGACGACACCAAAGATACGCCGGCCCACGCGATGCTACCGCGTCACAAGGACTATGAATGCATTGATACATGCTGCACTGCAATATTTATAGCCCCATTAACTCATTTGATTCACTACCCGTACGGGACACCCTCCTTGCACGGGGCCTTACCATCATGACAAACACCATAAAAATGACAAAAAAACCATACGCCACAATGGCGTACCAAAACGCCCGCCACATCTGGCCGCACGTGTGGCACAGGTAATGCTAACAATAGCTGCAAAGGCCACAAGTGTGACGAAATGCTTCAGAGCCGTAACGGCCCGAACGTCGTCACACCCAGACGAGCCCCAAGCCCCTCAGAGAGGCAAGCCAGGAGACAAATTCAGCGCATCATCGGTAACCGCGGCGCGACAGAATCGCGCCAGGTACACACGCCGTAAAGCCACCGTTTGTTTCCCCTCGCCAGTTATCAGCAGAACGGCCGGTTCGCCACCGCGGCGTCTGGCGGAATGCGACAAGGCAAGACAGGCGATGAGCAGCACCCAAACAGGCAGTCCCTAGATTTTGACCATGGATAGGAGATCAGCGTGACCCAAATCAACCAAGAGACTCAACTCAAAATCGCCAAGGTAGAGGCGATGCTGGAAGAAGACCCGGCCAAAAGCGTCTACCGCATCGATCGCGCGGCCTTCACCGACGCAGAACTGTTCGAACTGGAGATGAAGCACATCTTCGAAGGCAACTGGATTTACCTTGCCCACGAAAGCCAGATCCCGAACCCGAACGACTACCTGAACATCTACGTCGGTCGCCAGCCGGTGCTCATCACCCGCGACAAGTCGGGCCAGCTCCAGGCCATGGCCAACACCTGCACCCACCGCGGCGCCACGCTTGCCCGTCACAAGAAGGGCAACAAGTCGAGCTTCACCTGCCCGTTCCACGGCTGGACTTTCAGCAACAGCGGCAAGCTGCTCAAGGTCAAGGACCAGACCGCTGACGCCGGCTACCCCGACAGCTTCAACAAAGATGGCAGCCACGACCTGGTCAAGCTCGGCGCGTTCGAAAACTACCGCGGCTTCCTGTTTGGCAGCATCACTGCAGACGTGGTCCCCCTGGTCGAGCACCTCGGCGAAGCCGCCAAGATCATCGACATGATCGTGGATCAGTCCCCCGAAGGCATCGAAGTGCTTCGCGGCTCCGGCGCCTACACCTTCGACGCCAACTGGAAGCTCCAGGCCGAAAACGGCGCTGACGGCTACCACGTCACCGCGGTGCACTGGAACTACGCAGCCACCCAGGGTCGTCGCACCACCGACGGCAAGGTCGACACCATCAAGGCCATGAGCGCCGGCGGCTGGGCTCGCAAAGGCGGCGGTTCCTACTCCTTCAAGAACGGCCACATGCTGCTGTGGACCAACTGGGCCAACCCGGAAGATCGTCCCCTGTGGCACAAGCGCGACGAATGGGTCGAGAAGTTCGGCGAAGCCCGTGCCGACTGGATGCTGAGCAAGTCCCGCAACCTGTGCCTGTACCCGAACGTCTACCTGATGGACCAGTTCAGCTCGCAGATCCGCGTGCTTCGCCCGCTGGCTGTCGACAAGACCGAAGCCATCATCTACTGCATCGCCCCCAAGGGTGAAGCACCGGAAGCCCGCGCCCGCCGCCTGCGCCAGTACGAAGACTTCTTCAACGCAACCGGCATGGCCACCCCTGACGACCTGGAAGAGTTCCGTTCCTGCCAGCACGGCTTCAACGCCCGTGCCGTCAAGTGGAACGACATGACCCGCGGCGTCAAGCACTGGGTGAAGGGTCCGGACGCAACCGCCGACCTGATCGGCCTCAAGCCGGAGCTGAGCGGCATCAAGACCGAAGACGAGGGCCTGTACGTCGTGCAACACGAGTACTGGCTCGAAACCATGAAAAAAGCCATCCTCGCTGAACAAGAAATCGGAGCCAACTGATGCTGTCCTACGAAGCCATTCAATCTTTCGTTTTCCAAGAAGCCCGCGCCCTCGACGAACGCCGCTGGGCCGACTGGCTGGAGTTCTACGCTGAGGATGTCGAGTACTGGATGCCCTCCTGGGACGACGACGACACCCTCACCAACAATCCGCAGAACGAAGTTTCGCTGATTTATTACGCAAACCGTCAGGGCCTGGAAGACCGCATCTTCCGTATCGAGACCGAGCGCTCCAGCGCAACGATCCCGGACACCCGCCACAGCCACTCGATCACCAACCTCGAAGTGCTGTCGCAGGACGAAAACAGCGTCAAGCTCCGTTTCAACTGGACGACCCACAGCTTCCGCTACGACATTCTCGACATCTACTTCGGCTACTCCGAGTACACCCTCGACGTGTCCGGCCCGAAGCCCGTGATCAAAAAGAAGTACATTGTTCTGAAGAACGACTACGTCCATCACGTTCTCGACATCTACCACATCTAATCTCACCTGATGGAAGACAGCCCGCCTGCGTTCGCGCAAGCGGGCTGTAGCACTAACCCCGCCGAGAAGGACAATTCCATGGCTTACAACATTGCCCTGCAGTTTGAAGATGGTGTCACCCGCATCATTCAGTGCAACGCCGATGAACTGGTGGCTGACGCCGCTTACCGCGCAAAGATCAATATTCCTCTTGACTGTCGCGACGGCGCCTGTGGCACCTGCAAGTGCCATTGCGAAAGCGGCACCTACACGCAAGGCGTGTACATCGACGACGCGCTGACCGAAGACGAAGCCGCCAAGGGTTTCGTCCTCAGCTGCCAGATGACCCCCACTTCCGACTGCGTCGTCCGCATTCCGGCTTCTTCCGCCGCCTGCAAGACCGAAGTGTCCAGCCACGCCTCGACGATTACCAAGATCAACCGCGACTCGAAGACCACCGTGTCCTTCACGGTACAGGCCGATCGCCCGATTTCCTTCCTGCCTGGCCAGTACGTCAACCTGCAGGTTCCCGGCACCACGGAAACCCGCGCGTACTCGTTCAGCTCGGCCCCCAACCAGGCCGAACTGTCCTTCCTGATCCGCGACGTTCCCGATGGCCTGATGAGCACCTTCATGCGCAGCAAGGCCAACACCGGTGACACCATGAGCTTCACCGGCCCCTACGGCAGCTTCTACCTGCGCCCCGCCGCACGCCCGATCCTGATGCTCGCCGGCGGCACCGGCCTGGCCCCGTTCCTGTCCATGCTGCTGTGGCTCAAGGACAACCCCACCGACCAGCCCATCATGCTGGCCTATGGCGTGAACACCAACGACGACCTCGTCGAACTCGACACCCTGAACCAGCTCAAGGCCGCCATGCCGAACCTGGACTTCACCACGGTTGTTGTCGACCCCGCCAGCGGCCACCCGAAGCTCGGCTATGTCACCGACCATCTGTCGGCCAAGGATCTCCACGACGGCAACGTCGACGTCTACGTCTGCGGCCCCCCGCCGATGGTTGAAGGCGTGCGCAAGTGGATGTCCGGCGTCGGCGTCACGCCGCAGAGCTTCCACTTCGAGAAGTTCTCGTCCTCGACTGCAGGAGCCCACGAATGAGCCGCGCCGATCGTTTCCAGAACAAGGTCGTCATCGTCACCGGCGCAGCCCAGGGCATCGGTCGCGGCGTTGCGCTGAACGTGGCGGCCGAAGGCGGCTCTGTGCTGGCCGTCGACCGCTCCGAGCTGGTCAATGAAGTCGTTGCCGAAATCACCGCTGCCGGCGGTGTCGCAGCCCCCTTCCAGGCCGACCTCGAAACCTACGCAGGCGCCCAGGCCGTGGTGGCCGAAGCCCTCGCCCGGTTCAAGCGGGTCGACGTGCTGATCAACAACGTCGGCGGCACCATCTGGGCCAAGCCCTTCGAGCATTACGAAGAAGCGCAGATCGAAGCTGAAGTCCGGCGTTCGCTGTTCCCGACCCTGTGGTGCTGCCGTGCCGTCCTGCCGACCATGATCGCCCAGCAAAGCGGCGTGATCGTCAACGTGTCGTCGGTCGCCACCCGCGGCATGCATCGTGTTCCGTACTCGGCAGCCAAGGGCGGCGTCAACGCGCTGACCGCGGCACTGGCGATGGAAAACGCCCAGCACGGCATCCGTGTCAATGCCACCGCCCCTGGCGGTACCGACGCCCCGCCGCGCCGCGTCCCGCGCAACCAGCAGCAGGTCGAACAGACCGCCCAGGAAAAGGCCTGGTACCAGGTCGTGATCGACCAGACCGTCGACTCCAGCCTGATGCACCGCTACGGCACGATCGACGAGCAGGTCGCACCGATCCTGTTCTTTGCTTCCGATGAAGCGTCCTACGTGACCGGCTCGATTCTGCCGGTGGCGGGCGGCGACCTCGGCTAAAAAAACAAGAAGCTCCCGCGCCCCCTCCCCATCCACACCAAATTTCCAGACAATAACAGGCGAGAGACTATGGCCCAAATCGACGTACACAACCTTTCAGATCATGCCAAGTTCAATGGCTTCCACGGCATGGTGCTTTTCTGGTGCGCCCTCATCATCATCTTCGACGGCTACGACCTGGCAGTTGCCGGTATCGCCCTGCCGTCGATCATGAAGGAAATGGGTGTCACCCCAGCAACGGCCGGCTACATGGTCAGTTCGGCACTTTTCGGCATGATGTTCGGTGCGATCTTCCTTGGCACCATCGCCGACAAGATCGGCCGGCGCTGGGCGATCGTCATTTGTATCGTCCTGTTCAGCGTCTTCACTGCACTCGCGGGCCTGACCCACGATCCGATCGCCTTCAGCGCCACCCGCTTCCTTGCTGGCCTCGGCATCGGCGGCGTGATGCCGAACGTCGTTGCACAGATGACCGAGTACTCGCCGCGCAAGATGCGCAGCACGCTCGTCACCCTGATGTTCAGCGGCTACGCAGTCGGCGGCATGCTTGCCGCAGTGCTCGGCAAGGGTCTCATCGAAACCTACGGCTGGTCCTACGTGTTCTTCGCTGCCGTCGCCCCGGTGCTGCTGATCCCCTTCGTGCTCAAGTCCATGCCGGAATCCATGCCCTTCCTCATCAAGATGGGCCGGATTGACGAACTCAAGAAAATCGTCAGCCGCATGGAACCCAGCTACACGCCTTCGGCCAACGACACCTTCGAGCTGCCCAGCAGCCACAAGGCAAGTAGCGCCCCGGTCGGCAAGCTGTTCCAGGATGGCCGCGGTTTCAGCACCATCATGATCTGGGTGGCTTTCTTCATGTGCCTCTTCATGGTCTATGCCCTGAGCTCCTGGCTGACCAAGCTGATGGCCAGCGCCGGCTACAGCCTCGGCTCCGCGCTGACCTTCGTGCTGGTGCTGAACTTCGGCGCAATGATCGGTGCAATCGGTGGCGGCTGGCTGGCTGACCGGTTCAACATCAAGTACGTCCTGATGTGTTTCTATGCACTGGCCGCGGTTTCGATCACGCTGCTGGGCGTCAAGATGCCGACCGAGCTGCTGTTCTTTGTCGTCGGCCTGGCTGGCGCATCGACGATCGGCACGCAGATCCTCACCTACGCCTACACCGGCCAGTTCTACCCGATGTCGATCCGCTCCACGGGCATCGGCCTGGCTTCCGGCATGGGCCGTAGCGGCGCCATCCTGGCCCCGATCGTGATCGGCACCCTGGTGGGCATGGCCCTGCCGCTGCAGCAGAACTTCATCGCCATCGCCATTCCGGCGGTGATCGCGGTGATCGCGGTTGGCCTGGTGAACCACAAGCTGTCGGCCTCCGCCCAGCACTGAGGGTACTCCGTGGTCACCACGCGACCAGGGGCTCCGGCCCACGCCAAGCCCCACCGTCGCGGGTAGACCGGCCGAACCGGCGGCCCTCTGGCTGCCGGTTCGGCCGCAAACACATGTAACCCGGTATCGCTCCTGATCGCATCAATGCCTGCCCATCAAGAAAGCACGCCCATGCACTTCGTGGTGACAATCGAAAACACCGGCGAAACCTTTCGCTGCGGCGAGGAGGACAATGTCCTCCAGGCCATGGAGCAGCTGCAGCGCAGAGGCATTCCGGTCGGTTGCCGCAACGGAGGCTGCGGTGTCTGCAAGGTGCAGGTGAGCGAGGGCAGTTACACCAAACGAAAAATGAGCCGCGCGGTCATCAGCGCGGATGAAGAAGCCAGCGGCTGCGTGCTGGCCTGCAAGATCTACCCCCAGAGTGACCTTCGGGTCGAGGTAGTGGGCAAGATGGCTCGCGCCATTGTTGCCAAAAAAAGTATGTCGTTCGATTTCGGGTTCGCAACGGCAACAGCAATAAATCAACCCGACGAGGAGAAGTGAATGGCACTGACCGGCGTTTTACGCCCTGGGCACGTCGCATTGCGCGTGCTGGAAATGGGACCCGCTCTCAAGCACTACAAAGATGTGCTTGGGCTTATTGAAACGGCTCGCGACGACAAGGGTCGCGTCTTCCTCAAGGCCTGGGACGAGCATGATCACCACAGTGTGGTCCTGCGCGAAGCCGACGAGGCCGGCATGGACTACATGGGCTGGAAAGTCGCCTCCGTAGCCACGCTGAAGAAGCTGGCCACCGACATCGAACAATCCGGTCTGTGCACCGATCTGGGCTGGGTTCCGGCTGGCGAACACCCGACCACGGGTGAGCGTTTCCGCTTCACGATCCCGACCGGCCACGTGATGGAGCTGTTTGCCGAAAAAGGCATCGTCGGCAACAACTGCGGCACCGACGGCGAGAACATCAACCCCAACCCCTGGCCCGATGGCTTGAAGGGCATCTCCCCTTCGCGCTTCGACCACTGCCTGCTCTACGGTGACGACCTCGACGGCACCGTCAAGCTGTTCACCGAAGTGCTCGGCTTCGGCGTTGCCGAACAGGTGATGGCTGGCGAAGACAAGAGCTTCATGATCGGCGCCTTCCTGACCTGCTCGAACAAAGCCCACGACGTCGCCTTCATCCGCCAGCCGGTCAAGGGCAAGTTCCACCACGCTTCGTTCGAACTCGGCAGCTGGGAAAAGGTGCTGCACGCCGGTGACGTCCTGTCCCGCAACCACACCTCGATCGACATCGGCCCGACCCGTCACGGCATCACCCGCGGCGAGACGATCTACTTCTTCGACCCGTCAGGCAACCGCAACGAAGTCTTCTCCGGTGGCTACATCTATTACCCGGACCGCCCGACCATCACCTGGTGGGACGTTGAACTCGGACCGGCGATCTTCTATCACGATCGCAAGCTCAACGAAGCCTTCCTGAGCGTGTTTACCTGATCTAAAAATCAACCGCGCACCGGCTTCCCGGTGTGCGGTTGTTGTGTTTGTCGATACGTTAAAAAAATATCGAGATTTATTATAAATTTCGGTAATTTGCGATATGCTCCTGGGTGTGGTTTCTACCACGCTCGCAGGCAGAAACAGGCCTTCCAGAGACGGTGTTCATCCGATTCCAAGTGCAGCACACTGGCGTGCGCCGGGTGAGCGGGTTCGCGACACCATAACAAGAGAGTACGACATGAAAGACATCCTGAATTTCATCAACGGCGAATACGTATCCAACGTAAGCGGCAAAACGTACGAGAAGCGCAACCCGGTGGATAACTCGCTGATCGGCATGGTTCACGAAGCCGGCAAGCCGGAAGTCGATGCCGCCGTGGCCGCCGCCAAGGCAGCGCTTAAGGGCCCCTGGGGCAAGCTGTCGGTGGTCGAACGCTGCAACATGCTCGACGCCGTCGTCAATGAAATCAACCGCCGCTTCGACGACTTCCTCCAGGCCGAAATCGCCGACACCGGCAAGCCGGCCCACCTCGCCTCGCACATCGACATCCCCCGCGGCGCGGCCAACTTCAAGATCTTCACCGACACGATCAAGAACGTCTCGACCGAATCGTTCGAGATGCGCACCCCCGACGGCAAAACCGCCCGCAGCTACGGCGTGCGCACCCCGCGCGGCGTGATCGCCATCGTCTGTCCGTGGAACCTGCCGCTGCTGCTGATGACCTGGAAGTGCGGCCCGGCCCTCGCCTGCGGCAACACCGTGGTCGTCAAGCCCTCCGAAGCCACCCCGAGCACCGCCACCCTGCTGGGCGAAGTGATGAACAAGGTCGGCGTCCCGAATGGTGTCTATAACGTTGTGAACGGTTTCGGCGTGGATTCCGCCGGCGCCTTCCTGACCGCCCACCCGGACGTCAACGGCATCACCTTCACCGGCGAAACCAAGACCGGCACCGCCATCATGAAGGCCGGCGCCGACGGCATCCGCCCGGTGTCGCTGGAACTCGGCGGCAAGAACGCCGCCCTCGTCTTCGCCGACTGCGACTTCGACAACGCCGTCGCCACCATTACCCGCTCCTGCTTCGAAAACGCCGGCCAGGTTTGCCTCGGCACCGAGCGCGTTTACGTGCAGCGCCCGATCTTCGACAAGTTCGTTGCCGCACTGAAGGAAAAGGCCGAGCAGATGAAGCCCGGCAAGCCCTTCGACCACGACACCAAGATCGGTCCCCTGGTCAGCAAGATCCACCAGAAAAAAGTGCTGGGCATGTACGCCAAGGCCAAGGAAGAAGGCGCCAACATCGTCTTCGGCGGCGGCATCCCCGACATGCCGGAAGAACTGAAGGACGGCTGCTGGATTCAACCCACCATCTGGACCGGCCTGCCCGAAACCGCCACCGTCGTTACCGAAGAAATCTTCGGACCCTGCTGCCACATCCAGCCCTTCGACACCGAAGAGGAAGTCGTGGCCATGGTGAACAACAACCGCTACGGCCTGGCCACCGCGATCTTCACCCAGGACATCAGCCGCGCCAGCCGCCTGGCCACCGAAATCGAAGTCGGCCTGTGCTGGATCAACAGCTGGTTCCTGCGCGACCTGCGCACCCCGTTCGGCGGCTCCAAGCAGTCCGGCATCGGTCGTGAAGGCGGCGTGCACTCGCTGGAGTTCTACACCGAACTCCGCAACGTGATGATCAAGTATTGAGCATCCGGGCATGAGCCAGAATCCTGAAATCGGCAAGAGCGTTCGCACCGGCAGTTTCAATACCAACGTCCACGATGCGGGCAGCGGTAGCGGCGTGCCTGCCCTGCTGATCCACGGCTCGGGCCCGGGCGTCAGCGCCTGGGCCAACTGGCGCCTGGTCATTCCGGCGCTGGCCAGGGATCGCCGCGTGATCGCACCCGACATGGTCGGCTTCGGCTACACCGATCGTCCCGAAGGCATCCAGTACAACATGGATACCTGGGTCCGGCAGGCGCTGGACCTGATGGACGCCCTCGGCCTGGAGCAGGTCGACCTCGTCGGCAACTCCTTCGGCGGCGCGCTTGCGCTGGCCCTGACGATCCGCGCCCCCAAGCGGGTGCGCCGTCTGGTGCTGATGGGCTCGGTCGGCGTACCCTTCCCGATCACGCAGGGGCTCGACGCCGTCTGGGGCTACCAGCCGTCGCTCGATAACATGCGCAGCATCATGGATTATTTCGCCTGGGATCGCGCCCTGGTCAATGACGAACTGGCCAAACTTCGCTACGAGGCCAGCATACCGCGCCAGCGCTGGGTCGATGCGATGCAAAGCAGCGAAGCCGACATCCGCGCCCTGCGCCATGAAACTCTCATCGTGCACGGCCGCGAAGACAAGGTGATCCCGCTGTCCACCTCGCTGACCCTGGCCGAGTGGATCCAGAACGCACAGCTGCACGTGTTCGGCCATTGCGGCCACTGGACCCAGATCGAACACAACGCCCGCTTCAATCGGCTGGTAGGCGATTTCTTCGCCGAAGCCGATCAACAATCAGCTTAATTATTCGAGGTTTTCCATGGATAAATCCAAGATCGAACACTACGGCGACGAGCTCTACAACGCCCTGATCACCCGCACTGCCGTCGCCCCGCTGACCGACCGCGAAGCCGACATCACCATCGAAGACGCCTACCAGATCCAGCAGCGCATGATCCAGCGCCGCCTCGACGCCGGCGAAACCATCATCGGCAAGAAGATCGGCGTGACCAGCAAGGTCGTCATGGACATGCTCAAGGTCAACCAGCCGGACTTCGGCATGATGACCTCCGGCATGGTCTTCAACGAAGGCGAATCCATCGACACCAGCACCATGATCGCCCCGCGCGCCGAAGCCGAAGTAGCCTTCGTGCTGAAGAGCGACCTGATGGGCCCGGGCGTCACCGCGGCCGACGTGCTGCGCGCCACCGACTTCGTCGTGCCGTGTTTCGAGATCGTCGATTCGCGCATCCGCGACTGGAAGATCAAGATCCAGGACACCGTCGCCGACAACGCCTCCTGCGGCGTGCTGGTGCTTGGCGGCCGCCGCAAGAGCCCGGCCGACATCGACCTGGCGCTGGCCGGCATGGTTCTCGAAAAGAACGGCGAAATCATCAGCACCTCCACCGGCGCCGCAGTCCAGGGCTCCCCGGTCAACGCCGTGGCCTGGCTTGCCAACACGCTGGGCAACCTGGGCATCGGCCTCAAGGCCGGCGAAGTGATCCTGTCCGGTTCGCAATCCCCGCTGGTTCCGGTCAAGGCCGGCGACAGCCTCGTTTGCACCGTTGGTGGCCTGGGTGGCACCTCCGTCCGCTTCATCTGATTATAGAAAGAGATAACTCATGAACCTCGATAACGCCACCATCCTCAAGCTCGCCGAGCACCTCGAAAACGCCGAACTCCAGGCCCACGACGTCACCAAGATCACCAATGACTTCCCGGACATGGACTGGGACGACGCCTACGCCATCCAGGACGAGATCCGTCGTCGCAAGGAGGCCCGCGGCAACAAGATCGCCGGCCTCAAGTGCGGCCTCACCTCCTTCGCCAAGATGAAGCAGATGGGCGTCGAAGTGCCCGTGTTCGGCTTCATCGCCGACTACATGGCCCGTCCGGACGGCGGTGACATCAAGCACGCCGAGATGATCCACCCGAAGGTCGAAGCAGAAATCTGCATCGTCACCAAGGCTCCGCTGAAGGGCCCCGGCTGCCACGTCGCCGCCGTCATGGCTGCCACCGATTTCGTGGTGCCGGCCGTTGAAGTGATCGACTCCCGCTACCGCGACTTCAAGTTCGACCTGAAGAGCGTGATCGCCGACAACACCTCCTCCTCCCGCTTCGTCATCGGCGGCAACATGCGCAAGCTCGACGAACTCGACCTGCGCACGCTGGGCGTGGTCCTCGAGATCAACGGCGAAATCCGCTCGATGGCTGCCGGCGCTGCCGTGCTGGGCAACCCGCTGGCCGCCGTTGCCATGCTGGCCAACCACCTGGGCGCCCGCGGCCAGGAAATCCCGGCCGGCACCTTCATCATGACCGGCGGCGTGACCGAAGCCATCACGGTCAATCCGGGCGACAACGTCAATGTCCGCTTCCAGGACCTGGGCTCCGTCTCGATGCGTTTCGTCTAAAGCCAGAAGCGCCACTGACCCGACGCCGGCCAGCCGCTTGCCCGGCCCTGTCTCGACGAGGCAGGGCCGGGGCTGCGCCGGAACGGGGAACGTGGTGCGCGGGCGCCAGGCGCAGCCGGCTCCGGCCGCGCCTGGCTGCAGTAACCCGATCCTGAATCCAGTCGGTTTTATTGCGGCGACAGCCAGGCAAGCCAAGAGCTGCGCAAAAAAGCCAAGGACTGGGGGCGGAGACAACAAGAGGACAATCTCATGTCATCAAAGCAAAACGTCACCACCGTGTTCAACAAAGAGTCTGGAGAAATCCACCTCGGCGGCATTGACGCGCTGGTTCGGCTGACCCTCGACCAGGTTCGCACCGACGAACGCCGCGGCCTCAAGACCGGCATGTTCGTTTCCGGCTATCGCGGGTCTCCCGTCGGCATGCTCGACGCGGCCCTGATCAAGCAGCAAAAGCTGCTCCTCGAACACAACATCAAGTTCGTCGACGGCCTCAACGAAGACCTCGCCGCCACCGCCGTGTGGGGCACCCAGATGATGCACACCGTCGGCAAGCAGAAGTTCGACGGCGTCACCGGCATGTGGTACGGCAAGGCCCCGGGCGTTGACCGCTCCGGCGACGCCCTCAAGCACGCCAACTACACCGGCATCGGCAAGAACGGCGGCGTGCTCGCCGTCGTCGGCGACGACCCGAGCTGCAAGAGCTCCTCCCTCGCCAGCCAGTCCGAGCCGATGCTGTTCCACGTCGGCATGCCCTCGCTGTACCCGGGCAACGTCCAGGAAATCCTCGACCTCGGCCTGCACGGCTACAACATGTCGCGCCAGGCCGGCCTGTGGGTCGGCATGAAGATCGTCACCAACGTGGCTGACGGCACCGGCACCGCCAACATCGATCCGTCGCGCCTGAACTTCGTCACGCCCGACCTGATGTTCGACGGCAAGCCCTTCACGCCGAACATGAACCTCGGCATGAACGTGCGCGCCGAAGCGCTGGAGATGGAGCAATCGCTCTACACCCGCCGCCTCGAAGTGGCCAAGCGCTACGCCCGCGAGAACAAGCTCAACAACGTCGTGTTCCCGAACCCGAACGCGTGGCTGGGCATCATGACCGCCGGCAAGACCTACAACGATCTGCAGCAGGCCTTCCTCGAGATGGGCCTCGACGCCGACGCGCTGCGCCACTACGGCATCCGCATCCTCAAGATGGGCATGCTGTTCCCGATGGAGCCGACCATCGTGCGCGAGTTCGCCGAAGGCCTCGAAGAGATCTTCGTCATCGAAGAAAAGCGTCCCTTCCTCGAAATGTTCGCCAAGCAGGTGCTCTACGGCCGCGCCAACGCGCCGCGCATCGTCGGCAAGTTCGACGAGGAAGAAAAAGAGCTGCTGCCCCACTACGGCGAGTTCGAATCGGACATCATCGTGCGTGCGCTGCTCAAGCGCCTCGGTCGCAAGACCCGCATCGAGTCCGCCGAAAACTGGCTCAAGCGCCTCGACGAGATCCACGCCCGCACCAAGCTGCCGACCTCCGCGCGTACCGCCTGGTATTGCTCCGGCTGCCCGCACAACAGCTCCACCGTGGCGCCTGAAGGCAGCATCGTGTCGGCCGGTATCGGCTGCCACACGATGGCCATGTGGATGGGCCGCAACGTGGTGATGGGTACCCACATGGGTGCCGAAGGTGCCCAGTGGATCGGCATGGCGCCCTTCACCAACACCAATCACATCTTCCAGAACATGGGCGATGGCACCTACGCCCACTCGGGCAGCCTGGCCATCCGCTACGCCGCCTCGACCGACGTCAACATCACCTTCAAGCTGCTGCGCAACTCGCACACCTCGATGACCGGCGGCCAGGCGATCCAGGGCGCACACCCGGTGGCAGCGATGGTCTCCGACCTGCTCGCCAACGGCGTGCGCAAGGTGATCGTCACCACCGACGACCTGTCGATGTACTCGGGCGTTTCCCTGCCCGGCCACACCGAAGTGTGGCACCGCGACCGCCTCGACGAAGCACAGCGCGAACTGGCCGACACCCCGGGAACCACCGTGCTGCTGCACGACCAGGAATGTGCCGCCGAACTGCGCCGTGCGCGTAGCCGCGGCAAGGCCGAAGAGCCGGTCGAAGTCACCGTCATCAACGAGCGCGTCTGCGAAGGCTGCGGCGACTGCGGCGAGAAATCCAACTGCATGAGCGTGGAGCCGGTGCAAACCGAGTTCGGTCGCAAGACCCGCATCCACCAGTCGTCCTGCAACAAGGACTTCTCCTGCGTGAAGGGCTTCTGCCCCTCCTTCCTCACCATCACCCCGAACGCGGCCCCGGCCACCGACGGCAAGAAAAAGAAGAAGGGTCGCATCCCGGCACTCGAGCGCGAACTGCCCGTTCCGGTCAACAAGATCGACGACACCATCGGCGTCGGCATCCACGTGATGGGTATCGGCGGCACCGGCTCGGTGACCGTGGTGGCCACCCTGGCCAACGCGGCGCGCCTCGAAGGCAAGCACGTCATCGGCCTCGACCAGACCGGCCTGGCCCAGAAGGGCGGCGCGGTGATCTCGGACATCAAGATCACCCACGTACCGTTCCAGGGTTCGAACAAGATCTCCGACGGCCGCACCGACCTGTACCTGGGCTTCGACATCCTCAACGCGACGGATCCGAAGAACCTGGACAAGTGCGGTGCCAACCGCACCATCGCCGTCGTGTCGACCACCCAGACGCCGACCGGCCAGATGGTGTCCAAGCGCACCAACCAGTTCCCGGCCATCAATGGCCTGACCGCCGGCATCGACCGCGTCACCCGCAAGGAGCACAACGTCTTCGTGGACGGGCAGGCGATGGCCGAAGGCCTGTTCGGCGACGCCATGGCGACCAACAACTTCATGGTCGGTGTGGCCTTCCAGGCCGGCACCATCCCGCTGAAGGCCGAGTCCATCGAGCAGGCGATCAAGAACTCCGGCGTGGCCGTCGACATGAGCCTGGCGGCTTTCCGCTGGGGCCGCATGGCGGTGGTCGATCTCGCTTTCGTTGAAGCCGAGATCGCCAAGCACAAGGCAGCCGGCAGCGTCGTCACCCTGAAGCAGGCCCCGCAGCTTTCCGCTGCCGCCCGCGCCATCGCCGATTCCGTCGGTGCCCAGGGTGAAGTCAAGCGCCTCGTCGAAGTCCGCGTGCCCGAGCTGATCGCCTTCCAGGACGAAGCCTACGCCCAGCGTTACGCCAACGTGATCAAGCGCGTCGTCGCCGCCGAGCACCGCGTCCTGCCGGGCTCCCAGCTCTCGGAGGCAGCAGCCCGCTACCTCTACAAGCTGATGGCCTACAAGGACGAGTACGAAGTGGCCCGCCTGCACACCGACCCGGCCTTCCTGGCCGAGCTGGACGCGCAGTTCCCCCATGGCTACGAAGTGAAGTACAACCTCGCACCGCCGCTCGTTTCCGAACGTGACCCGAAAACCGGCCACCTCCAGAAGAAACAGTACGGCGCCTGGATGTTCAAGGCCTTCCAGCGCATCGCCAGGTTCAAGAACCTGCGCGGTGGCGCCCTGGACATCTTCGGCAAAACCGAAGAGCGTCGCCAGGAACGCGAAGCCGTCGAGGACTACATCAAGCTGCTCGACGAGATCCTCGCCAAGCTGACCACGTCCAACCATGCCGCCGCCGTGGCGCTGGCCAGCGTGCCCGACGAAATCCGTGGCTACGGCCACGTGAAGGAGAAGAGCGTTGCTGAGGCGAAGAAACTGCAGGAAGCACGCCTGCAAGCCTTCCGTAACCCGCAAGCAGTAAAAATGACGGCCTAAGCCAGCACCAGGCCAACACGCCGCGGGCCCTGCACCGGAAACGGTTCAGGGCCCGCGTTGCGTTGACGGGCACGCTTCCGAAGCGCGCCGGCAAGGCAGGCCCCCGCCGGACTTTTACCTCGTTTCACCGTAAACTCGCCGCACCCCGTCGTCCCCGAACAAACCCCATGACACAACATCAAGGGTGGCACCGGCTCAAGGCCCGGCTGCTTTCCGAGCTGGCCGAACTCGTCAGGATCAACCCCAGCGACCGGCCCTGGCAGATGCCGTTCGCCGCGGCGCTGGCAACCGGCCTGCCGCTCCTGGTGGGGGCGTATTTCGACCACATGGAGTACGGCCTGATCTCGTCCCTGGGCGGGCTGACCTTCCTGTACCTGCCCAACACACCGCTTTACCACCGCATGGTGTCGCTGATGGCCTGCGGGTTCGGCATGGCCGCCTGCTATGCGCTGGGCGTGATCAGCCACTTCTTTCCACCGGCGATGATGCTGGCGCTGAGCTTCGCGGCCATTCTGGTCTCGATGGTGTGCCGGTTTTACAACCTGGGGCCACCGGGCAGCCTGTTTTTCATCATGGCCGCATCGATCGGTGCGTATTCCCCCGGCGAGGTACTGGATGTGCCGCTCAAGGTGGGGCTGCTGACCATGGGCAGCCTGCTGGCCTGCCTGATCGCGTTTTTCTACAGCGTGTACATCCTGCGCCAGAGGCCTCCCGGCCCGGTGCTGCCGCTGCCACGCCCGACTTTCGATTTCGTGGTTTTCGACTCGGTGGTGATCGGCCTCTTCGTGGGCGCGTCCCTGGCCCTGGCCCAGGTGCTGCAGCTGGAAAAAGCCTACTGGGTTCCGGTGAGCTGCCTGGCCGTGATGCAGGGCATGTCGCTGCGTGCCGCCTGGACCAAGCAACTGCACCGCTTGGCGGGCACCGGCATCGGCCTCCTGGTCTCGCTGGGCCTGCTGATGCTGCCGCTCAACAACTGGAGCATCTCGGCGGTCATGATCGTGCTGGCCTTCGTGATCGAAACCGCCGTGGTGCGGCACTACGGCTTTGCCGCGATCTTCATCACGCCCATGACCATCCTGCTGGCCGAAGCCTCCACGCTGGGGCATGGATCCTCAGCCGCGCTGATCGAGGCACGTTTTTACGATACTGTTCTTGGCTGCCTGGTCGGCTTTGCCGGCGCGGCCTGCCTGCATAGCCCGCGTTTTCGCGAGCTCGCGGGCAGCCGGCTGCGGCAGCTGATCCCGGCTCGCCCCGGACGCTGAGCCACACAGACCCACACGGAGCCATCGATGAAGATTTCCGATCTGCTCGGTATCGAGCACCCGCTGATCCAGGCGCCGATGGCCGGCGTACAGGGCAGCGCCCTGTGCATTGCCGTTTGCAACGCGGGGGGCCTCGGCTCCCTGCCCGCCGCCATGCTCACGCCGCAAACCCTGCGCAGCGAACTCGAAGCCATACACCAGCACACCACCCGGCCCTATAACGTCAATTTCTTCTGCCACACCCCGCCCCAAGCCGATCCCGCCCGGGAAGCTGCCTGGCGCCAGGCGCTGCACCCCTACTATCAGGCGCTCAAGCTTGATCCGCCGGGCATGGCCTCGGCAGCGGCACGTGCGCCGTTCAGCAGTGCCGCGGCCGACATCCTTGAAGAATTCAGGCCGCCCGTGCTCAGCTTTCACTTCGGGCTGCCCTCAAACGAGCTCATGCAGCGGGCCAAAGGCTGGGGCGCAAAAATCCTCTCGTCGGCCACCACGGTAGACGAAGCGATCTGGCTGGAAGATCACGGTGTCGACGCCATCATCGCCCAGGGGCTGGAGGCCGGCGGCCACCGGGGCATGTTCCTGACCGACGAGCTGACGACGCAGATGGGCAGCATCGCCCTTGTGCCGCAAATTGTCCGCCGGGTAAAAGTGCCGGTCATTGCGGCCGGCGGCATTGCCGACGCACACGGCGTTGCCGCGGCAATGGCGCTCGGGGCCGCCGGTGTCCAGGCGGGCACGGCCTACCTGCTGGCCTTGGAGGCCACCACCAGCGCCGTCCATCGCGCCGCGCTGAAAAGCCGGGCCGCCGCGCATACCGCGCTGACCAATCTGTTCACCGGCCGGCCGGCCCGCGGCATCGTCAATCGGATCATTCGCGAACTGGGGCCCATGTCAGACAAGGCGCCGGAATTTCCGCTGGCGACAGCGGCAATCACGCCGCTGCGCACCCAGGCCGAAGCCATGGGCTCGGACGAATTCTCGCCCCTGTGGGCGGGGCAGAATGCCAGCGCCTGCCAGGAAGCCAGCGCCGCAGACATCACCCAGGCCCTGGCCGCGGGATTCCGGGCCTGAGGCCAGGGCCGCCGGAGGCGCCCCGGCCGGCGGACGACCGCGGCCTCCACCTCCGCCACTGTTTCGAACCAGCGTCGCCGATCACTGGCAGTAAGTCGGCCTCTCAACCGTCTGTGCAGGCAAGCGAAGCCCCGACATTGCGGGTCGCTTTACACTCCCGGCGCGGCTACTCCGGCTTGCCGGGCTCGGGCTCCAGATCGAGGCCCCAGTCACCGAAGGTGTACCAGTCCTCGCCGATCATCTCGGCCGGATGCAGGGTGCGCCCCGAACCGTTGCCGCAGGCCAGCGCATCCGCCGCGCAATATTTGTCGCAGCCCCAGCAGATGCGCTCGGGGTGCGGCGGGTTGAGGGGAAACTTCTTGGCCATTTGGGGCAATCCACTGCAGTCACAGGTCTGACTGCAGACTACCCGACGCCCCGGCAGGCGCATTGACCACCATCAAGCCCGCCATTGCGTGCCCGGCAAGCGGCTTACCCGCACATTTCCCGGTACTCCGCCGGAATCTCCACCGCCCGGATGCGCAGCGGATCAGCCGCATCGCGCTTGGCAAAGACGCGAATATCGCGCCCCTCGGCGATCAGGGTTTCGCCACGCCGGGCCACGTGGCGCATGACGAAGCTTTTGGTGTTCCACTGCTCGACCCAGGTTTCGATCTCGAGATCCTCGCCGTAGGTGGCGGGGTTGCGAAAGCTGGCCTGGGCATCCACCAGCGGCGTGCCGATGATGCCGGACGCCCGCTCGGTGTCGCGCCAGCTGGGCACGCCGCAGGCGCTGAAAAACTCCCGGCTCGACGTGTCGAACCAGCGGAAGTAGTTCGAGAAATGCACGATCTGCGCCGGATCGCAATCGACGAAAGCGATCCGGTAGCGCATCACATGACTGCGGCGGACGCCGCCTTCAAGCGCGGCGCCATCCATGTCAGCGCGCACCCATCAGCGTGGCCAGCTGGCCCCACTCGGGCTGAAACAAGCCGCCTTCCATCAACTGCACGTCGCGCATCAGCGGCGGGAAAGCCATGTGGGCCACGATGTCACGCTCGATGTCGATGCCCGGCGCCACTTCCAGCAGCTCGATGCCTTCGGCGGTCAGCCGGAACACCGCCCGCTCGGTCACGTAGAGCACGGCCTGGCCGATACTGGCCGCGTAGTGGCCGCTGAAGGTGATCTGCTCGACGTGCTCGAGGAACTTGCGGCTCTTGCCTTCCTTGACGATCTTGAGGCGGCCGCCATCGACGGCGATTTCCAGCCCGCCAGCGGTGAAGGTTCCGCAAAAAACCACCTTCTTGGCGTTCTGGGTGATGTTGATGAAGCCGCCGCAGCCCACCGGGCGCCCGCTGAACTTGCTCACGTTGACGTTGCCGTGGCCGTCGGTCTGGGCCAGGCCCAGGAAGGCCACGTCGATGCCGCCGCCGTCGTAGAAATCGAACTGGGCCGGCTGCTCGATCACCGCTTCGGCGTTCGAGGCGTGGCCAAAATCGAGGCCCGCGGCCGGCACGCCGCCAATGGGGCCGGTTTCCAGCGTCAGCGCCATCAGGTGCTCGATCTTCTCCTCGGCGGCGATCGACGCAAGGCCTTCCGGCATGCCGATTCCCAGGTTCACCACCGCGCCGGACTTGAGTTCCATCGCGGCCCGGCGGGCGATGATCTTGCGCTCGTCGAGAGGCAGCGCCTGCATGGCGCGGGTCGGCACCTTGATGTCGCCGGCGTAGACCGGGTTGAAATAGGTGCCCATCGTTTGCAGATGGTTTTCCGGGCAGCCGATCAGCAGGTAATCCACGAGGATGCCGGGGATCTTCACGTCCTTGGGGTGCAGCGTGCCGTTCTTGACGATGTGTTCAACCTGCACGATCACGATGCCGCCGCTGGCCCGCGCCGCCTGGGCGATGGACAGCGATTCCAGCAGCACGCCTTCGCGGGCCATCGACACGTTGCCGTTTTCGTCGGCGAACGAACCGCGCAGCAGCGCCACATCCACCTTGGGGTTGCGGAAATACAGCCACTCCTCGCCGTCCAGGTGCACCACCTCGACCAGATCCTCGGTGGCCGCGGGATTCACCTTGGCGCCTTCGATGCGCGGATCGACAAAGGTTTCCAGGCCCACCTTGGTCATGAAGCCCGGACGCCGGCCGGCGATCTGCTTGGGCAGTTGCACCAGCACGCCCTGGGGCAGGTTGTAGGCCTCGATCTTGTTTTCCATGATCAGGCGCATCAGCTCCGGCCCGCCAACGCCGAAGTGGCCGCCGACGATGCGCTTGAGCAGGCCTTCACGGGCAAAGTGATGCACGCCGCGATCCTTGCCGTTGCCCACGCCGGTGGCGTGATACAGCGTGAGATCCCGCGGGTGGCCGGTGGCCTCGAAGGATTCGCGGATCGCCAGCACCGCCTCTTCGGCAAAGCCGGCAAGGCCCATGCCGGTGCAATAAACCGTGGCGCCGTTCTTGACCAGGTGGCCCACGTCGCCTGCTTTGATGACTCTTGGCATCGTCGTCGGCTCCGCTTACTTGGCCGACAGGCGCACGGCGCCGTCGAGGCGGATGACTTCGCCGTTGAGCATGACGTTCTCGACGATGGAGCGCACCAGCGCGGCAAACTCGGCCGGGCGGCCGAGGCGCGGCGGGAAGGGCGTCGCCTTGCCGAGCGAATCCTGCACGTCCTGCGGCAGGGCTTCCATCATCGGGGTCAGGAACAGGCCCGGCGCAATGGCATTCACGCGGATGCCGGAGCGCGCCAGTTCGCGGGCGATGGGCAGGGTCATGCCGACCACGCCGGCCTTTGAGGCCGCGTAGGCTGCTTGTCCGACCTGGCCTTCGAAGGCGGCCACCGAGGCGGTATTGACGATCACGCCGCGCTCGCCGTCGGCGTTGGGGCTGCCGGTGGCCATGGCCACGGCGGCCAGCCGGATCATGTTGAACGCGCCCACCAGGTTGATATTCACGGCGCGGACAAAGGCCTCCAGCGGGTGCGGGCCATCCTTGCCGAGCACCTTCCCGACCGGGGCGACGCCGGCGCAGTTGATCAGGCCGTGCAGGCCGCCAAACTGGCGCATGGCCAGATCGACCGCCGCCTGGCCGTCGGCCTCGCTGGCGATGTCGGTCCTGGCAAAAGCCACGCGCGCACCGAGTTCGGCGGCGAGCTGCTCACCCTTTTCAATGCCCACGTCGGCGATGACGACATTGGCGCCGCCGCCATGAAGGGCGCGGACAGTGGCTTCACCGAGGCCCGAAGCCCCGCCGGTGACGATGAAGGTGGAATCCTGAATGTGCATTTTCTGTCTCCTTCTGATGGCCGGCTCGAGGCCGGCCCGGTCGCTGTTTGTTCTGGGCGAATGAATTCTGTGGAAATGCCGGCGCCATGTTGGCCATGTAGGTCGGGTTAGCCCGCAGGGCGTAACCCGACACCAACATGAACATCGATGGCCACGTACGATGTCGGGTTACTAACCCGACCTACCCAAGCTCCACGGGTAACGGTTACATCGCCAATGAATTCGCCCCTACGATGTCTCAGGCACGCTCGACGAGGATCGCCATGCCCTGGCCGCCGCCGACGCAGGCCGACGCGATGCCGAACTGCTGATCGTCCAGCGAGAGCTGGCGCGACACGGTGTGGGTCAGGCGCATGCCGGACGCACCCAGCGGGTGGCCGATGGCGATGGCGCCGCCGCGGGTGTTGGCGCGCTCACGGTCGAGGCCGAGTTCGCGTTCGCAGCCGAGGTACTGGGCGCCAAAGGCTTCGTTGATCTCGACGCGCCCCACATCGGCCACGCTCAGGCCGGCCTTGGCCAGCAACGCGCGGATCGCCGGCGCCGGGCCCATGCCCATGATCTCGGGCGGCACACCGGCCGAGGCCCCGCCAACGATTCGGGCCAACGGCTTGAGGCCGTGGGCGCGCACGTACTCGCCGGATGCCACCAGCACCGCAGCGCCGCCATCGACGATGGCCGAGCTGTTGCCGCCGGTCTGCACGCCCTTGAAGGCGGGCTTGAGCTTTTGCAGGGTTTCGAGGCTGGTCGGCTTGACGTGCTCGTCGCGCCCGAAAGACTGCTGCCGATCGGCAAGCCGGAGAAAGCGGCTCTGGTAGCCCTCGAGGGCAAACTCGGCGCTGCTCACCGCCGCCACTTCGTCGTCGAAGTAGCCGCCATCCCACGCGGCGTTGGCGCGGGCAAAGCTCTGGGCGGCGTAGGCATCCACGTCTTCGCGGGTGATGCCGTACTTCAATGCAACGTTTTCGGCGGTGTTGCCCATGCCCTGGCGGGTGGCCGGGTCGGTGAAGGCTTCCCACAAGAAGTCGCGAAACTCGACCTGCCCCATGCGAAAGCCCGCGCGGTGCGTGTAGGCCGCCACCGGGTTGCGCGACATGGATTCGGCGCCCACCGCCAGCACCACCTGGGCGCTGCCCAGGGCGATCTGGTTGGCCGCCTGCAAAATCGTCTCGAAGCCGGTGCCGCAGATGCGCGTGGCCAGCATGGCCGGGGCCGTTGCCGGCACGCCGGAATACAGGCCGATGTGACGCGGCAGGTAGTAGGCGTCGAAACCGGCCTGGGCCATGTTGCCGGCCACCACCGACTGCACCTCGGAGGCCGGAATGCCGCTGCGCTCAAACAGCGCGCGGGCGGCAAAGATGCCCATGTCGATCGGGTTTACATCGCGCAGCACACCGTTGTAGTCGGCAAACGGGGTGCGGGCGCCGGCCACCAGGTAGACGTCGTCGTAGCGGGTAACCAGTGCGCTTTTGGTGAATTCTTCGTAAGCCATGTTCTCAGCCCTTCTTGCGGTTCAGGAAGTCCTGCATGCGGCGGTTGGCTTCGTCGCTGCTCTGGGCAATCGCGGCGGCCAGGGATTCGGTGTAAAGGCCGTTGGCCATCGACATGTCGCCGATGTTGGCCACCGCGGTGATCGACGCCCAGTTGGAAAGCGGCGCATTGGTGGCGATCTGGGCCGCCAGCTTCATGGCTTCTTCCAGGGCCTTGCCCTCTTCGACGAGGTAGTGCGACAGACCGAGGCGGTAGCCGTCTTCGGCGCTGTAGCGGCGGCCGGTGAGCATCATCTCGGTCATGCGGTCGGAGCCGATGATCTTGCCGACGCGCACCGAGGCACCGCCGCCGACGAAGATGCCGCGCTGGCCTTCCGGCAACTGGAAGAAGGCGCTTGTGTCGGCAACCCGCACGTGGGTGCTGGTGGCCAGCTCAAGACCGCCGCCCACCACCGCGCCCTGCAGCGCCGACACCACCGGACGACCGCCGAACTGGATCTTCTGGAAAACCCTGTGCCACCACTGGGACTGCTGCAGCACCTCGAAGGGCGAACGGATCTGGTGCTCGGACAGATCGAGACCGGCCGAAAAATGCGCGCCTTCGCCGGAAATCACCACCACCGTGGCATCGCTGCCCAGGTTGTCGAAGCAGGCTTCGATGTCCTGCAAGAGGCCGCTATTCACCGCATTGCGCTTGGCCGGACGGTTGAGCCGGATGTGGGCAATGCCGTTCTCGATGCTGACCAGGATGTTTTCGTAGTTCATGTTTCTTCCTTGTTGTTTTGGGGCGCGGGAGCGAGTGCTGTTCCCCTTTCCCGCGCGGTCCACTTGTCAGGCCTTGCCGGCCGGCAGCAGGATCACGTCCTCGTCCGGCTGCTCGGAATGGAGTCGCATCACCAGGTCGGCGCGGCGCGTGAGCACCAGGCGCTGGTTGATGTAGCCCTTGTCGGTGATCTCGCCGGCGTCGATGGACGGCGGTTCGACCAGCACCATGGCCCGTGCCGCGTAGCCGGCGGAACCGCCGCCACTCTTCTTGAGCGTGGCGAGGCCGCGGGCCACCATGGCGCGCACCGAGGGCTGGCGCAGCAGCACCTCGACAGGCGCATCGGCCAGCAGGTTGGCCGACAACTTGCGCAGCTCGGGCACGTTCGGAAAGATCAGAAAGCCGATCTCGTCGCCGTTGTGGCCGGTGACGACGATGTCCTGGGCCATGGGCACCAGGGCATCGAGGCCTTTCATGCGCAGGCTGCCCACGTGCACCCAGGTGCCGGTGACGAGCTTGAAGTCTTCGCCCACGCGGCCGTCGAACAGCAGCCCCTTTTGCGGGCGGGCGCTATCGACGAA
>JADKKC010000045.1 GCA_016720685.1 Zoogloea sp.
GCGTTGCTGAAGGTGCAGCCTTCGAGGTAGAGCAGGTGTTTGCGGCACAGGCTGAATTGCAGCACCGCCTCGGTTTCGCTGCGGGCCCGGAAGCGGTAGCGGACCGGGTTGGCCGTATCGAGGGGAATGCGCTGGGACAGCGTCAGCACTTCGTCGCCGTGGCGTATGCCCCGGGCCGATCCCAGGCGCATGAAGCGGCCCTGGCTGTCCTGGAGCAGCGACAGGGAACCGGGCACGCCGGGATCGTCGATCGCCCAGAAATAGGCGTCCGGGTAGCGGCCCAACCCGATTCCGGCAAGGGTGTCGCCGCTGGTGTGCATCAGGCTGAGGCTGTTGGCGTAGTGCTTGAGCCGCACGTCGATATCGTCGCCGGTGGCCGCGACGCGGCCGCTCATGTAGTAGCTGCCGAGGGTGGTGGTCAGCATGGCGCCCAGGGCCAGCACGGCCAGGGCGCCGTAGATGTCGTGGGCTTTGGGCGACCAGAGCGGTTTTTTGGCACAGGGCCTGGACGGCGAGCACGGCCAGTACCAGCAGCGCCGCCAGGGCGGTGCCGGTGAAGCGGGTCGGCTCGCTCCAGAAGGCGCTGATGCCGACGACGTTGAGCGTGGTCCAGGTGAGCAGGGCGACGACCGCAAGGCCGGGCGCCGTGTCGTGCCGGTGCGCCCGTACCCCCAGCAGGCCGGCCGTGATCGCCCATGACAGGGCATAGACCAGGTAAACCCCTTTCGGCAGCCAGAGCGCCACCGGCACGCTGATGGCGAGCAGGAGGGTGCCGGCCACAACGCCGGCCAGCAGCTGGCGGATGCGCATGCCGGCCACCGCGCCGCCGCCCAGGTAGGCGAGCAGGAGGGTGCCGACAAAGGCGAGGAGGGCGCGGTAGCCGCCTTCCGGGAAGCTCAGCCCGCAGCCCAGCAGCGCGATGGCGATGAGCGCCACCAGCACGCCGGGGCGACGCGGTGTCGCGGTCGATGCCGGGCGCGCCAGGGCCAGCGCACCTAGGAGGCTCAGTGAAATGACCAGCGCGGCATAAACAATGCGCGAGAAGGTGGTGAACAGCGCGTAGCTGCCGATGCCGAGAACGAGCAGCGCGAGCGCCTTGCCGGGGGCGCTGCGGGCCTGGGACAGGGCCAGCACGGCGAACGGGAAGCACAGCATCAGCCAGGCATCCAGCGCGGCGCCGCCGACGTGCATCTCCCAGAACAGGGCGGTGGTCCGGTAGTCGTTGGCGAAATCGGTGAGGCCGGGAAAGGCGAGGCGTTCCCACAGGGCGGCCAGCGCGCAGGTGCCGAGGCCCAGCATCATGCCGCGGGTCAGGCGCTCGAGTGCGGCGTCGCCGTCGCGCCGGATGGCCAGGTGCAGGAAGGGAATCAGCGCGAAAGCCAGCACGAAGCCCTTGCCAACCCTGAGTGCGTTGAGTCCCGAGCTGTAGCTGACCAGCGCCGCGGCATCCAGGGGCGGCAGCGGATACAGCCCGCGCAGGCCGGAAATCACCACGCTGGCGGCCAGCAGGCCGAACAGGGCGAGCGCCGCGACGGTCAGTTTGACCGGCGCGCGGCCGCTCAGGGTGGCCGGCGGCGGCGCAAAGGCTTCACGCAGGCCGAGGGCCGCTAGCGTTGCCAGGATCAGGGCATCGCTTTCGGTGACATGAAAGTGCCCGCTCCACGGGGCGAGATCCACCACCGGCCACACGGCCGGCACGATGATCAGCCAGCTTGCCGGCCGCAGCACCACGAGCAGGCCGTAGCCGGCCAGCAGGGCGCCGGCCATGACGCGATCGAGCGGATACAGCATGAACCAGCCGGCCAGCGCGGCCACGGCGACAAGGGCCAGCACGCCGCCGTAGAGGCGGGAGCCGAAGGGGGCAGGCGTGCGGGCGTGAGGGGCGGACGACGGGCGATGGCGGGCGGAGGCGACGGTATGCAAGGTCGGAAGCGCAGATCGAGGGGGAGCCGCCGATGCTAACTGATTCGGCCGGGAGGCGGCCTGCCTTTGTTGCCCGCCTTGTGCAAGCTTGCCGCTGCTTGACCCGCAGGGCGCCGCGCCGCAGCATTGGCGCTTCGATCACGTCTCGACCCGCCATGGCGCCCACTCCCACCGAACCTGCCCCGTCCCTGCGTGCCCGGCCGCTGCTGGCCTGCCTCCTGGCAACGCGCCCGGCCTTCCTGGGCGTGACCTTGTTTGCCTGCCTCATCGGGCTGGCGGTGGCCCACGGCAGTGGCCTCGTCATCGACACGGGCAAGGCGGTGCTGACGGTTTTCTTCGCCCTTGTCGCCCACGCCGGCATCAACGTGCTCAACGACTACCACGACGCCCGGAGCGGCGCCGATGCGGCCAACACCGAGCGGCTCTTTCCCTTCACCGGCGGCAGCCGTTTCATCCAGAACGGGGTGCTCTCCGTGGCCGAGACCGGCCGCCTCGGCCACGCCTTGCTGGCGCTGGTGGTGCCCGCCGGGCTGTGGCTCACGCTTCAGTCGGCGCCGGGCCTGTTGCTGATCGGTCTCGTCGGGCTCTTTCTCGGCTGGGCCTACACCGCGCCGCCGCTGGCGCTGGTGTCCCGCGGGCTGGGCGAGGCGGCGGTGGCGGCGGGCTGGCTGATCGTCGTGATCGGCGCCGATTACGTGCAGCGCGGCGCCTTTTCGGTCATTCCGGCAATTGCCGGCCTGTCATACGCGCTGCTGGTGGCGGCGATCTTGTTCATCAACGAATTCCCCGATCGGCGTGGCGACGAAGCTGTCGGCAAGCGCACCCTCGTCGTGCGTCTCGGCCCCGATGGCGCCAAGTGGGCCTGCCTGGGCCTGGTGCTGCTGGCTTACGGCTGGCTGGTGCTGATGGTGGGGCGCGACCGCCTGCCCCAGGGCGCCGCCGCTGCGGCGCTCACGCTGATCCTCTCGTTTCGCGCGATCCGCTACCTGATGGCCCACGCCGCCGAGCCTGCCGAACTGGCGCCGGCCCTCAAACTGACGATTGCCGCTGCCAACCTGCACGGCCTCGTCCTCGCCGCCACGCTGGCTTTCGGGCGCTGGCCGGGAGTCGCCCCGTGATTTTTTCGCCCCCGTTCGCCGCCGCCGATGTCCACGCGGTCATTTTCGACATGGACGGCCTTTTGCTCGACAGCGAGCGGGTTGCCCTTGCCACCGTTGCCGCTGCCGCCGCCGAGCTGGGTGTCGAATGGCGCCACGAAGTCGGGCTGGCAATGGTCGGGCTCAACTCGAAGGACAGCCCGGCGGTGATCCGTCGGCACCTGGGTGACGACTATCCGGTCGAGGCGCTTTACGAAAGCTTTGGCCGCCTCTACGAAAACGCCATCGACGAAGGGCGGATTCCGCTCAAGGACGGTGTCACCGAGCTTTTCGACGTACTCGACGCGCTGGCCCTCGGGCGTGTCGTCGCCACCTCCACCCGCCGCTCGCGGGCCGAGCCCAAGCTGGCCGCGGTGGGCCTGCTGAACCGGGTGCACGGCATGGTTTGCGGCGACGAAGTTGCCCGCGGCAAGCCGGCGCCGGACATCTTCATCGCCGCCGCCGGGCGCCTCGGCGTGGCCCCGGCGAACTGCCTGGTGTTAGAGGACTCCAATGCCGGTGTACGCGGCGCGCTGGCGGCCGGCGCCCGTGTAGTCATGGTGCCGGATCTGCTGCAGCCGGCCGACGACGTGCTGGCCGCCGGCGTGCCGCGTGCCGCCAGCCTCCACGATGTGGCCCGATTCCTTGCCGGGAGAGAGCGATGAAACGCCTTCCACTGCTGCTGGTTTTGCCAGCGATGTTGTTCGCGGCGCCACTGCCCGCCGCCCAGGATGTCCTGCCCGGTGGGGGCTCGACGTCTTTTTGCCCCTTTCCCCTGCCGGCCGAGAGCGGCACCCAACGATTCATCAATCTCGGTATCGTGCAGTACATCGACGTGCGCGCCGACGAGGTGAAGATCGCCTTCGGCGGCGGCAACTTCGGCAGTGGCCACGAAGCCCGAATTCCCGTGCAGAGCCGTGACGAAGCCGATGCCGTGCTCGCCCGCCTGCGCCAGACCGCCGCCCGCTGCGCCCAATCCACCCCGGGAGTCAAACCATGAAACTTGTCGGCCTGCTCGATTCACCTTTCGTCCGTCGCACCTTCATCAGCGCGCGGATGCTCGGCATTCCCTTCGAGCATCAGTCCCTGTCGGTCTTTCGCAACCTTGCCGAATTCCATGCCATCAACCCGCTTCTCAAGGCGCCCACCCTGGTGCTCGATGACGGCGAGTTGATGGTGGATAGCACCCAGATCATCACTTGGTTCGAACGCATCGCCCCGGCCGGCAAGAGCCTGATGCCCGCCGACGAGGCCGCCTTCCGGCGCTGCCTGCAGTTTGTGGGCTACGGCCTGGCCGCCGCCGAGAAAAGCGTGACGCGCTACTACGAAACCCAGGTTCGCCCCGAGGACGCCCGCTACCCGGCCTGGATCGAACGGGCCACCGGCCAGATCCGCGACACCTACGCGCTGATCGACCGCCAGGTTGGCGACACCGACTGGCTGTGCGGCGCCGCACCCACCCAGGCCGACATCACCGTTGCGGTGGCCTGGCGGTTTACCCGGTTCAGCGCGCCGGGCCTGGTGGACGACAGCGATTACCCGCACCTGGCCGCCCTTGCCACCCGTGCCGAAGCCCTGCCGGCCTTCAAGGCTGCGGATTTCAGTTAGGCCACCGGGCTGCCGGGAGGTGTTCGCCCCGGCGCCGTGCGTGGCCCCTCATCCTTACACCTCACCACACAGAAAACATGATCGGACGCATCACCGGCCGCCTGGCCGAGAAGAATCCCCCGCAAATCCTCATCGACGTAAGCGGTGTCGGCTATGAGCTCGAAGTGCCGATGAGCACCTTCTACGGCCTGCCCGCCAACGGCCAGACGGTCAGCCTCGCCACCCACCTGGCGGTGCGCGAGGACGGCCACTTTCTGTACGGCTTCGCCAGCGAAGACGAACGCGCCGCCTTCCGCCAGCTGCTCAAGGTGGCCGGCATCGGCGCGCGCACCGCGCTGGCGGTGCTCTCCGGGCTGTCGGTCAACGATCTCGCCCAGGCCATCGCGATGCAGGAAACCGGCCGCCTCATCAAGATTCCCGGCATCGGCAAAAAAACCGCCGAGCGCCTGCTGCTGGAACTGCGCGACAAGCTGCCCAAGGCGCTGCCGGGCGTCGCCTCCCGCGCGGCCGCCGACCTGCCTTTCGACGACCGGGGCGACATCATCAATGCGCTGATGGCGCTCGGTTACAACGAGAAGGAAGCCCTCGGCGCGGTCAAGCTGCTGCCCGACGGCGTCGGCGTTTCCGACGGCATCCGCCAGGCGCTCAAGGGGCTGTCGAAAGCGTGAGTGCCAAGCTCAAGCAGGGCTTCATGCGCAACGTCAAGCTGGGCGCCGGCAGCCTGCGCCTGCTGATGAACCTGTGGCCGCCCTTCATCGGCGCCGGCATCCACGTCGAACGCCTCGCCCCGGACTACCGCGAAGCGGTGGTGCGCATGCGCCTCGGCCTGCTCAACCGCAATTACATGGGCACCCACTTCGGCGGCTCGCTGTTTGCGATGACCGACCCCTTCTTCGCGCTCCTGGTGATGCACAACCTGGGGCGGGATTACGTGGTGTGGGACAAGGCCTCCAGCATCGACTACAAACTGCCCGGCCGCGGCACCGTGCGCGCCCGCTTTCGCATCACGCCAGAGCAGGTCGAGGACATCCTCCAGGCCACCGCCGGCGGCCAGAAATACGAGCCGACCTTTGCCGTGGACGTGGTGAACCGCCACGGCGAGGTGGTGGCGACGGTGGAGAAGACGATTTATGTGAGGCGGAAGCCGGGGGTGTGAGGCTTACTCACTGCTGTCGATGCTGGCCAGCGCCGCTTCGATGCTGTGCATCTCGCGCGGCAGCTTGAGCCGCCGGGCGTCGTCCAGCGCCAGCATCAGCAAGCGGCGTGCCTCCGCCTGGTCGCCGGGGGCGGCACGTTGCAGCAAGGTGATCGCCAGATTGGCCCGGCCGACCAGCAACGAGCGCGCATCGCCGAGGCGTTCATAGACCGGGAGTTGCTCTTCGGTGCGGATGCGCAGGGCCTCGTCGAGTTGTCCGCGGGCCGTCAGGATGTCGGCGATCTTGCCCTGGGTGATGGCCTTGGAGCGCACGTCGCCGAGGCGCTCATAGACCGGGAGTTCTTCTTCGGTGCGGATGCGCAGGGCTTCGTCGAACTCTCCGCGGGCCGTCAGGATATCGGCGATCTGGCCCTGGGTGATGGCCTTGGAGCGCACGTCGCCGAGGCGCTCATAGACCGGGAGTTCCTCTTCGGTGCGGATGCGCAGGGCTTCGTCGAACTCTCCGCGGGCCGTCAGGATGTCGGCGATCTTGCCCTGGGTGATGGCCTTGGAGCGCACGTCGCCGAGGCGTTCATAGACCGGGAGTTGCTCTTCGGTGCGGATGCGCAGGGCCTCGTCGAGTTGTCCGCGGGCCGTCAGGATGTCGGCGATCTGGCCCTGGGTGATGGCCTTCTCGCGCACGTCGCCGAGGTGCTCATAGACCGGGAGTTGCTCTTCGGTGCGGATGCGCAGGGCCTCGTCGAGCTCTCCGCGGGCCGTCAGGATGTCGGCGATCTTGCCGTGGGTGATGGCCTTGGAGCGCACGTCGCCGAGGCGTTCATAGACCGGGAGTTGCTCTTCGGTGCGGATGCGCAGGGCCTCGTCGAGCTCTCCGCGGGTGGTCAGGATGTCGGCCACGCGACCTTGAACGAGCGCTCGCCCGTTTTCCTGGTGGGCGTTGGCGGCCGATGTCAGCCCGTCGGTGTGCAAAACGATGAGGGCTTCGCTCAATTGGCCCAGAGAGATGAGCAGGTCTGCCCATTCGAGGACGAGTGCAAGGCGCTGTTCGGGATCGCCGACGGCGTCGACCATGCCTTGCAGTTCGGCAATTCGGGCTTCGCGCAGTTGCTGCGGCATTTGCTGAAGAACCATAAAGCCGCTTGGTTGCAGGGCCTCGGGCTGAAGGGCTGGGCGTTCGGAGACGGGCGCAGGCTCGAAGGCCACCACGGCCGTCCGCCATGACCATAGGTCTGGCGCGGTTTTTGCCAGACTCACCACGGTGGGTTCTGGCAGCCACCACAGCAGCGCGGCATTGACGCGGGCAGCCAGGGCGTTGCGGTGCAGGTTGAGTTGGGAGAGGCGGTCCGGGTTGAGCCAGCCGTCGCCATTGACGAGGTGGACCAGCCCGTTTTCACCCGCTTCGGCGTGGAGGCGGTCTTCGAGGGTGCTCACGTCGGCCGGCGCAGAGGCTGCCGAACCCTGTTCGGCGAGATCAATGCGCAGGGTCGGCCGTTCGGCGATTTCCGGTGTCGCGGCGAGTTGTCCGATCAGCCGATCCCGTTCGCGGGGATCGGGGCAGACGAGGATGAAAAACTGAAAACCCTGCTTGACCCTGAGCAGCTTGAGCAGGCGCTCGAAGGCTGCGTGCTTGGGTGACCGGGCCTGGTCTGGCGGGGTGTGCATGTGGACGGTCAGGGCTGGGGTGTGTTCAGCGCCTGTTGGGCTCGCGTGTAGCCCTCCAGCCGACGCACTACCGGATGGGAGCGTCGCCACGAGCCGTCGTTGTAGTGCAGCAGGGCGAGGCGCCACAGGAGGTTGCGGGTGCGCTCGTCGTTTCCGGCATGCTGGCCGCCGGCGGCATCGACCTGGGCGAGCAGGGTGTAATCCTCCGGGGCGAGCCAGTAGCGGTATTCGGCTGCGAGGAGTTCGATGGCTCGGTCCACCGTCGTGACGTCGATGGTGGAGCTTTCCGCCGATTCGCAGGCCAGCGCCAGGAGGCGCAGGAGTTCGCGCGGGTGGCCGCCACTGGTGGCGATCAAGCGATCGCGCAGGTCTGGTGTGGCAAAGGCCAAAGGGTCGATCCGGCGGTCGAGCAATTCGTGCATGGCCTGCCAGCCGGGCCCGAAGCGTGTGCCGTCGCGGCTTTCGAGCTTGATGATGGGCAGCACCAGCTCGCTGTTGAGCTTGCTCTGGGTGGTGCCCGAGTATTTGAGCGTGATGGGTGCGGTGTACAGCACCAGGGCCTGAACGCTGAGAAGCTGTTCGGCGTCGTCGATGAACAGGTTTTGGGCCTGTTTGAGCGGAATCTTGTCAGTGCCGTCGACGATCAGCAGGAGGCGCTGGCCGAGGCCGTGCCCGACGATGGCGGCCTCGGCGGCGCGAATGAGCTCGTTGAAGGCGAGTGCGAACTGGGTGAAGGTCTTTTTCACCACGTCGCGCATGGTGTCCTTGTAGCTTGAACTGTTCTTGAATACCGCCGAAAACTTCGCGGTCAGTTTGACGAACAGGGGCCATCCGCCGCCGGCTTCAGCCTCGGTTCCCAATTGCGTGGCCAGCTCCCTGATCTGTTCGTGGGTGAGGACGTGCTCGGCAAACCAGCTCCGAAGGGCGGCTATCCGGGCCTCCGGGAGCTGGATGGAGCGGGCTTCCAGCTCCTGGACGACCGCATGGGCCAGGGCCAGGAACAGGTCGGCATATTCGAGGTTGTTGATGTCCACCTCGCCGCGCACGTTGAGGAGAATGGGGAAGAGCTTGCCGCTGATCGGCGTGCCAGGCGCCAGCAATTGCTCTTTGAGGCGCATCAGTTCGGTGGATTTGCCGCAGCCGATCGGGCCGAACAGAAGCACGTGACGGCCGAGATTGGGAAAGAAATCACCGCTTGCCATGCTCAGCCCGAACTTGTTGAGCAGCCTCATCCGCAGATCGGTTGCACCTCGGGCTTGGTCGGTATTGACGAAACGAGGGTCGGACGGACCGATGGCCTCGTCGAAATCGAGTTGCTGCAGGGCCTGAAGAAGATTGCGGGGCGGTTGGGACATGGCGTTGGCTGCGAGTCGCGTAGTCAGGTCAGTTTTCTATTTAACCATGATCGTGGTGTCGGTCCTATGAGGCAGCCTTGCACGCGGTTGCGTCGCTTCGCGGATGATCGGCGATAATCGTGCCACTCCATTCAAGGCATCTTCCCCATGGCTCCGCGACGTACTGCCCAGATGGCTATCACGGCCTTGCTGCTTCTTGGCTGCGCCTTCGTGCTCAGCCCCTTCTTTGCCGCGATCCTGTTTGCCGGGACGGTGTGCATCACCACCTGGCCGATGTACCAGATGCTGCACCGCCGCCTGAGCGGGCGCGACAGTCTGGCCGCGATCACCATGACCCTGCTGCTGACCGCCGTGCTGCTGGTGCCGATGATCGGCCTGGCCACCTCGCTGACCGACGCGGTGATCAACCTCGTCGATTATGTCGGCGTGCTCATCGAGCAATCCGATGGCCGCCCGCCGGCCTGGCTGAAGGATATTCCGCTGGTCGGGAGCGATATCGACGCCTACCTGCGCAAGCTCACCCACAGCCAGACCGAGATGCGCAAGCTGGCCGCCCAGGGCATCGAACCGGCGCGCAAGTTTGCCCTCGGCCTGGGGCAGATGCTCGGTCAGGGCCTGCTGCAGATTTCCCTGGTGCTGTTCATCGGCTTCTTTCTCTACCGGGACGGGGCGCGCATCTACGCTCAACTCGAAATCGGCGCGGGTCGTCTGGCGGGCGAACTGGGCAACCGGCTGCTGGAGCTTGCGGCCAACACGGTCAAGGCGGTGATGATCGGCATCGTCGGCACCGCGGCGGCGCAGGCGCTGGTGGCGCTGGTCGGCTTCATGGTGGCCGGCGTGCCGGGCGCGCTGCTGCTGGCGGCGGGCACCTTCTTTTTGTCGCTGGTGCCGATCGGTCCGCCGCTGCTGTGGGGCGGGGCCGCGTTCTGGCTTTACCAGCAGGGCGAGAACGGCTGGGCGATCTTCCTGGTGCTGTGGGGCGTGCTGGCGATCAGCTCGGTGGATAACATCCTCAAGCCCTTCCTGATCAGCCGCACGGCCAGTCTGCCGATTTTGCTGATTGCCCTCGGCGCCTTTGGCGGCGTGGTGGCTTTTGGCTTCATCGGCCTGTTCCTCGGGCCCACTTTCCTGGCGCTGGGG
Organism: Zoogloea sp.; assembly: GCA_016720685.1. Lineage (GTDB taxonomy): Bacteria > Pseudomonadota > Gammaproteobacteria > Burkholderiales > Rhodocyclaceae > Zoogloea. Next base: position 9,981 of record JADKKC010000045.1, read on the forward strand.
CATGCATTGTTCCTTGAATGGACGGCGGGTCATGTCCAAAACCTGAACAACGAGGTCGTGGATAGCCAGTAATGATCGAAACCGATGCCATCCGGGGCGGCCAGCCCGACCCCTCCGCCCGCCTGATTACGGCCCAGCGCGCGAGCAACCAGGAAGAGGCGCTGGAGCGGGCGCTGCGCCCCAAGCGCCTTGCCGATTACGTCGGCCAGCAAAAGATCCGCGACCAGCTGAGCATCTTCATCGAGGCGGCCAGGAAGCGCGGCGAAGCGCTCGACCACGTGTTGCTGTTCGGCCCGCCGGGCCTTGGCAAAACCACCCTGGCCCACATCGTGGCGGCCGAGATGGGCGTCAATCTGCGCCAGACTTCCGGCCCGGTGCTCGAGCGCGCCGGCGATCTGGCCGCGCTGCTCACCAACCTCGAGCCCCACGATGTGCTGTTCATCGACGAAATCCACCGCCTGAGCCCGGTGGTGGAAGAAATCCTCTACCCGGCGCTGGAGGATTTCCAGATCGACATCATGATCGGCGAAGGCCCGGCGGCCCGTTCGGTCAAGCTGGACCTGCCGCCCTTCACGCTGGTGGGGGCGACGACCCGTGCCGGCATGCTCACCAACCCGCTGCGCGACCGCTTCGGCATCGTGTCGCGACTGGAGTTTTACACTTCCCAGGAGCTGGCTTTCATCGTCACGCGCTCGGCGCGCCTGCTTAACGTGGAGATCGACGAAACCGGCGCCTTCGAGATCGCCCGGCGCGCCCGCGGCACGCCGCGCATCGCCAACCGCCTGCTGCGCCGCGTACGCGACTACGCCGAAGTGCGCGCCGATGGCCGCATCACCGCGGCGGTGGCCGATGCGGCGCTGACCATGCTGGACGTGGACCACCTGGGCCTCGACCTGATGGACCGCAAGCTGCTGGGCGCCATGCTGGAAAAATTTGGCGGCGGCCCGGTGGGGCTGGACAACCTCGCCGCGGCGATCGGCGAATCGTCCGACACCATCGAGGACGTGCTGGAGCCCTATCTCATCCAGCAGGGCTATCTGCAGCGCACGCCCCGCGGCCGCATGGCCACCGCGTCGATCTGGCAGCACTTCGGGCTGAAGGCTCCGGGCAGCGGCGAGATGTGAAGGCAGGCCTGGCCGCCTGAACGCGTGAGGCGGTCAGGCGTGGCGGGGTGCGTCCAGTGCCGCCCGCACCCGATCTGCGGTGCTCAGGAAGTCGGACTGGTTGTCTTCGTGGAAGGGTTTGAGGCACAGGGCCACGGCCTGGGGGTGATGGTCAGGCCGCCCCGTGCGTCGCGGTCGATCCAGCCCTGCTGGATCAGGTGGCTGACCTTGCGGCGCACGGTTTCGCGCGGGATGCCGGTGGATGAGCTGATCGAGAAGGCGTTGCAGGGGCGCAGCGGGATATGGTTAGGATCGTCGCAGAAGCTGGCGGCCAGCGTGGCGGGATCGTCGGGCAGCAGGCCGCTGACGTTGTACATGGCGACTTCGCCAAGCACGATGGGCAGCAGCAGGTCGCCCTCGAAGGCGGCATACAGCCGCACCAGGTAGCGCAGGTTGTAGCGCGACAGCAGCAAGGCGGCGACGCGCTGCTCGCGCGGTATTTCTGCCACGCTGATACCGGTTTTCTGGCCGGCCGAGACAGACTCGGGAGAGTCAGGGGGCAGAGCGGTGGTCATGTGCATCTCCGTGGAGTATCCCGAATGGTAGTTTTGAAACAATATTTAACCATTCAATGACCAACGAATATACGTCTCCGCTTTGCCGTGCCCCGATAAATCGGCCCCTTCAGGGACTTTGTCACACCTGGCAGGCCAGCCCCTTCAGGTATTCGCCCTCCGGAACGGCCAGGCCGACCGGATGGTCGGGGGCGGCCGACAGGCGGTGCAGGATGCGTGCGTCGATGCCCACGTCCGAGGCGGCGCTGGCGACGATCTTCTGGAACATTTCGAGCCCGATGCCGCCGGAGCAGGAGTAAGTCATCAGGATGCCGCCGGGGTTGAGCAGGCGGAAGCCGAGCAGGTTGATGTCCTTGTAGGCGCGGGCGGCCCGTTCGGCGTGGGCGGCGGACGGCGCGAACTTGGGCGGATCAAGGATGATCAGGTCGAACTTGCGGCCTTCGGCCTTGAGGTTGCGGAGGGCCTGAAAGACGTCGTCCTCGCGCCATTCGGCGCGGCTGGCGTCGAGCTGCGGGTTGAGCGCCATGTTGCGTGCCGCGGTGCCCAGCGCCGGGCCGGATGAATCGATGGAGATGACGCTGGTGGCGCCGCCGGCCAGCGCCTGCAGCGAGAAGCCGCCGGTGTAGCAAAAGCAGTTGAGCACGTCGCGCCCGGCGGCGAGGCGGCCGGTGAGCTGGCGGTTTTCACGCTGGTCGAGGTAAAAGCCGGTTTTATGGCCGCCGGCCACGTCCACTTCCATGCGCACGCCGTTTTCGACGATGGTGAGCGATTCGGGCATTTCGCCGTAAACCAGGCCGGTTACCGGCCCGAGACCTTCGAGCTTGCGCACGTCCGAATCCGAACGCTCGTACACGGCGCTGCAGCCGGTGGCCTGGACCAGCCCGGCGACGATGGCGTCGCGCCACTTGTCGGCGCCGGCGCTGGTGAGCTGTACCACCACCATCGCGCCGTAGCGGTCGGCGATCACGCCGGGCAAGCCGTCGGATTCGCCATGAATCAGGCGCACGCCATCCTGCCCGGCCAGCCACGGATGGCTGGCCCGTCGCGCCACCGAGGCGGCCACCGCACGCTTGATGAAGGCGTGGTCGATGGACTGTTCGGGATCGAAACTCCACACCCGCGCGCGAATCTGCGATTCGGGCGACCACGCGGCCCGCGCCAGCGGCTTGCCGCGCGAGTCCATCACCAGCACGGTATCTCCCGCCCGCGCCCGACCCTCCAGCCGGTCGACGGAGCCGGCGAAAATCCAGGGGTGACGACGAAGCACGGACCGGTCATTGCCGGATTTGAGAATCAGATCTGCCATGGTGGGAGCGGGGAGGAGAAAGTGAAAAAGAGGAAAACCCGGAAAGCGAGCCTCGGGCGGCCCGGGGGGAGGGCGGGAAGCGCCGCTGCGGGATCGGGCCGCGCCGTGGCGCTACCCGCCCCTTAGCCCAACTGGCGGCGGAGGGCGCAAGAAACCATCTCGCCGATGCGGTTGACATAAAGCGTGCCCATCGCCGGGTAGAAGCGTTCCGGGTCTTCGCTGCCCAAGGCCAGCAGGCCGAAGGTTTTTTCGTCGTGGCGCAGGGGCACCAGCGACACCGAGCGAACCTGCCGGCCGGCGGGGCCGAACCAGTTGTTGATTTCGCGCGGGCCGGCGGGGCCGCAGTAGGGCTGGATCAGGTCACCGGTGAAGAAGCGGACTTCCTCGCCGACGGGCAGGAATTCCGGCCCGCTGCGCGACAGCACGCTGTTCCAGACGCGGAAGGCCACGTGGGGCACGCTGAAGTCTTCCTGCAAATGGGTGTAGATGGCCCGGCGGATCGATTCGAAATCTTCGGCTTCCAGCAAGGACAGTGCAAAACGGTGCACCTTGTCGCCGATGGCGTCGTTTTCTTCGCCGAATTCGAGGAGTTCGGCGAACTTGTTTTCAAGCTGGGCGATCCGCTCCCGCAGGGCGATCAGCTGGCGTTCGGTGAGCGAGATGGCCTGGCCGTTGTGCGGGTGGGTCACCGTCAGGTCGGTCAGCAGGGTCGAGTTGTCGTCGAAGAATTCGGGATTGGCCTGCAGGAACTGGATGACGTCGGAAGCATTCATGGCGTGGGCCGGGCTGGATCGGGTGAGAACGGATGAAATTACGGAAGCGTGAGTTCGCCGGCAAAGACGGTGACGGCCGGGCCGGTCATCAGCACCGGGCTGCCGACGCCGTTCCAGGCGATGCTGAGTGCGCCGCCGCGGGTTTCGACGGTGACCGGCGAGGCGATCAGTTCGCGCAGGATGCCGGCCACCACGGCCGCGCAAGCGCCGGTGCCGCAGGCCAGGGTCTCGCCGGCGCCGCGCTCGAACACGCGCAGGCGCACCCGGTGTTCATCCACGATCTGCAGGAAGCCCGCATTGACCCGCGCCGGAAAGCGCGGATGGTGCTCGATCAGCGGGCCCTGTTCGGCCACCGGGGCGGTATCCACGTTGGCCACCACCTGCACGGCGTGGGGGTTGCCCATGCTGACCGCGGTGATCGCCACCGTGGTGCCGGCTACCTCCAGCGGCTGCACGTACGCGTCGGAATCGCTGATGAAGGGCACGTCGGCGGGTTTGAGCACCGGTACGCCCATGTCGACGGTTACATTGCCGTCGGCTTCGAGGCGCGGGGTGATGATGCCTTTTTTGGTCTTGACGCGGATTTCGCGCTTGTCGGTGAGGCCCTGGTCGAACACGAAGCGGGCGAAGCAGCGGGCGCCGTTGCCGCATTGTTCGACTTCGCCACCGTCGGCGTTGAAGATGCGGTAGCGAAAATCCACGCCGGGCGTCTGAGACTTTTCGACGACCAGCAACTGGTCGAAGCCGATGCCGAAGTGGCGGTCGCCGAGGTAGCAAACCAGGGCTTCGGTGAGATTGATGTTCTGGCGAACGGCATCGATCATCACGAAATCGTTGCCAAGGCCATGCATTTTGGTAAAGGCGAGCTTCTGGCTCATGCGATAAAATCCATGTAATCCCGCCATATGCAGCGGTCCATCACCACGGTGATGCCTGCCGCCAGCGCACGTGCGGCGGCGGCCTCGTCGATCACCCCGTCCTGCAGCCAGATGCGCTTCACGCCCAGGGCGATGCATTCGTCCACGATCGGGCCGACTTCGGCGGATGCACGAAAAACATCCACAAGATCGGGCACGAAGGGCATGTCCGAAAGCCGCGCGTAGGCTTTTTCACCAAGCACTTCGGAAACCGCCGGGCGAACCGGTACGATGCGATACCCGAAGCCTTGCATCGAGCGCGAAACCCGGTAGCTCGGGCGCTCGGCGCGCGGCGACAGGCCGACGACGGCGATGGTCTTGACCGCCTGCAGCAGGCTGCGGATCTGGTCGGGAGAGGGATTGGTAAACATGGGCGGATTCTACCGGATTGGTGGGGCGCCGAAAGCGTGCGGGCTGCCACAAGCGGCCTGGCAGGCAAACATTGGAGAGCGGGATGGAGCGGAGCGCGCGACCGGGTGTCGTGAGAAGAATGGTGTCGGGCGTCTGGCGGGCCGTGGACCGCCTGCGGCAGCTCAGTCTCAACCTGCTGTTCATCGCCGTGGTGGTGTTTCTCCTGGCGGGCTGGTGGGCCAGCCGGCCGGCGCCACTGCCCACCGATGCGGCGCTGCTGGTGGCCCCCAACGGCAACCTGGTCGAGCAGCGCAGCGCCAAGAGCCCGATCAGCCTGATCCAGGGTGGCGAGGGCATTCACCAGGTGCTGCTGCGCGACGTGATCGACGCGATCCACGCCGCCGCCACCGATCCGCACATCAAGGCGCTGGTCGTTGAAACCGACGGCATGTCGGGTGCAGGCCTCTCCAAGTTGCAGGAGGTGGCCGCCGCCATTGTCGAGTTTCGCAAAACTGGCAAAAAGGTTTATGCCTGGGGCAAGCATTACAACCAGGCCCAGTACTACCTCGCCGCGCACGCCGACGAAGTGTTCGTGAACCCCGACGGCTATGTATTGATAAACGGTTTCGGGCGCTTTCCCACTTACTTCAAGGGCCTGTTCGACCAGGTTGGCGTGAAGATGCAGGTTTTCCGCGTCGGCACCTATAAATCCTTCGTCGAGCCCTACACCCGCAGCGACATGTCGCCCGAGGACCGCGAGGCCACCAAAATTTACCTTGATGCCGCATGGCAGGCTTACCAGGCCGGTATCAATGCCGCCCGCCCGAAAGCCGGCGGAAGCTTTGCCCGTTACGTGAGCGAAGCCCCCGAGCTGCTCGCCGCGGCCGGTGGCGATGCCGCCAACATGGCCCTCACAGCCGGTTTTGTCGATGCGATCAAGACCGCCGACGAATGGCGCGAATACCTCCGCGAGAAGCTGGGCGCCGGTGCCGAGGGCAAGGGCTACAAGCATGTGGACCTCGGCGCCTACGTGGATCGCCTGCGCGAAGAGGCGCCCCATCCGGCCGCCAAGGTCGGCGTGGTCGTCGCCCAGGGCAGCATCGTCGATGGCGAACAGCCGGCCGGCGTGATTGGCGGTGACACCGTGGCCAGCCTGATCCGCCAGGCCCGCGAGGACGACGCGATCAAGGCGGTCGTGCTGCGGGTCGACAGCCCCGGTGGCAGCGCCACCGCGTCCGAGGTGATTCGCCGCGAACTCGAACTGACCCGCCAGGCAGGCAAGACGGTGGTCGTGTCGATGGGTTCGGTGGCGGCATCGGGCGGCTACTGGATCAGCATGGCGGCCGACGAAGTGTGGGCCAGCCCGACCACCATCACCGGTTCGATCGGCATTTTTGCGATGCTGCCCGACCTCTCCGGCCCGATGGACAAGCTCGGCCTGACCGTTGATGGCATCGGCACCACGCCGCTGTCCGGCGGGCTCGACCTGCGCCGGCCGGTCGATCCGCAGGTGGCCAATGTGCTGCAGCAGACCATCGAATACGGCTACCGGCGTTTTCTGGCGGTGGTGGGCACGGCGCGCAAGATGAGCCCCGAAGCGGTGGACGAGGTGGCCCAGGGCCGCGTCTGGCTGGGGAGTCAGGCGAAGGAAAAAGGCTTGGTGGACAAGCTCGGCGGGCTGGACGCCGCCCTCAAGTCGGCAGCGGCCCGCGCCGGGCTCACCGATTACGACGTGGTCTACGTTGAAAAGCCGATGTCGCCCCGCGACCAGCTGCTGGCCCGCCTGCTCGACAACGGCGACGAGCCCGACGGCACCCAGCCCCGGCCCTCGCTGGTGGAAACCACGCTGGCCCGTCTGCGCAGCGAGCTGCAGGCGCTGGCCCTGTGGAACGACCCGGGGCACATGTATCTGCATTGCCTGTGCGAGGCGCCCTGAGGGCAACGATGCCGGAGTGTGGGCTGACCAGGCTCCGGCAAAACAGTCGCCCCGGCGCGAGCTTCTCGACCGCTACGAACGCGAGCTGACAGCCGCCACGCGGGGGCAGGATTGCCGCGGCGTCTTGTCGGAGGCAATGCAAGCGCAGCCCCGGGGTGGAACCCTCATTTGAGTCGTGGCCCCTGTAAACGGGATGTCACCGGATCGTCCCGGATCGGCAATCTCCCGGTCACCCGGAAGCAACGAGGGGTGGCGATACTCGGCGCCTTCCGTCTTCCGTGCAGGGTGTTCCCATGTCTCGTTCGCGAATCAGTCTTGCGCTTGGCGCCGTTGTCGCCGGCTGTGCACTTTCCGGTTGTGGCAGCGGCGGGAGCGATGCCTCACGCGTACCCGCGGGCACGACTGCCACGCTGGCCCTGCTGGAGACCACCGATCTCCACACCAACGTGATGAGCTACGACTACTTCAAGCTCGCCGAGGACAAGTCTCTCGGTTTCGAGCGCACCGCGACGCTCATTGCCGAGGCCCGCAAGGAGTTTCCCAACACCTTGCTGCTCGACAACGGCGACACCATCCAGGGCACGGCCCTGTCGGACTACCAGGCCCTCGTCAAACCGCTCGCCTGCACTGAAACCCTGGCGATGTACAAGGTCATGAACCTGGCGGGCTACGCGGGTGGCGGTATCGGCAACCACGAGTTCAACTATGGCCTGCCCTTTCTCAGCCAGGTCACCGGCAATCGCTTCAGCGTCGGCAGCATGGCGGAACCTGCTGCGCAGCCGACCTGCAAGGGCCCGAATTTCCCCCTCGTACTTGCCAACGTCCTGAGCGTCAAGACCGGGCAGCCGCTGTTCCAGCCCTACGCCATCATCGACAAGACGGTCACTGCGACCGGACCGGACGGCAAGGCCGTCAGCGGCACCGTCAAGGTCGGCATCATCGGCTTTACGCCGCCGACCATCATGAGCTGGGACAAGCGCTGGCTCGACGGACAGGTCTTCACCACGGGCCTCAAAGAGGCTGCGGAAAAGTACGTGCCCGAAATGCGTGCCAAGGGCGCCGATCTGGTTGTGGTGATTTCCCACGGCGGCCTCGACAACAGCACCTACACACCCACCATGGAGAACGGCAGCTACCACCTCTCCACCGTCCCCGGCGTGGATGCCATGCTGATCGGGCACTCGCATCAGGTCTTCCCCAACGCCACCAGTACTGTCGCCCAGTTCAAGCTCCCCGGCGTGGACAAGGTAGCCGGCACCGTGAACGGTGTGCCCACCGTGATGGCCAACTACTGGGGCAAGCACCTGGGCGTGATCAAGTTCGGTTTGAGCTTCGATGGCGCCAAGTGGGTTATCGACAAGACGAAAACCGTCGTCCAGGCCCGTTCGGCCCAGAACGCCGACAAGACCTACGTCGCCGTCGCTCCGGAAATCTCCGCCGCCGTCGCGGCCGAGCACCAGGCCACCATCGACTACGTCAAGACGCCGATCGGCAGCACTGATTTCCAGATGTCCAGCTACTTTGCCGACGTAGGCGAAGTTGGCGCCATCGAATGGTCAACCAGGCCCAGGCCGACTACGTCGCCCGATACGTGGCGGCCAACCTGCCCCAGTACGCCAGCCTGCCGGTCCTGTCGGTGAGTGCCCCGTTCAAGAGCGGCTTTGCCGGCGGCTCCGACTACACCGACGTGGCCCAAGGCAGCCTGGCGATCAACAACGCGGCCGACCTCTACCTTTATCCCAACACCGTCCATGCGGTGAAAGTGACCGGCGCCGACATAAAGAACTGGCTCGAAACCGCTGCCAGGCGTTTCAACCGGATCGACCCGACACAAACCGCCCAACAGGAACTCGTCGGCGGCTTCCCAGGCTATAACTTCGACGTTTTCTCCAGCCCCGACATCAAGTACGAGATCGACGTGACCCAGCCGACCGGCAGCAGGATCGTCAATCTCAGCTACAAGGGCGCGGCCATCGATCCGGCCAGGGAGTTCATTGTCGCCACCAACAACTACCGCGCCAGCGGCGGCGGCAGTTTCCCCGGCCTGGACGGGAGCAAGACCATCTACGCCTCGCCCGACGCCAACCGCGACGTGCTGATCCAGTACATCAAGACGCTGAAAAACGTGACCCGTGCCGCCAATGGCTCGGACCGCAGCTGGAGCTTCCGCAAGGTGGCGACTGCCGGTCCGGTGGTCTTCCATTCTGCCCAGGGCAAGCTGGCCCTCGCCCAGGCGGCGGGGATTGGCGGTGTTTCCGTCGTGCAGGCCGATGACGGCAGCGGAAAGAGCCTGGCGCTCTATGCGATCGATCTTTCCAGGTAAGCGCAACCCGAAGCGGCTCGCCGCCGCGCTGCTGTCCGCTGCGATGGCGGTGGGCGGCGTCGCCTGGGCAACCCACGTCGGACAGGCCGGCGGCCTGCCCGACGATCCGCTGCAACTGCAGGTGCTGGCCGGAGCAGGGCGGCAGGATAAGGCTCTCGCCAGGCTGGAAAGCCTCGCCGGAGACGGCGCGCCCGTCGCGCAGCGGGTTCTGGGTGAAGTGTTGCTGAGTCGTGGTGAGCAGGCCACCGCCGCTGCCGGCTGGCTGAGGCGGGCCGCCGAAGGTGGCGATACCGCAGCCGCTTTCGTGCTTGGAAAGCTCTATCTGAACGGTGCGCCGGGCGTCGCAAGGGATGCGCCGCAGGGTGCCGCGTGGCTCGGTGTCGCCGCGCGTGCGGGCCATGCCGGAGCGGCCTATCACCTGGGGATCGCTTATCGCAACGGTTATGGCGTGGATGCCAGCGATGTGGAGGCGGCGCGCTGGCTTGCCGCGTCCGCCGAACGCGGTGTTCCGGCGGCGCTCTTCATGCTGGCCAACGCCTATCGGGAAGGCGCCGGCGTGCCCCGCAACGAGGGCGAGGCCATGAGGCTATATGCCGAAGCGGCGGAACTGGAACACCCTGAAGCCATCCAGACTCTCGCCATGGCTTACCGCAACGGAGAACTCGGCTTGGCGCCGGACGAGGCCGAGGCTCGCCATTACGTGATGGAAACCGCCCACGCGCTCAAGCATCCGGCGCTGAAGCCCTGAAGCGCGGGGCCGGCATTACCAGCGCTTGATCACCCACTTGGGCACGCGGATTCCGCTGTCCTGGGCGTCGCGGCGGGTGAAGTCGCCGTTGCCGAGGTCGTCGTAGAGGTAGTAGGGCACGCCGTGGGGCGGGGTGACCTTGATCATGTAGAGCTGGCCGTTGGCGCGGAATTCCTCCACCGTGTCCTCGCCCTTCTTGCCGATGGTCACCTGCTGCTCGACCTCGTTGTCGAGTTCCATGCCCTGCGGCGGCGGGGGCGGCTCGGGCAGGGGTTCGAGCTTCTGGGGGGCTTGCTGGGCCCAGGCCGCCGCGGTGACGGCGAAGAGCAGGGCGGCGAAATGATGGACGCGTGGCATGGAGGTCTCCTGACGATGCCGCGATTGTAACCTGCGCGATGGGGCGGTCAGAGGTTGAGCATCAGCTCGTGCTCTTCCGGCAGCGGCAGGAAGCCGCGGCTCTGGTAATGGTTGAAAATGGCATCGACCACCTTTTCCGGCTCGTCGATGATCTGGATCAGGTTGAGATCTTCCGGGTTGATCATGCCTTCTTCCACCAGCCTGTCCTTGAACCAGTCGATCAGCCCACGCCAGAAGGCTTCGTGGACCAGGATCACCGGAATCTTGCGGCTCTTGCCGGTCTGGATCAGCGTCATGGCCTCGAGCATTTCGTCGAGGGTGCCGAAGCCGCCCGGCATCACCACGTAGGCGATGGCGAACTTCACGAACATGAACTTGCGCGCGAAGAAGTGCTGGAAAGTCTGGGAAATATCCTGGTAGGGGTTGGCCCGCTGCTCCATGGGCAGCTGGATGTTGAGCCCCACGCTGGGCGATTTGCCGAAGTAGGCGCCCTTGTTGGCGGCTTCCATGATGCCGGGGCCGCCGCCCGAGATGACCGAGAAGCCGGCATCCGACAAAAGCCGGGCGATGCGTTCGGTGCTGGCGTAGTAAGGGTGGTCGGGCTTGGTGCGGGCGCTGCCGAAGATCGAGACGGCCGGGCGGATCGGCTTGAGCCGCTCAGTGGCCTCGACGAACTCTGCCATAATTCCAAAAATCCGCCACGACTCCCTGGCCGTGAAGTTTTGTGCCGCCGTAGTGGGCACCACCTTGGGGAGTTTGTCTTTTGCAGTCATTTTTTTGTAAGGAGTGAGGGGTGAGAGGTGAGGTTTCGCCTGCTCGGCCTCGCGAACCCATGCCCACCCTGTTGCTCGTTGATGGCTCCAGCTATCTGTACCGCGCCTTTCATGCCCTGCCCGACCTGCGCAACTCGGCGGGCGAGCCCACCGGCGCCGTGCGCGGCGTGCTGTCCATGCTACGTCGGCTCGAATCCGACTACAAGGCGGAATACCGCGCCTGCGTATTCGATGCCAAAGGCAAGACTTTCCGCGACGACTGGTTTCCCGACTACAAGGCCCAGCGTCCGTCCATGCCCGACGACCTGCGCGCCCAGATCGAGCCGCTGCATGAGGCGGTGAAGGCCGAAGGCTGGCCGCTGCTGGTCGAAGACGGCGTCGAGGCCGACGACGTGATCGGCACGCTCACCCGCCAGGCCGTCGAGGCCGGCTGGGACGTGGTGATCTCCACCGGCGACAAGGATTTGACCCAGCTTGTGCAGCCCGGCGTGCGCTGGGTGAACACCATGAGCGAGGAAGTGCTCGACGAGGCCGGCGTGACCGCCAAGTTCGGCGTGCCGCCGAATCGCATCGTCGATTACCTCACGCTGATCGGCGACACCGTGGACAACGTGCCCGGCGTTGAAAAATGCGGCCCCAAGACCGCCGTGAAGTGGCTCACCGAATACGGCACCCTCGACAAGCTGATCGCCAACGCCGACAAGGTGGGCGGCAAGGTGGGCGAAAACCTCAGAAAGCACCTGGATTTCCTGCCCCTCGGCCGCCGGCTGGTAACCGTGGTCACCGACCTGAGCCTGCCGGTTGCGCTCACCGAGCTGCTCGCCCGCGAAGGCGACAAGGACGTGCTGGCCGCCATTTACCGGCGCATGGAATTCAAGGGCTGGCTGAAGGAACTCGAAGAGGGAGTCCATCGCCCGGTCGCCCCGGCTGCCGGCGCCGCCGAAGCCGCCGAAGTCACCGAAGCCCCGAGCGAACCCGGCGCCCATCGCACCGGCTACGCAACCCTGCTCGACTGGGCCGCCTTCGACGCCTGGCTGGCAAAGATTTCCGCTGCCGGGCTTACCGCCTTCGACACCGAAACCACCGGCCTCGACCCGATGGTGGCCACGCTGGTCGGCATGTCGTTTTCCATCGTGGAGGGCGAAGCGGCCTACCTGCCGCTCTCCCACCATTACGCCGATGCGCCGGCCCAGCTGGCGCTGGCCGAAGTGCTGGAAAAGCTCAAGCCCTGGCTCGAATCCGACGCCCACCGCAAGCTCGGCCAGAACCTGAAATACGACGCCCACATCCTGGCCAACCACGGCATCCGGCTTGCCGGCATCGCGGAAGACACGCTGCTCGAATCCTACGTGCTGGAAAGCGACAAATCCCACGACATGGATTCGCTGGCCAGCCGCCACCTCGGCATCAAGACGCTCACCTACGCCGAAGTGTGCGGCAAGGGCGCCAAGCAGATCGGCTTTGGCGACGTGGAGCTTGCCCGCGCCACTGAATACGCGGCCGAAGACGCCGACATCACCCTGCGCCTGCACCACAACCTGGCCGCCCAACTGGCGGCCGAGCCGGGCCTTGCCGCGCTGTACCGCGACATCGAACTGCCCACCGCCGGGGTGCTTTTCGAGATGGAACGCAACGGCGTGCTGATCGACGACTTCCTGCTCGCCCAGCATTCCGAAGAACTCGGCCGCCGCCTCCACGAGCTGGAGCAGCAGGCCCACGTGCTGGCCGGCCAGCCCTTCAACCTGGGCTCGCCCAAGCAGCTCGGCGAAATCCTGTTCACCAAGCTCGGCCTGCCGGTCGTCAAAAAAACGGCCACCGGCCAGCCCTCCACCGACGAGGACGTGCTCTCCCAGCTCGCCGACGACTATCCGCTGCCCAAGCTGCTGCTCGAGCACCGCAGCCTCGCCAAGCTCAAGAACACCTACACCGACAAGCTGCCGCAGATGGTGAATCCGCGCACCGGCCGCGTGCACACCAGCTTCAGCCAGGCCGTGGCCGTCACCGGCCGCCTCGCCAGCTCCGAGCCCAACCTGCAGAACATCCCCATCCGCACGCCGGAAGGCCGCCGCATCCGCGCCGCCTTCATCGCCCCCAAGGGCCACAAGATCGTATCGGCCGACTACTCGCAGATCGAACTGCGCATCATGGCCCACCTCTCCGGCGACGCCGGCCTGACCGGCGCCTTCGCCCGCGGTGAGGACGTGCACCGGGCCACCGCCGGCGAGATCTTCGGCGTCACCCCGCTGGAAGTCACCTCCGAGCAGCGCCGCTACGCCAAGGTGATCAACTTCGGCCTGATCTACGGCATGAGCGCCCACGGCCTGGCCAAGACCCTCGGCATCGAACGCGTTGCCGCCGCCAACTACATCGACCGCTACTTCGCCCGTTACCCCGGCGTCGCCGCCTACATGGAGCGCACCCGTATCGAGGCCAAGACCCACGGCTACGTCGAAACCGTCTTCGGCCGCCGCCTGCACCTGCCGGATATCCGCGCCCAGCAGGTCGGCCGCCGCCAGGGCGCCGAGCGGGCCGCGATCAACGCGCCGATGCAGGGCACCGCCGCCGACCTGATCAAGAAAGCCATGATCGCCACCTCGGACTGGCTGAAGGAAGCCGGCGTCAAGTCGCGGCTCATCCTGCAGGTGCACGACGAACTGGTGCTCGAAGTGCCTGACGCCGAAGTGGCGCTGATTCGCGAGCAACTGCCCAGATTGATGGCTGGCGTGGCGCAACTTTCCGTGCCGCTGCTTGCCGAAGTGGGGGTTGGAGACAACTGGGACCAAGCCCATTGAGCGCCGGTGCATGAATTGACCGGGCGGCTCGATCCCGCAGCCCGGCACGCCTCCTTCGCCCGTTCATGTCCCGTGAAAACACCCATGCGCTACCGCATCACCCTTATCGCCTGCCTGTGGCTTGCCGCCTGCAGCACGGTTTCCAAGCCCAAGGACGACTCCTACCGGCTGGAACACTTCGCCCCCGATTCGCCCTTCGAGCAATCCTTCGAAGTGTCGCCGTCGGCGGCTTGCGAGGCCGGACGGCGGGCGCTGCTCAGCCAGGGCTACCTCATCGAGGAGAGCAAGCCCGATGCCGTGCGGGCCAGGAAATTCTTCCAACCCGACCGGAGCACCCAGGTCCAGCTCACCTTCAGCCTGTTCTGCCTGTCCGAAGGCGACGGCTCGGCCGTGTACGCCAACGTGCGCCAGATGCGCGAAGAGCTCAAGGCCGGCTCGGCCAGCACCGGCCTCAGTGTGACCGGCATCGGTTCCCTGTCGCTGCCCTTTGGCGGCAACAACGAAAGCCTCGTCAAGGTCGGCGAGGAAACCGTCACCGACAGCGAGTTCTACGGCCGCTTTTTTGCCCTGATGCAATCCTTTATCCGCTGATGAAATCACGCTTCCCGACCATCAATACCGATGCAGGGGCGGCTTCCGTCGCCCAGGCCCCAGCCAATAAAGTCCACGGGCGACTGAAGCCGTCCCTCTTGGGGCTTGCGCTTGTTTTTGCCGCTGCGGCCCATGCCGCCGACGCGCCCGATCCGGCCCGCTTTGCGCCCTGCCTTGCCGAACTCAAGCCCGACGCCCAGGGGCGCGGCATTTCGGGGGCGGCCTACGACCGCCTCACCGCCAGCCTTGCGCCCGACATGAAGGTGCTCGAACTCCTCGACTACCAACCCGAATTCCGCACCGCGATCTGGGATTACCTCTCGGCGCTGGTGGACGACGAACGCGTGGCCGACGGCCGCGCCATGCAGGCCCAATGGAGCGAAGTGCTCAAAGCCGTTGCTGCCCGCTACCGGGTCGATCCGGCCACGGTGGTGGCCGTGTGGGGCGTGGAAAGCAACTTCGGGCGCAACTTCGGCGCCCGCCCGCTGCTCACCTCGTTGTCGACGCTCTCATGCTACGGCCGCCGCCAGGCTTACTTCCGGGGCGAGTTTTTCGATGCGCTCAAGATCGTCGATTCCGGCGACGTGAAGGCCGAACAACTTACCGGCTCGTGGGCGGGCGCCTTTGGCCACACCCAGTTCATGCCCTCCACCTTCCTGCGCCTCGCGGTGGATTTCGACGACGACGGCCGGCGTGACCTGGTGGGCAGCGTGCCCGATGCGCTGGCCTCCACCGCCAACTTCCTCAAAAAAGCCGGCTGGCGTGAAGGCGAACCCTGGGGCTACGAAGTGCGCCTGCCGTCCGGCTTCGACGCCAGCAACGCCGGCCGCCGCAACAAGCAGCCGCTGGCCAGCTGGAGCGCCCGTGGCATCACCCGCATCGACGGCAGCCCGCTGGGCGGCGGCGACGCCCCGGCCGGGCTCATGCTGCCCGCCGGCCCGCGCGGCCCGGCCTTTCTGGTGTTTCGCAACTTCGACGCCATCTACGGCTACAACGCCGCCGAAAGCTACGCCCTGGCCATCGCCCACCTGGCCGACCGCCTGAAGGGCGGCCAGCCCTTCGCCACGCCCTGGCCCACCGACGACCCCGGCCTGTCCCGCGTCGAGCGTCGCGAACTGCAAACCCTGCTGATCGCCCGCGGCCACGCCATCGGCAGCGTGGATGGCATGCTCGGCGACGCCAGCCGCAGCGCCATTCGCGTCGAACAGCAGCGCCTCGGCCACAGCATCGACGGCCGCGCCGGGCAAAAGCTGCTCAAGGCCCTGAAGGACAGCCGCCCATGAGCACCCTCATCCACACCCATCCCGACGCCTCGCCCCTCGGCAAGCCCGTTGCCTACGCCCAGCATTACGCGCCCGAGCTGCTCTTTCCGATCACCCGCCAGGGCAAACGCGACGAAATCGGCATTTCCGGCGACGCCCTGCCCTTCATCGGCGAAGACCTGTGGAACGCCTACGAGCTGTCGTGGCTCGACCCCCGGGGCAAGCCGGTGGTGGCGCTGGCCCGCTTTCACGTGCCGGCGTATTCGCCCAGGCTGATCGAATCCAAGTCTCTCAAGCTCTATCTCAACGCGTTCAACCAGACCAAGGTCGCCAGCGTCGAGGTGCTCACCGAAACCCTCACCCGCGATCTCAGCGCCGCCGCCGGTGCGCCGGTTAGCGTGCGCGTCGAGCCGCTGAGCACGCGCCCCCAGCGCCACATGGGCTACCCGAAGGGCGTGCTGCTCGACACCCTCGAGATCGACGTGGACCGCTACACGCCCGCGCCGAGCCTGCTCAGCGCCGACCACGCGCTGCCCCACGTGGGCGAAACCCTGTACTCCCACCTCCTCAAGTCCAACTGCCTTGTTACCGGCCAGCCAGACTGGGCCATGCTCGTCGTGCGCTACAAGGGCGCACCGATCGATCGCGAGGGGCTGCTGCGCTACATCATCTCGTTTCGCCAGCACAACGAATTCCACGAGCAGTGCGTCGAGCGCGTGTTCACCGACATCCTGCGCGAATGCCGGCCCACCGCCCTGTCGGTGTGGGCGCGCTACACCCGCCGCGGCGGGCTCGACATCAACCCCTGCCGCCGCACGCCGGGCATGCCGGTGCCGCCGGACTTCGCCGAAATCCGTCAATGACCCACCCCGATCCGCTCCGCCAGAACGTCGCCCTCGACGCACTCAACACCCTGCGCCTGCCGGCCCGCGCCGCCTGGTTTGCCGCCATCGACAGCGTCGACACCCTGCGCGCCGTGCTCGACGACGCGCGCATCCAGGGCCTGCCGCGGCTGGTGCTGGGCGGCGGCTCCAACCTCGTGCTGACGGGGGATTTTCCCGGCCTCGTGCTGCAGGTCGCCTTTCATGGCCGCAGCCGCGTGCAGGAAGATGCCGACGCCTTTTACGTCCGCGTCGGCGGTGGCGAAAACTGGCACGACTTCGTGCGCTGGACGCTCGAAATGGGCTGGCCCGGCCTCGAAAACCTCTCGCTGATCCCCGGCACCGCAGGCGCCGCCCCGGTGCAGAACATCGGCGCCTACGGCATCGAGGTGTGCGAGCACTTCTACAGCCTGCGCGCCTACGACCTCGAAACCGGCAAAACAGTCGGTTTCGACAAGGCCGACTGCGCCTTTGCTTACCGCGACAGCTTTTTCAAGCAACAGGGCGCCGGGCGCTACCTGATTGCCGCCGTCACCTTTCGCCTGCCCAAGCGCTGGACGCCGATCACCGGCTACGCCGACGTGGCCCGCCAGCTGGCTGCACAGGGCATCGCCGTGCCAACGCCGCTGCAGGTTTCGGATGCCGTCATCGCCATCCGCCGCGCCAAGCTGCCCGACCCGGCCGAGATCGGCAACGCCGGCAGCTTCTTCAAGAACCCGCTGGTCGAGGCGGCGGAGTACGCCCGTCTGGCGGCCCTTCACCCCGGCCTGCCCCATTACCCGCAGGCCGACGGTCGCGAGAAGCTCGCTGCCGGCTGGCTGATCGAACAGGCCGGCTGGAAAGGCCGCCGCCTCGGCCCGGTGGGCTGCTTCGAGCGGCAGGCGCTGGTTCTGGTCAACCACGGCGGGGCCACCGGCGCCGACGTGCGGGCCGCCAGCAATGCCGTGCGCGCCGACGTACGCGCCCGTTTCGGCGTCGAGCTGGAGCCCGAGCCGGTCTTTGTCGGCGAGCCGGTGGGTGCACCGCTGCCCTAAAGCTTTTGGGCGCCGTGCCGAAAAACCGGAATCCTTTTTGAGACGCGGAGATAGCCATGAGTACAGCAGAAGAACGGCGCGGCAGCAGCGCACAAACCCCCGACCTGGACTGGAGCCAGGTGCGCGAGACGGTACTCATGCTCGAACTCGCCGTGGGCCAGATCGACGCCGCGATGAAGGAAGGCGGAAGCTCGGTCGAGGTGCTCACCGACTCCTTCACCTCAATGGCCGGCTACATGCGCCTGATGGTCGGCGCCCTGGAAAAACTGCCCGACAGCCCCGCTACCGTCGAACTCAAGGCCACCCTCATCGACCAGGCCGGCGAAGTCGCCAGCCGCGTCCAGCGTTCGATCATCGCCTTCCAGTTCTACGACAAGCTCAGCCAGCGCCTCGCCCACGTCTCGCTCAGTCTCGAAGCCCTCGGCGGCCTCGTCGTCGACCAGCGCAAGATCTACAGCCCCTTCGAATGGGTCGCCCTGCAGGAAAAAATCCGCGCCAAGTATTCCACCCGCGAAGAAATCGAAATGTTCAACGCGGTGATGCAGGGCATGCCGGTGAAGGAAGCCCTGGAGCACTACAAAGCCGAAATGAAAGTCAAGGGCGACGACGTCGAGCTTTTCTGAAACGGTTCAATCAAGCCCGGGCCGCTCGCCGCGCGGCTCCTGTTGCCCGCTACGGCTTAACTGCGCGGCTTCGTATCAACTCAGTTCTCTTTGTTTTGCCCCGATGCCTGTCATCCATTTTTCCGATCCCGCTCCCGATCCTGCTGAAGACCGCCCGGCCCTGAGTCGGGCCGTCGGCACGCCCCCGCGGCGGCTTACCTTTGAACGCTATGCCTCCGGGGACGGCGGGATTTCCATGGGCGACTGGGAATGCGAGCCGGGCGCCTGGCGCATCGCCTTTCACGACGGGCGCCACGAGTTTTTCCAGGTCATGAGCGGGCGCCTGCGGATTGTCGATGCGGCCGGCAATGGCCGCGAGTTTGGGCCGGGCGACGCGGGCATCATTCCGGCGGGTTTCATCGGCACTTTTGAAGTGCTGGAACGGGTGCGCAAGCGTTACGCGATGATCGACCGGCCCTGAGGCGGCCGGTTTACGGCCAGCCGACGCGCCGGCCGTGCCCGGTTTTCACCCGCCGGGGCTCACAGCGTGGTCAGCCAGTCGGCCAGCGCGTCGGCGGCGTCCTGCCACTGGGGATCGAGCATCAGCATGTGGCCGGCGCGCTCGATCGTTACGCTTTGCGCCCGCCACGCCAGCGCGGTAAAAAACAGCATCGACGCCGGAAATACCTGGTCTTGCGAACCGCCCATCACCAGCGCCGGAATATTCGGCCGCCGCCCGGTGCGCATGAAGGGCAGGGCGACCATCTCGGCCACGGCGTGGTCGGATTCGGCGCCGATCATCGGCATGAACTGCAGGGTGTCCTCGAACGGCATGTCCGGCGAGAAATACACCCGGGCCATCACCTGCAGCGTGCGGGTGCTTGGCGTGCCGGCCATGGCGTTGGGCAGCTCCTCGAAAAAAGCCGGTTCGGTGACCGCCAGCCGGCTGGCGGTGCCGCCGGTTCCGGTAGGCGGCACCGGCGACAGCAGGGCCACGCCCGCCGCCTCACCGCCGACCAGATAGCGCTGGACCACCTGCGTACCCATCGAATGACCGATCAACACCGGCTGCTCCGCCAGGCTGGACACCGCCCAGGCCAGATCCTCCGCGTAATCGGCCAGCCCGAACTCATTGAGCCGCTCATGCCCGCCGCTGGCCCCGTGGCCGGAAAGATCGAGCGCGTAGCAGTCGTAGCCGCGCGCGTTGAGAAAGGGAATGAAATTGACCTGCCAGCACAGCGAGTGGGTATAGCCGCCGTGGACGAACAATAAGGGCGGCCGGCCGGACGGTTGGGAAGCAGGGTGGTGATGGAGTTTGAGCTTGCGTGGCGACATGGCGAGGGACGAAATCCGGCAGGAAGAGAACTAGAGGGAGGAAGTGGAAAGAAGTCGAAAGCGGCCTTTGGGCACCGGCCCCGGCCTTTGCCCCGATTTTGGCACGGCGGCGCGGCCGTGCGGGCGATAGGCTAGAATCCGTCGGCCCGCCAGAGCGGCGGCCCCGGCCTGCCGCTTCGACCCTTTCCCCCCTCAGGAGATTCCCCCCGTGACCATCCACATCGTTGCCCGCTTCACCGCCCGTCCCGACTCCGTCGACGCGCTGCGCACCCTGCTGCTCGGCATGCTGGAGCCCACCCGCAAGGAAGAAGGCTGCATCAGCTACCAGCTGCTCAACAACATCGGCGACGCCACCGACTTCACCTTTGTCGAAGAATGGGCCAGCCAGGCCGCCATCGACGCCCACATGAAAACCCCGCACCTCACGGGCCTGGTCGTGAATAGCGCGCCGCTGCTGGCCAGCCCGCTGGACGTACGTCTTTACACCGCCTGCTGAAAGCCTGACGCCGGCGCAGCGGGCAGGCCGCAAGGCGTTCGCCCCGCGCCGGCCATCGATCCATGAACGACAGTGAAACCAACGCGGCCTTCGAGCCCGACGAGCCCGCTTCCATCAAGGAAGACCGGCTGTGGAGCGACAACGGGTGGACCGCCCGTGTCATCAAGAATGAAGACGACGACGGCTGGGCCGTCGCCATGATCAAGGACGGCGAAGCCGAACCCGCCCTGGTCGGCCCCTGGACCATGGGGCGCGACAAGAAGAATCCCAAGCCCCTCGACGCCAACGCCTTCCAGACCCTCGTCAAGACCGCCTCGGAAGTCCTGCGCCGCCACGAACAGCACCTCCACGCAATGCTGCACAAGCGCATCACCGTGAGCGCCACCGACGGCCCCGTGGAAGTCACCCTCGACATCGTCCCCGACGACTACGAACCCTACGCCATCCTCTCCGCCCTCGACCCCTTCGGCGAAGAACTCGCCCAGGTGCGCGTGGACGCCGGCTTCAAACTGAACCGAAGCAGCGCGACCAAATGGGTGGAGGGCGGGTTTGGGGCGGTGAAATAAGGCGAGGTGAGGTAAAAACGCGCCGGGGGTTGGGGCTCCTGCAGGGAGCAGGGCAATCGGAATGGGTGAGTTGTGAGCCTGGTTTCGGCCCGACGGCTGATGCGGTGCAATCCACGGTGGTCATTGCTGGCGGGTGAGTCGCAAGGCCATCAGGAAAGCCAATCCCAACAGCACGAAACCCACCGCAATGGCCACAACGATCAACCCGCCACTGTTTGGCGTGCCAGAGAAAAGCAGCATTGCCGCCAAAGTGAAGGCCAGCCCGGCAAGTCGTATCTGTGCCATGGGTTTATCCCTCTAAATCAAGCCACTCAAAAAGCACACAGGGTGGCGGGGGGGGGGTGTGGGGGGTTGGGTTGGGGCAGTGACGCCCAAGAATCCGGATGACATGCACTTCGTCATTTTCTGAGCTGCCTATCCGGCAGTGACGTTCCAACCTCCTGCTGTGCGCTGGCAGCGTTTCTTTCTGAGCTGCCTATCCGGCAGTGACGTCGCTGCTGCTCTCTCTCTTCGTTCCTTCATCGTTTCTGAGCTGCCTATCCGGCAGTGACGGGTATGGAATCACCGATGCGCTGCCCCTCACCTTTCTGAGCTGCCTATCCGGCAGTGACGCTGGGGATTGTCCGAGTGGCGTACCGCCTCGATTTCTGAGCTGCCTATCCGGCAGTGACGGCAGAAATCCCCAAGCCCAAGGTGCACAGAATTTTCTGAGCTGCCTATCCGGCAGTGACGGCGGTCGTGGTGGCCGTGGCATTGATGATTGTTTTCTGAGCTGCCTATCCGGCAGTGACGGCCGTGCGCTTCCTATCAATTGAGCCGCTGCTTTTCTGAGCTGCCTATCCGGCAGTGACGGCAGTGTTGCGCGGCGCGCGGAGAGGACTAGGATTTCTGAGCTGCCTATCCGGCAGTGACGACCGGCGTGGTGCAGATCAAGCTGCCCTTCAATTTTCTGAGCTGCCTATCCGGCAGTGACGTTTTAACCATGCCATTTAGCCTTCAGGGGCTTTTTCTGAGCTGCCTATCCGGCAGTGACGTCCCTGCCGGCCCGCGCGGCGCCTTGCGGGTTTTCTGAGCTGCCTATCCGGCAGTGACGCAGCTCCCCGTGAGCCTTTCAAACTGTCCCTTTTCTGAGCTGCCTATCCGGCAGTGACGATCGAGAAAAACGATGTCGGCCCTGTCGCCCTTTTCTGAGCTGCCTATCCGGCAGTGACGGCGCTGCGCGCTGCAATTGCCGCGCTCTCTCATTTCTGAGCTGCCTATCCGGCAGTGACGTTAAACGATTTTTTTCCGTTGTTTGGGGTACGTTTCTGAGCTGCCTATCCGGCAGTGACGAGCGGGCAGCTGGGCGAACAATATAAGGACTTTCTGAGCTGCCTATCCGGCAGTGACGGCTGACGAGTCGGGCGTGGCCTTCTCGACCGTTTTCTGAGCTGCCTATCCGGCAGTGACGTTGTCCAGCCCTTCGATGCGCTTGCCCAGGTTTTTCTGAGCTGCCTATCCGGCAGTGACGTCGAACCTGATACGGATTATTAGCGCGGCAATTTCTGAGCTGCCTATCCGGCAGTGACGACCCGGGCAAACGCCCCGCTGACGCTTTGCGAAATTTCTGAGCTGCCTATCCGGCAGTGACGGGGGAGCTCCGGTTTGGCGGGGGCGGGTAGTTTTCTGAGCTGCCTATCCGGCAGTGACGGGCGCCCGACTTGCCGTTGCTTCGGCGCTCCCTTTCTGAGCTGCCTATCCGGCAGTGACGGAACCCATGGCAAGCACCTGGCCGACGGGCATTTTCTGAGCTGCCTATCCGGCAGTGACGATATCCAGGGAGCCGGACGCAACGGCGGTAATTTTCTGAGCTGCCTATCCGGCAGTGACGTTGTCCATGCTGCGCATCTGGGTCACGTCTGATTTTCTGAGCTGCCTATCCGGCAGTGACGACCACAAGCCCGAAAGCCGCAAAGCCGACGGCTTTCTGAGCTGCCTATCCGGCAGTGACGGTAACCCAAGGCTTCCATGTCAGTTTGTACATTTTCTGAGCTGCCTATCCGGCAGTGACGGCTGGATGAGGGCGTCGACTTGGTCATCATTTTTCTGAGCTGCCTATCCGGCAGTGACGACCGAAACTGCGGCGGCTGTTGCTGCGAATCCTTTCTGAGCTGCCTATCCGGCAGTGACGCGCTCTATCAGCAATCGCCCCGCTCCCTTGGCTTTCTGAGCTGCCTATCCGGCAGTGACGGTGAAGCAGGCGTAGCACCATGAGCGGATTATTTTCTGAGCTGCCTATCCGGCAGTGACGCGCAGGCCAGGGGTAGCCGGGCAAGTAATCTCTTTCTGAGCTGCCTATCCGGCAGTGACGTCATTGGACAGCGAAGCCCTGTCGTCGTCTTTTTTCTGAGCTGCCTATCCGGCAGTGACGCGGAATCCTTCGCGCTCTTCTGCCAACAGTTTTTTCTGAGCTGCCTATCCGGCAGTGACGCGTAACCCAAGGCTTCCATGTCAGTTTGTACAATTTCTGAGCTGCCTATCCGGCAGTGACACCATCTTCCGGTCGCCGCGTTGCCTTTCTGAGCTGCCTATCCGGCAGTGACGGCAGTCAACCCTTGTTGGCGTAGCTCAGTTTTTCTGAGCTGCCTATCCGGCAGTGACGCCTGCGTCTTCACATCGACGTGTCCAGCTCTTTCTGAGCTGCCTATCCGGCAGTGACGAGGTCATTGCCTGTCGATCTGCCTCTTTCTGAGCTGCCTATCCGGCAGTGACGGCCCCGGCGGTGCCGGCGCGGGAGATTGTGAATTTCTGAGCTGCCTATCCGGCAGTGACGAGAAGTCGGTTGTCGGTGTCCTTGTTGCTTTCTGAGCTGCCTATCCGGCAGTGACGAGGCTCCTTGTTAGCGGTTGGTCATCCCCTTTCTGGCTGCCTATCCGGCAGTGACGCCGATCCCGCCACCGCCGCCGCATTTTCTGAGCTGCCTATCCGGCAGTGACGGAGGCAGGGGCGCTACGGATTTTCTGAGCTGCCTATCCGGCAGTGACGCGCATCCACATGGCGAACGATTTTCTGAGCTGCCTATCCGGCAGTGACGGCTTGTTGGCGATCCGTTTCGTGGATCATCCGTTTCTGAGCTGCCTATCCGGCAGTGACGTAGAGACTACCAGTCTTGAGTGCCTGATTGTTAAAGAGAAATCCTGCTTTTCAGTGTCATGACCCAAAAAACGCAGCCCCTGCCAAAGCCCCGAAAATCAAGGCTTTTACAGGGGCGATAAAAAAAGGGTCAGAACCAGGGGATGGTTGTGGCCGGGCTAAGTCCGTAGCTTCCAAAGTTGCCCGGCCGGGACTCGTCCGCGATGGGCAGATGCTCGACAAAGAGGCGGAACTGCTGTCCGGTACTCCGGCTGCTCAGCAAAAGAAAAGGCAGATCGAGCTGTTCGGCACGGCTGTTCGGAATGGCAGCCAGGGCTTCTTCGGGGGATACGCCTTTCCTCGCGATGAGGCGGCGGCGCTCCCGCTCCGGATTGCTGTGGGCCTGCACGCGCCGAACAATGCGATGACGCGCCCCGGCCGGCACCGGGGCGGGGCCGTCGATGGCAACGTGATCACGCATGCCCGTCAGCCAGTCGGCTCCCATGAAGTCCCGCAGATCCGCAGCGCTTCCGTGCAGGCGCAGCCGATTCCCCAAACCACGACGAGCATCCTTGACGTCCGGAAAGCTCACCCCGATGGCACCCTCCCCGTGCCCGACCAGGCCCCGGTGGAACTTGCTGAACAGGGCGTTCATCAAGGTTGTGGCGGGGAACTCCGGATCGGGAAGAAGACGGATTTCCAGGTAGTAATCCATGACTCAACCCGCCTCGCCGAAGACCCCGCCACGGATCAGGGTGGCGATGACGAAATGTTGTTGCTCCGTGGCCGGGACCTTGTCCTTGATGATCCAGTTGTCGAGCAGGGAGTAAAAGTCGTCGCTCTTGCGAGGCTGGCGATAGGCCTTGCCGCGGGTGGTCACGGAGCCGTAGGGCTCCACGGCAATGGGGCCCAGCTCGGCCACTTCCGGGTACCAGGTGTCAATGGTACGGATGGCGTTGCCGACCTTTTGGGAATGGAGCCCTGCTGTCCCATCCACTGCATAAAGCGTCTTGCTCTTGTCGCTGCGCCCCTTGTCGAGAATGAGTTCCTGCGAAGGAAAAACCTCCTGCCCCGCACCGACACGCACATATGCGGTGACCTGCAGGAGCACGTGACCTTGCCCGGCCAGTCCGTCACTGATCAATTTCGCCAGCTCATCGAGTGCAGCGGCGCCCCGCGGGGGCGCTGCAAAATCGCGCAGCGAGAAAGACAGCGCGTCGAAGTTCCAGGTATTGCGTGCTTGCCCACCGACCAGATGAGCAACCTGGACTTCCACCGTTTCGGCACCGACGCGGTTGCGCCACAGGAAGCGAGCGTTGGCGAGGTTGGAGGCATAGCGGCGGGCAAGCTCGCCAAAGCCGTTGGTCCCCACATAGCCGCCCACCGTGTCCAAGAGCTTCTTTTTGATAGTCGGCGTCATTGCAGGCAGAGGGTTGCCCGGTGCCGGAGAGAACACGCAAGGTGAAAACGACTTTCAGGGTGTCGGCCTGGCTGGGCAACGCGGCCACATCGACCTTTTGCAGATTGGGGTTCTCGATCGCAGCGTCGAGCTTGGCGGCGTCCTGGTCCTTGGTTTTCAGGCGATTGGAGATGGTGCCGCGTACGGATTTGACCTTGATCTCCACGGGAGGCCAGACGGAGCTGTCATTCCGTCCGTCCCAGGTACCGGCAAAGAAGAGGGCGTCAGAGGGGTCGAGCTTGCGTTCGAAGGCGAGGACGGAGGCAGTCTTGAGCGTCATGATCTATTTCCTTTCAGGATGGAATTCAGGAATGTTGGGCCGTGGCGGCAAAGTCGTTCCGGCAGCGGTAAAGGCCGCCATCGATATCGCTATGTCCGTACCACTGCAGCGCGCGGATGCTGCCGAGCCGATGCGGACTGATCCACTGGCCGATGGAGTAAAGGCTTTCAACGAAGCGAAAATCGGTGCGTGAATCACGGGCGTTCTTCACGCTGCCTGCGGGGTGTATGCCGGAAAGGGCGCCATAGCCCACGGGAATGGGCACGATCCAGCCTTCCCTGGGCTCGGGCTTCCACTCGACAGCCTTGCGCTCGGTGTCGGACGGCGCGCCAGGCTCCGGCCTCCAGTTGATGCGGGACAGGTCGAGCAGGGCATCAAGTGCGCCGGCTTTCGGGTCTGTTGCCTGAAGGCTTGCCAGGTGCTGAGTAAGCAAGTCGTCGCGGCAGACCAGCGCAAAGCCGGGCAGCCAACGGCGGCGCAGGCGCCGGAACTGCTTGCGTGCTTCGGCCGGGTCTTCGGCCAGGCGGATCAACTCCGCCCCTGGCGCGCATCGGCGCCACGCATCGGCACAATGCTGCCGCCCGCAACCCGCATGCCGGCCAGCGTGTCTGCGACCGTATCGGCAAGGGCCTGGCGCGCCTCGGCCTCCTCCAGAATCGTTTCGCTGCTCACCCCGAACACGAGGGTGATGTCCAGGTGGATACGGCCTTCCTCCACGATGGCTGCGGTACTGCCATCCTTGTCCACCGGATTGCGGGTGAGTCGGAAAGCCTTGGTGTAGCCGCCTTCGGTCACCTGTTCGTCAAAGTCGTGGCAGATCACGCCCACGCTGTCGAACGCCATTCCAATGCTGTTTGCGCAGAGCTTGCGCTCCAGCGCCCACATCAGGCCAAGAAAGGCCGTCATGGACGGAAAGCCGTGAGTCAGCGGGCTGGAAATGGCGTTGGCGTTCTGGATGCGCAGGCGGGGCAGCACCAGCAGCCCCTGGCTCTCGGGAAAGATCGTGCTCATACGCCCTCCCTTGTAGGAATGTAGCGAGGTGCGTCGAGTTGCCCGCGCAGTTCGTGCAGGCGCTGAGCCCAGTCCTACTGCAGGAACAGCTCGATTTGCCATTGACGCGCTTCGACATCGCCGAGCGGCAGATCCGGGCCCAGCTGTTTGTTGAGCCAGTTGCCAAAACGATTCCCCACCTCCGCGGGCCAATCCATCCTGTGCCACCTCCGCAGAAAACGGCGTCGTCCTCCGCATCCGCCAGCACCCGGCCGGGGTCGAGCCACAGCCGTTCAGCCTCTGGAAGACGGCAGCGGGAGTCGTGGGTCCATCCCGCAGGCAACATCACCTGGAAACGCTGAGCGAAATCGACCAGCCCATCGATCAGGCTGTCGATCAAGCCCTCGCGCCAGTCACGGGTTTCCATCGTGGGGGCGGGTCCGAGCAGAAAATCGCGCAATTCGTGCACCAACGCCCAGATTCCCTCACTGTGCCCGAAGCGGGAGAGCACCGAATCCACATACCAGGGCGCCTGGACTTCACGGCTTTTCCAGCGGGGTGGAAGGGAAGCCAGCAGGTAGTTGCTGCCGCCTCGCTCGCTGTTGAGCTGACTGATGTTCTGCGGCTTGGTGCCCCCGAACTTCTGGACCGCCAGGTTGGGATACTCGCGGCTCACACCGTCGTGATCACGGCGCTCCCACTTGGCTTTCTGTGCCGCTTTCGCAGGCTCGCTGAAGCGGTCTTCGTTGATCGTGCGAAATACGGTGTGGGCAAACGAGCTGGCATAAAGGGGCGCCAGGAGATGGAAATCTCCGTCGCTTGCCGGATCCTCACCGATCAGCCAGTAGAGCTGCTTGGCCAGACCGTGGGAAGCCGGGATCTCGCTGGCAGGCTCGGTCACGCTCCTGAACGCCCCGGCCCACGTTTGAGCCTTCTCCGAATCGTCGGAGAGCGCGGCAAGGAGATCCGCATCGCCCTGCTGCATCCATTCCAGCAGGGATCGCCCTTCCACGGCGATCTTGAGAAACTTGTAGACATCCAGGGCCGCGGCATTGCCCACCACATCGCCGGAAAAATCCGTACTCAGCACATGGCTGCCCACCTCGCGATGGCTTGGCAATGACTCCGGCGGACAATACAGATTGGTTCCTCGTGCTTCAGGGTGAATGGGTTTGAGGGAGTGGGTGACGGTCTGGATTTGCGCAACGCGTCGCGCAGCATCCGCCAACCAGGCCGCGGGGGCGTATTGCGCCAGCAACTCGCTGCGTTTCGGATCATCGGCCGCGAGTTTGTCGAGCTTGCTCGACATGCGCTCCTGTAAGAAATTCTCCATTGCCGCGCGAAAGGCGCCGCGGCGATCTTCAGAGGTCTGACTCACGGTGAGCCTCCACCACCACCGGCCCGACTGGGCACCGGCACTCGTTTGCGAGAAGTGCGTTGCATTTCAATCCTCCCCTTGATCAAATGTGTTTGTGCAAACCTGTGTTTGCCTCTGCTGCGTGATCCAACGATGAAACCTTCCCATGCCCTCCATCTGAACAGTCGGGCCGTCCTCGAGGCGGCGCTGCGATTCCACGTCAGCAACCCAAGAGTGTTTGGCTCGGTATTGCGCGGAACGGACGAGGACGACAGTGACCTTGATCTGCTGGTCGACCCGTCGCCGGAAACCACCCTCTTCGATCTGGGTGGCTTGCAGGTCGAACTGGAAGCCTTGCTGGGTGTGCCGGTGGATGTACTCACACCGGGCGATCTGCCGGCCCGGTTCCGGGCGCAGGTTCTGGCCGAAGCGAGGCCGGTGTGACGATTGATCGCCTGCCAGTGTGGCTGGAGCAGATGCATGAGGCAGCCAGCCAGGCCCTTGCTTACGTCGATGGCATGGACAAGGACGGGTTCGTCGCCGACAAGCGCACGCAGCAGGCTGTCGTCCTGAATCTGCTGGTTATCGGCGAGCTCGCCGCGAAGCTGATCGAACAGCGCGGCGACTTTGTGACGGAACATCCCAGGATTGCCTGGGCCAGCATGAAAGGCATGCGCAACCGGATTGCCCACGGTTACTTTGAGTTGGATATCGGGGTGGTGTGGGAAACCGTGCAACGGGCTCTGCCCGATCTGCTGGTTCACCTGCCCGCCGTGCGAGTTGCCGCCCAAGAGCGACCCGCCCGCCGCTAAACCAAAACCTCTGCCGCGTCTCATCATCTTTCCTCGGTAAAACCCAACGCAGGATGGAATCGCCATCCCTGTTCGCGGTCGGGCAGGCTGACCGTGCCGTAGCGTTGGGCACAAGCCAGCAGCGACATCTCCAGGA
>JADKKC010000046.1 GCA_016720685.1 Zoogloea sp.
ACAACATCAACCACCCGGAAAGCGAGCCGATGATCATCGGCCGCAACTTCCTGGTGAAGATCAACGCCAACATCGGCAACTCGGCGCTCGGCTCCTCGATCAACGAGGAAGTGGACAAGATGACCTGGGCCACCCGCTGGGGCGGCGACACCGTGATGGACCTGTCCACCGGCAAGAACATCCACGAAACCCGCGAGTGGATCATCCGCAACTCGCCCGTACCCATCGGCACCGTGCCCATCTACCAGGCCCTCGAAAAGGTCAACGGCAAGGCCGAGGACCTCACGTGGGAAATTTTCCGCGACACCCTCATCGAACAGGCCGAGCAAGGCGTGGATTACTTCACCATTCACGCCGGCGTGTTGCTGCGCTTCGTGCCCCATGACCGCCAACCGCATGACCGGCATCGTCAGCCGCGGCGGCTCGATCATGGCCAAGTGGTGCCTGGCCCACCATAAGGAAAGCTTCCTCTACACCCACTTCGAGGACATCTGCGAAATCATGAAGGCCTACGACGTGGCCTTCAGCCTCGGCGACGGCCTGCGCCCCGGCTCGATCTACGACGCCAACGACGAGGCCCAGCTCGGCGAACTCGAAACCCTGGGCGAACTCACCGACATCGCCTGGAAGCACGACGTCCAGACCATCATCGAAGGCCCCGGCCATGTGCCCATGCACATGATCAAGGAGAACATGGACCTGCAGCTCAAGCACTGCAAGGAAGCCCCGTTCTACACCCTCGGACCCCTGACCACCGACATCGCCCCCGGCTACGACCACATCACCAGCGGCATCGGCGCCGCCATGATCGGCTGGTACGGCACCGCGATGCTCTGCTACGTCACCCCGAAAGAGCACCTTGGCCTGCCCGACAAGAACGACGTCAAGGAAGGCATCATCACCTACAAGCTCGCCGCCCACGCCGCCGACCTCGCCAAGGGCCACCCGGGCGCGCAGATCCGCGACAACGCGCTGAGCAAGGCCCGCTACGAGTTCCGCTGGGACGACCAGTTCAACCTCGGCCTCGACCCGGACAAGGCCAAGAGCTTCCACGACGAAACCCTGCCCAAGGAATCCGCCAAGGTCGCGCACTTCTGCTCCATGTGCGGCCCGCACTTCTGCTCCATGAAGATCACCCAGGACGTCCGCGACTACGCCGCCGCCCAGGGCATCGCCGAAGCCGAAGCGCTGGAAAAGGGCATGGAAACCAAGGCCGTCGAGTTCGTGAAGAGCGGCGCGGAGATTTACCGGAAGGTGTAAGCACGCACCAAGTCTGAGGGCCGGGCTGAAACCCGACCCTCACAAAAAACCGAAACGGGCCGCGATTGCGGCCCGTTTTTCGTGAAGCTGCAGCGCGCTTTCCCGCCACATCTCGTCCATCCCGGACCGAAGGCGCTCAACCAACACCCCAAGCTCATCGAGCAGCAAGACGCGGGGCGGCCTTTCGATAATGCCCCGGCCATACCCGCAACGACACGCCCAGGCATCTTCCAAAGATGCGTTCCGAAGCGCCCTTTCCGGACCGGTCAGCCATCGTGAAATAGTACCGAATCTCTATTTAAGGCTTTATCAAATATGTCGTTATTGACATTATTGACTGTTTTGGCGTAACGAGCCCGACACGCCGACGACACCGGAAAAAGCCTGAAGAGCGACATGAAAAGACATAAATTACAAGGTATTACGCTGATTGAAGTGCTGGTGGGGATCACCATAGTCGCCATCCTCACAAGCGTCGCCACGCCCTCCTTTACCGCCCTGCTCAGCGTGAATCGCCTCGCCACCCAGGCGAACGAAATACTCGGGGCATTGACGATTTCGCGCAGCGAAGCCATTCGGCTGAACAAGCGGGTCGTGTTTTGCCGCAGCGACGACGGCACGAGCTGCGCGGCTGGCGGCGGCAACTGGCAGGGCTGGCTGGTTTTCGCCGACAACAACGCCAACGACCTGCCCGACGCCGGTGAAATCCTGCGTACGGGGACGATCGCCTCGGGCCTCGCTGGTCGTCCAGGGCAGCCCCGCGATCTCCGTCCAGAACAATCGCGTCCAGACCGGCGCCGACGGTTTCGCCCGATCCGCACCCGGTTCATCGAATGCGCTGCTCCAGGCCCGCCTGTCGGTCTGCATCGCCACCTCTTCGCCAGAACAGAACACCCGTGAAATCAGAATCACCGCGGGCGGGCATGCCGTCGTCGTGCCGGTGAACAACGACGGCGAGTGCCCGTCACCCTCGAACTCCTGATCGACAGAGCCACGCTCCATGGCCATGAGAAAAACGATTCCCCGCGCTCGACAAAAAGGTGTCGGCCTGATTGAGGCGCTCGTCTCGATGGTGATCCTGTCCCTGTGCCTGCTCGGCATGGCGGCGCTTCAGGGAGTGGCCCTGCGCGACAGCCAGAGCGCCCAGTCCCGCTCCATGGCGGCGATCATGAGCTACTCCATCGCCGATGCGATGCGCGCCAACATCACGGCCGCCCGCAACGGCGACTACACCCTCCAGAGCTGCCCGACCTCCAGCGTCGAGGTCGCCGTCGTCAATACCCTGGCCGCATCCGACCTGAACGCCTGGAGCCAGTCCCTGAAGAGCGCAATCGGTCAAACCGCCTGCGGCACCATCAACTGCAACGCCGGGCAATGCGATGTGAAGATCGAATGGGACGACTCCCGTGCCACCGCAGGCAACAGCAGCCATGCGCTCATCACCCGGATTCAGCTATGACGATGCCGGCACGCCGCCGCATCGCCCTTGCCATGTGCGCGCAAGGTTATACGCTTGTCGAGCTCATGGTGTCCCTTGTGCTCGGGATGGTGCTGGTCGGCGGTGTGTTTGTGGTTTTCATGGGTAGCCGGGCAAGCTTCTCGACCACCGACAACCTCTCGAAGATGCAGGACTCGGCCCGCATCGCCTTCATCCTCATCGATCGCGAGATCCGCGAGGCGAGCAGCACCGGCTGTGGCAACGGCAGCCGCTCCGACAACAACATCGGCAAGCGCAACGTCAGCATCCTGAATGCGGCACAAGCAACGCCTCCGGCCTGGTGGAGCGTACTGGGCCTGGGCATTCAGGGCTTCGGCGCCAATATTGCGATGCCCGCCATCGCAATCGGCTCCCTGCAGGGCCAGCGCACCGGCACCACCGATGCCATTCAGCTCGCCGGCGCCTACGGCTCGGGTTTCAGCGTCGAAAAGCACGACAGCATCAAGAACGAATTCACGCTCAACGCCTCATCCCACATCTCCGCAAACGACATCCTGATTGCCTGCGACTACAAGCAGTCGAGCGTTTTCAGCGCCTCCAGCGCCGCCGCGAACAAGGTCGGCTATGCCCCGGGCAGCAGCAGCGCCAGCAACTGCAGCACGCTTCTCGGCTTCGACGTGGGCACCACCTGCACCACCACGTCCTACCAGTACGACGCGCTGATTGCACGACTCTCCCGCTTCGGCGCCAGCGCCTGGTACGTGGGCAACAACGCCAGCGGCCGCAGCTCGCTCTACCGGATCTTCATGAACGGCAATCCGGAAGAAATCGCCCCCGGCGTCACCGACATGCAGATCCGCTACCTGCCGGTCGGTGGAGGCGCCTATGTCAACGCAAGCGATGTGGCCGACTGGGGATCCATAGTGGCGGTGCGGCTGACGCTGAGCTTCGAAAGCCAGGATGCCGGCGTCTCCACCGCAAGCACGGGCGACCGGCGCCTCGGCACGGTCGCAAGCAGCACCATCCTGCTCAGAAACAGACTGCCATGATCCCGAACCGACACAACCAAAGCGGCGTGGCGCTCATCGCGTCCCTGGTGATCCTGCTGATCATCACGCTCTTCGGCCTTTCCTCGATGCGCAGCGCCGGCCTGCAGGAAAGAATGAGCGGCAACCAGTACGACAAGAACCTTGTCCTCGAAGCCGCCGAGGCGGCGCTGCGCGAGGGCGAGGCCGTCGCCGCCGCGCCGCTCACGATCCCCGCCGCCTGCAACAACGGCCTGTGCCCGACCCTGCCCGTCGGCGGCACCGACCGCTGGCTCGACACCACGTTCACGGCCTGGCGGGCAGCCAAGAGCACCAACGACAAACTGGTCTCCAGCCAGTTCATCATCGAAGACATGGGCGCGCAGCCCGTCGATGGCACCTGCCATTTCCAGACCCCCATCGAACCGACATGCCTGGTTCCCCTGTACCGCGTCACGGCCCGCGCAACTGCCACCAACGGGCGCGGAACGACGGTCACTCTTCAATCGAACATACGCCAATAAGCGCGGAGCCCCTCATGAGAAGCCCGTCCACCCGCAAATCCGGTTCGAAAGCCGCGCGCCTCCTGACGCCGTCCGTGCTGGCCATCGCCCTTGCCATGGCCAGCCAGCCGGCCTGCGCCCTTGTGGATCTTCCTGCCGCGCCCCTGCAATCGGCTGCCGCCATTCCATCGAACATCCTGTTCCTGCTCGACGACTCGGGCAGCATGCAGTTCGAGATGATGCCGGACACGCTGACCTACACCAACGACCCCTATGGCAGAGACTGGGTCGTGTATCTCTTCCCGCCGAAGGACGTCTACGGAGGCGGCACTTACGAGCCGCGGATCCCGTCCTTCGACGACAGCAACTACCACAACTACTTCAAAGCGCTCCCCCTACAACAACTCGGTCTTTTACGACCCGACGATCACCTACAAGCCCTGGGTCAAGTACGACGGGACACCCTATGCGGCAGCCTCGACCACCGCCGCACTCTACAACCCCGCCACCCCGACCCTCGACAGCCTCAACCTGACCACCCAGCAGTCGGTGGACACCTACACGTACACCCTGGTCACGGAAAGCGACGTGAACCGCACGATCCCCGTCGCCTGTGGCACCCTGCCGTGCTCGACCACCTACTGGCCGATCACCTTCTACATGTACAAGGGCACGGGCGACACCACCCTCAAGACCAGCTACGTCAAGTACCAGATTCGCGGCAGCGCAGGCTACCGCAAGGATCTGAGCGACACCTCCGAGAGCTCGGTGAGCACCTTCACCTGGGGCTCCGTGACGCGCACCGTAGCCGAAGAAACCCAGAACTTCGCCAACTGGTTTACCTACTACCGCGCACGCGCACTGGCGGCAAAGGCCGGCGCCAGCATCGCGTTCTCCAAGCTCGGCACCAACTACCGGGTTGGCCACACCACGATCAACACGACAAACATCGGCAATCCCATTCCCACCTCGGGCACGTTCGAAACCACCAATCGCCAGAACTGGTTCAGCGCAATGCTCGGCACCACCTTTCCGCCCCTGGGAACGCCGCTGAAGCAAGCCCTCGACCGGGCCGGGCAGTATTTCTCCCGCAGCGACGACGCGGGCCCCTACGGGCCGGCCCCGCACCTGTCGTGCCGCCGCAACTTCACGATCCTGACCACCGACGGCTACTACAACTCGGCCACCATCAGCGGCATCGACAACGAAGACAACATGTCCGGCCCGCTCATCACCGGCCCCGGCGGACAGAGCTACCAATACACGCCAGCCCGGCCCTACCTGGACAGCTACAGCAACACCCTCGCCGATGTTTCGATGTACTACTGGAAACAGGATCTGCGGATCGACCTTCCCAACAACATCCGGGCAACCGGCACCAACCCCTCGTTCTGGCAAAACATGAACACCTTCACCCTGTCGCTCGGGGTGCAAGGCAAGCTCAGCCCGTCGACGTCCCTGCTCGGCCTCAAGAGCGGCGCAATCAACTGGCCCGACCCCCTGGCCGGCAGCGACCAGAAGGTCGACGATCTCTGGCACGCGGCAGAAAACGGCCGCGGCAAGTTCGTTGCCGCCAAGAATCCCGCCGAATTCGCCGACGGCCTGGTCGCGGCGCTCAACACCATCGGCGAATCCGGCGGCACGTGGAACATCGCCCTGACGTCCTACATGCTCGAGGCCGACGGCAAGGTCTTCGTTGCCCGTTACGACGGCACCTGGGGCGGCGACTTGTGGGCCGTCGGCTACAACAGCTCGGGCTACATGAACACCACCTCGGACGGCACCCCGATCCCCGTCTGGAAGGCCTCCGAAAACCTGCCGGCCGCCGCGTCACGCAAAATCTTCACCTGGAAGGATTCCGGCAGCAACGGCATCACCTTCGACTACACAAACCTCAGTTCAGCCAAGAAAACGGCCATCGGCAGCTCGGCCGTCGTCGACTACCTGCGCGGCGTCACGTCCGGCGAAGCCGCCAACGGCGGCAGCTTCCGCAACCGCAGCTCGCTGATCGGCGACACCGCCAACCCCGCGCCCGTCTACGTGAAGGCGTCCAACACCGTTTTTGTCGCAGCCAACGACGGCATGCTGCACGCCTTCAATGCGCAAACGGGCGTCGAGCATTTCGCCTACATCCCTGGCGGCGTCAATTTTGCCAACCTCAACGCGCTGTCGAGCCCGACCTACTCGCACAAGTTCATCAACGATGGCGAGATCACCGTCTCCGATCTGGCCACCACCGGCAAGAACATCCTGGTCGGCAGCCTCGGGCGGGGCGGCAAAACGATCTACGCCCTCAACGTCACCACCCCCACCAGCTTCGGCACAGCCGACGCACTGTGGGAGTTCACCGACACCGACCTCGGGCAAACCCTCGGCAAGCCGGTGATCGTCAAGATGAACACCGGCGAGTGGGCCGTGATCATCGCCAACGGCTACAACAGCACCAACGAAAAGGCCTTCCTGTTCGTCCTCAACCTGAACACCGGCGCACTGATCAAGAAGATCGCGACGGGCGCAGGCTCGGGCACCGCCTCGAACGGGCTGGGGAGCCCGGTTGCCTTCGACCAGAACGGCGACGGGAAAGTCGACCTGATCTATGCCGGCGACCTTCTCGGCAACTTCTGGAAGTTCAGCGTCATGGGCGACACGACCACCTGGAGCGCCTCTTCAATCTTCGTCGCCCAGGACGCCAGCAACAACATCCAGCCCATCACCGGCGCATTCACCGTCGCCATCGACCCCAAGACCAACAAACGCTGGATCTTCGGCGGAACAGGGCGCTACCTGAGCAACACCGACGTCTCCAGCAAGGCGGTCCAGAGCTGGTACGGCATCATCGACGACGGCACGACGATCACCTCTCGAGCCGCCCTCGTCCAGCGCACCGTCAGCGCCGCAGGCGCCCAGAGCGCCTACATCACCCGGACCTTCTCGAGCGCCGTTACCGGCGACATGACCGGCAAGAAGGGCTGGTACGTGGACTTCCCGGCCGATGGCGAACGGATCGTTTCCCGCAGCCAGTACTCCGCGGGCATTCTTTACGCCAGCAGCATCGTCCCCACGTCGGACGTGTGCGCCTCGGGCGGCAGCGGCTACCTCAACGCGCTGGACGCTTATACCGGCGGCAGCCTCACGGTGCCCTTCTTCGACGTCAACAACGACAAGCTCTTCAACGAGGGCGACAAGAAGCTCAGCGGCAGCAAGCTCGTTCCGGCCGGCTCGGTCAAAACGGGCGGCATGATCGGCGAACTCAACATCAAGAAGACCACCGACTCCAAGTTCACCGCCCTGAGCTGCGACACCACCGGCGCCTGCCAGCAGCAACTGAACGTCAACCTCAGCCTGCTCAAGGGACGCATCTCGTGGCGGGAAATCCTCGCGGATTGAACGGCCCATCCGGGCGCACGACACAGGCAAGCAGGCTTTCAACATGGAAACAGGCAGGGACGACTCAGCGATGACCAAGACACAATCAGGTTCCGCCGCCTGGCGGCTCAAGCACCAGGCAGGAGTAACCCTTCTCGAGATCATGATCGTCGTCTGCATCGTCGGCATCCTGGCCATGATCGCCTACCCGAACTACACCAGCCACCTTGTCCGGAGCAAACGCACCCAGGCGGTGTCCTGCCTGCAGGAAGCCGCCCAGTACATGGAGCGTTTCTACACGACCAACCTGCGCTACGACCAGACCACCGGCGGCGTCGCCGTCAGCCTGCCCGCCACCGCCTGCATCAAGGACATGAACGGAAACTACGTCGTTTCCATTTCGAGCGTCGCCGCCAACACCTTCGTCCTGCAGGCAATCCCCCAGGGCAGCCAGGCCAGCCGGGAAACCGAGTGCGGCACCCTCACGCTCAGCCAGAACGGCACCAAGACCGTCTCGGGCACCGGCAAAGCCGCCACCTGCTGGTAAAAGGCACGATCCGCACGGGCGGCTCAGATCGCCCGTGACACCCAAAAACCGCTCGGCCCCAAGGTGGCAAACGACATTCGCCTGAACTCATGCGCCCCGCGCCGCGCCCGCCGGTGCTAGCATTGGCGCATCCCCAAAAACAACCGGCGCCCCGCGATGAACCTCGAAAAAGTCATCTTCGGTTTCTTCATTGTCTTTGCTGCGACCCTGAACTTCGGCTTCTTTATCGGCGAGATCGACAACCCGGTTCACCACGACATCTACGAGCTTTTCGCGGCGGTGGTGGTCAACCTGATCGCCACCGTACTCAAGTTTGGCGACCGTACCCAGATCGGGGCCATTCACCTCGCCACCAGCCTGGTGGCCGACCTGCAGTTGCTGGCCGCCGCGATGGTGTGGGGCTATGCCGAACACGTGGCCAACACCGGGCTGACCCCCTCGACCATGTCGAGCATCGTGTCGCTGTCGGGCGGTGCGCTGTTTGCCAACGTGATTTCAGTGGTGATCCTGATCGCCGAGACCATCATGCAGCGGCGCTGATGCCGTGAACGGCACCCCGACCAGCACGATTTTTCTGGTTCTGCGGCGGCTGCGCACGCCGCTGATCGTGCTCATCGTGATTTTTTCGGTGTCGGTGCTGGGGCTCACACTGATGCCCGGCCCGCCGGACCCGAACGGCGGCAGCATGCCGCGGCTGAGTTTTTTCCACGCCACCTATTTCATCAGCTACACCGCAACCACCATCGGTTTTGGCGAAATACCCTACGCCTTCTCCGAGCAGCAGCGCCTGTGGGTCACGTTCTGCATTTACCTGTCGGTAATCGGCTGGGCCTACACGCTGGGCACGGTGTTCGCGATGCTGCAGGACAAGAACTTCCTCAACGCAGTGGCGGCGCAGCGCTTTGCCCGTCAGGTGCGCCACCTGCGCGAACCCTTCTACCTGATCTGCGGCTATGGCGAAGCCGGGCACCTGATCTGCCAGGCACTGGACGAACTGGGCTACCGGGCGGTGGTGATCGAAAAAGATGAAGCCAAGGTGGGCGACCTCGAACTGCAAAGCTACTCGGCCGACATGCCGGCCCTGTGCGCCGACGCCGGCCAGCCCGATACGCTGATCCTCGCCGGGCTCACCAGCCGGTATTGCCGCGGCGTGATCGCCCTCACCAACGACGACAGCACCAACCTCGCGGTGGCCATCGCCGCGCGCCTGCTGGCCCCGTCGCTGCACGCACTGTGCCGCGCCGAGCATGCCGAAACAGCGGCCAACATGGCCTCCTTCGGCACCCGCCACATCATCAATCCCTTTGAAAAATTCGGCGAATACATGGCCCTGGCCCTGCACTCGCCGGCGGCCTACAACCTGCTGCTGTGGCTTACCGGCCTGCCGGGCACCACGGTCACCCGCCACCGGGAGCCCCCCGAGGGCAAGTGGGTGCTGTGCGGTTATGGCACCTTCGGAAGGGTAATGACCGAGGCGCTGGAGAACGCCGGACTGCCGGTCACCATCATCGACCGCGCCGCGCCGCTCGCCGCGGCGCACAGCTGGATCAAGGGCGACGGCACCGGCGGCGAAGCCCTCCGGGCGGCGGGCATCGCCGACGCCGTCGGCATCGTTGCCGCCACCGCCAGCGACGTCAACAACCTCTCCACCGTGGTCACCGCCCGGGAGCTCAACCCAAAGCTCTTTACCGTGCTGCGCCAGAACCACGTTGCCAACCGGGCGCTGTTCGACGCCTTCGAATCGGATTTCGCGATGGTGCCCGCCGAGATCGTCGCCCACGAATGCCTCGCAATCCTGACCACCCCGCTGCTCGCGCCCTTCCTGGCCTTCGTGCGCCAGGCCGACGACGCCTGGGCCGAGACGCTGCTGAATGATCTCACCGGCCGCTTCGGCTGGGACGTGCCCACCGTGTGGAGCGTAAGTCTCAACATCTCGCAGGCACCGTCGGTGTATCGCCTGCTGATGCGCAACGCGGCAGAACTCAAACTCGGCGAACTGCTGCGCACCCCGGTCACCGACCGCCCGCCGCTGGCCTGCGTCCCGCTGCTGCTGCTGCGCGAAGGGGATCCGCCGCGCCTCCTGCCCGGCCTCGAGGAGCCCATCCGACTCGGCGACCAACTGCTGCTGGTAGGCAGCGAAACCGCCCGCAAGGATCTGGGGCTGACCCTCTTCAACAGTCACACGCTGAAGTTCGTGCTGACCGGGCAGGATTTTCCGAGCGGGCTGGTGTGGGAATGGCTGGCCGCCCGGCGGCAGGTGCGCGACGCCTGAACGGCGCGGCCGCAGTTACAATGCGGCACCGCAACAAGCGACCTCCCCATGTTTCTCCGCCTGCCCCAGCCCCTGTTTCGCGCCGCGTTTGTCGTCGCGGTCATCCTTGTCTTCATTCTGACGATGATGCCTCTGCCCGCCCAGATCAGCGTCGTGTCCAACCAGGACAAGTTTGAACACGCCATCGCCTTCTGCGTGCTCATGCTGACGGGCTGGAGCGGCTGGCCAGCGCGGGCGCCCCGGATCGCCGCCGGGCTGGTGGCCTACGGCCTGTTGATCGAAATCTGCCAGCAAACCCTCACCACCAACCGCTACGGCGAAGCCCTGGACTGGCTCGCCGATTCGCTTGGCATCGCCATCGGCCTCGGCCTCATCCGGCTGCTGACCGTGCGCCAGCGCGCGGCCCACTGACAAAAAAAGGGCAGCCAAGCGGCTGCCCCTTTGAGTTGCGGCCCGACGCGATGCGTCAGGCGGCAAACACGTGCTTCACCCGCAAGGTTTCACCCCGTTCGGCCAGCCCGATCAGGCGGTCGATGTTGGGGTGCTTGCCGGGGTTCAGGCGCGCATCCTCGCCATGCTCGGCAAAGATTTCGATGCCCTGCGTGGCGGCGTCCGGAGTGATGGCGCCGTGGATCTGGGCCAGGTGGTTGTACACCGCCAGCGAGCCGGCCTGGCCGGGCTTGTTCTCGATGGTGGCGACGATCTCGTCGGCCGCGTTGAGCAGCTGGATCGACGCCAGGTGGGAGACGCCCGGCAGGGTCTTGAGCTTGTCTGCAAAAGCCATGCTGTCAGCCCCTTAGATGCGCTTGGCCAGCTCGGCGGCCTTGCCGATGTAGCTGCCCGGCGTCATGTCCATCAGGCGGGCCTTTTCGGCTTCGGGGATGGCCAGGGTGCCGATGAACGCCTGCAGCGCAGCCTTGGTGATGCCCTTGCCGCGGGTCAGTTCCTTGAGCTGCTCGTAGGGGTTTTCGATGCCATAGCGGCGCATCACGGTTTGAATCGGCTCGGCCAGCACTTCCCAGCAGGCATCGAGGTCGGCCGCCAGGCGGGCCGGCTCGGCTTCGAGCTTGCCGAGACCGCGCAGGCAGGAATCGTAGGCCAGCACGGCATAACCGAAGGCCACGCCCATGTTGCGCAGCACGGTGGAATCGGTGAGGTCGCGCTGCATGCGCGACACCGGCAGCTTGTCCGCCAGGTGGCGCAGCACGCCGTTGGCGAGGCCCAGGTTGCCCTCGGCGTTCTCGAAGTCGATCGGGTTGACCTTGTGCGGCATGGTGGACGAGCCGATTTCGCCGGCCTTGAGCTTTTGCTTGAAGTAGCCCAGCGAGATGTACATCCAGATGTCGCGGCAGATATCGAGGACGATGGTGTTGGCGCGCGCGGTGGCGTCGAACAGCTCGGCCATCGCGTCGTGGGGTTCGATCTGGATGGTGTAGGGGTTGAAGGTGAGGCCCAGGGATTCGATGAAACGGCCGTTGAAGCCTTCCCAGTCGAACTCGGGGTAGGCCGACAGGTGGGCGTTGTAGTTGCCCACGGCGCCGTTGAACTTGGCGGTGAGTTCGACCGCGGCAATCGATGCGCGCACGCGGCGCAGGCGATACACCACGTTGGCCATTTCCTTGCCGAGGGTGGTCGGGCTGGCGGGCTGGCCGTGGGTGCGCGAGAGCATCGGCAGCTCGGCGTGCTGGTGGGCCAGCTCGACAAGGCGGGCGATGATCTTGTCCAGCGCCGGCAGCAGCACGCTGTTGCGGCCGTCACGCAGCATCAGGGCGTGGGAGACGTTGTTGATGTCTTCGGAGGTGCAGCCAAAGTGAATGAATTCGGTGACGCGGGTGACTTCGGGGTTGTGGCCGAGGCGCTCCTTGAGCCAATACTCCATGGCCTTCACGTCATGGTTGGTGGTGGCCTCGATGGCTTTCACGGCCTCGCCGTCGGCCACCGAGAAGCCGGCGATGACGGCATCGAGCTCGGCCACGGTGGCGGCGGAGAACGGCGCGATTTCAGCCAGCTCCGGCGCGGCGGCAAGGGCCTTGAGCCATTCGACCTCGACCTTGACCCGGTTGCGGATCAGGCCGAATTCCGAAAAGTGCTCGCGGAGCGCGGAAACCTTGGATTCATAACGGCCGTCGAGGGGCGACAGCGCGGTGATGGGTTGCAGATTCATGCGAAAAGCCCTTGAGGCAGAAAAACAAAGTCCAGCATTTTACCGCCTCGGGCGGCCCTGCGCCGATGATAAAATCCGTGCTCCCCAAACAGCAGTTCCCAAACATGAGCAAAGGCACGCAAACACTCGAACGTTTCATCTTCTGGAGCCGCTGGCTTCAGGCGCCCCTCTACCTCGGCCTGATCGTCGCCCAGGGCATCTACGTGTGGCTGTTCATGGCCGAGCTGGGCCATCTGGTCAGCTCGGTGATCAGCGCCGGCGGTCACATCAGCGAAACCGAAACCATGCTGGTGGTGCTCGGCCTGATCGACGTCGTGATGATCGCCAACCTGCTGATCATGGTCATCATCGGCGGTTACGAAACCTTCGTTTCACGGCTCGACCTCGACGACCACCCGGACCAGCCCGAATGGCTGTCCCACGTGAACGCGGGCGTACTCAAGATCAAGCTGTCGACGGCGATCATCGGCATTTCGTCGATCCACCTGCTTAAAACCTTCATCAACGCCGCGAACATCTCCGAGCACACCATCATGTGGCAGGTGATCATTCACGTCGTGTTCCTCGTCTCCGCGTTCGCCATGGCGCTGGTCGACAAGATGATGAACCAGACCGTTTTGCTGACAAAACACTAAACTCAAAAAGAGGGAGCTTCACCCATGACTGCCATCAAACAGGAAGACCTGATCCAGTCCGTCGCGGACGCCTTCCAGTACATCAGCTACTACCACCCGCTGGACTACATCAAGGCGCTGGGTGAAGCCTACGAACGCGAGGAAAGCCCCGCCGCCAAGGATGCCATCGCCCAGATCCTGACCAACTCGCGCATGGCCGCCGAAGGCCACCGCCCGATCTGCCAGGACACCGGCATCGGCATGGTCTTCATCAAGGTCGGCATGCAGGTCACCTGGCCGGACGCCACCATGAGCGTCCAGCAGATGATCGACGAAGGCGTGCGCCGCGCCTACGGCAACCCGGACAACCCCCTGCGCGCCTCGGTGCTGGCCGACCCGGCCGGCGCCCGCAAGAACACCAAGGACAACACCCCGGCGGTGGTCCACTTCGAACTCGTCCCGGGCCACCACGTGGAAGTCATCTGCGCGGCCAAGGGCGGCGGCTCCGAAGCCAAGTCCAAGTTCGCCATGCTCAACCCCTCCGACGACCTGGTGGACTGGGTGCTCAAGAAGATCCCCGAAATGGGCGCCGGCTGGTGTCCGCCGGGCATCATCGGGATCGGCATCGGCGGCACGCCGGAAAAAGCCATGCTGCTGGCCAAGGAATCGATCATGGCGCCGGTGGACATCCATGAGCTGAAAGCCAAGGCCGCTACGGGTGCCAAGCTGACCCGCCCGGAAGAGCTGCGCCTCGAACTGATGGAAAAGATCAACGCCCTCGGCGTTGGCGCGCAAGGCCTCGGCGGCCTCACCACCGTGCTCGACGTGAAGGTGCTCGACTACCCCTGCCACGCCGCCAACCTGCCGGTGGCCCTGGTGCCCAACTGCGCCGCCACGCGTCACTGCCACTTCCATCTGGATGGCTCCGGCCCGGCGAAGATCGAACCGCCCAGGCTCGAAGACTGGCCTGCCGTCACCTGGACGCCGGATCTCAAGTCCGCCACCCAGGTCAACCTGAACACCCTGACCAAGGCAGAAGTGGCCTCCTGGAAACCCGGCCAGAAACTTCTCCTCAACGGCAAGATGCTCACCGGCCGCGACGCCGCCCACAAGCGCATTGCCGACATGCTGGCCAAGGGCGAAAAGCTGCCCGTCGACTTCACCAACCGCGTGATCTATTACGTCGGCCCGGTGGACCCGGTGCGTGACGAAGTCGTCGGCCCGGCCGGCCCCACCACCGCCACCCGCATGGACAAGTTCACCCGCATGATGCTCGAGCAAACCGGCCTGATCTC
The DNA here is from genome assembly GCA_016720685.1 of Zoogloea sp. GTDB lineage: Bacteria > Pseudomonadota > Gammaproteobacteria > Burkholderiales > Rhodocyclaceae > Zoogloea. Next base: position 14,485 of record JADKKC010000046.1, read on the forward strand.
CATGGTCGGCAAGTCCGAGCGCGGCCCTGTCGCCATCGAGGCCATCAAGGACAACAAGTCGGCCTACCTCATGGCCGTCGGCGGCGCCGCCTACCTGGTGGCCAAGGCCATCAAGTCGGCCAAGGTCGTCGGCTTTGCCGACCTGGGCATGGAAGCCATCTACGAGTTCGACGTGGAGAACATGCCCGTCACCGTGGCGGTGGATTCCGCCGGCACCTCGGTGCACACCACCGGCCCGCAGGAATGGCAGGCCAAGATCGGCAAGATCCCGGTCGTGACGGCGTAACACCAGGCGTCCAGCCCGAAAAAGCCCGGCCCGCGTGCCGGGCTTTTTTAGCCTGCGTCTTGCACACTAAACAAAAACCACGGCGCGCAGGTGCCGCCACACTGGCCGGACAGATCTTCAAGATCGTGTCCTACCGACTCATCTACCCAGCCGTATTCATCGAGAGCGTGCCCCAGCCCTTCAACGCCCTGTACCGTGCCCTGGCCAAGGAAACCCGGCGGGCGACCGAACAGCACGCGCTCGTGCGCACCCTCGACATGCCCGCCGGCAAGCCCGCCGTGAGCACCTGAGCCCCCGCACCCATGTTCCGCGCGCTACGCATCGCCCTCCTGCTGTTCATCCTCGCCACCCTCGCGGTGGGCGCCTGGAAAAGCAAAGCCCGGGCAAGCGCGTGGCAAAGCACCCTGCACGCCACGATCTACCCGATCGCCGCCGACGACTCGGCCGTCACGCGGAGGATCGTCGCCAGCCTGCACGCCGACGACTTCGCGCCCATCAGCGAATGGCTGCAGAACGAAGTCGAGCGCCACGGCCGGCCGCTGCTGCGCCCGCTGGCGATCAATCTCGCCGCGCCGCTCGAATCCCTGCCACCCGCCTTCCCCGCCAATGGCAGCGGCGCGGCCGTGGCCCTGTGGAGCCTGCAGCTGCGTTTCTGGGCCTGGCGCCACGACGCAGCACCGGGGCCGCGGCCGGATGTGCGGCTGTTCGTGATCTACCACGATCCGGCCCGCACGCCCGAGCTGGATCACTCGCTGGGCCTCGAGAAAGGCCTGATCGGCGTGGTCAAGGTTTTTGCCAGCCGCGACGAGCGGCAGCGCAACGCCGTGGTGATCGCCCACGAACTGCTCCACACCCTGGGCGCCACCGACAAATACGAGGCCCGCAGCCTGTTGCCCGTCTTCCCCGACGGCTACGCCGAACCCGCCCGCGTGCCGCGCCACCCGCAGGCGCTGGCCGAAATCATGGCCGGGCGGATTCCGCTTTCCGCCGACACGGCCGCCATTCCGGACTCCCTGCGGGAAACCCGGATCGGCCCGCAAACTGCCGCCGAAACCGGCCTGACGAGCAGCCCCTAGCCCGCCCCGGCGGCAACACGAACGGACACCGCCCAAGCTGCGCTATCCTCCTGCGACACGTAAAAAAATCAGGCAGGGAACCATGGCCTCAGAACACTTCTCTGCGGAAGCCGAGCGCATCCGCCAACGGACCATGGACACCCTCCTGGCCGCCTTCTCCGAACTCTCCGAGGGGCTGCTGATCGTCGACCGGCAGGCCCGGATCGTCTGGATGAACGAGAAATACCCCCGCCACCTGGGCATCGCCGATCCGGCGTCGGTGATCGGCCTGCCGGTCGAGGACGTGATTCCCAACAGCCTGATGCGCAGCGTGGTGACCAGCGGCAAGCCGATCATGCTCGACATCATGGAGTTCGGCAGCGAATCCTTCGTCGTCATGCGGCTGCCGGTGCGGGACGCCGCCGGCGAGCTGATCGGCGGCGTCGGCGTGATGATCTTCGACGACCCCCGCCAGCTCATGCCGCTTGTCTCGCGCTTCCAGAACCTGCGCCTTGAACTGGCCGACACCCGCCGCAAACTCGACGAAGCGCGGCGCAGCAAATACACCTTCACCAGTTTCGTCGGCGCCAGCCCCCGCTGCATCGCGGTCAAGGACAAGGCCAGGCGGGCCGCCCGCGCCAGCTCGCCGGTGCTGATCCTCGGTGAAACCGGCACCGGCAAGGAGCTGCTGGCCCACGCCATCCACGCCGCCAGCCCCCGCGCTGCCGGGCCTTTTGTCGCCGTGAACATCGCCGCCATTCCCGACACGCTGCTGGAGTCGGAGTTCTTCGGCGTCGCACCGGGCGCCTACACCGGCGCCGACCGCAAGGGGCGCAGCGGCAAGTTCGAGCTGGCCCAGGGCGGCACGCTCTTTCTCGACGAGATCGGCGACATGTCCCTGGCCCTCCAGGCCAAGTTGCTGCGGGCGCTGCAGGAAAAGGAAATCGAACCCGTCGGCTCGAACCGGCTGATCGCCATCGACGTGCGCATCATCGCCGCCACCAGCCGCCAACTGGCCAAGGAAGTGGAAGAAGGCCGCTTCCGGGCCGACCTTTTCTATCGGCTCAACGTGATGACCCTCGACGTCCCGCCGCTACGCGAACGCCTCGACGACCTCCCGCTGATTTCGGAATCCCTCGCCGAGGCGCTGACCCGCCAGCTCGGCGAGCACCCGCGCAGCATTGCCGCGCCGGCGCTGGACTACCTGGCCCTGCACAGCTGGCCGGGCAATGTCCGCGAGCTGTCCAACGTGCTCGAACGTGCCCTGCTGATGTCCGACGCCGACATCCTCGAGCGGTCGGACTTCGAGCAGATCCTGCCCGGCCTTGGAGCGCACGCCGGGCCCACCGCAAGCCGCGGCGCACGCACCCTCGAGCAGCTCCAGCAGGACACCGAACGCCAGGCCATCGCCGCCGCCATCTCCGCCGCCGGCGGCAACAAGGCCCAGGCAGCCCGCAGCCTCGGCATCTCGCGGGCCTCGCTGTACGAAAAGCTCGCCGCGCTGGGCATCTCATCCGCGACAAACGGCTGATCGCGGCGGCCCTGGCCGAAAGCTGTCTGCCCGCGCAGACACCCTGCCCGGCTGTCCGGACAGCCGGGCCCGCCCCATCAAAAAATTTCCTTATTAATCAATAAGAAAAATCTTGGCACGCTTTCTGCAATGGATCACTCCGCAAACCTGCAACGGAGGAGATCCCAATCATGTCATTTCTAATCGTCCTGGCCTCGCTATGCTTTCTGATGTTCATCGCATACCGGGGTTATAGCGTCATCCTGTTCGCCCCCATCGCCGCCCTCGGCGCCGTACTGCTCACCGACCCGACCCTCGTCGCCCCGATGTTCACCGGGCTGTTCATGGACAAGATGGTCGGCTTCGTAAAGAACTACTTCCCGGTCTTCCTGCTCGGCGCGATCTTCGGCAAGGTCATCGAACTGTCGGGCTTCTCCAAGTCCATCGTCTCGTCGGTCATCAAGCTGGTGGGCGCCGAGCGGGCGATGCTGTCCATCGTGCTGGTCTGCGCACTCCTCACCTATGGCGGCGTCTCGCTGTTCGTGGTGGTTTTCGCGGTGTATCCCTTCGCGGCTGAAATGTTCCGCCAGGGCGGCATCCCGAAGCGCCTGATCCCCGGCACCATCGCGCTCGGCGCCTTCTCCTTCACGATGGATTCGCTGCCCGGCACGCCGCAGATCCAGAACGTCATCCCGACCACCTTCTTCAAGACCAACATCTACGCCGCCCCGGCGCTGGGCGTCATCGGTTCGATCCTGATCTTCGTGGCCGGCATGGCCTACCTGGAATGGCGCCGCCGCTCGGCCCAGGCCGCCGGCGAAGGCTACGGCACCGAGCTTTTGAACGAACCCGCCCCCTTCGACGACAAGGAAAAGCTGGCCAACCCGCTCCTCGCAATCCTGCCCCTGGTGCTGGTCGGCATCACCAACAAACTCTTCACCGACCTCATCCCCACCCTCTACGGCAAGAGCCACAGCTTCATCCCGGCGGTGATCGGCAAGGCCGCCCCGGTGGTGCAGGACGTCTCCAAGATTGCCGCCATCTGGGCGGTGGAAGGCGCGCTGCTGATCGGCATCCTGACCGTCATGATCTTCGCCTGGAAAACCGTCGCGACGCGCTTCGCCGAAGGCTCCAAGGCCGCGGTGAGCGGCGCCCTGCTGGCCTCGATGAACACCGCCTCCGAGTACGGCTTCGGCGCGGTCATCGCGGCGCTGCCGGGCTTCCTGGTGGTGGCCGATGCGCTGAAAGTCATCCCCAACCCGCTGATCAATGAAGCCATCACCGTAACGACCCTCGCCGGCATCACCGGCTCCGCCTCGGGCGGCATGGGCATTGCGCTGGCCGCCATGTCGGAAACCTTCATCAGCGCCGCCAACACCGCGGGCATTCCCCTCGAAGTGCTGCACCGCGTCGCCTCGATGGCCAGCGGCGGCATGGACACCCTGCCCCACAACGGCGCCGTCATCACCCTGCTGGCCGTCACCGGCCTGACCCACAAGGTGGCCTACAAGGACATCTTCGCGATCACGCTGATCAAGACCAGCGCCGTGTTCGCCATCATCGCCACCTACTACCTCACCGGTCTCGTCTGAGGCGCGGCGCCCCCAGGCCAACAGGAGTCATCACGATGAACACCCGTCTGCCCGCCGCCACGCTGTCCTCCCAGGACAATGGCAAGATCGTCTCGGCCCGCGAAGCGGTGCGCCTCATCCGCGACGGCAACACCGTCGCCACCGGCGGCTTCGTCGGCATCGGCTTTCCCGAAAACATCGCCGTCGCCCTCGAAGCGCTCTACCTCGAAAATGAAGGCGAAGATATCCAGGGCCTCGGCGCCCCCCGCAACCTCACCCTCGTCTATGCCGGCGGCCAGGGCGACGGCAAGGAGCGCGGCCTCAACCACCTCGGCCACGACGGCCTCGTGGCGCGGGTGATCGGCGGGCACTGGGGCCTGGTGCCGCGCCTGCAGCAACTCGCCGTGGCCAACCGCATCGAAGCCTGGAACCTGCCCCAGGGCGTCATCAGCCACCTGTTCCGCGACATTGCCGCCGGCAAGCCCGGCACCCTCACCCGGGTCGGCCTCGGCACCTTCGTCGATCCGCGCTTTGGCGGCGGCAAGCTCAACGCGCGCACCACCACCGACCTGGTCCGCGTGATGGACATCGATGGCGAGGAATACCTGTTCTACAAGGCCTTCCCGATCCACGTCGGCATCATCCGCGGCACCACCGCCGACCCGGACGGCAACATCACGATGGAAAAGGAGGCGCTGACCCTCGAAGCCCTGGCCATTGCAATGGCCGCCCACAACTCGGGCGGCATCGTCATCGCCCAGGTCGAGCGCATCGCCGAGCGCGGCTCGCTCAACCCCCGCCAGGTGAAGATTCCCGGCATTTTGGTCAATTGCGTGGTGGTCGCCGAAAAACCCGAATACCACATGCAGACCTTCATCGAGCCCTACAGCCCGGCCTTCTCGGGCGAGCTGCGGGTGCCCATGTCGGGCATCGCCCCAATGGAGATGAGCGAGCGCAAGATCATCGCCCGCCGCGCCGCGCTGGAGCTGCGCGCCAACGCCGTCGTCAACCTGGGCATCGGCATGCCCGAGGGCATCGCCAATGTCGCCACCGAAGAAAAAGTCATCGACCTGATCACCATGACCGCCGAGCCGGGCGTCATCGGCGGCGTGCCGGCCGGCGGCCTCAACTTCGGCGCCGCGGTAAACACCCAGGCCATCATCGATCAGCCCAGCCAGTTCGACTTCTACGACGGCGGCGGGCTGGACATGGCCTTTCTCGGCCTGGCCCAGGCCGACCGGGAAGGCAATCTCAACGTGTCGCGCTTCGGCCCGCGCCTGGCCGGCGCCGGCGGTTTCATCAACATCAGCCAGAACGCCAAGAAGGTGGTTTTCGTCGGCACTTTCACGGCCGGCAACCTGGAGATCGCCGTCGCGGCCGGCAAGCTCGCCATCCTCAACGACGGCGGTTCATCCAAGTTCGTCGAGCAGGTGGAACACCGCACATTCAGCGGCCCGCAGGCCAACCGGCGCGGCACGCCGGTGCTCTACATCACCGAGCGCTGCGTGTTCCGGCTCGGCCCGGACGGGCTCGAGCTGATCGAAGTGGCGCCGGGCATCGACATCCAGCGGGACATTCTGGACAAGATGGCCTTCCGCCCGCTGATTCCGGCCGAGCCGGCACTCATGGACCCGCGCATCTTTGCCGACGGCCCGATGAACCTGCGCCCCGATCTGCTCGAGATGCCGATGGACGCCCGGCTCGCCTACGACCCGGCGGGCAAGCTGTTCTTCGTGAATTTCGAGGGATTGACGATCCGCAGCGCGGCCGACATCGAGCGCATCCGCGCGGCGGTGGAAGCCCGGGTGGCGCCGATCGGCCACAAGGTGAGCGCCGTCGTCAATTACGATCGATTCAACATTGAACCGGAATTGATCGACGCTTACGCGGCGATGGTGAAGAAGCTGGTCGCCGCGCACTACACCAGCGTCACCCGCTACACTTCGAGCACCTTCCTGCGCCTGCAACTGGGCGCGGCCTTCACGCGCAGCGAGCAGCCGCCCCGGATGTACGGCAGCGTCGGTGAAGCCCAGGCCGGGCTCGCCGCGGGGCCGGCGGGCTAAAAGCCGAAACCCGGCCTCTACTTGATGACCTCGACGATCTCGACGCCCATTTCGTAGAGGCCGCCCTCCGGCAGCCCGTGGCAACGGCGCACGCGCACCCGTGCGTGCAGGGCCTGCCAGGCACCGCCCGGCGCGGGCGGCAGCACGGCGATTTCGAAGACTTCATCCATCTGCGGCACGTGGGTGGAGTGGATGGTCATTCCCCCCACGCCCAGCTCGACGCAGGTCCCCACGACGAGCGCGGCGCCGCCCTTCAGCTTGATTCCCACCTTGCAACCGAGCGGAATGCGGCGATCCCGGCGGCGTTCGGTCATGCGGTCCATGGCGTTCATTCGTGCGTGCAATGCGCGCACCTTACGAAGTTCGGCCCTCCCCCGCAAGGCTCAGAGACGCTTGCAGGCAGGCGCGCTGGCCGGGGCGGCCGCAGCAGCCCCCACAACGAAAACCGCGAAGCCTGCGCTTGGTGATCTAATTACGAACGGTGGATCCTTGAAGGGCTGCCTGCGTCACCGCAAGCAAGGCCGGTTTGCCGGTGGCAGGCCGCGCCGCTCCACACCAAACCGCTGGCGCGTGAAAATCATGAAGTCACCAACCGTTTACCTCTGGCGACGCTTCTGGGCCATTGCCTGGCCCTACTGGCGCCATGGCGAAAAGCTGAAGGCGTGGGGCCTGCTGGCGCTGCTGGTGATCCTTCTGGTGGGGCAGACACGCTTCGCGGTCCTCCTCAACGAGCTGACCGGCGAATTCACATCCGCCCTCGCCGCCCGCGACGAAGCGCGCTTCTGGGAAGCCATCCAGACCTGCGTGCTGGTGGTCATTGCCGCGGTGCCGATCCTGGCCCTCTTCTACTACGTTCGCGACAACCTCGGCATTCACTGGCGACGCTGGCTCTCCGAGCGCTTCCTCGAAAAATACTTCAGCCACCGCCAGTTCTACGAACTCAACGCCAACGCCGCCATCGACAACCCGGACCAGCGGATCGCCGAGGACATCAACACCTTCACCCAGCGCTCGCTGTATTTCCTGCTGATCTTCACCGGCGCGCTGCTGCAACTGGTGGCCTTCAGCCGCGTACTGTGGTCGATCTCCCACGAGCTGGTGTATTTCCTGGTGTGCTACGCCACCGTCGGCACGCTGATCACCATCTACGTGTTCGGCATCCGGCTGATGAACCTCAACTTTCTCCAGCTGCGGCGGGAGGCGGATTTTCGCTATGGCCTGGTGCGGGTGCGCGAAAACGCCGAATCCATCGCCTTCTACCGGGGCGAGGCGCAGGAGCTGCAACAAATCAGGCGCCGCTTCACGATGGCGTTCAACAACTACAAACGCCTGATCCGCAACCAGTTCGGCCTCAACCTTTTCCAGCAGGCCTTCTCATTGCTGACCGTCGTCATCCCGAGCGCCATCATTGCCGAGCGCGTGCTGTCGGGCGAACTGGAAGTGGGTCGGGCGGTGCAGGCCGCCGGCGCCTTCGCGGCGGTGCTGAGCGCCATTTCGGTCGTCATCGAAAACTTCGAAAGCCTGAGCCGCTTCGCCGCCGGCGTCGAACGTCTCGACACCCTGGCCGGCGTGCTGTCCGGACAGCCGGCCGAGGCGGCCCCGAAGGGCAGCACCATCCACGCGCAGGAAGCCCCCCACCTCACGCTGGACGATGTGACCCTGCAAACGCCGGGAAACCAGCGCACGCTGGTACAAAAGCTGTCGATCGCGATCAGGCCCGGCGAGGGGCTGATGATTGTCGGCCAGAGCGGCAGCGGCAAGAGTTCGTTGCTGCGCGCCATTGCCGGCCTCTGGCAATCAGGCGAGGGCACGATCTACAGACCGCCGCCGAAGGACATCCTCTTTCTGCCCCAACAGCCCTACATGCTGATCGGCAGCCTGCGGGCCCAGCTGCTTTACCCCAACCAAGACACCTCGATCGGCGACGCGCAGTTGCTGGAGGTGCTGGAGAAGGTCAAGCTGACCGATCTGGCAAGCCGTTTCGGCGGCCTCGACCTGGAACTCGACTGGGAGAAAGTGCTTTCGGTCGGTGAACAGCAGCGCCTGGCCTTTGCCCGTGTGCTGCTCGCCCGGCCCCGCTTCGCCATTCTCGACGAGGCTACCAGCGCCCTCGACCCCGCCAACGAAGCCGCGCTCTACCGGCAACTGCAGGAAACCGGAACAACGCTGGTCAGCGTTGCCCACCGCGCCAGCATCCTCAAGTACCACACTCAGGTGCTGGAGCTGACCGGCAACTGCGGCTGGGCCACGCACGCGGCGAGCCGCTACCGGTTTAGCCAGTAAGGGCTGGAAGAGTCACGGTTTGGCGGCCGCCACCGGCGGCGTAACGCGCAGCAGGCGCACTTCGCCGTAAGCCACGCGCCGTGCAAAAGGCCGCGAACTTTCAATGCCCTGCTGCCATGTCAGCACCTCGTAGGCGCCAAAGCCGGGCTGACCGGCGAGCTGGGCGGCACGCCGGCTGAACACCTGGCGGGCCTCGCCGTCGCCGCCGTTGTGAATGGCCTTGTGGCGCAGCGCGAGAAGGTAGCGGTCTTCCCCCTGGCGGGATTCCTCGATCGTCCAGTTGGGCGCCAGCGGATCGAGCACAAGGTAAAACACCACCGCACCGGCAATCATCGGCATCTTGAGGTAGCCGGCATCCGAGGCCAGCATGGCGCCGGCCGGCAGCGCCGCCCAATCCAGCGAAGGCGCAGTGCTGCAGCCGGCGGCGAGGGCGGCGAGCGCCACGGCGGCGGTGGCACGCCGAAACGCTTTCACGGTCGTGTAGCTCACAGGTAGTTGAAGAGCGACAGGTTGCTCACCTTCATGAAGCTTTGCTGGGCGGCTTCGAGATAGGTTTTCTGCTGGGCCAGGTTGCTGATGGACTCGGCGAAGCTGGCCTCGTCGCTCCCCTCCAGGCGCGACAGGGTTTGGGTGTATTGCAGGTCGAGATCCCCGTTGATGTTCTGCTGGGTTTCAACCTCGACCATGCGCGAACCTACCCCCGAGCGAACCCGGGAAACGCTCTCCTGCACCGCATCCATGCCGGCGATGGCCTGCAGGCCACCGAAGCGGGTCGCCGCCGAATTGCCCGAGTTGAGGGCCGTCACGAAGTTGCCGAGCACATCGAAGGTGCTGGCCACGGTGGAGACCGAGTAGGTGTTGCCCGCCGCCGGTGCGCCGCTGAGGTTCAGGGTGACGCCGTCAAAGGCAAGGCTGACCTCGCCGCTGGCGGATACGCTGGGCGTGACGGACACGGGCGAGCCGGCCGTGGCATCGACAACCTGGTAGCTCGGCCCGGCGCCAACGCTCACCTCGTAGCTATGCCCGTTGTAGCTGGACAGGGACGTGCCCGTGACCAGCGCCGAACCGGTGTTGCCCGCCCCGCCGAGCGCAAAGGCCGAACCGCTGGTCGCGCGGATGGTGTTGAAGATTTCATCGCCGGAGCTGGTGATCGGCAGGTTGCGCGAGGCCGAGATCTGCAGCGTGCGGGCGCCCTGGTCACCCTGGTAGCTCACGCCGCCGGCAAGGCCGCCGGTGAAGGGCTGGGCGTTGCTGCGATAGCCGCCGAACACGAAGTCGCCGGTGGAATCCTGGCTGTTGGCGATGCCCAGGAGCGCCGAGAACTGCTCCTTGATGTCGGCGCCGATGGCCGCCTGTTCGCTGCTGCTGTAGGCACCGTTGCCGGATTCGACGGCCCGGGTGCGCACGTAGGTGACGATTCCGTTGGCCGCGTCGAGCTTGCTGTCCACCAGCTTGAGGGCATCGTTGGCGTAGCCCTGGTTGGCCGCGTAGAGGGCATTGACCCCTTTCGACTGGGACACTTCCAGTGCCCGCGCCGAAGCAACCGGGTCGTCGGACGGACGCAGCAGCTGCCGCCCGGTGGCGACCTGCAGCTGGGTGTCGAGCAGCCTGGCGCTCTGCTTCTGCATCGAGAAGACGCCGGAGTCGAAAATCATGCCGGTAGTCACACGCATGATGGTTCCTTCAGGTTATGCGCCGAGAGACAGCACTTGATCGAAAAGCTTGGAGGCAATGCTCATGACCTTGCCTGCCGCCTGGTATGCCTGTTGATAACGGATCAGGTTGGCCGCTTCTTCATCGAGATTGACGCCGGCGGCCGATTTTTGTGCAGCGGTCGCCTGCTCGACGAGGCTTTCCTGGGCGTCGCGGTTCACATTGACTTCACGGGCCTTGTTGCCCACCGAGCTGACCAGCTGGGAATACACCGACTGGAAGCTTGCCGACGGCTGGCCGTTGGCCGAGAGCAACGTCTTGGTGGTTTGCAGCTTGCCCAGCAGCACGGCGTTGCGGCTGTCGGACACGCCGCTGGTGTTGGCACCGATGGCGAACCGGTCGGCGTTCTGCGGGGCGCCCGAAACGGCGAAGGAGACTTCCTGCACAAAGGCCCCGGAAGTGTCGGTATGCCCGAAGGCGATGCTCATGCCGCTGGTGTAGGAACCGGCGTGCCCGGCGCGCTGACTTGCTGGGTACCGTTGAGCGGCGTGTAGGCGACTCTCATGCCGCTCGGCAGGTTATTCACGCTCAGGGTGTTGGCGCTGCTGTTGTAGTTCAGCGTGGTCAGGCCGGCCTGCAGGCTCGCCAGGTTCTGGGTGTTGGTCACCACCGGCGCGCTGATGCTGGCGGTGCCGAGGTTGCTCGAGCCGCCGCCGAGCAAAAAGGTGTTGCCGTTTGCCGGTGCGCCGGAAATGCTGAAGGAGACGTCCTTGACGTTGCCGCTGCTCCCCGCGTGCCACAGTGCAACGGTCATGCCGCTGGTGTAGGGAATGGAGGCTGCTGCAGCGGGGCCGACCACGCTGCCGCTGGCATTCGTGTAGCTCACGAGCGTCCCGCTGGGCAGGCCGCTGGGGTCCAGATTGCCGGTGCCCGCGTTATAGGTGAACACGCTGTTCGCGGCATCCAGGTTGACAAGCCTGTCGTTGCTCCAGATCGTCGGGGCGCTGATTGCGGTTGCGCCGTTGCTGGCAGTGGTGCTGAGCAAACCCGTCGAGCCGGCGCGGGCGCTGAGCGGCGCGGCGGCGGCGACCATGCGCGTGTCGGTGAGGGTGACTTCGAAATTGCCTGCCGCGTGGCGGGTCGGCTGGATCAGGAAGCTGTCGCCGACCATCGAAGTGCTGGCCGGGGTGATCGACAGGCCCACGTCAGCGGCCGATATCGCGGCGCCGTCCGAGACGCGCTTGAGGGTGTAGCTGCCGACGGTATCGGTGAAGGTGAGCTTGTAGTCGTCGCCGCTGAGCTTGGAAACATCCGTGAAATCAACCGCCGGGAAAGCCGTGGAGGCGTTGCTGTACCGGGTGACGCTGACTTCGGCCTGATTGAAGAAGTCGCCACCGAGCTTGCCGTTGAGATCCTGCCCCAGGGCGTGCTGGGCATTGAAAGCCGTGCCGATGCCGACCGCGATGAGGCCGAGCTGGTTCTGGGCCGAATCGAGGGCGCCGGAGCGCATCGCCAGCAGGCCGCCGAGCTTGCCGCCGCCGAGCAGGCTTTCCGGAATCGCGATCGCCCCGCCGTTCTGGGTGAGGATGTTGGCGTCGAGGCGGCTGGGGTCGGCGATGGACGGCAGCGCCTTGAGGGTGGTTGCGGTGGAACCGACCACCAGCGGCTGGCCGGTGCCGATGAAGATCGACATGGCCCCGTCGGAATCGACATTGGTGGACACCCGCACCAGCTGGTTGAGCTCCTGGATGAGCTGGTCGCGCGTGTCGAGCAGATCGTTGGCCGGCTGGGCCGAACCGGCCTGCTGGGCGACCATGATCTTGTTGTTCACTTCGGCGATGTTCTTGGCGTAGGTGCTGATGGCACCCACCGTTTCGCCAATCTGGCTTTCCAGCCCGCCACGCACCTCGTCCAGCCGCTCGGAGAGGTTGCGCAGGCGCGACACCAGGCTCTGGGCGGTGGAGATCATCGACTGGCGGGCCGGAATGCTCGACGGGTTGGCGGCCACTTCCTGCACGCCGCCGAAGAAGGATTCCAGCGCCGGGCTGAGGCCGACCGACGCATCGGCCAGCATGTTGTCGATCTGGGCGATCTCGGTGCTGTAGGTGTCGTACTCGTTGTACTTGGTGTCGGCCGCCAGCACCTGGTTGTTCAGGAAGGCGTTGTAGGCGCGCTTGACGGTATCGACCCGGGTGCCTTCCCCAAAGAAGCCGGCGCCGGTGAACATCGCCGGGTTGGTGCTCTGAACGGTGTTCTGGCGGCTGTAGCCGGCGGTGCCCGCATTGGAGATGTTGTGGCTGGTCGTGATCAGCCCCGCCTGGGCGGCGTTGAGGCCGGTGAGACCGATGCTGAAGAGGCTGCTGCCCATGATCCGCGTCCTTGAGTCGGGGGTGTCTGCAGATCACCTTGCAAGAACTCTGCCAGGTTCCGGCTTCCGACTTTCCGGCGGGACGCGGCGCGGCGCCCCGGCGTGCTTCAGGCGAGCGGCGCGGTGCTGCCGGCAAGGGCCGTGCGCAGGGTGCGGCCGTTGATGATGCGGGCGAGTTTGTCGGCGTAGAGCGGGTCGGTGGCGTAGCCGGCAGATTGCAGGCCGCGGGCAAAGGCGGTGGCGTCGCCCTGGCCGACAACTGCCGCGTAGCGCGGGTTGCTGCTGATCAGCCGGGCGTAGTCGCGGAAGGACTCGGCATACGAGCCGTAGGCACGGAAGCTGGCGTTCTCGCGGCTTGCCACGCCGCCGGCGTACTCGGTGGTGGAGGTGTTCACCCTGTCGCCGCCCCAGCGCTTGCCGGCCTTGATGTTGAAGAGGTTGTGGCTTGCGCTGCCATCGGCGTTCTTGAGTTCGAACTTGCCCCAGCCGGTTTCAAGGGCGGCCTGGGCCACCAGGAAGCGCGCCGGAATGCCGGTTGCCTTGCTGGCCTCGACGGCTTCGGGCCAGATCTTGTCGACAAAGGCCCGCGGACCGGCGCCGGCCGGCATGTTCGGGAGCATGGGGGCGACGCCATTTGCCGGTGCGCCGCTTGCCGCGGCGGCAGATTTTGCCGCCGGCGTTGCCGCGCGGCTTGCCGTGGCGGTGGCCGCAGCATCTGCCGCTGCCGGTGTCCCGGCGGAATCAAAGCCGCGGCGAATCATCGCGTCCAGCGACACCGGCCCGTCGGGCAGCGTGACCGTGGTCTTGCCGGCGTTCATCTGGCGCTCGATCACCTTGGCGAGGCCGATGCCGCCAGCGCGGGTGGAGAGCTGCATGGCCATCTGCTGGTCGAGCAGGCCCTGGTACATGCGCGTCTCGTCGCTGTCGAACAGGCCGCCCTTGGGCGTGGCGTCGCGCATGGACTTGAGCAGTTGCTGCACGAACAAGGCTTCGAACTGTTTGGCCGCTTCCTTGGCGGCCTCGGGGGTGTTCTGCTTGGACAGCCGGCGCAGGCCGCCGAGGGTGTTCGGGTCGAGGGCGTTGATCTGGCTGAAGTCGTTGCTGGCCATGTCAGATCACCTCGAGTTCGGCGCGCAGCGCGCCGCTGGCCTTCATGGCCTGCAGGATGGCAATGAGTTCGAGCGGGTTGGCACCCACCGCGTTGAGCGCCTTGACCACGTCGGCCAGGTTGGTGCCGGCCTTGATGTTGAAGAGGTTGCCGCCCTCCTGCTTGATATCGACGCCGCCCTTGTTGGTCACCGCCGTCTGGCCGCCCGAGAAGGCGCCCGGCTGGCTGACCTGCTGTTCGTTGGTGACTGTGACGGTAAGGCTGCCGTGGGCCACGGCGCAGTTCTGCAGGGCGACTTTCTGGTTCATCACCACCGAGCCGGTGCGGGAATTGACGATCACCTTGGCCGCCTGCACGGCCGGGGTCACGTCGAGGCCTTCGAGCCGGCCAAGAAAAGCCACGCGCTGGTTGAGATCGTCCGGCGCGCGAACCTGGATCTGGCGGCCGTCGAGGGCCTGGGCGCTGCCGGGGGCAACGGTGTTGATCGCGTCGACCACCTTCTGGGCCGTGCCGAAATCGCTGTCGTTGAGGTCGACGAAGATCGAATCGCCCTGCCCCACGCTGCTGGGCACGGCGCGTTCGACCGTGGCGCCGCCCGGAATGCGTCCGGCCGAAAGGTGGTTGACCGTAACCCGGCCGCCGCTCGGCGACGCGCCGCTGACGCCGCTCACCGCCAGGCTGCCCTGGGCCATGGCGTAGATCTGACCATCGGCGCCCTTGAGCGGGGTCATCAGGAGGGTGCCGCCCTTGAGCGAGCGGGCGTTGCCCATGGACGAAACCGTGACATCGATCTGCTGGCCGGGACGCGCAAAGGGCGGCAGGCTGGAGGTGACCATCACCGCCGCCACGTTCTTGAGCTGCAAGGATTGCCCCGGCGGCAGGGTGACGCCGAGGTTGCCCAGCATGTTGATGATGCTCTGCACGGTGAAGGGCGTTTGGGTGGTCTGGTCACCCGAGCCGTCGAGGCCGACGACCAGGCCATAGCCGATGAGCTGGTTCTGGCGCACGCCGCCGATGGAGGCGAGATCCTTGAGGCGCTCGGCGTCGGCCGGGCCGCTGGCGCACAGGGAGAGCGCGGTGGCAACGGCGAGCAAGAGCCGCGAGAAGGTGCTCGTCAGCGGCGGGACACGGCAAGACATGGCAAAGCTCCTCAGAACGGCAGCACGGTCAGGAAGAAGCGCTGCATCCAGCCCATGGTCTGGGCTTCGTCGATGTAGCCGTTGGCGCGGTATTCGACGCGCGCATCTGCCACCTGGGTGGATTGCACGGTGTTGCTGCCGGTGACATAGACCGGGTTGACGATGCCCGAGAAACGGATGAACTCGTTGCCCTGGTTGATCGCGATCTGCTTTTCGCCGGAGACCAGCAGGTTGCCGTTGGAGAGCACCTCGATGACGGTGGCCGTGATGGTGCCGGTGAAGGCGTTGTTGGCCGCGGCGTCGCCCTTGCCGCCAAACTTGCTGGCGTCGGCGGCGCTGGCGTCGAGCCCGTTGAGGCCCTTGAGCGGCACGCTGGCCAGCGCCGTGATGCTGGCGCTGAGGCTGGCGTTGCGTTCGGCGGTGGCCGACGACTTCTTGCTGGCGGCCGTCTGCTCGACCAGATTGACGGTGATCACGTCGCCGATGAAACGGGCGCGACGGTCTTCGAACAAGGGCCGCGAGAAGCTCGGCTGGAAGATCGAACCGGACTGCGAGGCCTGGGCGGTGCGCGGCTCGGGGCGCACGCTCATGGGCTGGTGCACGGCCGTCGGCGGGGTGGCCTGCAGGGCTGCGCAGGCGGCCAGGGCCAGCGGCGCGAGGGCCGCCGTGAGCTTCGTCATCAGGCTTTTCAAGGCTTTCATGTTGGTTCTCCGCCCGCGCGGCTTACAGGGAGGTGAGCTTGGCGAGCATGGCATCCGAGGTGGTCACGGCCTTGGAGTTGAGCTCGTAGGCGCGCTGGGTCTGGATCATCAGCACCAGCTCTTCGGCCACGTTGACGTTGGAGGTTTCGACGTAGGTCTGGTTGAGCACGCCCACGCCGTTGGAGCCCGGCGTGTTGGGGTTGGGCGTGCCGCTGGCGGCGGTTTCGAGAAAGAGGTTTTCACCCATGCTCTGCAGGCCGCCCGGGTTCACAAAGCTGGCCACCTGGATGTTGCCGATCTGGGCCGCAGCCGCCTGGTTGGGCAGCATCACCGACACCACGCCGTCCTTGCCGATGGTGACCGACAGGGCGTTAACGGGGATGGTGATGGCCGGCTGCAGCGGGTAGCCGTTGGAGGTGACGATCTGGCCGTTGGCGTCTTTCTGGAAAGCGCCGTCGCGGGTGTAGGCGGTGGAACCGTCGGGCAGCAGGATCTGGAAGAAGCCCTCGCCGTTGATCGCCACATCCAGCGCGTTGCCGGTGAGGGTCAGGTTGCCCTGGGTGTGGATGCGCTCGGTGGCGATGGGACGCACGCCGGTACCGATCTGCAGGCCCGAGGGGATCGTGGTCTGCTGGGTGGACTGGGCGCCGGGCTGGCGCAGGTTCTGGTAGAGCAAATCCTCGAAAACCGCCCGCGAACGCTTGAAGCCGTTGGTCGATACGTTGGCGAGGTTGTTGGAGATGACATCGAGCTGGGTCTGCTGGGCATCGAGGCCGGTGCGGGCAATCCAGAGGGAGCGGATCATCGTGGGCTCCTGGGAGTCGGGGGCGTGAGCGAAGGTCGCCGCTGGGGCGACTACGGTTTTGCAATGTCTTTCATGCTAGACCTTGCAAAGAGCCGTTCCAGGCGCGGAGCAGGCGGCAAAAGAGCCGCCAATTCAAGCGCGCTCAGGCCTTGGCGACGAGCTGGCTGGCAGCCCGGTCCATCTCCTGAGCGGTGGACAGCATCTTGGTCTGCATTTCGTACTGGCGGGCCAGTGAAATCATCGAGACCATCTGCTCGACCACGTTGACGTTGCTGCCTTCGAGGTAGCCGGAGGCGACGCGAACGGCAGGATCTGCCGGTGCCGGGTTGCCGCCGGCAAGGCGAAAATAGCCGTCGCCGCCGCGCACGAGCTCGGTTTCCGGCGGGTTGACGAGCTTGAGCTGGTCGACGGTGCTGGTGCTGTTGCGGGCGCCGGTGCGCGGCACGGTGGAAATCGTGCCGTCGGCGCCAACCGCCACTTCCACGTCGGGGGGCAGGGTGACGGGCCCGCCGCTGCCGATCACGGGCAGGCCGGTGCGGGTTTGCAGGATGCCGTTGGCGTTGATCTCGAAGTTGCCGTTGCGGGTGTAGCCCTCGGTGCCGTCGGGCATCTGCACCGCAAACCAGCCCTTGTCCTGCACGGCCATGTCGAGGGGCCGGTTGGTGTGCTGGAGCGGGCCGGTGGAAAAGTCATCGGAGACGCTGGCGTCCACGACGAAGGCGCGGGTGGGCATCTGGGCGTTTTGCACCTGCACCGCGCGCAGCTTGTGCAGCTCGGTCTTGAAGCCGGTGCTGGTGGCGTTGGCCATGTTGTGGGCCACCGCGGCCTCCTGCCCCATCGTGGCGGAGGCGCCGGTCATTGCGGTGTAGATCAGGCGGTCCATGGCTCAGTCCCTTTTTAAGTTCAGCGCAGGTTGACCAGCGTTTGCAAGATCTGGTCCTGGGTCTTGATGGACTGGGCGTTGGCCTGGTAGGCGCGCTGCTGGGTGATCATGTTGACCAGCTCGCCGGTGAGATCGACGTTGGATTCTTCAACCGCGGCCGATTGCAGCACGCCCAGCGTGCCGGTTCCCGGAGGGGCGCCGGCGCCATCGACGGCACCCGCCGCCGGCGTCCATTGCCACTGGTTGCCGCCCACCGACACGAGGCCGTTGGGGTTGCGGAAGTTGGTCAGCAGCACCTGGCCCATGGTGCGCGACTGGCCGTTGCTGAAGTTGCCGAGGATGGTGCCGTCGGCTTCGACCGTGAGGCCGGAGAGGCTGCCGGGCTTGTAGCCGTCCTGGCTGAGCTGGGCAACGCCGAAGCTGTTGCCGAACTGGGTCGAGTTGTTGAGATCGACGGTGACGGCCAGGCTCGGGACGGCGCCGGTGGTGACGGTATAGACGGTGGAAATGGTCTTGGGCGTCAGCAGACCGCCGTTGGAGTCGAAGCTGACCATGGTCGGGCTGTGCAGCCCGGTGGTCGCGTCGATTTCCGGCGGGAAGCCGCCGTCCAGGCTGGTGTAGACATCCCACTTGTTGGATTGGGCGGTCTTCACGAAGTACAGCGACTGGGTGTGCGGGTTGCCCAGCGAGTCGTACACCGTTTGCGAAGTGGTGCTGGTGTAGCTGGTCGGGTCGGTGATACTGAAGCCGCCGCTGTTGGCGGTGGCGGTGAAGGCCGGCATGCCGAGCGCGCTGGCCGCGGCGCCGCTGACCGTCATGGACGACGAACCGCCGGCGAGGGCGGAACTGAGCGTGACGTTGCCGTTGGCGTTGCTGCCCACCACGACCTTGCCCTGCAGGCCCGTGGGGCCGGTGGCATTCACGGCGGCCTGAACCGCGGCAACCAGGCTGGCGGTGTCCGGGTAGGTTGCGGCATTGAGCGTGACGGTGACCGGGCTTCCGCCATCGACGGAAACCGACATGGTGCTGGTGGTGCCGGTCGCCGGCGTCGGGGCAATGGTCAGGGGCGCGGCCGTGCTGCCCGACAGCGTCGCGACGACCGCGTTGCTGCCGCTGACAGTCACGCCGCTCGGCAGCTGGAGGCCCGCGGCTGCGCTGCCGCCGAGGAGCAGGCTGGACAGGCGGCCGCCCCGCAGGGACGTGAGGGTGAGCTTGCCGCTACTGTCTGCCGACACCTCGACCCGCCCCTTGAGGGCCGATTTGTCGATGCCGGACTGAATGGCTGCCACCAGGGAGCTGGAATCCGCGTAGCTTCCGGCGGCGATATTCACGGACGTTGCCGCCTCGCCATCGACCGTGATGCTGAGGGTGTTGTTGCTGGCCGTGAGCACCAGCGGCGTCCCGACCGAAGCGGGCGCTGCGGTGCCATACAGCGTGGCCTTGGTCAGCGCAGCCGGGGTGGCCGAGCGGGAGTCCAGGTTCACGTTGTAGCCGGCCGCGGTGGTGGCCTTCGGGTCGGCATCACCGTAGCTCAGCTTGATGTCGCCGCCCACGCCGTTGGGCAGGCCCTGGGCGTCATAGGTGTTGCCGGTGAGGCGCAGGCCGCTCGCATTGACCACGTAGCCGTTTTTATCCACATGGAACTGGCCGTTGCGGCTGTAGGTGATCGAGCCGTTGTCGCTCATCCGGTAGAAACCCTGGCCGTTGATGGCAAGGTCGAGCGTGTTGCTGGAGGTGGAGATATTGCCCTGCGTGAATTGCTGGGCCACCGTGGCCACCGACGCGCCGATACCGACCTGGGTCGAACCGCCGGCCGACAGCGAGGCCGCGAAGACGTCGGCAAACTGGGCCGAGGCCTGCTTGAAGCCCACCGTGCCCGTGTTGGACACGTTGTTGCTGATGGCGTCGAGGGCCTTGGAAGCGATCGAGAGACCGCTCAAACCTTGCTGGAATGCCATTTTCTGTCTCCGCTTAGAGAATCTGCTTGATGTCGGCGAGGCTGACGAGACTGCCGCCAACGTCGAGGGACACCGTGCCGCTGCTGGTGCGCAGCACGCTATTGACCGTGGAGAGCTGCAGCGCGGTGGGCTTGAGATCGGTGTCGCCGCGGGTGGCGCTGACGCTCATCGTGTATTTGCCGTCGACCGCCTGGGCGCCGCTGGAGGTAAGTCCGTCCCACGCGAAGTTGGAGATGCCGGCCTCGGCATCGCCGAGTTCGAGCTTGCGCACCTCGAGACCGTTGGAGTCCTTGATCGTCACCGTCACCTTGTCGGCGGCGCTGGCGAGTTCGAAGCCGCCGTAAGCCTTGCTGCCGGCCAGGGTGAGGCTGCTGCCGCCCACCATCACGCCCTTGCCCACCAGCGCGGCGGCTTGCACGGCCTCGCCGGACTGGCTGCCCGAGAGCATTGCGGTGAGGGTCGTGTTGAGTTTCTCGATGCCATCCACGGTGCTGATCTGGGCCAGCTGGGAGGTCATCTGGGCGTTGTCCATCGGGCTCAGCGGATCCTGGTTCTTCAGCTGCTCGGTGAGCAGCTTGAGAAAGTTGCTCTGGGCGTCGGTGGTCTTCGAGGTCGAAGCCGCGGTGTTCTTCTGCAGCTTGGAAATGACGTCGGAGGCGGTGGTGGAATTGACGGTGCTCATGATGTGGGTGTCCGGTTAAGCGCTTACTGACCGATGGTCAGGGTTTTTTCCATCAGCATTTTGGCTGTGCCCATCATTTCCGCGTTGGTCTGGTAGGCACGGGAGGCGGAGATCATGTTGGTCATTTCTTCGACCACATTCACGTTGGGCATGGTCACGTAGCCATCGGCGTTGGCCGCGGGGCTCTTCGGGTCGTACTGCAGGCGCATCGGTGCGGCGCTTTCGACTACCTGCGTCACCCGCACGCCCTGGGCAGCGGGGCCGGCCATCGGCGTGGCGGCAAACACCACTTGCTTGGCCTTGTACGGCTGGCCGTCGCTCCCGACCACGCTGTCGGCGTTGGCCAGGTTGCTGGCCGTGGTGTTGAGGCGCAGCGACTGGGCGTGAAGCGCACTGCCGGCGACATGGAAAACATTGAGCATGCTCATGATTCAGCTCCTCACTGGCCCTGGACGGCCCGCTGCATGGACGTCAGCAGGCCGTTGATGAAGGTGACGCTGGCCTGGTACTGCACCGAATTCTCGGCAAAGGCGGCGCGCTCCACATCCATATTCACGGTGTTGCCATCGACGGCGCCCTGCTCCTCGTTGCGATACTTCAGGCTGGCATCGAAGGTGCCGCCGGCCGCACCGCCAATGTGACGCCTGGACGTGGTCTTCATGGCAATGTCGGCGGTCTTGCCACCCAGCGCACCGGCCAGGGCTGCGCGAAAATCCACGTCGCGGGCCTTGAAGTTGGGCGTGTCGGCGTTGGCGATGTTGGAGGCGATCACCTGCTGGCGGTAAGCACGGGCGTTCAGTGCCGTTTGATGAAAACGCATCGTGTCGTCGAGTCGGTTGGTCATTGCGGTCACCCCTAAAGTTTGTTTCCGCTCACGCCGTGAATTCTGCGTGGCCGGTCTGCACGTATCTCATTGCAGCTTCCGTGCCAGCCATACTAAAAGCCGCGGCCTTCCCGCGATGGGCCGAACAGGCGGCAATTGCCCCCCCATTTAGCTGCCGGAAGGCCGCCCGGCCCTGCCGCCCGGCAAACTTTGCCGGCAGCCTGCCGGAGCGGCAAAATGCCTGCCAAAAGCGCCTCTGTTCCGACGGCCACCGCGGGTGCCCATATGTTCGAATGGCGGCAATCACATCCGTCCACATTCCATGCCCCGCTCCCTCGCCCCGTCTTTCACCCCGCATCCGGGCGGCCTGCTCGCCGGCCTCCTGGCGCTTCTGGCGATCGCCACGCCGGCCCTCGCGCGCCAGGATCCGGCCCCGGTGCGGGCCGAGGTGGGGCGCCTGCTCAAGCAGCAGACCCGCAGCACCCCTGGCGAGGTGAGCATCCAGGTTGGTGAGTTCGCGACCGACAACGCGCTCGCCCCCTGCCTTCAGCTGGAAGCCTTCCTGCCTGCCGGCGCGCGGGCCTGGGGTCGGGTTTCGGTTGGCGTGCGCTGCCTTGCGCCCACCGCCTGGTCGGCCTGGGTGCCGGCAGAAGTGCGGGTCAGGGGCGCATACCTGGTCACCACCGGCCCGCTGTCCGCCGGGCAGATCGTCGGGCCTGGCGACATCCGGCAGGAGTCCGGCGAACTCACGGCCCTGGCCGCCGATGTGCTGACAGACCCCACCCAGGCAGTCGGCCAGGCTGCAAAAATGCCCCTCGCCGCCAGCCGCCCCCTTGCCGCCAGCCACCTGCGCATGCCGCCGGCCGTGGTGCAGGGCCAGCCGGTCAAGGTGCTGTCCCGCGGGCCCGGCTTCCAGGTTGCCAACGACGGCGTCGCCCTCAGCACGGCCGGTGACGGCCAGGGCGCGCAGGTCAGGCTGGCCAACGGCCAGGTGGTACGCGGCACAGCCCGGCACGGCGGCATCGTCGAAATAACGCTGCCTTGAGCGCAGCACCTTCCGGAAAGGCTTGAATGAGTTAAAGTTTCATTTCCACTCGTCGTATACCCATTTGACTTGTGGATGATGAAAGGGACATACCGTGAAGATCGATAACTCAGTCAAAGCGACCGGAGGTTTGCCCTCCGGAGAAGGTCGCGCACGCGCGGCGAAAGAAAGCCCCAAAACCGAGAGCGCAAGCGGCGGTGGCGAACGGGTCGAGTTGTCGTCCCTGTCGGCCCGTCTTCAGCAAATGGAATCAACCATCGCCAACACGCCGGTGGTCGATAGCGCAAAGGTTGATGAAATCAAGCAGGCAATGAGCGAAGGCCGCTTCAAGGTGGATACCGAAAAAGTTGCCGACGGACTCATCGACAGCGTGCGCCAGATGCTTTCGGCGCAGCCGGCAAAGGCGTAGGCAGGTCATGGCCGTCGATGCCGGCTTCCCTGCCCGCCTTGCCAGCCTGATCCAGGAAGAGCGGCGCGGGCTGCAGGGTTTCATTGCCCTGCTCAAACGCGAAGAAGCCCTGCTCATCGCAACCCAGATCGACGCGCTGTCTGCGCTCGCCGAGGAAAAAACCGGCCTGTACCGCAGCCTCCAGCGCTTGTCGGACGACCGCGTGGTGATGTTTGCGCGGCTGGGCGCCAAGGTTACCGACGAGAACATCCGCATCGTCCTCTCCCACGCGCCGGATGCGCTGTCGGCATGGGATGAAGTGCTTGCACTGGCCGGCGAGGCCAAGGAGCGCAACCGGGTCAACGGCCAGTTGATCACCGAACGCCTGCAAAACAACCAGCAGGCACTCAGCACGCTGCTCGCCGCAGCCGAACATCCGCAGATCTACGGCCCCGACGGCCAGTCGCGCCCCACCGCAGCCAGCCGCCACTTCGGTTCGTTCTGATCTTCACAGGGTCGTCTCGGCCCAGCCGGCGCCCCTGATTCCTGTTTTTTCCTGCGTCACGTCGCCTGCAGGATCGCTTCTGCCCACCCTGAAAGTGTCACCTCAAGGCTGCGCCGTGCCCTCGGGCTTCGGCACGGGCGGCGCTGCGTCGGCCGGCAGGATCGAATCGGTGACGCCGGAGGCTCGTACCGGCGCGCTGACGGCCGGCTCGGCCACCCGCGACTCGATCAGGATGGTGACCCGCCGGTTGCGCGCACGCCCGTCGGCCGTGGCATTGTCGGCCACCGGGCGCTGATCGCCGTAACCTGCGGCAGTGAGTCGTGACGGCCGCACGCCGCTGTCGACAAACAGGCGCACGACACTGCTCGCCCGCACCGCTGACAGCTCCCAGTTCGATGGGAACATCGGTGTGGCGATCGGCAACACATCGGTGTGACCTTCGACGGTAACCGGAAACTCGGCCCCGGCCACCACCTGCCCCACCGCCCGCAGGGCGCGCTGGGCGTCCGCACCGAGCAGGGCTTCGCCCGGCGCAAACAGCACGCTGGCATTGATTTCAACCGTGATGCCGAAGGCCCCTTCGGTCACCCGGACCTGTCCGTCAGCCACCAGCGGGGCGAGCACCTTGCGGATTTCCTCGGCCATGTTCTTGACCCGCTCGGCCTTGGCCTTGCGCGCCTCTTCAGCCTCGGGAGGCTGCGGCGGCGGGCTCGGGCGAATCGATGCGATCGGGCTGGCCACGACCTGCGGGGTCTTGCTCTGAGTGCCGATGCTGCGAAAGGCCGTGACGACCGAATCGGACATGATCCGGTACTTGCCTTCGTTGAGGGATGACAGCGCATACATCACGACGAAAAAGGCGAACAGCAGGGTCATGAAGTCGGCGTAGGAAACCAGCCAGCGCTCGTGGTTCTCGTGTTCGTCTTCGTGCTTTTTGCGTCGTGCCACGGCCTACCCCGCGTAGCCCTTAAGGCGGCTTTCGATGATGCGCGGGTTGTCGCCGTTGGCGATGCCGACCAAACCATCGACCAGCATCTCACGCATCGAGACGAGCGTACCGATCACGCCGAGGAGCTTCTTGGCCACCGGCAGGAAAACCAGGTTGGCAAAGCCGACACCGTAGATCGTCGCGACGAAGGCAACGGCGATGCCGGCCCCCAGCTTGGAAGGGTCGGCCAGGTTTTCCATCACGTGGATCAGGCCCAGCACCGCACCGAGGATGCCGATGGTGGGCGCGTAGCCGCCGGCCGCTTCCCATATCTTGGCACCCTGTTTCATCTGGCCTTCCCAGGTGTCGATCTCCACTTCGAGCACTTCGCGCAGGCGCTCCGGCTCGACGCCGTCGACCAGCAGTTGCAGGCCTTTCCGGATGAACGGGTCCTCGATCGACGGGATCTGGCTTTCGAGTGCCAGCAGGCCTTCCTTGCGGGCCACGTTGCTCCAGCCGACCACATCGGCAATCAGGGATTCGTAATCGAGCGGGGGCGGCATGAAAACCCAGCGGATCATCTGCATGCCGGTCCGAAAAACCCTGACGGAGCTTTGCAGCATCACCGCGCCCAGGGTGCCCCCGATCACGATCATGAACGCGGTGGGCTGAAGGAGCGAGCCGACATGGCCGCCTTCGAGCACCTGCCCGACAAGGATTGCCGACACGGCAAGGGTGAGACCGACAAGGCTGATGCTGTCCATAAACGTGCCTCGCGGGGGCCTCAGCCGGCGGCCGGACGACGCCCGCGGCCGCGGCCTTCACCCTTTTGCTTGGGCGGATTCTGGATAGCGCCGGAGATGCGCGAGCGCAGCCGCGCGATGGCCTGGCTGTGCAGCTGACAGACACGGGATTCGGAAACGCCGAGCACCTCGCCGATTTCGCGCAGGTTCATGTCCTGCTCGTAATACAGGCCCATCACCGTTTTTTCGCGTTCGGGAAGATCGTCGATGGCCTTGATCAGCACGTCGCGCATGCTGCTGTCGAGCAGCAGCGAGAGCGGGTCGTTGCCTTCCAGGGTGATGTGGCGCTCAAGGTAGTCGTCCTCGCCCTCGCCGCTGAAGTCTTCGAAATACACCAGCTGGTAGCCGCGCGCCTCCTGGAGCATGTGCTGGTAGTCGGCCAGCGGTACGCCGAGGGAGTCGGCCAGCTCGGCCTCGGTGGGGTGGCGGCCGTTCTGCTGTTCGAGCAGATGCACGGCCGCCTCGATGCGACGCATATCCCGGCGCAGGCTGCGCGGCAGCCAGTCGTTCTCGCGCAGGCCGTCGAGCATCGAGCCACGGATGCGCTGCACGGCGTAGGTCTCGAACTGGGCACCGAGGCCTTCCTCGTAGCGGTTGATGGCGTCGAGCAGCCCCATCATTCCGTTCTGGATGATGTCTTCCACCTGCACGCTGGCCGGAAGCTTGGCCATCAGGTGATAGGCAATGCGCTTGACCAGCGGCGCGTATTGAACAACGAGCTGCTCTTTATCGAGGGTGCCGGAAGCGGTGTACATCTTTGGTCAGCTTTCTGGTGTGGGTTCGGGATCGCGCGCCACGTTATGCCGTCTTTAACGGCAACGATAGGCTTCTACGCGACCCCGTGTAACAAAATTTCACAGAATACACACCGCACTCAGCCCGCCATGCCGGACTGGGCCGACCAGGCACGCAAGCGGCGGATGAATGCCTGGGCGCCTTCCGCCGGGTGGCGGGCCCCGAGTGGCGTGGTCATGGCATCGGCCAGCGGGTCGCGTTCGACCTCGCCGCGCCACACCAGCGGCAGGCCCACATGCCGCGTGGTGAAATCGTTGAGGCTGGCAAACAGCGCGGTGGCGTCGGCCCGGTCACGGGCGCCGCTGACCGCAATTTCGAGCGACCCGGCACCGGCGGCAGCGAGGCCCTTGATCCACTGGCAGGCGCCCCGGGCGCCCACGCCGCTGGCCTCGACCACCAGCAGGCGACGGCCGGCGGCGCGGGCGAAGGGCGTCAGGTTGCGGGCGTCACCCGTGGTGTGGATGGCGAGGAGGTCGGCACGGCGCTGCAATTCGGCAATCGCCGACTCGAGCCGGGCGTGCTGGGCATCGTCGAGCAGCGGCACGGCCAGCGCCGCTGCGGCAGCCGGCACCACCCACAGGCCCTCGGCCACTTCACGCATGGTGTCGCTCACCTCGAACGGGCCCTGCAAGGCACCGAGCAGGTCGCCCGCTTCCGGGTAGCCGAAGGCCGCCAGCAGGGAGCCGCGCTCGGGTCCGTGTTCGTCTATCGCCACGATCCGGCGCGCCCCTTCGGTCAGGGCTACGAGGGTCTGGACGGCCAGATCGCGGGGTGCCCGGCCGGACGCAAACAAGGCCACGACGGCAGACGGTGTCCGGCGGAACAGGCGGCGCAGGCCGGCGGCTTGATCGGCGGAATGAAGCATTTCAGAAGCCTCCGCGCGCACTGGAGATGTTCGCCTGGCCTGTCGAGGCCATCATCAGGCCGGCTTCAAGCGGGTCGAGTCGAAAGGGCGAATTGGCCGGCAGCTCGCGCAGGGCCTGGTCGAGCAGGGCGCTGCGGTCGGGCAGGTGGAGGTCTTCGGGCACCCGCTGGCCGTTGGCCACGTAATACACATCCATCTGGTGGCGGATGGCCACATCGAGCACCGGCGCGAGCGACACGGCTTCGTCCATCTTGGTGAGGACGACGCCGGTCAGGTTGTCGCCGGCGTAGGCACGGATCACATCGTCGAGGGTGTCACCGCGGCTGGTGGCGTTGAGCAGCAGCAGGCGCGAGACCTTTCCGGCGCCGGTCAGCATGGAGGCCTGCTCGGCGACCATCTTGTCGCGTTGGCTCATGCCCATCGTGTCGATCAGGACCATGTGCTTGTCGCGCAGGCTGGCCAGGGTTTCGCGCAGGTCGGTGGCGTCGCGCACCACGTAAACCGGCACGCCGAGAATGCGGCCGTAGATGCGCAATTGTTCGTGGGCGCCGATCCGGTAGCTGTCGGTGGTGATCAGGGCCAGCTTGTCGGCGCCGTGACGAACCACGCAGCGGGCCGCCAGCTTGGCGGTGGTGGTGGTCTTGCCGACGCCGGTGGGGCCGACCAGGGCGAAAAACACCGCCGCGGTCAATGATGTCGGCGTCGCAATCCATCGCGTGAAGGCGCCGGGCCATGGCGTCGTGCAGCAGGCGATGGGCTTCTTCGGGGGCTTCGTCCTCGGGCACTTCTTCAGCCAGTTCACGCGCCAGGCTGGCAGAAAAACCGGCTTCCAGCAGATCGCCGATCAGGCGGGCGCGACCCGGGGCATTGCGGCTCATCTCGCCCCAGGCGAAACCTGCCAGTTGGCGTTCGATCATGCCGCGGATGGCGGCCAGCTCGCTGACCATCTGGGAGTTGGCGGATTCGAGGGCACGGATACGTGCCTCTTCCTCGATGCCGGGCGGGCGCTGACGCGGCGCGGCGTCGGCCGGGCGCGGGCCGTCCTTGCGCAGCGGCGAGCGGCCGGCCTCCGGGGCAGGCGGGGGCGCGGGCGGGCGGCGCACCTGGGCCGAGGCGGCATGGAACACGTCGCGATTGAGTTCGACCCGCGGCGGATTGAAGGGCTGCATTTCAGGAG
>JADKKC010000047.1 GCA_016720685.1 Zoogloea sp.
ATCAGGTGCCACAGCGCCCGCGCGGGCCCGCGCCTTCGGCAGCCAGGGCGTCAAGCCAGCCGATGAGTTCGCGGTTGAACTGTTCGACGTCTTCACGCAGGGCCGCCACGCCACCCGCCGCATTGGCCGACGGCGCCGGGCGGACAAGGCTGAAGCTGCGCGAGGCGACGAGCTGGTCGCTGCGCGGCGCGAACAAAAACACGCGGGCCTCGAGGACGCCGCTGCTCTCGCGCTCGGATGCAAAAACCTGGGCAAACTCGTCAAGCTCGATGCGCAGCCGGCAGCCACTGGCCGTCGGCGTCGAGTCGCCGGCCTTCATGGCGCGCTTGACGGCCAGTTCGAGCAATTGCCCCGGCTGGGCAGCCCAGCGGCTTTCAACAAAAACCTGGCGACGGGTCGGCTGGGCATACATCAGCCGGTAATGCATGGAGGTGGACGCGAGCCAGGGCGCCGGCACCACCTCGGTATTGCGGATCGGCATGGCCAGCGGCCGCGCCGGCGCGGTGCCCAGGGGGCCGAAATCATGCACGGAATAGCCCGGAGCGGCCCTGGGTACGCTACCGCAGGCGCCCAGTGCGAACACACAGATCACGGCCATCAGGGTTCGGGATAGGAGCTTTCGCGGCATGGCTGGGGTTTCCGGATTGGCTGCCGCTCAGGGCCTGCCCTCGCCAGCCTGGAAGCCGGCCTCGCCGGGCCCGGGAGGCGGCTTGCGCCGGCCGAGAAGCAGGAGTTGCGGAGAGTTGTCGATTTCGTCGAGCAGATCGGAGAGCTGCCGCGAAGTGACGGTGAGTTCCTGCAGCAGCACGTTGACGCGTGGCAGGGTATTGGTGACAAGGCCTTCGCCGGTGGTGCCGGCCAGGCTGTCAACGCGCTCGCCAAGCGTTTGCAGCTTGACGATCAGGCTGCGTCCTTCCCGGGCCAGCGGCACGGCGTCAGCGCTCAGGCGCTCGATGTTGTCCAGCGAGCGGGTGATGTGCGCGAGGTTGTCCTTGCTGAAAACCTGGCGCACGGCGGCCAGCGTCTGCGGCACTTCCTTCAGGCTGCGGTCGAGGCCCTGGCTGGACGATTCGAGATGGGCAAGGGTTCGCTCGACGCGGGCCAGGTTGTCCGGCGCGGCCAGGAGCGCCAGCCGCTCGGCCAGTTCGCGCACCCGCTTGAGGGTTTGCAGGGAGGCTTCGGTCACTTCATCCACAATGCCCGGCGCCAGGCGCAGCCGCGGCGGGCCGCCCGCCTCGCCAGACAGCGGCTCGGGATTGTCACCACTGTCGTCGAGGGCGATGAAGGCCAGCCCGGTCACGCCCTGGGAGGCCAGCCGAGCCCGCGTGCCCTTGGTGATTGGCAGATCGGTACGAATGCGCGCGGTGACCAGCAGGTCGTGGGGGTTGGCCGGATCGAGGGCGATCGACGCAACCTTGCCGGCGATGATGCCGCGGTAGCGCACGGTGGCCTGCGGATTGAGGCCATTCACGCTGCCGGAACTCACCAGCAGCACTTCGCGGGTGGACTCGCGACCGTCGGAAAACCACCACAGCGCAAGGGCAATGCCAAGGCTGAGGAAAATCGCGAAAAGGCCAGCGGCAAGCGCGTGGGAACGGCTTTCCATCAGATTTCAGAACGACCGCGGGCCAGCGCCGCCTGACTGCGCTCGCTGTGAAAAAAGCGTTCGATGAAGGGATCCTGCACAGTCATGATTTCGTCAAGGGGGCCGAAGGCGAGTATACGCCCTTCGGATAGCACGGCCACGCGGGTGGCCAGCGCCGCCAGGGTGTCGAGGTCGTGGGTGACGAGGACCACCGTCAGGCCGAGCGCCTTCTGCAGCGCGCGGATCAGGCGCACGAAACCGGCGCTGCGGTCGGGGTCGAGGCCGGCGGTCGGTTCGTCGAGAAGCAGCAACTCGGGCTCCAGCGCCAGCGCGCGGGCCAGCGCCACCCGCTTGATCATGCCGCCCGAAAGTTCGGCCGGCATGCGCAGGGCCACCTCAGGCCCAAGCTCGACCATGGCCAGCTTGAGCAGCACGAGATCGCGCAGCATGGCTTCGTCGCTCACGCCGAATTCGCGCAGCGGAAAGGCCACGTTGGCAAACACATTGAGCGCCGAAAAGAGCGCGCCCTGCTGAAAGAGCATGCCAAAGCGCCGCCGCCGCGCCAGTTGCTCGGCGCGGCTGCCGGCAAACAGCGGCTCGCCGAAGAGACGCACCTCGCCCTCGGCCGGCCGCAGGAGGCCCACCATCTGGCGCAGCAGCGTGGTCTTGCCGGTGCCCGATCCGCCCACCAGCGCCACCACTTCGCCGACCGGCACGGCCAAATCGATGTTGCGGTGAACCCAGGTGGAGCCAAAGCGGGTCGACAAGCCCTTCAGCTCGACCGGAAGCGTGTTCCTCGCGGCGTTCATCGGTAAGGCAGCCCGATGGTCCGGGTGACGATGGCGAAGACGGCATCCACCAGGATCACCACGGTGATCGACGTGACCACCGAAGCCGTCGTGTTGGCCGACAGGCTTTCGGTATTGGGCTTGACGCGCAGGCCGAAGTGGCAGGCCACCAGCGCAATGAGCAAGCCGAACACCGCGCCCTTGACCAGGCCGATGACGAGATTGGCCACCGGCACGGCCCGCGGCAAGGCGTTCAGAAAATAATCGAAGCTCATGTCGAGCTGCACATAGGCCGACACCATGCCGCCGAAGATCGCCACCGACGAGCCCCACAGGGTGAGCAGCGGCATCGCCAGCGTGAGCGCCACCACCTTGGGCAGCACCAGGCGCACGTAGCGCGAGACGCCCATCGTGGTCAGCGCGTCGATCTCCTCGGTAACCCGCATCACGCCGAGCTGGGCGGTCATTGCCGAGCCCGAACGGCCGGCCACCAGCACCGACACCAGCACCGGGCCGAGCTCGCGGATGATGCCGAGTCCGAGGATATTGACGATGAAGGTATCCGCCCCGAAGGCCCGCAACTGCAAGGCCGACAAATACGACATCACGACGCCGATCAGGAAGCCGACCAGCGCCGTCACCGGCATCGCCTTGACACCCACCTTGTAGAAATTGGCCGACATTTCGCGCACGGGCCAGTGCTCCCGGTTGCGCAGCAGGTAGAGCAGATCGAGCAGCAACTGGCCTACGAGCACCACGAAATGCCCCAGATGGCGCACCAGGCCGAGCAGCAGCCGGCCGAGATGGGCGGTCGCATCCAGAAAACGGTAAGGCGGCTCGACCGGCAGGCTGGCATCGCCGAGATCGGCCAGCCGGCCGAAGACGGATTCCAGTGCTTCGGGCAGCACCAGTTGCGGCGGTCGCCGGCGGCCCCAGGCGCGCCACAGCAGCAGCGCGCCAAAACTGTCGAGACGGCTCACGCCGGCCAGATCCCAGGCCGGTGCGCCGGAAGCCGCCTCGAGCTGCCGACGGATGTCGACGCAACGGGGGTTCAACACGCTCAGCGTCCAGTCGCCGGACAACACCACCCTGGCCCCCGCCCCTTCGACGTCTATCGCAGCTTGCGGACGAGCCCCCCGGAGCTGGGTGGACATGGCTGAACGGCTAGGTGCCGGCCGGGCTGCGCGGCGCGGAACGTTCGACCCGCATCTTCACGGGCAGGCCGATCGTCTGCCACTGGCGTTCTTCCTCGTCCAGCGCTGCGGCGGTAAGCGGCAGGTTGCGCAACCACTCGGCATCGGCCACGATCACGAACCCGCGCCCTTCGCGCTTGAGGCGCAGCGGCGGAACACCCCGCCCGTCACGGGCCCGGTGAACGACGGCCGACAGGCGCAGGCACAAGATCAACCGCCACTCCTGGCTTTCGGGGTCGAGGGGGCCGAGCCGCGACAACTTGCCCCGGTGGGCCAGCACCATGCGCGCCAGACGCCCCTGGTCCATGCGCGAGAAGCCCGGCATGTCGGCGTTGCCCAGGATGTAGGCGCTGTGCTTGTGGTAGCTGGAATGGGCAACCGAAACGCCCACTTCGTGGAGCATTGCCGCCCATTCGAGAAAGCGCCGATCGGTGCTCTCGTCGTCGGCCGCGGAAGGATCGAGCTGCAGCAGGAAGGCCCGCGCCGTTTCGGCCACTTCGCGGGCGTGGGCGAGGTCGACACCGTAGCGCTCGACGAAGGCCGACACGGTGGCATCGCGCAGGTCGTGGTGGTGATAGCGGCCGAGCAGATCGTAGAGCACGCCGAGGCGCAGGGCGCCTTCCGAGAAGGTCATGCGCTCGAGGCCGAACTCCTGGAAAACCGCCCACATGATGGCGAAACCACCGGTCAGCACCGGCAGGCGATCGGGGCGCAGGCCTTCGAGGTGCAGGTTGTCCAGGCTGCCGGCCTTGAGCATGAGGTTGCGCAGGCGCTCGAGACCACTGCGGGTAATGCCGCCGTCGGAAAGGCCGTTGAGCTCGAGGATATCCACCAGCGCCTTGGCCGAACCGCTGGAGCCCACCGCCTCGTCCCAGCCCACTTCGCGATAGGCATGGGTGATGGTCTGGATTTCCTTCTGGGCGGCCAGCTCCGCGTCACGCAGGCCACGCTTGTCGATGCGGCCTTCGGGAAAGTAGCGCATCGAAAAGCTGACGCAGCCCATGTAGAGCGATTCCAGCGCGATGGGCTTGAAGCTCTTGCCGATCACGAACTCGGTCGAACCGCCGCCGATATCCACGACCAGTTGCTGCTTGTGAGGATTGGGCAGGGTGTGCGCAACGCCCACGTAGATCAGCCGCGCCTCTTCGCGTCCGGCGATGACTTCGATCGGGAAGCCCAGCGCGGCTTCCGCCTGCACCAGGAAGTGCGGCGCATTCTTGGCCACGCGCAGGGTGTTGGTGGCCACGGCCCGCACCGCTTCGAGCGGATAGTCGCGAATGCGCTCGTTGAAGCAGCGCAGCGCGCTGATACCGCGAAACTGGGACGCAGCATCGAGCATTCGGTCAGGGGACAAGCCGGCGGCAAGACGCACGGCCTCCTTGATGCCATCGAGGGGATAAATCTGGTCATTAACGATTCGCCCGATCTGCAGGCGAAAACTGTTGGAACCCAGATCAATGGCGGCGATCAACTCACGAGTCATGGATGCGGCGGGAAAGGCGCCGGATGGCGCAGGAGCCGCGAATTCTAGCACCCGCCGGTGACGGCCCGACGTTGATCAAACTCAATGAACGGCGTCATGCAGCGGTAACAAATACGTCACATAATTATCGGTCCATCGGGAAATTCGACAGGAAAGTCCATGCCACAGCTCCCCAACGAACGCCACTTCAGCAGCGATCACTTCATCAACCGCGAGCTGTCGCTGCTGCAATTCCAGCGCCGCGTGCTCGCCCAGGCCGCCGACCCATCGGTGCCGCTGCTGGAACGACTGCGTTTCCTGTGCATCGTGTCGAGCAACCTTGACGAATTTTTTGAAGTCCGCGTGGCCGGGGTCAAGGAGCAGCAGCTCCTCGGCAGCCAGGTCCTGACCACCGACGGACTCACGCCGGCCGCGCTGCAGGGGCGCATCAGCCGCGAAGTGCACGGCATCATCACCGAGCAGTACAACCTGCTCAACAACACCATCCTGCCGGCCCTGGCCGACGAAGGCATCGTGTTCCTGCGCCGCAGCGTGTGGACCGAAGCCCAGCACGCCTGGGCCCGCGACTACTTCCTGCGCGAGGTGATGCCCATCCTCACGCCGATCGGACTCGATCCGGCCCACCCCTTCCCGCGGGTGCTCAACAAGAGCCTCAACTTCGCCGTCGAACTTGAAGGGCGCGATGCCTTCGGACGCAACTCCGGCGCTGCCATCGTCCAGGCCCCGCGCGCCCTGCCGCGGGTCATCCGCCTGCCGCAGGAACTCACCGGCGTCGATTACGGTTTCGTGTTCCTGTCCTCGCTGCTCCACGCCCATGTGGGCGAGCTGTTCGAAGGCATGAACGTGCTCGGCTGCTACCAGTTCCGTGTCACCCGCAACTCCGACATGTTCGTGGACGAAGAAGAGGTGAAGATCTGCGCGCCACCCTCAAGGGCGAACTGCAGCAACGTCACTTCGGCAACGCCGTGCGCCTGGAGCTGGCCGACAACTGCTCGAGCGCCATGGCCAGCTTCTTGATGCGGCAGTTCGGGCTCGGCCCGGAAGACGTCTACCGCGTGCCCGGCATGGTCAATCCGGTGCGCCTCAACCAGGTTCCTGACTGGGTCGAACGCCCCGACCTGAAATACCGCCCTTTCCAGCCGGCACGCCCGAAAGGCCTCGACAAGCGCGAGAACATCTTCGCCGCCATCCGCCGCGAGGACATCCTGCTCCACCACCCGTTCCAGAGCTTCGAGCCCGTTATCGAAATGCTCAAGGCTGCCGCCGACGACCCGCAGGTGGTTGCCGTCAAGATGACGGTTTACCGCACCGGCACCGACTCCGTGCTGATGGAACATCTTGTGCGCGCGGCCCAGAAGGGCAAGGAAGTCACCGTCGCGCTCGAACTGATGGCCCGCTTCGACGAGGAAGCCAACATCAGCTGGGCCGCCCAGCTCGAGGAGGTTGGCGCCCACGTGGTGTACGGCGTCTTCGGCTACAAGACCCACGCCAAACTGCTGCTGATCGTGCGCCGGGAAGAAGGCGCGCTCCGGCGTTATGTCCACCTGGGCACCGGCAACTACCACCCGCGCACCACCCGCTTCTACACCGACTTCGGCCTGCTCACCGCCAACGAGGAAATCGGCGCCGACGTGGCCGAACTCTTCAAGCAGCTCACCGGCCTCGGCCAGGCTGGCCGACTCAAGCACCTGTGGCAGGCCCCCTTCACGCTGCAGCCCAACGTCGTGGCGGCCATTCGCGAAGAAGCCGAAATTGCCCGGGCCGGCCGCAAGGGCCGCATCATCGTCAAGGTGAATGCACTGCTCGAACCCGAAACCATCGAAGCCCTGTACGAAGCCTCCCAGGCCGGCGTCGAGATCGACGTCATCGCCCGCAGCGTGTGCGCCCTCAAGCCCGGCGTCCCCGGCCTGTCGGAAAACATCCGCGTGCGCTCCGTCGTCGGACGCTTCCTCGAGCATCACCGGATCTTCTACTTCCACGCCGACGGCGCCGAGAAGCTCTACCTCTCCAGCGCCGACTGGATGGAACGCAACTTCTTCAAGCGCATCGAGGTGGCCTTTCCCATCCTCGACCCGAAGGTCAAGCGCCGCGTCATGAAGGAAGGCCTCCGCCCCTACCTCGGCGACAACTGCCAGGCCTGGGAACTGGAAGGCGACAACCACTACCGTCGCAAAAACCCCCGCACCACCCGCCGCGCAGCGCAGGAAATCCTGCTGAAGGAACTCTCCGGCGTAATCACCCACTGAGCCACACATCCGGCCCCCGCTCCAGCGCACACTGGAGCCGGGCCGGACAGCCGCGGTGTTGTAGAATTCCGGTTCGATCCGTTCATTGCCGGCCCATTCCATGTTCCCGAACCGACTCAAAGCTGCCCTCCCCGCCCTCATTGCCGCCACCCTCGTATCCGCTTGCGGCGGCGGAGGCGGAGGCGGAAGCTCCTCGGCCATGCCGGAGAACCTCCAGGTCGTTGAAGGCGATTCGCAGGTCACGATCACCTGGAAGCAGGAAGCCGGCGGCGTGCAGTACTGGCTGTTGTACGCCGCGAGCACCATCGACATCGCCACGGCGAAGTCTGGAAAGCTACCGGCGCCCTCTCCAGGGTCGGCGACAAGGGCAAGGGCATCTCCTCGCCCTACATCATCACCGGCCTCACCAACGACAAGAGTTACGACTTCCTGCTCAACGGCCGCATTGACGGTGGCGAAGGCGGCCCGGTGGCCAGCCTGAGCCCGAAAACACCCCGCCTGTCAGGCAACGCATGGCTCGCCGGCAACTCCGTGAGCAGCGGCACCCTCATGCGCAGCGTTGCCTACGGCCTGACCACCAGCAGCGTCAGCACCTACTCCTACGTCGCAGTCGGCCATGGCGGCAAGATCTACACAACGCCCGACATCGATGGCAAACGCAGCTACGGCGCCATCGACTCCGGCGTACTCCAGCCCCTCAACTGGATCAGCCCGACCGGCACGCAGGTTTCCGGCGGCATCGACCTCAAGGGCATCGTCTACGCCGTCGGCCCCAGTAAATACATCGCTGTCGGCACGGCGGGCAGCGTGGCCTACAGCTCCGACATCAACAACTGGACCACCCTCGACAGCACCGTCACCGGCACCAGCAACACCCTCAACGCCGTCGCCAACAACGGTTCAAGCCTGGTGGTCGCGGTCGGCGACAACGGCACGATCCGTTACTCGACCGACGGCACCAGCTGGAGCGCAGCCAATGCCATCACCCCGGCCACCAGCGCCAATCTTTACGGCGTGGCCTACTCCGCCAAGGGTGAATGGGTTGCGGTCGGCGACGGCGGCACAGTGCTCACCAGCACCGACGGCAGCAACTGGACGGCCACCACCCAGTCGGGTGCGCTGAAAAGCGTTGCCGCCGTTACCCATGTCGCCAACAGCATCATCACCTACGCCTTCGTCGCGGTGGGATCCGACGGCACCGTGCTCACCCGCACCGACGACAACGCCTGGAGCGCCCAGACCCTCGCCGGCTCGTTCCACGCCGCATCCGCGGGTTCTCGCCTGGTTGCCGCGGGCACCAACGGCGCCATCTTCACCTGCGAGATCCCCTGCGTGAGCTGGGTCGTGCCGCCAACCAAGCCCGCCACCACCGAAACCATCTTCGGCCTGCTCAACGCCCAGAACACCTACACCGCGGTCGGCAGCAACAGCCTCAGCATCTACTCGTACTAAAACCTGCCCGGCCCGACAAGTGGAGCCGCCGAATCCCGGCCGCTCCACTTGTCGCTTTCAGCCTGCATCCGGATTGCCCATGCCGCACCGCTCAGTCAACCCCAGCTTCCTCGCCCGCTCCCTCGCCGCCGTCTGGCACCCCTGCACCCAGATGAAGCACCACGAACAACTTCCGCTGGTACCGATCAAGCGTGGCGAAGGCGCCTGGCTCTACGACATGGATGGCCGCCGCTACCTCGACGGCATCAGCTCCTGGTGGGTCAATCTCTTCGGCCACGCCAACCCGCGCATCGGCAACGCCCTCAAGCAGCAACTGGACACGCTGGAACACGTCATGCTGGCCGGCTTCACCCATGAGCCGGTCGTCGAACTCTCGGAACGCCTCGCCGCCCTCACCGGCCACCGTCTCGGCCACGCCTTCTACGCGTCGGATGGCGCCTCGGCCACCGAAATCGCCCTCAAGATGAGCGCCCACTACTGGCGCAACCACGGCCAGCCCGAAAAAAACCGCTTTGTCAGCATCCAGGGCAGCTACCACGGCGAAACCGTGGGTGCGCTGGCCGTCACCGATGTCGCCCTCTTCCGCGACGCCTACGCGCCGCTGGTGCGCGCCGGCAGTTGCGTACCCAGCCCCGACGCCCGCAACGCGCAGCCCTTTGAAAGCGCCGCCGACGTGGCCCGCCGCGCCGCTGCCGCGCTCGACGCCCACCTCGCCGAGCACGCCGGCCAGACCGCCGCACTGATCGTCGAACCGCTGGTGCAGTGCGCCTCCGGCATGGTCATGTACGACCCGGAATACCTGCGCCTCGCCCGTGATATCTGCAGGCGCCACCAGGTGCACCTCATCGCCGACGAGATCGCCGTCGGCTGCGGGCGCACCGGCACCTTCTTCGCCTGCGAGCAGGCCGGCATCTGGCCGGATTTCCTCTGCCTGTCGAAAGGCATCTCCGGCGGTTACCTGCCGCTTTCGATCGTGCTCACCACCGACGACGTCTTCAAGGCCTTCTACGACGACGACACCGCGCGCGGCTTCCTGCACTCGCACTCCTACACCGGCAACCCGCTGGCCTGCCGCGCCGCGCTGGCGACGCTCGACATCTTCGGGCAGGACGATGTGATTGCCGCCAACCAGAGCAAATCCGCTCGCCTCAAGGACGCCTTCAGCGCCGCGCTAGGCGCCCACCCCCAGGTTCGCAACCTGCGTCAGCAGGGCATGATCCTCGCCTTCGATGTGGACGGCGCCCCCACCGGTTTTGCCCGCCGCTTCTTCGGCGCCGCCCTTGAGCGCGAACTCCTGTTGCGCCCCATCGGCAACACCGTCTACACCATGCCGCCCTACATCGTCTCCGACGACGAGATCGCCCACCTCGCCGGCCAGACGGCTGCCGCCCTGGAGGCCAGCCTTGGCTGAGCCCACGCCATTTAAAAGCGCAGACCCGCTGGACGAAATCCAGGCAAACCTTGCCGATCTCGACGCTGCCGGCCTGCGCCGCCGCCGTCGCATCGTCACCACGCCCTGCGCACCCGATACATGTGGCCGATCGTCCCGATCCCGTCCTCGCCTTCTGCTCCAACGACTACCTCGGCCTTGCCGCCGAACCGGCGCTGATCGACACCCTTGCCCAGGGCGCCCGCCACTGGGGCGTCGGCTCCGGCGCCTCGCACCTGGTCAGCGGCCACTACGCCGCCACCAGGCCCTCGAAACCCGCCTCGCCGCCTTCACCGGCATGGACGACGCGCTGTACTTTTCCACCGGCTACATGGCCAACATCGGCGTGATGCCGGCGCTGGTCGGGCGCGGCGACGCCATCTTCGCCGACAAGGTGAACCACGCCTCCCTGATCGACGCCGCGCTGCTCTCCCGCGCCGATTTCATCCGCTATCCGCACTGCGACCTCAACGCCCTCGCCGCGCGCCTGGCTGCATCCAGCGCGCCGCGCAAGCTGATCGTCACCGACAGCGTGTTCAGCATGGACGGCGACCTCGCCCCGCTGCCCGAGCTCCTCGCCCTCGCCGAAGCCCACAAGGCCTGGTTGCTGGTGGACGACGCCCACGGCTTCGGCGTGCTCGGACCGCAGGGGCGCGGCTGCCTCGCACATTTCGCGCTGCACTCGAAGCGCCTGATCTACATGGGTACCCTCGGCAAGGCCGCCGGCGTTTCCGGCGCTTTCGTCGCCGGTGAGCGCAGCCTCATCGAATGGCTGGTCAACAAGAGCCGCAGCTACATTTTCACCACCGGCGCCCCGCCACTGCTGGCCGACACCCTGCTCACCGCGCTGGACCTGATCGAACACGGCGACGCCCGCCGCGCCCACCTCGCGGCCCTCATCGGGCGCCTCAAAAGCAGCCTGCGCCTCGAACGCTGGCAACTGCTGCCCTCCGACACCCCGATCCAGCCGGTCGTCATCGGCGACAACCACGAAACCCTGGCCGTCTCCCGCGCCCTCGAAGCCGAAGGCCTGTGGGTGCCGGCCATTCGCCCGCCCACGGTGCCCAGGGGCGCGGCACGGCTGCGCATCACCCTGTCGGCGGCGCACAGCTTTGCGCAGGTCGACCGCCTCGTCGAAGCCCTCAAGCGGCTGGAGGCGCAGCACCCATGACCCGGCCCATCGTTCTCCTTCACGGCTGGGGC
Source organism: Zoogloea sp. (assembly GCA_016720685.1). Taxonomy (GTDB): domain Bacteria; phylum Pseudomonadota; class Gammaproteobacteria; order Burkholderiales; family Rhodocyclaceae; genus Zoogloea. The sequence goes on from JADKKC010000047.1 coordinate 11,380, forward strand.
CTGTCGTCCGCCGTGTGGGCGCCGCTGCAAGCACAGCTCGACCCGCAACTCACGGTCCTCGCCCCCGATCTTCCCGGCCACGGCAATGCCGCCCCCGCCGGCGACACGCTGGAGAGCTGGGCCGAAGCCCTGCTCAAGCACATTCCGGATGACAGCATGCTCGTCGGCTGGTCCCTCGGCGCCCAGCTCGGCATGCACCTCGCCGTGCACGCCCATCAAAAAATCGCCCGCCTCGTGCTGATCGCCGCCAGCCCCCGCTTCGTGCAGGCCGACAACTGGCCTGCCGCGTTGCCACAAGCCACGCTCGAAGAATTCCGGAGCCATTTCGAACTCGATCCGGCCGCCACCCAGCGCCGCTTCGTCGCACTCCAAAGCCTCGGTGACGCCGCCCGCAAGAATGTCGCCGCAAAACTGGGCGAGGCCCTCACCCCCGCCGACACCACCCACCTGCCGGCGCTCGCCACCGGCCTGCGTCTGCTCGCCGAAACCGACCAGCGCGCACTCGCCCGCAGCATCACCCAGCCCGTGCGCCTGCTGCATGGCAGCGAAGACAAACTGATGCCCGTCGCGGCCGCCGAATGGCTGGCCGATACGCTACCGCTCGGCCGCATGTCGGTGCTCGAACACACCGGTCACGCACCTTTCGTCTCCCGCCCGACCGAATGCGCCACGCTCATCGAAAGCTTCGCTCGCGAGGTTTTCCGGTGACTCGAACGCCCGCCCCGAAGCGCGCCGTCCGGGCCGCCTTCGACAAGGCCGCCGGTCATTACGATGCCGTCGCCTCGGTGCAGCGCACCGCCTGCGATCACCTGCTCGCCCTCGTTTCATCTCAGGATTTTTCGCCCGACCGCATTCTGGACGCTGGCTGCGGCACCGGCTACGCGCTCGCCGGCCTCAAGCGCAGCTTCCCGGCCGCCGATCTCCTCGCCCTCGACTTCGCCCCGGCCATGCTCCGCCAGCACGCGCCGGGCCTCGCCCGCCCCCTGTGCGCCGACCTTGAACACCTGCCGATCGCCGGTGCCAGCCTCGACGCCCTGTGGTCCAGCTACGCGCTGCAGTGGTGCAACCCGCAGCGAGCCCTGCCGGAACTCGCGCGCAGCCTGCGTCCCAGCGGCCAGCTATGGCTCGCCACCCTCGGCCCCGGCACCCTCGGCGAGCTGCGCGAAGCCTTCCTGCACGTGGACAACAACGAACACGTGCTGAACTTTCAGCCCCCCGAAGCCATTATCAAGGCCGCCGAATCCGCCGGCCTTCGCGTGTTGAATAGCGAACGTCGCACCCTCCACGCCTGGGCGCCCGACCTGCGCAACCTGCTCTCCGACATCAAGACCCTCGGCGCCCACCAGACCGGCGCAGCGCATCGGGCCCCCCTCGGCAAATCCGCCTGGCTCCGCCTCGTCGCCGCCTACGAGGCCTACCGCGGCCCCAACGGGCTCCCGGCCTCCTACGACACCTTCTGGCTCATTGCCGAAAAAATCTGAATCGGAATTCGAAATGACCGCCTTCTTCATCACCGGCACCGATACCGAGATCGGCAAGACCTTCGTCACCTGCACCCTCCTCCACGCCGTGCGCGCAAAGGGGCTCACGGCCCTTGGCATGAAGCCGGTCGCGGCCGGTGCCGAAATGGTGAAGGGTGAATTCATCAACGAAGACGCCGCCCGCCTGCGCGCAGCCGGCAGCTTCGACCCCGGCCTCGCGCTGCTCAACCCGATCTGCCTCGCCAGCCCCATCGCGCCGCACATTGCCGCAGCCGAAGATGGCGTGGTGATTGAGCCCGGCAAGATTCGAGAGGCTTTTGCGGCGCTGAAGAAGCAGGCCGATGTGGTGCTGGTGGAAGGCGTGGGCGGATTCCGCGTGCCGCTGGGCGAGGACTACGACACCGCCGACCTGGCCCGCGACCTGGGCCTGCCGGTGATCCTGGTGGTGGGCATGCGCCTCGGCTGCATCAACCATGCGCTGCTTACCGCCGAGGCCATTGCAGCCCGCGGCCTTGGCCTGGCTGGCTGGGTCGCCAACCAGATCGATCCGGCCATGCTGCGCTTCGACCAGAACCTGGAAGCCCTCACGCGACGCCTGTCAGCACCGCTGCTTGGCGTCGTGCCCTTCCAGCCAGGCGGCGACGCCGCCGCGGTCGCCCACTCTCTGAAATTTCCAGTCCAGCCCGCACGTACGTCGTGAAAAAGGCGCCTCGCGGCGCCTTCAATAATCAGGAAACTTGCGACTATCTGCTACCTACTTGGCCAAATGGACCGGCCCCTTGAGCGTGGCCTTGAAGACATCCACAGGAATCGCCGGAATGGTCACTCGAGTGGACGTGCCACGGGAACTCAGGTCAACCGACATGTGGGCAACCGTCTCGTTGTCCGGCGCCTCGATGATTGTCAGAAAGTCATACTCGCCGAGCAAGGCGTACTGGGCGATGACCTTACAACCCATTTTTTCGATCTCGGCCTGAACCACATCGAGACGATCGGGGTTCTTATGCAGTGTTTCAAAACCAGTGGGGCTCAACTTGTTCAACAGAACGTAGCTCGGCATTGCTGCTCTCCTTTGGTGGGCGACTGTTTTAAATATTACTTATAGGGTAATTAAATTAAATGATACCTATAGTATTCATCAAACGCAGTCGAATCGCAAGCCCCCAAAAAACCTCATTGCTGAGCCAACCCACGCTGCTGGCGCAGCTGCTCAAAAAGACACACGCCGGCCGCCACGCCCACATTGAGCGATTCCATGCCGCCCGGCATGGGAATCAGCACCCGCTGTGTGGCCAGCGCCACCATGGCCGAAGAAAGTCCCTGGCCTTCCGAGCCAAACAGCCAGGCCACCGGGCCACGCAAATCCAGCTCGTAAAGCTCGACCGAATCCTGCAGATCGGCCGCCAGAATCGCTCCTGAAAAACCGGCCAGCACCGCCTGGGCATCGACGTTCTCAAAGATGCGCAAGCCGAAGTGCGCACCCATCGCCGCCCGCAACACCCGCGGTGACCAGGCCTGGGCACAGCCGGGCGCAAGCAGCACGTCAGCCACGCCGACCGCCGCAGCGGTGCGCAGGATGCTACCCAGGTTGCCGGGGTCTTGTACGCCATCCAGCACGACGCAGCTGCCGGTCACTGAAAGCTCCGGCGCGGGCGGCGGAATCGTGATGACCGCCAGCACGCCGCTCGGCGCATCCACCGGACTCACGTGCGCAAACAGGCGATCCGGCAACTCGATGCAGTTGAAAGCGGAGCAAGCCTCGAGCAGCGCGGCAATCTCCGCCTGCCCGCGACCGCTCTCGCTCACCACCACCATCTTCGGCTGAACACCCCGCTCCAGCGCGACGCCAAGCAGATGGGCTCCATCGATCAGGGTTTCACCGCTCCCGCGCCGCGCCCGCGCCGAGGTGGCGAGGGCGTGCAGGTGCTTGACCGTGGCGTTGTCGCGTGAGCTGATCGGCTTCACGACTCAGAAGGCCAGGCCGAGGGTTGCCAGCAACACGGTCAATGCGCCGAGAACAAGATTGAACATCACTCGCTGGCGGATCTGGTTGAGGGCCTGGGCACCCTGCGCCCAGCTCTCGGCGGCCACCGCGCGCTGCAAAGCGCGCCAGGGACCAAACCAGATGCTCGCAAAAACCGCGGTCATGAGCAGCCCGGTTCCGGCCATGGCATGCCACGCCAGCGGCGCGCGAGCCATGCCGACTTCGATCAGCATCGCGAAACCCGAAAGAACAATCGCACCAATTGCCAGCCAGACCAGCGGAAAGAATCGCCTGAACACCCCGCTCCACAGGACGAGACGCTGGGCAGGCGGCAGGGCGAGCGCCGCCGGACGAAGGCAGAATTGGGCAAAACTCATGCCGCCGACCCACACGATCACGCCAGCCAGATGTACGAACAACAACACATGATGGAATTTCACGTTCAGTCCTCGTCGGTCCACAGCGGCGGATTGGCGATCACGTCCCGCACCGGGCCAAAACTCTTGCGATAGATGTCGCAGGCCCCGTGGGCCCGCAGCGCAGCCAGATGGGCCGCCGTCGGGTAGCCCTTGTGGCCGGCGAGACCATACTGGGGATAAAGCTTGTCCAGTTCGAGCAACTGCGCATCCCGCGCCGTCTTGGCCAGAATGGACGCTGCCGAGATTTCTGCAACCAGGGAATCACCCTTCACCACCGCTTCGCAGGGCACCTCGAGCCGCGGGCAGCGGTTGCCATCCACCCGTACCCGGTCAGGCACCAGCGCCAGCCCGGCCACTGCGCGCTGCATCGCGAGCATCGTTGCATGAAGAATATTGAGTCGGTCGATCTCCTCGACGCTGGCCTCGGCGATGCACCAGGCCAGGGCTTTTTCGCGAATCTCGATGGCCAGTTGTTCGCGACGCTTCTCGCTCAACTTCTTGGAATCGGCAAGTCCCGCAATCGGGCGTGCCGGATCGAGGATCACCGCCGCCGCGACCACCGGCCCGCAGAGGGGCCCTCGACCCGCCTCGTCGACACCACACAGTTTTTCCATCAGCGCCGACTCTCCCGCAGATACGGAAGGATCGCAGCGGCGGCCTTGTCGGCGGTGTTCTGGCGCAATAGCAGATGCATGTCGGTGAATATCCGGACGACCTCGGCGCTGCGCTCGGGATCGGCCAGCCAGCCATCCAGCGCATCAGCCAAAGTCTGGGGCGTGGCTGCGTCCTGCAGGATTTCCGGCACCACTTCACGCCCCGCCAGCACGTTGGGAAGCCCCACCCACGGCAGGTAGGCCATGCGGCGCATCAGCTTGAACGACCACTTGCCGATCTTGTAGGTGATGACCATCGGGCGCTTGAGAAGCGCCGCTTCCAGGCTGGCCGTACCGCTCGCCACCAACACCACGTCGGCGGCGATCATTGCCTCGACGGCGTGACCAAACAGGATGCGGATCGGCAAATCGAGATTGGCATGACGACGCAGCGCGTCCTCGAAAAGCAGCCGCGTTTCACGCGTCGCCAGCGGTACGAGGAAACGGGCCTTCGGATGGCGCTCGTGAAGAATGGCTGCAGTCGCGATGTAGGTGTCGGCAAGATTGCGCACCTCGGACTGACGGCTGCCCGGCAGGAAGGCAAACACCGGTCCGCCTGCAGGAATCTGCAGCAATTCGCGGGTTCCGGCCCGATCCGGCTCCAGCGGAAAGACGTCGGCCAGCGGATGCCCGACATAGGTCACCGGCACGCCGGCTGTCTTGTAGAGCTCAGGCTCGAAGGGAAACAGGCACAACATGTGGCTGACCGAACGGGCGATACCCTTCAGCCGGCCCTTGCGCCAGGCCCAGATCGACGGACTGACGAAGTGGATTGCCGGAATGCCCTTGTCCTTCAGGCGCTTTTCGAGCCACAAACTGAAGTCGGGTGCATCCACGCCGATGAAGGCGGCCGGCGGATCGGCAATCAGCCGGTCACGCAGATCGCGGCGGATGCCCGACAGCTCCCGGTAATTCTTGAGGGGCATCCACATAGCCGTGAACCGAAAGCTTCTCTGCAGGCCACCAGGCCTCGAAGCCTTCCGCCTGCATCTTGGGCCCGCCGATACCGAAAAACACCGCATCCGGCAAATGGCGCTTGAGCGCCCGGATCAGGTGACTGGCGAGGAGGTCGCTGGACGCCTCGCCCGCCACCATGGCGATGCGCAAAGCCATGGATTAACGAACGATGCCACGCCCGGATTCGGCGATGAAGTCTGAAAACGGCTGCAACTCCGGCGCCTCGGCGACCGTCTCGGCAATCTGCCGCCGCGCCTCGTCGAGGGTCAGGCCGCTGCGGTACAGGATTTTATAGGCTCGCTTGATGGCCATGATCCCGGCACTGCTGAATCCCCGCCGCTTGAGACCTTCGCTGTTGATCCCGTGGGGCGAAGCCGGATTACCGGACACCGTCACGAACGGCGGCAAATCCTGCAGCAGCACGGTGCCGACACCGCAAAAGCTGTGCGCACCGACCCGCACGAACTGATGCACGCCGGTAAAGCCGCCGAGAATTGCCCAGTCGCCCACGCTCACGTGGCCAGCCAGGGTCGCGTTGTTGGCAAAGATGGTGTTGCTGCCGACCATGCAGTCATGGGCCACATGCACATAGGCCATGATCCAGTTGTCGTTACCGACGCGGGTCAGGCCACCATCCTGCGCGGTGCCGGTGCTGAAGCTGCAGAACTCGCGAATCGTATTGCCGTTGCCGATCTCGAGCCGTGTCGGCTCGCCAGCGTATTTCTTGTCCTGCGGCTCGGAGCCGATCGAGCAGAACTGGAAAATCCGGTTATTGCTGCCGATTCGGGTATGGCCCTCGACAACGACATGCGGCCCGATCGTCGTCCCCTCAGCGATTTC
>JADKKC010000048.1 GCA_016720685.1 Zoogloea sp.
ATGCCGACCAGGCCGCACAGGGCGAGCGCCTGCTCTTCAAGGCCCGGCGGGCACTCTGCCGGCAGGCGGCGGGCGGCCAGGGCGATCACCCGCAGGCCGGCTTCGGCCATGTCGTCCTGGGCGCGCTGAAGGCGGGCGCGGGTGGCCGTGTCGAGGGGCGCGGGGCCGGCGGGCAGCAGGATGGTTTCGCACAGGGGCAGCACGCTTTCCGGTGCGCCCTTGCACACCAGCAGCGGGCCGGCGGCATCGGGGTAGCGCACCGACTGGCGCATGCGCTCGGAGTCGAAGGGCCATTCCTCGCTGCGGGCGGGCGGCGGCGGGGCGAAGGCTGCGCTCATCTCGACGAGGGCGATTTCCAGCGGGTCGCCGTCGAAGCGGCTGTGGCCGTTGTCGCGGGTTTCGGTCAGATCCTGGCACCACCGGGCAACCCGGAAGAACAGCGGGTGGGCCGCGACGAGATCGGGCCGGGCCGCCAGCGCGGCCGCATCCAGCGCCTCAAGGCCCAGCACGACGCGGCTGGCGCGCATGCGGTTTTCGGTGAGGGTGCCGGTTTTGTCGGTGCAGATCACCGTCACCGAGCCGAGGGTTTCGACCGACGGCAGGTGGCGGATCAGCACGTTCTTGCGGGCCAGGCGCTGGGCGGCGAGGACCAGCGACAGCGTCAGGGTTGGCAGCAGGCCTTCGGGCACCAGCGCGATGATGATGCCCAGCGACAGGATGGTGTCGCGCCAGAAGGGCACCCCGGCCATCTGCCCGATCACGAAGAAAGCCGCGCCGATGCACAGCGCAAGGATCGCGATGCTGCGGCTCAGGCGGGCGATCTCGCGGCGCAGCGGCGAATCCTCGCCGGCGGCGGCCTGGGTGAGGTGGGCGATGCGCCCGAACTCGGTGTGAGCGCCGGTGGCGAACACCACCGCCCGGCCCTGCCCGGACACCACCGAAGTGCCGGCCAGCAGGATGTTGCGGGCGTCCAGCGCCTGTTCTTCGGCAGACGGCGCGGCGTCGCAACTGCGCGGGCGCGATTCGCCGGTGACGGTGGCCCGGTTGACGCGCAGCCCGAACGCCTCGATCAGCCGGCAATCGGCCGGCACGTTGTCGCCCTGGGCCAGCAGCACCACGTCGCCCGGCACCAGCGCCTCGGCCGCCAGCCGGGCCACCGCGCCGTCGCGCAGCACTTCGCACTGTTGCGGCAACAGCCCCTGCAAGGCCGCCAGCGTGCGTTCGACGCGCACCTCCTGCCAGAACGAGAACAGCCCGGATACGAGAATCACCAGCACCACCGCCCAGCCGACGCGGGCCATGCCCTGGCTGGGCTCGAACCAGTCGGCCAGAAAGGCCAGCCCGGCGGCGATCCACAGGATGATCGAGAAGAGGTGGGTAAATTCCTTCAGCAGCCGCAGCCACGCGGATTCCCGCGCCAGCGGCTCGACCCGGTTGGGGCCGTATTCGACCCGCCGCGCCGCCGCCTCGGACGCAGCCAGCCCCTGCGCCGAACTGCGCACGCTGGCGAGGGCTTCGGAAACGGAGAGCTGGTGGAGTTTCATGGCGGAACAGGCCGGGCAGGGCGCCGGCCACTCTTCCTACTTTAGGCTGGACTTCTCTCCCCCGCCAAGCCGCAATTTCTGCCGGCCGATGCGGCGGGCGGCAGGTAAAGCCGGATAATCCCGGCCATGAGCCAGCACGACACCCTTCCCGTTCCCGGCGGTGCGCCAATCAAGCTGTGGACCCGCGGCGTGCCCGTCGAGGACGCGGCGCGGCAGCAACTGCTGAACACCGCCCGCCTGCCCTTCATCTTCCACCACCTGGCGGTGATGCCCGACGTGCACCTGGGCAAGGGCTCCACCATCGGCAGCGTGATTCCCACTGTCGGCGCGATCATTCCGGCCGCGGTGGGCGTCGATATCGGCTGCGGCATGATGGCCGCGCGCACCTCGCTCAGCGCAGCCGAGCTGCCCGACAATCTGCACGCGCTGCGCTGCGCCATCGAGGCCGCCGTGCCCCACGGCACGATGCCTCGGCAAGCGCGACGCCGGCGCGTGGGCCGAAGCGCCGGCCGCCGTCGATGCCATGTGGCGCGAGCTTGTGGCCGGCTTTGCGCGCATCACCCAAAAATATCCGCAGCTCGAACGCACCAACAACCGCCTGCACCTGGGCACCCTCGGCACGGGCAATCACTTCATCGAGGTGTGCATCGACGAGGCGGGGCAGGTGTGGTTCATGCTGCATTCGGGCTCGCGGGGCGTGGGCAACGCCATCGGCAACCTGTTCATCGAGCTGGCGCGGGACGACATGCGCCAGCACATCCAGAACCTGCCCGACCGGGATCTGGCCTATTTCACGGAGGGCAGCCGGCATTTCGACGACTACGTCGAAGCCGTGGGCTGGGCGCAGGATTTTGCCCGCCACAACCGGGCGCTGATGATGCACAACGTGGTCGCCGCGGCCCGGCGGATCATCGCCAAGCCCTTCGTGGCCGACGTGGAGGCGGTGAATTGCCACCACAACTACGTGCAGCGCGAAACCCATTTCGGGCACACCATCTTCGTCACCCGCAAGGGCGCCGTGGCCGCCCACCGGGGCCAGCTCGGCATCATCCCCGGCTCGATGGGCGCCAAAAGCTACATCGTGCGCGGCCTGGGCAACGAAGAGGCGTTTTGCTCGTGCAGCCACGGCGCCGGCCGCACCATGAGCCGCACCCAGGCCAGAAAGCACTTCACCGTCGCCGACCAGGTGCGCGCCACCGTCGGCGTCGAATGCCGCAAGGACGCCGACGTGATCGATGAAATCCCGATGGCCTACAAGGATATCGACGCGGTGATGGCGGCCCAGTCCGAACTGGTGGAAGTGGTGCACACCCTGCGCCAGGTGGTCTGCGTGAAGGGTTGAGCGGGGTAAAATCCGCCCAAAACAGGTTTGCAGGGCAAAAACACGTGATACGACATGACTTGGGGCACGCCGCCCCGGAGCGCTCCCGGTGAAGCCCGGCGTCTCCACCGGCCCGCTGCTGTCCATCGCGCTGGTGCTGGCCGCCGTGTGGGCCAGCTTTGCCTACCTCGACATGCCCCTGGGGGCGTTGTTCTCGGGCGCCGCGGCCGGCGAGGCGGCAGACTTTGTGCAGCGCTTCTTCCCGCCCGATCTGTCGCCGGAGTTTCTCGGCAGGGTTGGCTTGGCGGCCCTCGAAACCCTGGCCATCTCGCTGCTCAGCACCCTCATCGCCGCGCTGGCCGGTGCCGCGCTGGCGCTGCCGGCGGCCGGGCGCCAGGGCCTCGTGGCCCGTTCCGCGGCCCGCTTCGTGCTCAACCTGCTGCGCTCGGTGCCCGAGCTGGTGTGGGCCACGCTGATGGTGCTCGCCGCCGGCCTCGGCCCCTTTGCCGGCACCCTCGCGCTGGCGCTGCACACCACCGGCGTGCTCGGCCGCCTGTTTGCCGAAGCCCTCGAAAACACCCCGCCGGCCCCCGCCCGGGCGCTTGCCGGCAGCGGCGCCCCGGCGCTGGCCAGCTTTCTTTACGGCACCTTGCCGCTGGTCGCCCCCCAGTGGCTCGCCTACGCGCTGTACCGCTGGGAAATGAACATCCGCATGGCGGCGATCCTCGGCTTTGTGGGCGCCGGCGGCCTCGGGGCGCTGCTTTACTACAGCCTCTCGCTGTTCCACGAGGCCCAGGCCAGCACGGTCATCCTGACGATGCTGGCGATGGCGATTGCCGTGGATGGGGCCAGCGCCTGGATGAGGCGGGCGATGGCGGGGTAGGGCCGGCCATGCTGTGCTTGACTGGCCGGCCGGCCTGATCAATCGTCCCTCAGTTATTTCCCCTCACCGGAACCGCAGCCATGCCACTCGCCACCGCCTCCCCCCGCCCCCGGAGCCTCCGCTGATGCTCCGGGAAGCCCTCGGCGCCGCCCGTGACCTGGGCCGGGTGCACGACATTGCGGCGGTGCTCATCCGCTACGGGTTTGGCGATCTGGTGCAGCGGCTGGGCATGGCCCGGGCGCTGGAACGGGCAGGACCGCGCTGCACCTGAACCTGCGCGGCCCCGAACACCTGGCCCGGCTGGAGCCCCCGCAGCGGGTGCGCCAGGCGCTGGAAGAACTGGGGCCGACCTTTGTCAAACTGGGGCAGATCCTCGCCACGCGAGGCGACCTGTTTGCGCCCGAGTGGATCGCCGAGTTCGGCAAATTGCAGGATGCCGCGCCGGCCGTGCCGTTTGCCGACATCCGCGCCCAGCTGGCCGAAGACCTGGGCCAGGCACCGGAAACCGTGTTTGCCGAACTCGACACCGAGCCGCTGGCGGCGGCATCGCTGGCGCAGGTGCACCGGGCCCGGCTGGCCGACGGCACCGCGGTGGTGCTGAAAGTGCGGCGGCCGGGCATCCGGCCGGTCATCGAGGCCGATTTGCGCCTCCTCGGCCGGCTTGCCGAGATCATCGAAACCGAGGCCCCCGACCTGCGCCGCTACCGGCCGCGGGAGGTGGTGCGCCAGTTTGCGCAGTCGCTGCGTCGCGAACTCGATTTTTCGGCCGAAGGACGCAACGCGGAGCGCATCGCCGCCAGCTTTGCCGATCACCCCGAGATCGTCGTGCCGCGCATCCACTGGGAATGGACCGGCGAGCGGCTCAACGTGCAGGATTTCATCGAGGGCATTCCCGGCCGCAACGTGGCGGCGCTTGGCGAGGGTTTCGACCGCAAGCTGCTGGCCCGGCGCGGCGCCGCCGCGGTGCTGAAAATGATGCTCGAGGACGGCTTCTTCCACGCCGACCCGCACCCGGGCAACGTGTTCTATCTGCCCGGCAACCGCCTGGGCTTCATCGATTTCGGCATGGTCGGGCGCCTGCCCGAGCAGCGCCGCTACGAGGTCGCGGAGCTGATGCACGGCCTGGTGGACCGCGACGCGAGCCTGGTGGCCGAGGTGCTCCTGGGCTGGAGCAGCGACGCCAACGGCGACGCCGCCGCGCTGCGCGACGAGATCGAACGCTTCGTCGACGAATACCACGGCGTGCCACTCAGGCAGCTCGACTTCGGCGCCATGCTGGCCGACGTGGTGACCATCCTGCGCGAGCACGGCCTGGCGCTGCCGCCCGACCTGGCGCTGATGGTCAAGGCCTTCATCACCCTCGAAGGCCTGGGCCGCCAGCTCGACCCGGATTTCGACATCGCCACCGAAGCGGCGCCTTTTCTCAGGCAGGTGCTGTTCGCCCACCACGCCCCGTCGGCCATCGCCCGGCGCGGCTGGCGGGCCCTGACTTCAGCCGTCGACCTGCTGGCCGGCCTGCCCCAGGATCTGGGCCGCCTGCTGCGCTCGGCGCGCCGCGGCAGCCTGCACGTGGAGGTCGACATTCCGCCGCTCAAGGCCTTTGGCGACCAGCTCGACCGCGCCGCCAGCCGGCTGACGATAGGCATCGTGACCGCCGCGCTGATCATCGGGTCGTCGATCGCCATGACCGTCGAACGGGGCGATTCCACCTCGTTGCTGGGCCTCCTCGGCTTCATTGGCGCCATGCTGGGCGGGCTGTGGGTGCTGCTGTCGGTGTGGCGCGGCGGGCGTTAGGCGGCTTTTCGCACTGCAGCATCGACGCGAGTGTGCAGCCTGCCACGCTGAAGCACATGCTCACACCCTGCCAGGCTGGAGCCCCGCGCTGGCGTGCGACAATCCGCGGCGGCTGCACGACAGGCAGCCCGTTGGCGGCCCGCCTTCCGGCAGGCGCCCGAGTTGAATGGTGAGTGGATGAACCTGCTTCTGGACATGGCGCGAGGCATCGCGGCGCTGCTCGTATTCCTGTTTCACGTGCGCGGCGGACTCGAGGCCAGCATGCCCGTGCTGGCCGATATCGTGCGTTTCGGCAGCCTGGGCGTGCCGCTGTTTTTCGTCATCTCGGGCTATGTCATTTCGGCGTCGGCCGAGGCCACCCTGCGCAAGGGCGAAAGCGCCGGCGCCTTCCTCAAGCGGCGCTTCCTGCGCATTTTTCCGCCGTTCTGGCTATCCATCCTGGTGGTGCTGGCGGTGCCTTACCTTCTTGCGGCGGTCTCGGCCCTGAAGTCCGGCATGTACGAAATGCCCGAACCGCGCTTTCTGGCGCTCGGCGCCATCGACTGGGTGCAGCTGGTGAGCCTCGTCAAGGTTTTCATGGCGGTCGGCGACGACCTGCAGGGCCAGTTCAACCAGGTCAATGCGGTTTACTGGACGCTGGCGATCGAATTCCAGTTTTACCTGTGCGTCTATCTGGCGCTGCTTTTCCGGGCGCATTTCCGCCTGATCATCGCCCTTGTGAGCGGCGCCAGCCTGCTCTTGCTGGCCTGGCCGCTGCCGCTCAACAGTGGCCTGTTCATTCATTTCTGGCCGATGTTCGCGGTCGGAATCGCGCTGCAATACCTGGCCCGGAACGGCTGGCAGGCCGCCCGGCTATTTCCGGGCAAGAGCCGGATCGTGGCCGCGCTGGGCGTGGTGCTGATCCTCGGCAGCTTGCTGCAACTGGCCTACCTGGGCTCGCTGGCCGATGTGCTGGAGCGCTTCTTTCCGTCGGCAGGCCTGGGCTTTGCGCTGATCTGCGCACTGGTGCTGTGGCTCGCGGCGCCCTTCGGCGAGGGCCTGGAGGCCGCACGGGAAGGCGGCAACCGGGCGCTGCGCTGGCTGCTCAAACCTGCCGCGTATCTCGGCGTGATCTCGTATTCGGTGTATTTGCTGCACGGGATCATCGTGCAGTTGCCGGGCATGATCGTGCGCCAGATCCTGCCCGCGTCCAATCCGCTGAATCCCCTCCTGAGCGTGGCCGCAACCCTGGCCCTGTGCGGGGTGTTCTACACCTGGGCCGAAAAGCCCTTCATGAGCAAGCGCCAGCGGGCCATCAACGCCACGCTCCTGGAAGACGAGCGGGTTTCCGCAGCCGGCTAGCGCCGGCCACGGCTTTCAGCCGAGGAACATCCGGTAGGCCGGATTGCCCGTTTCATCCACGTATTCGTAACCCAGCCGCGCCAGAAAACCCTGGAAGGCCTGGCGATCGGCCGGCGGAACCTGCATGCCGACCAGCACCCGGCCAAAATCGGCGCCGTGGTTGCGGTAGTGGAAGAGGCTGATGTTCCAGTCGGAACGCAGGGTTTCGAGGAAGTTGAGCAGGGCGCCCGGACGCTCGGGGAAGACGAAGCGGTACAGCACTTCGTTTTCGGCCTGGGGCGCGTGGCCGCCGACCATGTAGCGGATATGGCTCTTGGCCATTTCGTCGTCGGTCAGATCGAGGCAGGGCAGCTCGTGGCGCTGCAGCATCTCGGTGATGCGCACGCCTTCGGCGCGGTTGTGCACCCCGACGCCGACGAAAATGTGGGCCTTGTCGGCGTCGCCGTAGCGGTAGTTGAACTCGGTGATGTTGCGGTTTCCGAGCAGATCGCAGAACTTCTTGAACGATCCGGGCTTTTCGGGGATGGTCACGGCCAGCACGGCTTCGCGCTGCTCGCCCACTTCGGCGCGCTCGGCCACGAAGCGCAGGCGATCGAAGTTCATGTTGGCACCGGAAGCCACCGCCACCAGGGTCTTGTCCCGGAGGTTGTGGCGCTTGGCGTATTCCTTGGCGCCGGCCAGCGACAGGGCGCCGGCCGGTTCGAGGATCGAGCGGGTGTCTTCGAACACGTCCTTGATGGCGGCGCAGATGGCGTCGTTGTCCACCGAGATCATTTCATCGACGTATTCCTGGCACACCCGGAAGGTTTCGGCGCCCACCAGCTTGACCGCCGCGCCGTCGGCAAAAAGCCCGACGCTGGGCAGCTCGATGCGCTTGCCGGCGGCCAGCGACTGGGTCATGGCGTCGGAGTCGACGCTCTGCACGCCGATCACCTTGATCTCGGGGCGCACGCGCTTCACGTAGGCCGCCACGCCGGCGAGCAGCCCGCCACCGCCCACGCAGCAGAAGATCGCGTGGATGGGCTTGCCGTGCTGGCGCAGGATTTCCATGCCGATGGTGCCCTGGCCGGCGATCACGTCCGGATCGTCGTAGGGGTGCACGAAGGTCAGCTTTTCGGTCTTTTTCGAGTTCTACCGCGTGAACGTAGGCGTCGGAGAAGGACTCGCCGGCCAGCACCACTTCGCCACCGTTGCGCTTCACGGCGTCGATCTTGATGGCCGGGGTGGTGGTGGGCATGACGATGACGGCCCGCACACCCAGCACCTTCGCCGACAGGGCGACGCCCTGGGCGTGGTTGCCTGCCGAGGCGCAGATCACGCCGCGCTTCAGGGCCGCCGGGCTCAGGTTGGCCATCTTGTTGTAGGCGCCGCGCAGCTTGAAGCTGAACACCGGCTGCATGTCCTCGCGCTTCAGGAAAATCTTGTTGTGGATGCGCACCGACAGATTGGGAGCCGGGTCGAGGGGCGTTTGAATCGCCACGTCGTACACCTGGGCGGTGAGGATCTTCTGGAGATAATCGGGGTGCGGCGCGCTCATTTGGAAACCTGTGTTTCGGCGGATGAAGCTCTGGAGGGTAGCAGCCGGGGCGGCCGCACTGCAACATGCGGGCTTTACCTTGGAGAGACTCCGTGAGCGACATCCAGCGAGCCGGCACGACGCCGCGCTATTCCGACTACACCCTCCACAACGGCGTGGTGTATTGCGTCGAGGTGCCCCCCGACGAAGCCGCCGACATCCGCACCCAGACCGCCGCCATGCTGGCCAGCCTGGAGACGCTGCTGGCCAGCGCCGGCAGCGGCAAGGATCGCCTCCTGATGGCGACGCTTTATCTCACCGACATGGCCGACTACGACGCGGTGAATGCCGTCTGGGAGGCCTGGCTTCCGCCCGGCTGCGCGCCCAGCCGGGCCTGCGTGCAGGTGGTGCGCCTGGCCGCGCCGGGCTGGAAAGTGGAGATCGCGGTGCAGGCGGCCGTTTAGCACGCTGCGCCGCCTGCCCATAACGGGTTTATCCTGCCTTTACATCTGTGCCCCCCCCGCCTATATTGAGTTGTGGACGCAAGGCAGGGTAATGCCCCCCCATAGAGGTGCAAACCTTCCGCGGCCTGGTTTTAGGGAGTTTTCCGATTCACTCGACGAGGGGTCTGTCATGGCATGGCGTGAGCGTGGTTATCGTGGTGTTGTAGCGTTGTCTCTCGCCCTCACGGGCTCCCTGGCCCAGGCGGGGCCGTATTCAGCGATGTACGTTTTTGGCGACAGCCTTTCCGATTCGGGAAACGATTTCAAAATTACCAACCAACAAGTACCGTCGCCAACCTTCTACACGGACCGCAACGTCAACAATAACGGCCGCTTCACCAACGGCCTCAACTATGCCGACCGGCTGGCGGCCGATTTCGGTTTGACGCTCGCTCCGTCATTTACCGGTGGCACAAACTACGCCTACGGCGGCGCCCGCAGCGAATATGTCCGGCCGGATCTGGATCCTTACGGTGCGCTCAGTTTCAACGAACAGATCGGCGAGTATCTGACCAGGGCTGGCAAAGTGGCGGATCCTGACGCGCTGTATGTGCTGTGGATAGGCTCAAACGACATCTCCGACGCCATCGGGAAGTCGCTGCGGGCAGGGGGCGACCCGACCCCCATTCAGGATGAGATCAGCCAGACGGTTGGCGACATCGTCACCGCCTTTGTTACCCTCGAAAGCTTCGGCGCAAGGCACTTTCTGGTCGGCAATGTTCCCGATCTCAGCCTGACGCCATCGGTGCGCAGCCTTGCTGCCGTTCTCGGCGCAGGCGTCCAGACCGTCGCGCGGGGCGCCAGCGTGGGTTTCAACACCGCGCTGAGCTTTTCCTTGCCCGCCAGCACCTTGCCCACGTCTTACCTGACGATGTTCGATGCCTTCGAGCTGCAGACCGCCATGACGAAGAATCCGGCGGATTACGGTCTCACCAACGTAACCAGCGCCTGTTACAACGGTCAGGTGGATGGCACCCCGATACCTGGCGCCGGCCCCCTTGCCGAGTGCGCCAATCCGAACGAACACCTCTATTTCGACGTGGAACATCCGAGCGCAGCGCTGCACGAGTGGGCCGCGCGCACCATCTACGCCCAGTTCGTGCCAGAGCCGGGGCAATGGGCCTTGAGCTGTACCGCCCTCGGCCTGCTGGGTTTCATGACGCGCTGCCAACTGCGCGGCTGACCCCGCCCGCCGCCTTGCGGCCGCATGGCCCGCTCCTCCCCGGAGCGGGCCTTTTCTTTGCTGCATCGGCCACTTACCGCTCCGCCCCCCGGAACCGCCACCCCGCCCGACGGTCTTATCCGCTGTATCCCTGCTTCCTGTAAGGCTTTGTTTTTCGACAGAAGGCGGGGCGCTCCGCTAAAATGACCAGTTCTCCGCTGCAAAAATCCAGGTAACGCAATGACCCAACGCCTGCGCGAAATTCCCTACAACTACACTTCGTTCTCCGACCGCGAGATCGTCATCCGGCTGCTTGGCGCCGAAGCCTGGCAAACGCTCGATGCGCTGCGCTCCGAGCGTGTAACCGGCCGCTCCGCACGGATGCTCTACGAGGTGCTGGGAGACGTGTGGGTTGTGCAGCGCAACCCCTACCTGCAGGACGATCTGCTCGCCAACCGCGACCGCCGCGGCGCGCTGATCGAAGCCCTGCGCCACCGCCTCCACGAAATCGAGAAGCGCCGCGAGGATTCCATCGGCGAAGATCCGGAGCGGGCGGCCAAGGTGGCCAGCCTGGTCACTGCGGCCCACGGCGCCGTCGATCGCTTCAAGGCCTTCTTCGAAGACACCTACGATCTGCGCAAGCGCGTGCAGCGCGAACTCGTTCGCCACACCCGCAAGGACAACATCTGCTTCGACGGCCACGCCCGCGTCTCCCACGTGACCGACGCCACCGACTGGCGCGTCGAGTACCCCTTCGTGGTGCTCTACCCGGACACCGAAGAAGAAATGGCCGCGCTGGTGAAGAGCAGCATCGAACTCGGCCTGACCATCATCCCGCGCGGGGGCGGCACCGGCTACACCGGCGGCGCCGTGCCGCTGGACGCCAGGTCGGTGGTGATCAACACCGAAAAGCTGATCTCGATGGGCCCGGTCGAAGAAGTCGTGCTGCCCGGCCTCAACGGCCCGATGAGCCAGTCCTACGCCACCATCCGCACCGGCGCCGGCGTGGTCACCGAGCGCGTCTCCGAAGCCGCGTCCGCAGCCGGCCGCGTGTTTGCCGTCGACCCCACCTCCGCCAGCGCCTCGTGCATCGGCGGCAACATCGCCATGAACGCCGGCGGCAAGAAGGCCGTGCTGTGGGGCACCGCGCTCGACAACCTGGCCTGGTGGAAGATGGTCACGCCCGATGGCGACTGGCTCGAAGTCGAACGCCTCGACCACAACTTCGGCAAGATCCACGAGCAGGAAACCGTACATTTCCGCCTCAAGCGCTTCAACCCCAAGGGCGACAAGCTGCTGTCGGAAGAAACCCTGAGCCTGCCCGGCGCCAGCTGCCGCAAGGTCGGCCTGGGCAAGGACGTCACCGACAAGTTCCTCGGCGGCGTGCCGGGCGTGCAGAAGGAAGGCACCGACGGCCTGATCGTGGCCGCCCGCTGGGTGCTCCACAAGATGCCGCCGGTCACCCGCACCGTGTGCCTCGAATTTTTTGGCCAGGTGCGCGAAGCCGTGCCCGCCATCGTCGAGATCACCGACTACTTCAAGCCGGGCGGCGCCGGCAACGCGGCCGGCCTGCAGCTTGCCGGCCTCGAACACCTGGACGAGCGCTACGTGCGCGCCGTGGGCTACACCACCAAGGCCAAGCGCCACGGCCGGCCCAAGATGGTGCTGATCGGCGACATCGTCGGCCATGACGATGCCGCGGTGATGACCGCCGCCTCCGAAGTCATCCGCATGACCAACACCCGCGGCGCCGAAGGCTTCATCGCCGTCAGCCCTGAACAGCGCAAGAAGTTCTGGCTCGACCGCTCGCGCACCGCCGCCATCTCGCGCCACACCAACGCCTTCAAGGTGAACGAAGACGTGGTGATTCCGCTGCCGCGCATGGGCGACTACTGCGACGGCATCGAGCGCATCAACATCGAACTGTCGACGCAGAACAAGCTGGCCCTGTGCGACGCGCTCACCGAGTTCCTGCAGGGCGAGCTGCCCCTCGACACCGGCGACGCCACCATCTCCCGCGACGAGCTGATCGGCGACCACGTGAAGGACGCCCTCGAGCACATCGCCCAGGTGCGCCGCCGCTGGCAGTGGCTGCTCGACAACCTCGACCTGCCGCTGGCCGCGGCCGAACCGCAATTCGCCGACTACGGCGTGGTGGCGGGCGAGCGCACGAACCGTGCCGCCAACCCGATCCTCTTCCACCGCCTGCAGGATTACTCGGTTCGCACGTCCTGGAAAACCGAGCTGCGCTCGCGCCTCGACAAGATCTTTGACGGCGTGCTGTTCGCGCCGGTAAGGGAAGGCCTCAAGAAAGTGCACAAGCAGGTGCTGCGCGGCCGCGTCTTCGTGGCCCTGCACATGCACGCCGGCGACGGCAACGTGCACACCAACATCCCGGTCAACTCCGACAACTACGAGATGCTGCAAACCGCCAACCACGCGGTGGATCGCATCATGGCGCTGGCCCGTTCGCTCGACGGCGTGATCTCCGGCGAGCACGGCATCGGCATCACCAAGCTCGACTATCTCACCGACGACGAGATGGCCAACTTCTGGGCCTACAAGCAGAAGGTCGACCCGGAAGGCCGCTTCAACCGCGGCAAGCTGATGCGCGGCGGCCCGCTCAAGGGCAACCTCGACAACGCCTACACGCCCAGCTTCAACCTGATGGGCCACGAATCCCTGATCATGGAGCAGACCGCCATCGGCGAAATCTCCCATGACATCAAGGATTGCCTGCGCTGCGGCAAGTGCAAGCCGGTGTGCTCCACCCACGTGCCGCGCGCCAACCTGCTGTACAGCCCGCGCAACAAGATCCTCAGCACCTCGCTCTTGATCGAGGCCTTCCTGTATGAGGAGCAGACCCGCCGCGGCGTGTCGCTGGCCCACTGGGCCGAGTTCGAGGACGTGGCCGACCATTGCACGGTGTGCCACAAGTGCGAGAAGCCGTGCCCGGTCGACATCGACTTCGGCGACGTGTCGATCAAGATGCGCAACCTGCTGCGCGAGCAGGGCAAGAAATCCTTCAACCCCGGCAAGGCCGCGGCGATGGCCTTCCTGACCGCGAAAGATCCGGCCACCATCAAGCTGATCCGCACCGGCATGATCCAGTGGGGCTACAAGGCCCAGCGCCTCGGCCACCGCATCGGCAAGAGCCTCGGGTTGATCCAGGACCAGGTCCAGCACCCGCCCGCAACCCTCGGCAAGCCGGCCATCAAGGCCCAGGTGATCCACTTCATCAACAAGCCGATGCCGGGCGGGCTGCCCAAGCGCACCTCCCGCGCGCTGCTGGACATCGAGGACGACACCATCGTCCCGGTGATCCGCAACCCGCAACTCAAGCGCGATGAATCCGACGCGGTGTTCTATTTCCCGGGTTGTGGATCGGAACGCCTGTTCAGCCAGGTCGGCCTCGCCACCCAGGCCATGCTCTACCAGGTTGGCGCCACCACCGTGCTGCCGCCGGGCTACCTGTGCTGCGGCTACCCGCAGACCGCCGCGGGCGAAGAAGACGCCGGCCAGAAGATCACCACCGACAACCGGGTGCTGTTCCACCGGGTCGCCAACACGCTCAACTATCTCGACATCAAGACGGTGATCGTGTCCTGCGGCACCTGCATGGATCAACTGCAAAAGTACCAGTTCGAGAAGATCTTCCCCGGCTGCCGGCTGCTCGACATCCATGAATACCTCATGGAAAAGGGCCTCAAGCTCGACGGCATCAGCGGCACCCGCTACATGTACCACGAGCCCTGCCACACCCCGATGAAGGTCCATTCCGGCATCAAGGTGGCCAACGAGCTGATGGGTACGCGGGTCGATCTGTCCGACCGCTGCTGCGGCGAATCCGGCACCCTGGCCGTGGCCCGCCCGGACATTTCGACGCAGGTGCGCTTTCGCAAGCAGGAAGAGATCGAAAAGGGCGCCGAGCTGCTCCGCGGCGCCGACGCGGCCACGCCGGTCAAGATCCTCACCTCCTGCCCGAGCTGTCTGCAGGGCCTGTCGCGCTACAGCGGCGACGCCGGTGGCGTGGATGCCGACTACATCGTCGTCGAGATGGCCAAGCACATCCTCGGTGAAAACTGGATGGCCGAGTACGTCACCAAGGCCAACAACGGCGGTATCGAACGCGTGCTGGTGTAGCCCTCACACAGCCAGAAACCACGAGGCCCGCTATTGCGGGCCTCGTTACATCCGGGTCGGGGGACCGGTTCAGTACCAGCTCACCTTGCCATTGCTGGTGTTGTACAGGGCGCCCACGATGCGGATCTTGCCTTCGTCTTCCATGGCCTTGAGGATCGGGCTCTGGTCACGGATCTTCTGGACGACCTGCTTCACGTTGAGCTCGGTAACGTCATCCACGAAAGCATGGTTGTGGGAGTTGTGTTCGCCGGGCGTCGACGCGGCGGCGACAGCCGGCTTGAACTTCTCCAGCAGGGTCGTCAGGTTGCCCATCTTCACATCGTCGCAGGCGCCCTTGATGGCGCCGCAACTGGTGTGGCCGAGCACCACTATCAGGCGTGAGCCGGCCACTTTTGCGGCGTATTCGAGGCTGCCGAGAATGTCTTCGTTGACTGTGTTGCCAGCCACGCGGGCGGTGAAGATGTCGCCCACGCCCTGGTCGAAGACTACCTCAGGGGCAGCACGGGAATCGATGCAGCCGACCACGCTGGCGTAAGGAAACTGGCCGAGAGCGGTGGTGTGCACCTGGGCCTTGAGCTTGCGCTTGAGGGGCTTGTCGGCGACAAAGCGGGCGTTGCCGGCCGTGAGGATGTCGATGGCCTTGTCGGGGGTGATGCTGGCCTGCACGGCCTTGGTCAGGGTCGCGCCGGTGGTGTAGGGACGCGGCGTTACCGGGCCGCCGTGGTCGTCGCCGGCAATGGCGAACCCGCTGCTGCCCAAGGCAGCAAAGGCGATGGCGATGAGTTTCATTCTGATCATTTTTATCCCTTGTTTTGTCTGTTTATTCCGGATATGCAAGTCTAGCGTACGAGAGTTTGTTTTCGAATCTTTGGCATAAAACTTGAATTTTTCCGCGGCCATCCGGCCCCGCGGCCGGAAAAGGCTTCGTGCTATCCTGCGACCCCGTTTTTCCGGTTGTGCATGGGCACTGCCGACAGTCATGAACGAAGAACACATCCCTGCCCACACGCCCGAGACTGCGGAATCCCACGAAGCCGCCAAACCCGCCCCGCGACGCAAGGCGCCGGCGCGCGCCACCCGCAAGAAAACCGAGGCCGTGCCCCAGCTCGAGACCGGCGCCGAAGCGTCCGCCGAGGCGGACGCAGCCCCTGCCGGAGCCAGCGTCACCAAGCCCCGACGGGCGCCGCGCAAGCCGAAAGCCACGCCCGCCCAGGCCGCAATGCCGCCAACCGCAGATCTGTTCGGCACCCTGCCGACGGAAGCCGCGCCCGAGGCCGAAGCTGCCGCTGAAGCCCTGCCCGAATCAGAATCCGACCTGGCCATGCCGGCCGGGCTGGCCGCTGCAATCGCGCCCCTTTGCGCCGCACTGAACGACTGGCCGGGCGATGTATCCGTCGCCGAGGCACACTCGCTGCAACCCCGACGCCGCTCGATGCCGCACCGGAACCCGCGGCCACCGAAGAAATAGCCCCCGACACCCCGCTCGAAGCCGAAGCCCCCGTCGGCCCCCGCCGCAAGCGCAAGCGTCGTCGCAGCAAGGGCGAGCGCCCGGACGACAGCGGCAAGCAAGCCGAACTGCCGGACATCGACGCTGCGCCTCAAGCCGCCGACGCCGAATCCGTCACGGCCGAGCCTGTCCTAAGCGCCGAAATCGCCACCGCCCCGCCAGAGGCGATCGAAGCGCCGGCCGAAGCGGCCCCGCTGCCGCCCCTCACCGTGATCAGCCTGGGCCTCGACCAGCCGCCCACCCTCTCCGCCGATGCGCTGGCCGCCCTGCGCGCCGCCCGTGTCGTGCTTGGCACCGGCGATGCCCTCGACCGCCTGGCCGGCCTGCAACTCGATGCGCCCCAGCAACTCTGTGGCGCCGATGCCGCCCATCTCGACCTGCACCACGTCGGCCAGGCCGGCAGCGTGCTGGTGGTGGTCGGCGACGCCGCCGGCGACGGCCCGGCGGCCGAACTCCTCGCCGAACTCGGCCCGGCCCGTGTGCGCGTGCTGCCCGGCGTGGGCCGCGTGCAGGCTGCCTGCGCGGCGCTCGGTATCTCGGCCGAAATCGTGTCGGTCGTGGATCTGCGCCGCGCCCCGCTGGCGGCCCTGCGCGGCCAGCTGCGCGCCCACCGCCTGCTGGCCGTGCCGGTGGCCGATGCCGGCGTGCCCTGCGCCGTGGCGCGGCTGCTGGTCGACAGCGGCTTTGCCGGCGCCCGCGTGTGGGTGTGCGAATTCACCAACGCGGGCATGCAGTCGAAGGCCTGGCTGGCCACCGAACTGGCCGACCTGCGCGAGCCGCTCGACCCCCACGCGGTGCTGATCGTCGCCACCGGCCCGTCGGCCGGCGTGTTCCCCGAACTGCCCGGCCTCTCCGAAGCAGCGCTCGGCGACGAAGCCTCCGCCGCGCTGCCCCTGTCGGCCCGCGCCCTGGCCCTGGCCTGGCTGCAACCTGCCGCATGGGAAACCGGCTGGGCGATTGCCGACGGCGAAGCCAGCCTGGCCCTGGAATGGGCGCGGGCGGTGCCCACCGCACGCGTCCGCGCGGTGGGCGTCGAACCGAGCCTGCTCGGCGTGGCGATGGCCCGTGCCGGCGTGGGTGAAAACCTCTCCGCCGTGGCCAGTGCGTCGCCCCAGCGCTGCCGCGAATGGCCCGTGCCTGAAGCTGTTTTCGTGCGCGGCGGCATCGGCCTGTCCGACTGGCTCGCCGCCGCCTGGGCGCGCCTTGCCCCCGGTGGCCGGCTGGTGGTCACCGCCGAGGACGACCACGCCCGCGCCGACCTGCTCAACTTTGCCACTCACGTGCCCGCCGAAGCCTGGCAGGAGCTGAGCCTCGCCTGCGGCCACACGGTCGCCGGCCGGCTGCGCTTTGCCCCGGCCGCGCCGATTCGCCTGGCCCTGTGGCGCAAACCGCTGAATGACTAATTTCCTGAATCTGCCTGTGGAGCGCTGACCGTGCCCGAATCGTCCTTCCCCCGCGAACGTCGCCCGGCCCAAGCCGGCTGGGTCTACCTCGTCGGCGCCGGCCCCGGTGACGCCGAACTGCTGACCCTGCGTGCGGCCCGCCTGCTGCTCGAAGCCGACGTGCTGGTCTACGACAACCTGGTCAGCCAGGAAGTCCTCGACTGCGTACCGGCCGGCACCGAGCGCATCTACGTGGGCAAGAAAGCCTCCCAGCACGCCCTTCCGCAACCCGACATCAACGCGCTGCTGGTCGGGCTGGCGCAGAAGGGCAAGCGGGTCGTGCGCCTCAAGGGCGGCGATCCGTTCATCTTCGGGCGCGGCGGCGAGGAAGTGGAAGAACTGGTCAAGGCCGGCATCCCCTTCGAGGTTGTGCCCGGCATCACCGCCGCGGCCGGCGTCGGCGCCTATGCGGGCATTCCGCTGACCCACCGGGACTTCGCCCAGTCCTGCATCTTCGTCACCGGCCACCTCAAGGACGGCACCGTGGACCTGGACTGGGACATGCTCGCCCGCCGCAAGCAGACCCTCGTTTTCTACATGGGCATCACCCAGCTGGCGACGATCTGCAGCCAGCTCGTCGCCCACGGCCTCGCCGCCAGCACGCCGGCGGCGGTGGTGCGGCGCGGCACGACGAAGGCACAGCGCGTCGTCACCTCCGATCTGGCCGGCCTCCCCGAGGCCGTCAAGGCCGCCGGCATCACCCCCCCGGCGCTGACCATCGTCGGCGACGTGGTCAGCCTGCAATCGCGGCTGGCGTGGTTTCACCCGGAGGATCACCAGTGACCAGCGCCCATTGCCCCGCCCTGTTCGTTGCCGCGCCGTCGTCCGGCCAGGGCAAGACCACCGTCACCGCCGCCCTCGCGCGCCTGCACGTGCGCCAGGGGCGCAAGGTTCGCGTGTTCAAGTGCGGGCCGGATTTTCTCGATCCGCAGATCCACGCCGTCGCCAGCGGCGCGCCGGTTTATAACCTCGATCTCGGCATCTGCGGGGCCGAAGACGCCGCGTGGCGACTCCACGCCGCCGCCCGGGACGCCGACCTGATCCTCGTCGAAGGGGTGATGGGGCTGTTCGACGGCAGTCCCTCCGGCGCCGACATCGCGCGGCGCTTCGGCATTCCGGTCATGGCCGTGATCGACGCCAAGGCCATGGCGCAGACTTTCGCCGCCATCGCCCACGGCCTCGCCACCTGGCAGCCGGACCTGCCGTTTTCCGGCGTGCTCGCCAACCATGTGGGCAGCGAAGGCCACGCCACGCTGCTGCGCGATTGCCTGCCGCCCTCCATCGCCTGGTACGGCGCCCTGCCCCGCGACAACGACGCCGCGCTGCCCGAGCGTCACCTGGGCATCCTGCAGGCCGCCGAAATCGCCGATCTCGACGCGCGCCTCGACCGCCTCGCCGACCACCTGGCCCGCACCGGTGCCGCCGACCTGCCGCCGCCCGTCGCGTTTCCGGCCGTGGCCGCGCCGCACATCGAGCCGCTGCTGGCCGGGCGCAGCGTCGCGATTGCCCGCGACGCCGCCTTCGGCTTCATCTACCCGGCCAACCTCGACACCCTTCAGGCGCTCGGTGCCGAGCTCAGGTTCTTCTCGCCGCTGGCCCACGAGCCGCTCCCCGCCTGCGACGCCCTGTGGCTGCCCGGCGGCTACCCGGAACTCCACGCCGCGGCGCTCGCCGCCAACACGCGCTGGCAGCTCGATCTCAAGGCCCACGCGGCCGCCGGCAAACCGCTGCTGGCCGAATGCGGCGGCATGATGAGCCTCTTCGAAACCCTGACGGACAAGGAAGGCGTGACCCACCCCGGCGCCAGCCTGCTCCCCGGCCACACCCGCATGCAGGCCCGCCTGGCGGCGCTGGGCTCGCAGGTGGTCGAGCTGCCTGAAGGGCGGATCACCGGGCACACCTTCCACTACTCGAAAAGCGAAACCCCGCTCGAACCCCTCGCCCGCGCGAAATCACTCACGGGGCGCGACGGGGAGGCGGTGTATCGGGTCGGACGCCTGACGGCGTCGTATGTGCACTTCTACTTTCCGTCGAACCCGGCGGCAGTGGCAGAAATGTTCGGGCGCCAACACACCCCCCCCAACCCCCCCACCCCCCACCCCCCCCAACCCCCCCCCCCCCACCACCCCGGCCGCTGAGCGGCGGCGGCCTGAAGATGCGCGGAAGCGGGGCTGGCGCCCCTTCAGCGCGTAAACGGCCCTGCGCTATCTCGGCGCGTTGCGCCAGTAACCCTTGTAGTCCATTCCGCCACCAAACAGGAAGCGGTCGGCCACGTCCAGCCCGGTAAAGTCGGCGCGCATGCCCGCAAAGGCCTTGCGGTCGTGGATTTTATGGACCAGCACCGCGGACACCACTTCGCGGGCGCCTTCGGCCTTCAGGTAATCGATGATCGCCGCGAGGGTATGGCCTTCGTCGAGGATGTCGTCGAGGACCAGCACCGTGCGGTCGCGCAGATCCTGCGTGGGCCGCACGCGCCAGTCGAGCAGGGTGCCTTCCAGCGCATGGCCGTAGCGGGTGGCATGCAGGTAAGCCAGCTCCAGGGGAAAGGGCAGACGCGGCAGCAGCCGGCCGGCCAGGACCAGGCCACCGTTCATCACCGCGTAGATCAACGGATTTTTATCCTGCAGGCGGGTCGTGATGTCGGAGGCGAGGCGGTTGAGCGCGGCATCCACTTCGGCGGCCGTGCACAGGCAATCGGCTTCGTCACGGGCACGGCGGATTTCTTCGAGGTCTACCGTCATCAAAGCCTTGGAATACGAATCAGGAAACGAGAGTGCGGACGCGGCGCACCAGTTGCCAGCCCAGCCAGCCACGTCGCGCCCAGCGCAGCGCCGCGCGGGGACGGGCAACGAGCAGGAAGATGCCGATGCCGGACAGGATGGGGGCCTTGTCACGCGCCCATCGCACGCCATCCACGACCCGGTCTACACCGCGAAAAACCGGCGTGAGGGCCTGGGCGTGGCGAACAAGGGCATCGCGCTCCTCGGCGCTGCGCAGTTGCAGGCGCTGCTTGCGCAGGGCCAGTTCGACGAGCTTGGGGTTCATTCCCGGGGCCGCAGGGCTTCCCGGTCCTGGGCAATCTCGGCAAGGCTGGCGGCAAACAGCCGCGAACCGGCGCGCAGGCGGGCCGCCGCACGGGTGCCCGCCCAGACGCCGGCAGCAAACAGGCCGGTAGTGGCAAGGCCGAGGGAAAGCAGGCGGTGGCTGTCCCAGAACAGAACGGTGAGAAAAGCCAGCAGGAAGACGAAGCCAAAGCCGATGAAAAGCGCGGCAAGCACGGTGTCGAACAGGAAACTGCCGGCACGCAGCTTCTCTTCCTTCAGCTCGACGGAGAAAAGCTCAAGCCGGGTCTGGACGGTTGCCAGCCCGGAGTCGGCAAGGCCCTTGAGGGACTCGCCGAGGCGCGTGTGCGCGGGATCGCTCATGCGAGCCGGCGCTTAACGACGATTGACCAGCAGACCCAGCAGGAAGCCGACACCGGCGGCAACGCCGACAGCCTTCCAGGGGTTGTCATGGACATAGTCGTCGGTAGCACGGGCGGCGGCCTTGGTCTTCTGGACGACCGCAGCCTCGAGATCCTGCAGCTTGTATTTGGCGGCGGTGAGCTTGTCGTTGAGGCGCACGCGAACATCGGCCACCTTGTCGCCAGCCTGACCGGCGGTGAGCTTGAGCAACTCTTCGGTGTCGGCCACAACGGCCTTGAAGTCGGAAACGAGTTTGTCCTTGGTTACTTGTGCGTCGCTCATGGTGATCTCCAGGGTGATGACTGTATCGAAGGCTAGAAATTGAAAACTGCCCAACCGCCGCCATTGCGACGGACTCCCATACAAAGGCTAATCCCAAACCTGCCGGAAGGCAATTCAACGCGGCCGCGAAACCCTGCCGGCTGTCGGCGCCGGCCTGCCGCTCAGGCCGGATCCGGGAGGCAATCGGCTTTGCGGCTTGCATCGATGCAAAATACTTAGAAAGAATCGCCATTAGAATTTCTATCGTTAATTACTATTAAAGAGAAAAGGGCCGTCGGCCGTCAATTTGATCCCGGATGTCATTCCACGAAAGGGTGGTCGTAATCCACGATGAGCGGCGCGTGATCGCTGAAGCGCTCTTCCTTGTAAACCTCGGTGCGCACGGCGCGTGCGGCAATTTCCGGCGTGGCGAGCTGGTAATCGAGCCGCCAGCCGACATTCTTGGCCCAGGCCTGGCCGCGGTTCGACCACCAGGTGTAGCAGGCGTCGGTGGCATCGGGATGGAGGCGGCGATAGGCATCCACCCAGCCCTGTTCGTCCAGAAGACTGCCGAACCAGGCGCGCTCTTCGGGCAGAAAGCCTGAATTCTTCTGGTTGGAGCGCCAGTTCTTGAGGTCGATGGCCTGGTGGGCGATGTTCCAGTCGCCGCAGACGATGACTTCGCGACCGCTGGCCCGCAATTCGGCCATGCGCGGCAGGAAAAGGGCCATGAAACGGAACTTTGCGGCCTGGCGCTCCTCCGAACTGGAGCCCGAGGGCAGATAGAGGGAAATGATCGAGAGCTTGCCGAAGTCGGCCTGCAGGTAGCGCCCTTCGGCATCGAACTCGGCATGACCAATACCTTCGATGATGCGATCGGCGGGTTTGCGGGTATAAATGCCGACGCCGCTGTAGCCCTTTTTTTCGGCGCAGTGAAAGTGGCCGGTAAATATGCCGGGCTTGCTCATTTCCGGCGCCAGATCAGGGATCTGGGCTTTCAATTCCTGAACACAGACGACATCGGCATTTTGCCGGTTGAGCCAGGAGAGGAAACCCTTCACGCTCGCAGAGCGGATGCCGTTGAGATTGGCGGTTACGACGCGTAACATTTTGTGTAACTTGGTCCATTTTTTGGAAACGACGTGAATTTTAGCCGCAATTTCATCGAACTCGCCTGCGACAAAGGCGTACTCAGGTTTGGAGAATTCGTTACCAAGGCGGGACGCCTGTCCCCCTATTTCTTCAATGCCGGTCTTTTCAACGATGGCGCATCCTTCGGCCAGCTGTGCGATTTCTACGCGCGCACGCTGCTGGCTGCAGAGCTTCCCTGCGACATGCTCTTCGGCCCGGCCTACAAAGGCATTCCGCTGGTTGCCGGCACCGCCATGCAGCTTGCCGGGCACGGCCACAACCTGCCTTTCTGCTTCAACCGCAAGGAAGCCAAGGACCACGGCGAAGGCGGCACGCTGGTCGGCGCACCGCTGAGCGGCCGGGTGGCCATTCTCGACGACGTGATCTCGGCCGGCACCTCGGTGCGCGAATCCGTCGAAATCATCCGTGCCCACGGCGCCACGCCGTCGGCGGTGGTGATCGCCCTCGACCGCATGGAGCGCGGCACCGGCAGCTTGTCGGCCGTCCAGGAAGTGCGCGACACCTACGGCATTCCGGTGCTGGCGGTAGCCACCCTCAAGGATCTGATCGGCTATCTGCACGACAGCCCGGCCCTCAACGCCAATCTCGCCGCGGTCCAGCGCTATCGCGACACCTACGGCGTGACCGACGAGCGCTGAGCACAATGCATCGCCACGCCCTGTTCCTTGCACTTTGGGCCGCACTGCCTGTGGGGGCCCAGACGCCCTCGCGGGGGTCGGTCTTTTGCTGCATGGATAACGGGCACCAGGTGTGCGGTGATGTCCTGCCGATGCAATGCTTCGGCAAGAGCTACCGGGAAATGAGCCCGCAGGGCACCGTGCGGCGCATCGTCGAGGCACCGCTGACGCCCGAGCAACTGGCCCGCCGGGATGCCGAGGAGCGGGCGCGGCGAACCGAACTGGCCCGCCAGCGGGCCGAGTTGCGGCGCAACCAGTCACTGCTTGAAACCTACTCCAGCGTTGCCGACATCGAAGCCCGACGCGACCGGGCCGTCGAAGGCGTCGACCAGGATCTGAAGCGGGCCGAAGGGCGCCACGCCCAGCTTCAGAAAAAGCGCGAGAGCCTCAGTCGCGAAGCAGAGTTCTACCAGAAGCGCCCGATGCCGATTCCGCTGGCCGCCGCCCTGCGCGAATCCGACAGCGAACTGGCCGCCCAGGCTTCGGTCATCGAAGCCAAGAAGCGCGAGATCGACGCGATCCGCAGCCGCTACGAGCAGGACCGGCTGCGCTATATCAAGCTGACCGAATCCCACGGAACACCCCGCCCCGCTGATTGGCCACGCTGGATTGGCGCCACTGGAGCGCGCAAAAATCGGAATACGCAATTGGCATATTTGATTAGTAATCAAAAGCATTTCTTTCAGGCATGACATTTCCGCATTCCTTTGCCGGCAAGTGTTTCGCCAATGATTCCTGCAACACGGCGAGCAAGACTTTCTGACATTTGCATTCGGGGAAATGGTTCTGGAATGAAAACAAGAGTGTCAGGTGGGGCTTGCAGGCTCCGGGGAGACGACAGGGTTTGTGGTCGCCGATTTAGTGCGTGATAAACTTTGCCGATCGCAAGATATCAGCGATACCGGTATTTAATACCGGGCAGTCAAGGCTGTATCCAGTACATCATTGAATCCCGTATCCGGCCGCACAGACCCTTCGCCATGCTCCAGTACAAGATTGTTCCCGTTACGCCCTTCGAACAGAATTGCTCGCTGCTTTGGTGCGATGTCACGCGCAAGGCGGCAGTGGTCGATCCCGGCGGTGACCTGGAGCGCATCCTCGATGCGGCAGGGCAGCTGGGGCTCGATGTCGAAAAGATCCTCCTGACCCACGGGCACATCGACCACGCCGGCGGCACCGCGGCGCTCGCCCGCCAGCTGGGCGTGGTGATCGAGGGCCCCGAGCGGGAAGACAGTTTCTGGATCGATGCGCTGCCCCAGCAGAGCAAGATGTTCGGCTTTCCGCAGGTCGAGGCTTTCACGCCTGACCGCTGGCTGGTCGACGGTGATGTCGTCAGCATCGGCCAGGAAACCCTGGACGTGCTGCATTGCCCCGGCCATACGCCGGGACACGTGGTTTTCTTCAGCGCCTCGGCGCGACTGGCGGTAGTGGGTGATGTGCTGTTTGCCGGCTCAATCGGCCGAACCGATTTCCCGCGCGGCAATCACGCTGCACTCGTGAATTCGATCCGTCACAAACTCTGGCCGCTGGGCAAGGATGTGGCTTTCATTCCCGGCCATGGGCCGATGTCGAATTTCGGCGAGGAACGTGAAAGCAATCCTTATGTGGGTGACTATGCGTGAAATTCCATTTGGCATTAATTAGTCCAAATGAATTGATGTGTGGTTTTGAATTAGCGTGCTTCATTTCTCGATAAAGGTAGACCAGCGTGCGATTCGCTATTCTCGAAGACGATCCGGCCCAAATGGAAGTCCTGACGGGCTGGCTGAGGGAAGCCGGGCACGATGTGCATGGTTTCGGACTGGCGCGTGAGCTGATGCGCGTCGCAAGCCGCGAAAGCTTCGACCTGTTCCTGGTGGACTGGGTGCTGCCCGACCTGACCGGCGAGCAGGTGCTGCGCTGGCTGCGGGTAGAACGCGGCAACGACACGCCGGCGATTTTCATCACCTCCCGCGATGCGGAAGAGGACATCGCCAATGCCTTCAGCGCCGGCGCCGACGATTACCTGATCAAGCCGCCACGTCGCATCGAACTGCTGTCACGCATCGAGGCGGTGATGCGCCGCGCCCAGCCGCGCAATACCAACCAGACGCTGGTGGTGGAGCCCTACCATTTCGACCTGGCCCGCAAACAGCTGACCATGGACGGCGCCGCCGTTGAAATGACCGACAAGGAATTCGAGCTGGCGGCTTTCCTGTTCCGCAACCTGGGGCGCCTGCTGTCCCGCGGACACCTGCTCGAAGCCGTTTGGGGGCGCAACCCCGACCTGGCGACGCGGACTGTCGATACCCACATCAGTCGCGTGCGCAGCAAGCTGAACCTGCGCCCCGAAAACGGCTTCCGGCTCACGCCGACCTACAACTTCGGCTACCGGCTGGAGAAGACCGACCCGTCCGAGTCTCCCCTTGGCACAACGACGGTGTCGTCGCCGGCCTGATCCTTCCCGGGGTTCCTGGTCGGGAACCCCGTCCTGCCGCGCTTACTTCTTCAGCGCGTCACGGATTTCCCGCAGCAGTTTCACCTCATCCGACTCGGCCGGCGGGGCTTCCGGGGCCGGAGCAGGCTCGGCACGCTTCATCTTGTTCATGGCCTTGATGGCCACGAAGATGGCCATCGCGACGATCAGGAAATCGATCACCGAGTTGACGAAGACCCCATATTTGAACAGCGGGGCGCCGGCTTTCTCGGCGGCTTCCATGGTTTCGAAGGTCTTGTCGCCGAGATTCAGGTAGAGATGCTTGAAATCGACGCCTCCCAGCAGCTTGCCGATGACCGGCATCAGCAAGTCCTTGACGAGGGAGTCGACGATTTTTCCGAACGCACCACCGATAATGACGCCAACCGCGAGGTCGACGACATTGCCCTTCATCGCAAATTCCTTGAATTCCTGGATAAAGCTCATTGATTGCTCCTTTGCAAAAAATTGGGAAACCGAACACTGAAAGAGTGTCGAAATTGCCGGACTGTTGCAAGAAGCCGGCATTTCGCGCCCATCATATGAGCGTCCTGATGCAGAAGGGCGCTGTTTTTGGCACGCAAGGACACAGTTATGAGCAAGTTTGCGAAGTTTTGCACCCTGCCCAAGACCTCAAACTAATATATTTCCCCCAATAGGTCCGAAAGATAACGCCCGTGGTTTGCTACTCCTTCCGAATTCTTGGCGTTGCTGCAGGCCTGCTGGCCGGCGGGAGTGCGCTTGCGGCCGATCTCGAGGTCATTTACACGACCCGCGCCGGCGATACCCTGATCGGCCTTGAAAAGCGCTTCCTCGCCGCGCCCTTCGGCTGGAAGGGCCTGAAGGTCCATAACGGCAGCGTCAACCCCTTGCGCGTCCCTGTCGGTTCGCAGTTGCGGATTCCCGAGCGCTGGCTGCGTGTCGAACCCCGCACCGCGCGCGTCGTGGCGCTGCAGGGTGATGTGAGCGTGGACGGGCGCGCCCTGGCGCTCGATTCGAAAGTTCCGGCCGGCGCCCTGCTGCGCACCGGCGAGGGCGCCTTCATCACGCTCCTCATGCCCGACGAATCGCGCCTGACCGTGCAACCGCAAAGCGTGGCGCGCTTCACCAAGGTTCAGGGCCTCCAGGGTTTCGAAGGCCAGACTACCGAAGTCTCACTCGAACACGGCCGCGTCGAAACCCACGCAGCGGCCCAGCGCGGGCCTGCGGCCCGTTACCAGATCCGCACCCCGACCACCACCGTGAGCGTGCGCGGCACCGAGTTCCGGGTCGGCGCCGACCCCGTGGCGCACTCGGCCCAGGCGGAAGTGACCGGCGGCGAGGTTCGCCTGAGCCCGGTCGACGGTGGCGCGGCAAAGGCACTGCCAGCCGGTTACGGCGTGGTCGCCAAGGCCGGCGCGCCGATTCCGGCGCCGCGTCCGCTGCTCCCGGCACCGACCCTGACGGCGCTGCCCGACCGCTTTGAACGGGTCGAGTTGAGCCTGCCCTTTGCGCCGGTGGATAAAGCCGTCGCCTACCGTGCCCAGATCGCCCGCGACCCCAAGTTTGCCGATGTGGTCGCGGATACAGTCTTCAACACGCCGCCCGCGCGTTTCGGTACGCTGCCGGACGGCGCCTGGTGGCTGCGTGTGCGGGCCGTCGACGAGGCCGGGCTCGAGGGTTTCGACGCCGAACATGCCTTCACGCTGCGCGCCCGCCCCGAGCCGCCCAAGGCACTCGACACCGAACGCGGAACCCTCGCCTGGAGCCCGGCCGCCGAAGCTGCGCGCTACCGGCTGCAAATCGCCGACCAGCCCGGCTTCACCACGCTGCTCGCCGACCGCCAGACCGCAGCCCTGGCGGCCGACCCCGGCCTGCCGGCGGGCCGCTACCAGTGGCGCATCGCCAGCCTGCGCGCCAGCGGTGAGCAGGGGCCGTGGAGCGACGCCCATCCCCTCGTCGTGCGCCAGGCGCCGCAGGCAGCCAGCCTCACCATCTACAACCGGCGGATGCGCTTTGCCTGGCCCGGCAGCGCCGGGCAGATCTACGACGTGCAGCTTGCGCGTGACGAAGCCTTCACCGACCTGCTGGTGGACCAGCGGATCGGCGAAGCCGCCCTGACGGTACTCGAACCCACCGGCGGCACCTACTACCTGCGCAGGCGGGCCACCGATCCAGACGGCGGCACCAGCCCCTGGTCAGGCGTCCAGACGCTCCGCCAGATCTTCCTGCTGCCAGTCTGGAGCCTCTCCGCTCCTGCCGCCGCGCAACCGTGAGATCCGTTGCAGCCACCCTGCGCCGCCCCACTTTCGAGTGGCTCACGGTGACCCTGCTATGTGTTTCGCTGGCCGTTCTGGCCGCGATGGAGGGCTGGCTGTGGCGGATCGACCAGAGCATTTACGACAGCGTCCTGGCCACCTGGACACACCCGCCAGGCGACGATGTGGCCATCATCTCGATCGACGACGTGAGCCTCAGCGAGATCGGCCGCTGGCCCTGGTCCCGACGCACCCATGCCGCACTCATCGACACTGCCCGCGACGCGGGCGCCTCGGCGGTGGTGCTGGACGTGCTGCTCGATACTCCCAGCCACGACGACGCAGAGGCGGATCAAGCCCTCGCCCGGTCGATGCAGGCCTATGGTCGGGTCATCCTGCCGCTGACCCAGGCCACCACCGGCACCCAGCTTACCGGCGAGGTGCTGCCGCTGCCGCTGTTCGCACAGTCAGCCGCCGCCATCGGGCATAGCCAGGTCGAGTTCGACACGGACGGCATCGCCCGCAGCGTGTACCTGTGGGAGGGCTTCGGCGCGGCGCGTCACCCCCAGCTCGCCCTGGCCCTTCTGCGCCTCGTCGCGCCCGCCGCGGCGCGCAACTACCCGCCGCCGCCTGTCGGCGAAGGGCTCGACCACCAGCAATGGCAGCGCGCCCAATGGCTGCGGATGCCTTTTTCCGGGCCGCCGGGCACCTATCCCCACTATTCCTACCGGGCCGTCCTGGCCGGCGAAGTACCCGCCGAAGCCCTGCGCGGCAAGGTGCTGCTGGTCGGCGCAACGGCCTCCGGCATGGCCGACGCGGTGCCGACCCCGG
Organism: Zoogloea sp.; assembly: GCA_016720685.1. GTDB lineage: Bacteria > Pseudomonadota > Gammaproteobacteria > Burkholderiales > Rhodocyclaceae > Zoogloea. Next base: position 28,234 of record JADKKC010000048.1, read on the forward strand.
CCTCCGGCCTGTCGCGGCCGATGCCCGGTGTCGAGTTACAAGCCAATATTTTCGACGCGCTGCGCTCCGGGCTCGCCGTCAACCTGCTGCCGGCCTGGATTTCCGCACTGGTGGCCGGGGTTTTCGTCACGCTGCTGATGCTGACCCTGCTCTACGCCGAAGCCCGCACCGGCCTCCTGGCCTCCTTCATGCTGGCCGGCCTGGCCGTGCTGCTCGCGGGCCTCGGGCTGCGCATGGGTGGCTGGTTCGGCCCGGCACCGGCCGTGCTCGGCTGCATGCTGGCCTACCCCCTGTGGAGCTGGCGCCGCCTCGAAGCCGCCCAGCGCTATCTCGACGCAGAACTGACCGCCCTGGAACGGGAAGGATCGCCGCTCGGCCTGACCCAGAGCACCGCCGGCCTCCCTGCCGCCGACCCGCTGGAGCAGCGCATCCGCATCGTCCGCCAGGCCGCCCAGCACCAGCGCGACGTGCGCCGCTTCATCGCCGACACCCTCGAGCACCTGCCGATCGGCGTCGTGGTGATCGACCAGATGAACCGGGTCATCCTCCACAACGAGCGCGCCCGCCATCTTCTGCGAGCCTTCCGCAGCGAGGCCCTGCTGGCCGCCCTGCGCGAGCTGCCGTGGCCGCCCTACGTGCCGATGCGCGACGGCCTGCCCGACCTCTCCGGTTTTTCCGGCACACGCCAGTTCGAACTCTCGCCCGACAAGAAACGCCACCTGCTGGTCTCGGTCGCCGATCTGGTCACCGAATCCAGCGGCCGGCCTGGACGGGTGATCGGCCTGGCCGACGTCACCGCCATGCACGAAGCCCAGCGCAGCCGCGAAGACACGATGCACTTCCTGTCCCACGACCTGCGCGCGCCGCTGGCCTCCATTCTCACGCTCATCGACGGCTACAGCGGCGATCCGGCCCAGCAGCTTGCGCAGATCCCGCGCATCACCCGCTACGCCCGCTCGGCCCTCGACCTGGCCGACGGCCTGTTCCGTCTGGTCCGCGCCGAAGGCTCCGACCCCAAGGATTTCGTGGAACTCGACCTGGCCGGCCTGGTGGATTCTGCGGCCGACGAAGTGTGGCCCCAGGCCCACGCCCGCGGCATCCGGGTCGACGTGGACACGCGGGACGCCGAAAAGGAGGAAGCCATCGTGCGGGGCGACTTCTCGCTGCTGCGCCGGGCCGTGATCAACCTGCTCACCAACGCCATCAAGTACGGCAGCGCCAGCAGCGTGGTGTCGGTAAGCCTCTCGGCCGAAGGGCCCGACTGGATCATCCGCGTCCGCGACCAGGGGGCCGGCATTCCCGCCGACGCGCTGCCGCGGCTCTTCAAGCGCTTCTCGCGCATCGACAGTGAAGGCCGCGACAAGCCCACCGGCGTCGGTCTCGGCCTGCTCATCGTCAAAACCGTGGCCGAACGTCACGGCGGCAACGTGGTCGTCGACAGCGAACCCGGCAAGGGCAGCACCTTCGAACTGCGCCTGCCCCTGCGCGACCTCGCCGCGGCGCGGCTGGCATGACGGGGCACCTGGGTTAAGATCACTGCGACGGGATCGTGGGTTCTCCTGAAATGCGTTTCAAATACCTGAAATATCTGGCCTTCGCGCTGGGCGGCCTCAGCACGGTCGTGGCCAGCGGCGCGCTGTATCTTCATGCAAGCTTCGACGGCGCACGCCTGGCCGCCGAGCTGAGCAGCCACACCAAGCAGCGCTACCAGCGCGCCCTGCGCTTCGACGGGCCGCTTGAACTGGTCATGTTCCCGCGCCTCGAATTGCGCCTGCCGCCCACCTCGCTCTCCGGGCGCAACGGCGACGGCGATTTCCTGGGCATCGAACAGGCCGCGATCGGCGTGCGCCTGCTGCCGCTGCTGGCCCAGCGGGTCGTCGTCGAGCGCATCCAGCTCGACGGCCTGCGCCTGGCCCTGTTGCGCACCAAAGACGGCAAGCTCAACGCCGCCGATCTGCTCGCGCCCCCCCACGCCGATGCGCCGCTGGATTTCGATGTGAACCGTCTCGGCGTCAGTCGCGGCGCGCTCACCTGGATCGACGAAGCCAGTGGACGCGGCCTCGCCCTGTCCAGCCTCGAACTGGGCACCGGCCGACTGGCCCGCCGTGCCGACGGCCAACTCGAACTCGCCGCCCGGCTGATCCAGGCCGCCCCGGACATCGACGCCCGCGTCGAACTGCAAACCAGCTACCACATCGAACCCGACACCGCCCCGCTGGCCCGCAAGCTGCAGCTCACCGCCACCGGCGAACTGGCCGGGCGCCCGGGCACTGAACTCGAATTCGCGCTCGCAGAGCTGCGTCTCGGCAGCGACACGCCACCCCGGCTCACCGGACTCGATCTGCTGGCCAAAGGCAAAACCGCTGACGGCACGCTCGAACTGCACACCACCGCAGCCGAGCTCGTGCTGACGCCGGACGGCCCCGAAGCCGCCAGCGCCGAGGCCAGCCTGCGCCTGGACGGCAAGGCCCGGAAGAGCCACATCCATGCCCGCCTCACCGGACTGCACGGGCAGGGCAAGAACCTGTCCGTCGACACCCTCGCCACCGAACTGGACTGGAATGTCGCCGCCGGCCGCATCAAGGGCAAGCTCGACAGCCCCGCCCGCTGGCAGGGCGACACCCGCCTGCTCGATGTCCCCGGCCTCACCGGCGAACTCGACTTCACGCCGGCGCACGCTGCCGCCCCCGTGAAAATCGCCGTGCAGGCGAGCGGGCGGGTCGACTTCGCCCGTGACAGCGCCACCGGCAAACTCGACCTGCATGCCGACGACAGCCACATCCAGGGCACCTGGAACCTCCCGCGCCTGTCGCCGCCGGCTCTCGGCCTCGACGTGGACGTGGACCGCCTCGACCTCGACCGCTACCTGGCCGAGGCCGGCAAACGCCCGCCAAAAACCGGCAAGGACGCCACCCCGCTCGACCTCGCCGCCCTCAAGGGCCATGACATCGATGCCGTGCTGCGCATCGCCAGCCTGCGGGCCGGCGGGCTGCAGCTCGAACAACTGCGCCTGCCATTCAGCCTGCACAACGGCAAACTCGTCTCCACCGGCCACAGCCTTGCCCTTTACGGCGGCGCACTGGAAGGCACCCTCAGCCTCACCGCCGACGGCAACGCAATGAACTACCGGGGCTACCTGCAGAACGCCAGCCTGGCGCCGCTCATGCGCGCAGCCACCGGCGCCGAGCCCCTCACCGGCAACCTCAACCTCTTCGCCGAAGTCAGCAGCACCGGCGCCACGCCGGACGCGCTGCGCGGCGGCCCTCCGGGGCTGGCCCGCCTGGGGCTAAACAAACGGCAGCCTGCGCCGGCATCGACGCCACCGCCGCCTTCGGGACTGGCGCAGCGCAATCGAGGCGCGCCAGTCAGCGACGCCCGTCACGCCCCACCGAAACCACGCCACTGGGCGAGCTCACCGCCAGCTTCCAGATCAGCGACGGTGTCGCCCGCAGCAGCGATCTCATGAACCAGGGCAGCCCCATCGGCCTCACCGGGGGTGGTGAGTTCAAGCTCACCACCGGCCACCTCAACGCCCTCACCCGGGTCAGCCTGCTGGCGCTGCCGCCGGGCGCGGACGGCGCGCTGCTCGCCAGCCTGCGCGGC
>JADKKC010000049.1 GCA_016720685.1 Zoogloea sp.
CTCTACCATGCCGGGCCATCCGTAAATGTTTGAAGGTCCGGCAAAACCCGTCCCCGCTGTGGAACTACCGATATAAATCTAGGCGGGGTACAGGGGGGGAAGACGGTCCGCTCGCATAGATGCCTGCCCCCTCAAAAATTTCTGCCCCCAACCCAATGAGTCATATTGCGGCCTCGGCACAGCCGAGTCATCCCCGACTAGACTTGCGTATGCAGCAAGAGCACTGTCACTGTTCCTAGCCACAGCGAACCAATCAGAGGAAAACGTATGCGCCCGATAATTTTCTTTCTCATCATCGCCCTGTGCGGTTGCCAAAGCTTGAATCGGATGAAACAGGACCTTGACGAATCCTTTGGGGCTTACACTGCACCAACACTAGCCGGCTCCCCCACTCCCAGCGGCTGCAGCGATAAGCGATGTCAGATTTTGGATGCAATTGAAGCGAAGGGATACGAGTTGGCGAGGGCCGAGAAGATTACGTGGGTCAAGCTGGTCGACACCTTCTATCAAGCACGGGCAGAAATGTATCCAAACAGCCGTGACGGTAACAGCATCAATGAGTTTAGAACCTACCAGCGTGCGCTAGCGGAGCAGCTAGACATGAAAAAAATCACTGAATCACAGTGGGCCTACCTGATCGCGCGCAAGTCATCCGAAATTAGCGCGCGGGAGCAAGCGCTGTCCAATAGCGCCCCTCCGGCAAACTCAGTGCGTCACGACAACACGGGCACAACGTTGCATCCCCAATACTCAACAACCTGTCGGTAATGTCATCTAAGTCGCACTTACCGCACCCTTGTAAACCGTGGTAGTCCCGTGGTAGTCTGCGCCCCCCAGACAGCCGACAGCCCAGTAACCGCGCGGGTTTCAAGGTGAGTTAGATAGTCCATGTATCCCGTTCCGGGCACCACATAAAAACGCTGTAAAAATAAAGCCCTGCAATCTTCGCTTGCAGGGCTTTTTGTTGGTCGTGCGGTGAGTGATAACAAACTGACAACGCGGATCAGGCTACTTTCAAACCGAGTGTGAGGTTTTCGGGTTTCCGGATTCTCCGGCGGTCGATTCCATTCGCTCAGTCCGCTACGAATACGGTGAGCTTCTTTCATGGATGTCTCTACTCAAACAGAATGGCTTCAATTCTGGCCAGGGCTTCATCCACGATGTACTGCGGCACCGTTTCCTTGAGGTGCACATTCCGCGCTCGCCAGTCCAGCGACTTCAACTGGTGGCAGTGCACTGCGCCCTGGGTGTCGGTGCCAGCCCCGATCAGCGTGACCACGGTCCCGTATGTACGGGCTGCGGCAGCGGCTCCCTGCGAAATCGGGCAAATCATCGCCAGCCCTTGCTGGTTGAAGATCTTGCCGCTCAGGACCAGCCCGAAGTGCGGGCCTTTCATCTCCCGACCGGAAGAAGGGTCGAAATCGAGATGCACGATGTCACCACGGTTCGGCAGGTACGCCATCAGCCGTTCTCCAGTCCAACCGAGTGCATTTCATCCCAGCCTTCGACACGCGGCAGCCCTTGCGGCATTTCTGCCATCAGGTCGGCCAGCTTGTAACGCGGACGAGGCGGCGCTTCCACGGTCATCTTCTTGCCCAGGAGCTGAAGCTCCACCTGGGAGCCTTCGCCCAGACCGTTCTGGTCAATAAACGCCTTGGGCACCGTCATTACGAGGGAGCCACCGGCTTTGCGCAGGGTTTGAAGCATACGAGCCTCCTATCAATCAAAAATCCTACTTTAGTATAACTTATTGTTTTACCCAAGTAAGACACTCACGGAGGCTGGCGCTGCAATCCGGCTCTTTCGGCTGCCCTCTCACCGGAAAATCCGGGAATCCTTCAGTAGGTCGGGGAGAAAGTTGTACAAAACCAGGGCAATCAAACAACAGATTTCATTGATGTATCTTTCTCCTGCTTTCTCCTACAATTCCGTCCCCCTTCCCCGAATTGAAATCCACCGCCGCAAGGCTTACGGGTTCAAGTCCCGTTCCGGGCTCCACTTACTTTCAGCGCACACCGTGATCGTTCTCGACCTCATCTGTGACCAGGACCACCGCTTCGAAGCCTGGTTCGCGTCGAGCGACGCCTTCGACACCCAGCTTGCCACCGGGCTGGTGAGCTGCCCTCACTGCGCCTCGCGGCAGCTGCGCCGCCTGCCCTCGGCGCCCTACGTGCAAACCTCCTCGCACTCGGCGTCAAGCTTGCCCAAGCCGGATCCGGCCGCCATTGCAGCCCGCCTCGTCGACGCCCTGCGCAGCGCCGCCAGCCAGTCGGAAGACGTCGGCGAGCGCTTTGCCGAAGAAGCCCGCCGCATCCACCACGGCGACGCCGAAGAGCGCTCCATCCGCGGCAAGGCCAACCAGAGCGACGTGCGCGAACTCATCGAGGAAGGCATCCCGGTGCTGCCGGTTCCGCCGGACAAGGAAGACCTGCACTGAAGACGCCCCGCCAATCAAAAACGCCCCGTTTTCCCGACGGGGCGTTTTGTTTTTCAGGCGACAAAAACTCAGCCCTTGAAGCGGGCCGCCACCTCGGCCACGCGACGGCCGAACAGCCTGGCGGTTTCCAGGTCGCCGGCCGGCATCTCGTCGACGCTGGCGTCGGCCGGGGTCTGAGCCATTGCACCGGCAAAGGAGCCCAGCACATTGACGTCGTTGCGCTGGGCGGCCTTGGTGTTGGACGGCGGCATGCCGGTGCTGACCCACACGCCGCCGTGCTGCATGGCCAGCGTGAACAGCGCGTGCAGGGTCGCCAGCTTGTCGCCGTTCAGCGAGGCGCTGTTGGTGAAGCCGGCAAAGACCTTGTCCTTCCACGCCTGGGTGAACCAGGCCTTGCTGGAGGCATCGGCAAACTTCTTGAACTGCCAGCTCACGCTGCCCATGTAGGTCGGGCTGCCCATCACGATCGCGTCGGCGGCGTTGAGGGCATCCCACGCGGCGTCGGGCAGATTGCCCTCGGCGTCGATGGCGAGCAGTTCGGCCCCCGCGCCCTCGGCGACAGCCTGGGCCATGCGCTGGGTGTGGCCGTAGCCGGAATGAAAGACGACAACGATCCGGGTCATGGTGAAGCTCCTTGTTTTGCGGGTTCGGATTGGGTGATTCGGGTTGGTGAGAGAGGATCAGGGCGCCAGATCGAACACCAGCACTTCGGCGTCCGCGCCGTCGCTCAGCGTCAGCAGGCTTTCGTTGGTGATCAACGCCGCGTCGCCGCCAACAAGCGCTTCGCCATTCACCGTCAGGCGGCCGCGCACCAGATGCACGTAAGCCTTGCGCGCCGGATCGAGCGCCAGCGTCGCGGCCTCGCTGCTGTCGAACAGGCCGGCGCGGATCGACGCATCGGCGTGGATCGTCACCGAACCCTCCGCGCCGTCCGGCGACGCGACGAGGCAGAGCCGGCCGCGCTTGTCGGCGTCGGCGAAAGTCTTCTGTTCGTAGCCGGGGTCGATGCCCTTGCGGTTCGGCTCGATCCAGACCTGGAAGAAGTGGGTTTGGCGGTCGGCGGCGTGGTTGAATTCGCTATGCCACGCCACGCCCGGCGCTCATGCGCTGCACGTCGCCCGGCGGAATCGTGGTTCCGTTGCCCATGTCGTCGCGGTGCGCGAGTTCGCCAGACAACGAACTGCGATTTCCATGTCCCGGTGGCTTGGGTGCCAAAGCCGGTGCCGGGGCGTGCGGTCTTCGTTGATGACCAGCAGTTGCCGCCGAGGCGGGTCGTAGTAGCCGGCGAAGGAAAACGAGTGGTGGCTCTTGAGCCAGCCGTGGTCGGCTTGGCCACGGTCTTGGGAGCGGCGGATCGTCAGCATGGTGTTTTCTCCTGAAGTGACGCCACTTTAGCGCTGCCGCAGGCGCTCGCGGTGCAGGCGCTTTGATGGCATCATTCAAAAATATTGAACGCTCAGAAGCCCATGCCGCAAATACCAGCTTCCCCCCGCGACGTGCTCACCCCCGACGCGCTGGCCATGCTCCAGCGCATCGCCGACGCCGGCAGCTTTGCCGCCGCGGCCCGCGCCGCCGGCATGGTGCCCAGCGCCCTCACCTACCGGGTGCGCCAGATCGAGGACGCCCTCGACGTGCTGCTGTTCGACCGCAGCTCACGCCAGGCCCGCCTCACCGACGCCGGCCGCGAGCTGCTCCACGAAGGCGCCCGCCTGCTCGACGAGATTGACGCCATTGCCAACCGGGTGCGCCGGGTCGCCACCGGCTGGGAAGCCCACTTCACGATCGCCCTGGATGGCGTGATCAACCGGGCGACGGTGCTCGAGCTGTGCGGCGAATTCATCGCCCTCGAACCGCCGACCCGCCTGCGCCTGCGTGACGAAACCCTGTCGGGCACGCTGGAGGCGCTCACCTCGGGCCAGGCCGACCTCGCCATCGGGCTGGTCAGCCCGGCCACCCCGATGCCCGGCCTGCGCACCTCGCTGCTCGGCCAGATGCGCTTCATCTTCGCGGTGGCGCCCCACCACCCGCTGGCCCGCGCGCCCGAGCCCATCGGCGACGAGGTGCTGCGCCAGCACCGGGTCGTCGCGGTGGCCGACTCCACGCCGCGCGGCAACGGCGTGTCGGTCGGCCTGCTCGGCGGGCAGGACGTGTTCACCGTGCCCGATCTGCCGGCCAAGCTCGACGCCCAGCTGCGCGGCATCGGCGCCGGCTTTCTGCCCGAATGCATGACCCGCCCCTACATCGACAGCGGCCGGCTGGTGGAGCGCCGGGTCGAGCGCGCCGAGCGGGTTTTCCAGGTCAGCTACGCGTGGCGCAAGCACGCCACCGGCGTGGGCAAGGCGCTGCAGTGGTGGCTCACCCGGCTCGACAACCCGGCCACCCGCGCCGCGCTGCTCGAGCGCCGCCCGTCATGAAGACCATCGACGCCCTCAGCCGCGGCCTGGACGTGCTGCGCGGCCTGGAAGAACGCCGCGGCCAGTCGCTGGCCGAGCTTCACCGGACCACCGGCATTCCCAAGGCCAGCCTGCTGCGCATCCTCGAAACCCTGGAGCAAAGCGGCTTTGCTTGGCGTGCCATCGGCGACGGACGCTACCGGCGCAGCGTTGCGCTGATCTTCCGGCCGGGCATCGACGACAGCCTGCTGCGCATCGGCGAAATCGCAGCGCCTTTCCTCGAAGGGCTGCGCAAAAAGGTGATCTGGCCATCGGACGTGCTTGTGCATCGCAACTACCGCATGGAAATCGTCGAAACCTCCCGGCGCCAGAGCAACCTCAACGTGGCGGTGTACTCCATCGGTTACCGGGTCGACATGTTCCTGTCGGCGCCGGGGCGGGCTTTCCTGGCGTTTTGCGGCGATGCCGAGCGGGACGCCATTCTTGCCGACGCAGCCGCCCATCCGCCGGTCCTGGCGCGCAGCCGGCAAGTCCTCGCCGGGGGCGAACTGCCGGCCATCCTCGAAGAAACCCGGCGCCTCGGCTACGCCTCCCGCGACCCGCTTTTCGGCGGCACTGACGACAAGGAAATAAGCGTTTCCGACGACGGCATCGACGCCATTGCCGTGCCCGTGCAGCACGGCGACAAACTGCTCGCCACGATGAACCTGGTGTGGCCGCGCAAGTACAAACTCAAGGCGCAGATCGTCCGCGAGCTACTGGCCGACATGCAGGAAACGGCCGCCGCCATTGCCGCGGCGGCGGAGGCATCCACCGAAAAACGTTCCACTGAGTGAAACGCTACGCTGTCGAAAAAGCAAATCTCGAGACTCTGTGCAAGGATTCGCAAACCCGGTTCAGCCCATCGGCCGGGACGATAAAAAAACACAGGAGACACAAGATGAAATCCCGGATCAAGCCCCGCGCCCTGCGTCTGGCCACGCTGCTCAGCCCCGTTCTAGCCCTTGCCGCCGGCCAGGCTTTTGCCGAGCCCGCCAAGCGCCCCAACATTCTGCTCATCGTCGCCGACGACCTGGGCTACACCGACCTCGGTGCCTACGGCGCTGAAATCTCCACGCCCAACCTGGACAAACTGGCCCGCACCGGCGCCAAGATGACCAGCTTCTACGCCTCGCCCTTCTGCTCGCCCACCCGCGCGATGCTGATGTCCGGCAGCGACAACCACCTCGTCGGCTTTGGCGACATGGCCGAGCTGATCACCCCCGAGCAGCGCGGCAAGCCCGGCTACGAAGGCAACCTCAACGAGCGCGTGGTGCCCATGGCCCAGGTGCTCAAGGACGCCGGCTACCGCACCTCCATGGTCGGCAAATGGCACCTGGGCGTGGCCGAACAATTCAGCCCGGCCAGCCGCGGCTTTGACAACTCCTACGCCATGGTGATGGGTGGCGCCAGCCACTGGGGCGACCAGAGCGGCATCGTCGCCCTCGACCCGGACAAGCCGCCCAAGGCCATCTACCGCGAAAACGGCAAGGCCATCGACATTCCCCGCGACGGCTTCTACTCGTCACAAGCCTTCACTGACAAGCTGCTCGAATACATCAAGAGCGGCGAAGGCTCCGGCAAGCCCTTCTTCGGCTACATCGCCTATACCGCGCCCCACTGGCCGCTGCACGCCCCCGACGCCGACATCGCCAAGTACGAGGGCCGCTACAAGGAAGGCTACGACAAGCTGCGCAAGGAACGCCTCGAGCGCATGAAGAAGCTCGGCCTCATCGCCGCCAACACCCCGGTTTATGAAGGCCACCCCAACTGGCCCAAGTGGGACAGCCTCACCAAGGAGCAGCAGGAATCCGAAGCCCGCCGCATGACGGTGTACTCGGCGATGATCGAGAACATGGACCGCCAGATCGGCCGCGTGCTCGATCACCTCAAGGCCAGCGGCGAACTCGACAACACCTTCGTGTTCTTCATGTCCGACAACGGCGCCGACGGCAACTCGGTGTACGACGTGGCCCGCACCCGCGAATGGATCCACAAGGACATGGACAACAGCACCGCCAACATCGGCAAGCCCGGCTCCTTCATCGAATACGGCCCCGGCTGGGCACAGGTCGGCATGTCGCCGTTCAAGCTCTACAAATCCTTCATGTACGAAGGCGGCATCTCGGTGCCCGCCATCGCCTGGGGCCCCGGCATCAACGGCGGCACCCTCAAGCGCGAATTCGCCCACGTGATGGACGTCGCCCCGACGATCTTCGAGCTGGCCGGCGCCACCCACCCCGGCACCCGCTACCAGGGCCGCGAAGTGCTGCCCCTGCGCGGCAAGTCGATGCTGCCCTACCTGCAAGGCAAGACCAAGGCCGTGCGCGGCAAGGACGACGCCGTGGGCTGGGAACTCGGCGGCCGCAAGGCGCTGCGCAAGGGCGACTGGAAGATCGTGTATGCCAACAAGCCCTGGGGCACTGGCGACTGGGAGCTCTACAACATCGCCCGTGACCGCACCGAGAGCAACAACCTCGCCACCCAGAACCCGGCCAAGCTGAACGAGCTTGTCGCCTCGTGGAAGCAGTACGTGGCCGAAACCGGCACCCTTGAAATCGAGAACCTCGCCAACCGCCCCGGCTACAGCAACGGCGCCAAGTACTACGAGGATCTCGAAATCGAAGTGAAGATGCAGCCGCGGGCCGCCGCCCAGTAAGCCGCAAGGCCAGCACCGTGCGCCGCCGGGTCGCTTTGCTGTCGGGGCTGCTGGCGCTGCTCGCCGCCTTGTCGGCGGGCGCCGCGGCGCCAGAGGCCCAGGCACGCCCCGGCTACAGCGCCGATCGTGAATGCGCCGCCTGCCACCCCCGGCAGGCGGCCGCGTGGGCCGGCTCCAAGCACGACCGGGCCATGCAGCCGGCCAGCCCCGCCAGCGTGCTGGGCGATTTCGACAACGCACGCTTCAGCGCCCCGCAGCAGGACACCCGCTTCTTCCGGCGCGGCACCCGCCACTTCGTGCACACCGACGGCCCCGACGGACGCCCGGCGGATTTTCCGGTCACCCACAGCTTTGGCGTGCATCCGCTGCAGCAATACCTGCTGCCGCTTCCCGGCGGACGCCTGCAAGCCCTCAGCGTGGCCTGGGACACCTTAAAGAAGCGCTGGTTTTCCCTCTACCCCGATGGCGCCTTTCCGCCGGGCTCGCCGCTGCACTGGAGCGGTCGCTACCAGAACTGGAACCTGATGTGCGGCGAGTGCCACACCACCGCCTTCCGCAAGGGCTACGACGCCCCCAACGACCGCTACAGCACACGCTGGGTCGCGCCCAACGTGGGCTGCCAGGCCTGCCACGGCCCCGGCCGGGAGCACACCGAAAGCGCCCGCCGCGGCAAGCCCGTGCCCACCACCAATACGGCCCTCGCCAGCGCCCACGGCCAGGTCGACCAATGCGCCAGCTGCCACGCCCGGCGCACCCGGATCGTCGAAGACGCCGCACCCGGCACGCCCCTTCTCGACAACTTCATCCCCGACACCCTGCGCGCCGGGCTCTACCACCCGGACGGCCAGCAGCTCGATGAAGTCTTTGAATACGGCTCGTTTCGCCAGAGCCGCATGTACCAGGCCGGCGTGGCCTGCAGCGACTGCCACGAACCCCACGGCGGCAAGACCCGCGCCACCGGCAACGCCCTGTGCCTGCGCTGCCACAGCCCCACGCCCGACCCGAAATTTCCCGGACTCGTCGCCAGGAACTACGACTCGCCCGAGCACCACTTCCACGCCGCCGGCCAGCCCGGCAGCCAGTGCGTCGCCTGCCACATGCCCAGCCGCGACTACATGGTCGTGCATGGCCGCCGCGACCACGCGATCCGCATTCCGCGGCCAGACCTCACCCGCAAGATCGGCACGCCCAATGCCTGCCAAAGCTGCCACCCCGATCGCCCTGCCGAATGGCTGGAGGCCGCCATCGACGCGCAGCACGGCGCCCGCCAGCGGCCCGAGCATTACGGCGAAACACTCCACGCCGCCCGCGCCGGCCAGCCCGGTGCCGATGCCCGCCTCGTGGCGCTGATCGGCGACGCCCGGCAGCCGGCCATCGTGCGCGCCACGGCCATCGAAAGCATCGCCGGCCCTGTGCCCGACACGGCTTTCAGCGATGCCGACCCCGCCGTGCGCAGCGCCGCCGCAGCCAGCCTCGGCGCCCGTCCCGCGCCCGAGCGCCTGGCCCGCCTGCCGGCGCTGCTGGCCGACCCGATACGCGCAGTGCGCATCACCGCCGCCCGCGGGCTGGCCGACATTCCGGATGCGCAACTCACGGCGGATCAAATCCGCCTGCGCCAGCGCGGCCTCACCGAATTCATCGCCGCACAAGAGGCCATGGCCGACATGCCCAGCGCACAGATCAACCTCGCGCAGCTCCAGCTCGAACTCGGCAAACCGCAGGCCGCCGCAACCCACTACCGCCGCGCCATCGCCCAGGATCCAGTCTCCAACGCCGCCCGCCTCGGCCTGGCCCGCCAGCTTGTCGCCAGCAGGCAGCTCGATGCCGCCACCCGGCTGCTGGATGAGGGCATCGCCCGCTCCAGCCAGCCCGGTGAGCTGCACTTCGCCCTTGGCCTGGTGGCCGGACAGCAAAAAAACTGGAAAGAAGCCGCCGCCCAGCTTCAGCGCGCGGCCGAACTCATGCCCGACGACCGCCGCATCCGCCGCAACCTCGAAGCGGTGCGGCAGTATTTACGTCAGGAATAAGCGCAAAACCCTCTGCGGGCCTTGCCACCAGGCGGGGGGCGGCCCGGTGGGGGGGCCGGCCAGGCGGGGGGGGGGGGGGGCCCCGCCGGCCCCGGGGGCCCCGGGCCCGCCGGGGCCCCGCCCCGCGCGGGGGGGGGGGGGGGGGGGGGGGGGGGGGGCGGGGGGGGGGGGGCCCCCCCCCCGGGCGCCCCGGCGGGCTGGGGGGGGCCCCCCTGGGGGGGGGGGGGCTGTTCCCGGGGGGGGGGGGGGGGGGCCGGGCGGGGCCGTCGTGCGGGGGGGGGGGGGGGGGGGGGCCGGGGGGGCCCCCCGGCGGGGGGGGGGGCGGGCTTGGGGCGGGGGGAGAGGAGGGGGGGGGGGGCCCGGCCGGGCGCCCGCGGGGGGGGCGCGGCTGCCGGGCCCGCCGGGGGGGGCCGCGCGGGGCCCCGGGCGGGGGGGGGCGCGCGGCCCGCCGCCCCGGGGGCGGGGGCCGGGGCGGGGGGGGGGGCCCGGGGGGGGGGCCGCGCCGGGGGGGGGGGGGGGGGGGGGGGGGGGGGGGGGGGGGGGGGGGCGGCCGGGGCGGGCGGGCGGGGGGGGGGGCGCCGCGCGGGGGGGCCGGGGGGGGCGGGCGGGGGGGGCGCGCGGGGCGGGGGGGGGGGGGGGGGGGGGGGGCGCCCGGGGGGGGGGGGGGGGGGGGGGGCGGCCCGGCGGGGGGGGGGGGGGGGGGGGGGGGGGGGGGGGGGGGGGGGGGGGGGGGGGGGGGGGGGGGGTGGGGGGGGCGGGGGGGGGGGGGGGGGGGGGGGGGGGGGGGGGGGGGGGGGGGGGGGGGGGGCGGGGGGGGGGGCCCGCCGGGGGGGGGGGGGGGGGGGGGGGGGGGGGGGGCCCCGGGCGGGGGGGCCCCCCCCGGGGGGGGGGGGGGGGGCGGCGGCCGGGGGGCCGGCCGGGGGGGGCGGGCCGGGGGGGGGGAACGGGGGGCCCCGCGGGGGGGGGGGGCGACCGGGGGGGGGGCGGGGGGGGGGGGGGGGGGGGGGGGGGGGGGGGGGGGGCGGGGGCGGGGGGGGGGGGGGGGGGGGGGGGGGGGGGGGGGGGGGGGGGGGGGGGGGGGCGGGGGGGGGGGGGGGGGGGGCGGCTATCCCGCGTAATTACGCAGCACCTCGGCAAAGCGCGGCGCCACCTCGGGCGAAGCACCCAGAAAGAGTTCCGGCTCGATGAGTTCAAGCTCCATCACCGCCGGCTGGCCGTCCGGCAGGCGGACCAGATCGACGCGGGCGTAGGTGGTGGGCGCCGGCGTGGCGGCCAGGGCGCGGGTGGCAAGCGCCAGCTCGTCGGCGGCCGGCGTCCAGGCGTGCACCGTGCCGCCGTGCATCTCCTGCACCCGAAAATCGCCCGCCGCGGGTTGCTTGCGGATGGCGTGGGAAAAATTGCCGCCAAAATAAACCAGCGACACCTCGCCGTCGCGGGCCACGCTGGCCACAAAGGGCTGAACCATCACGTCACCGTCGGCCAGCAGCGCCACCAGATGCGCCTGGCAGGCCGGGTCGCGGGCTTCGGCACGCAGCGCGCCAATGGCGCCGATCGACACCGCCGGCTTCACGACCACCTCGCCCCAGCCGGTCTCGAGCAAACGCGCCACGCCGTCCGCAGCGCCCTGGTCAAGCCACAGGGTCGGCACCGTGGGAATGCCCCTGGCGGACAGTTCGCGCAGATAGGCCTTGTGGCTGTTCCACTCGATGACCGCGTAGGGATTCACAAAGGCGGTGAGCGTGCTCGTGCGCTCGGCCCAGGCCAGGAATTCGGGCAGACGCAGAAAATAATCCCAGGGCGTGCGCACCACCACCAGCGGGTAGGCCGCCCAATCCTCCGGGCTGTCCCACGGGGCGATCACGGCTTCGATGCCGATGCGTTCAAGGGCGTCGACGAGAAAATGGGTTTCCGGGTCCGGCGTGGCCATCGCGGCACCGCCGGTCACCAGGACGATACGGGTTGTGGCTTCCATGAAAATCCTTGCGTGGGCACATTTGAAAGAAGGCGCCCATTTTATCTGCACCCCAAAGGCACGACGCCAGTCGAAAAGACTGGCGTCGTGCCGGCTGCGAAGCGGAAACCGCGCCTAACGCCACACCCCCGGCCGGGGCGTGAAGCTGTCCAGCACGCGAATGTAGCTCTGGCGGGCCAGTGCGCTGGGGTCGCGCAGCTTGTTCAGGCACATGCTGCCCTTGAGCTGGGCAAGCGATTCGTATTCGCGCTCGACCATCCAGGCCTCGATGGCCTCGAGAATCTGGCTCAGCCGGGCCGGGCCGTGTTCTAGCAGGCACGACGCCAGATGCACCACGTCGGCGCCGGCGAGCAGCAGCTTGAGGGCTTCTTCGTGGCCATAGACGCCGCCGGTGGCCGCCAGCGTCATGGGAGTCTGGCCGCGCAGGATGGCGATCCAGCGGATGCGCAGGAGCGCCTCCTCGCGGGTGGACAGCTGCAGTTGCTCGACCATTTCCAGCCCGTCGAGATCGATGTCGGGCTGGAAGAAACGGTTGAACAGCGACACCCCGTTGGCCCCGCTCACTTCCAGGCGCCGCACGAAATGCGGCAGCGACGAGAAGAAGGGCGGCAGCTTCATGATGATGGGCACGCTCACCACCTGCTTCAGCTCGGTCAGCAAAGCCAGGTAGCGGGCCTCCACGTCGTCGCCGCTCTCGGCCGGGTTGGCGGCCACGTGGTAGACGTTGAGTTCCAGCGCATCGGCGCCGGCAGCCTGCATCTCCTGGCCCAGATCGATCCAGCCGGACGGGGTGACGCCGTTGAGGCTGGCAATCACCGGGATCGACAGCCGCGCCTTCACCTTGCGCAGGTGATCGAGGTATTGGTCGATGCTGCTTTCGTATTTGCCGTGGTCGGGCATGAAGCCGGCCGACTCGCCGTCGTGCAGCTCGGCGTGGAGCAAGAAGCGCTCGGCCATCGCGTCTTCGGCGATCAGTTCTTCTTCGTAAAACGAGTGCAGCACGATCGCGGCCGCGCCGGCGTCTTCAAGGCGCAGCACGGTGTCGAGCTGCTTGCACAGCGGCGAGGACGAGGGAACCAGCGGGTTCTTGAGCGTGAGCCCCAGGTAGTCGGTAGTCAGATCGATCATTTCAGCTCTCCTTGGGCGCCGCGGGGGCGTGGGCGGCGGCGATTTCCTGGTAGCCCTTGTAGCGCCGGTCGGCATCTTTCTGGGCCTGGGCAACGAGGCGTTCGGCGGCGTCCGGATGGCTCCGGGCCAGCATCGCAAAGCGGGTTTCGCTGTCCATGAAAGCCTTGATGCTCTGCGTCGGCGGCGCCGAATCCAGCCGGAAGGGGTTGCCGCCGGCTTCCTCCACCCGCGGGTCGTAGCGGAACAGCGGCCAGTGGCCGGTCTTGACCGCCATGTCCTGCTGGCGCTGGTTGTAGAGCATGTCCACGCCGTGGGCGATGCACGGGCTGTAGGCCACGATCAGCGACGGGCCGGCGTGGCTTTCGGCTTCGTGGAAGGCCTTGAGGGTGTGCACATCCTTGGCGCCGTAGGCCACGGTGGCCACATAAACGTGGCCGTAATCCGAGGCGATGCGGGCCAGATCCTTCTTGGCCGTGGTCTTGCCGCCGGCCGAGAACTTGGCCACGGCCCCCAGCGGCGTGGCCTTGGAAGTCTGGCCGCCGGTGTTGGAATACACCTCGGTGTCGAGCACCAGGATATTCACGTCGTAACTCAGCGCCAGGATGTGATCCAGGCCGCCGTAGCCGATGTCGTAGGCCCAGCCGTCACCGCCGATGATCCACACCGAGCGGCGCACCAGCCATTCGGCCAGCGAGGCCAGCTCCTTGGCCCGCGGGTGGCGGCTGGCGGCCAGCTTTTGCAGGAGCGCGGCCACGCGTTCGCGCTGGGCGCGGATACCGGCCTCCTGGCGCTGGTCGGCGCCAACCAGGGCCTCTGCCAGATCGCCGCCGATTTCGGCTGCCATCTCCTGGGTGAGCTGCATGGCATAGCTCATCAGCTGGTCGGACGCCAGGCGCATGCCCAGGCCGAACTCGGCGTTGTCTTCGAACAGCGAATTCGACCAGGCCGGGCCGCGGCCGGCGCCGTTCACCGTGTAGGGCGTGCTGGGCAGATTGGCGCCGTAGATCGACGAGCAACCGGTGGCGTTGGCCACCAGCATGCGGTCGCCGAAGAGCTGGGTGGCCAGCCGGATGTAGGGCGTTTCGCCGCAGCCGGCGCAGGCACCCGAGAACTCGAACAGCGGGTCGAGCAGCATGGCGCCGGGAATGGTGCCGTGCTTGAGCAGGCTGCGGTCGAAGTCGGGCAGCTTGAGGAAGAAGTCGAAGTTGTCGCGCTCGGCCTCACGCAGCGGCGCCAGCGGGGCCATGTTCACGGCCAGGCGGCTGATGTTGGTCTTGTCGTGGATCGGGCAGGCTTCGACGCAGTCGCCGCAGCCGGTGCAATCCTCCGGCGCCACCTGGTAGCTGATGTGCGTGCCGGCCGGAAAATCCTTGCTCTTGGCGGGCACGTGCTTGAAGGTGATGGGCGCCTCGATGGCCGCCTCGGCCGGAAAGGCGCGGGCGCGGATCGCCGAGTGCGGGCACACAAAAACGCACTTGCCGCACTGGGTGCACAGATCCGATTCCCACACCGGGATTTCCAGCCCGATGTTGCGCTTTTCAAACTTGGCGGTGCCGGTGGTGAAGGTGCCATCCACGGGCATCGCCGACACCGGCAGGCTGTTGCCTTCGCCGCGGTAGATGGGCAGCGTGAAGTCGCGAACATGCGCGGGCGCATCGGCCGGCACGGCCGGGGCCACGAAGATCGGCGAGGCGCCGTCGTCCGAAAGGCCGGCCAGCGGCACTTCGTGCAGGTTGGCAAGGGTCACGTCGATGGCGCGGTGGTTGAGATCGGCCAGGCGCTTGCTCTTCTTGCCGTAGGTTTTATCCACGGCCTTCTTGATCGCGGCGATGGCTTCATCGCGGGGCAGGATGCCGGAAATGGCAAAGAAGCAGGTTTGCATGATGGTGTTGATGCGCCGTCCCATGCCCGCATCCTGCGCCACCTTGTAGGCGTCGATCACCCACAGCTTGAGGCCCTTGGCCACGATGCCGGCGCGCATGGCGGCGGGCAGACCGGCCCACACCGCATCGGCGGCTTCCGGCGTGTTGAGCAGGAAAACCCCGCCCGGCGCCGCGTGGGCCAGCAGATCGTAGCGCTCCACAAAAACCGGCTGGTGACAGGCCACGAAGCCGGCCATGCCCTCTTCCACCAGGTAGCTGGAGCGGATGCTGGAATCGCCGAAGCGCAGGTGCGACACCGTGACCGCGCCGGACTTCTTCGAGTCATACACGAAGTAGCCCTGGGCCTGGAGCCCGGTGGATTCGCCGACGATCTTGATCGAGTTCTTGTTGGCCGACACGGTGCCGTCGGCGCCGAGGCCCCAGAACACCGCGTGCTGCTGGCGGCGCGAGGCGTCCGAGCGGAAGGCCGCGTCCCAGGCCAGCGACAGGTGGGTCACGTCATCGACGATGCCCACGGTGAATTGGCGCCTGGGCTGTGCCGCCGCCAGCTGCGCGAACACCGCGGCCACCATGCCCGGCGTGAATTCCTTGCTGGCGAGGCCAAAGCGCCCGCCGATCACGCGCGGCATGCTGCGGGTGCCGTCGGCCGCGGCTTCGGCAAGCGCCGTCACCACATCCTTGTAGAGCGGCTCGCCCTCGGAGCCGGGCTCCTTGCAACGGTCGAGCACGGCGATGGCTCTGGCGGTGGCAGGAATCGCCTCCAGCAAGGCCGCGCTTGCCAGCGGGCGGAACAGGCGCATCTTGACGAGGCCCACCTTCTCGCCGCGGGCCACGAGGTGCTCCACGGTTTCCTCGACCGTTTCGGCCGCCGAGCCCATCACCACGATCACGCGCTCGGCATCCGGCGCGCCCACGTAATCAAACAGGCGGTAGTGCCGGCCGGTGAGTTCGCCGAAGCGGTCCATCGCCGTCTGCACGATGGCCGGGAAGGCATCGTAAAACGGGTTGGCGCGCTCGCGGGACTGGAAGAACACGTCCGGGTTCTGGGCCGTGCCGCGCAGCACGGGGTGCTCGGGCGACAGCGCACGGGCGCGGTGGGCGGCCACCAGCGTGTCGTCGATCATCGCGCGCACGGTTTCGGTTTCGACGGCGACGATCTTGGCCACTTCGTGCGAGGTGCGGAAACCGTCGAAAAAGTGGATCACCGGAATGCGCCCGGCCAGCGTGGCGGCCTGGGCGATCAGCGCCATGTCCTGGGCTTCCTGCACCGAATTGCTGGCCAGGAGCGCACAGCCGGTGGCACGGCAGGCCATCACGTCGGAGTGATCGCCAAAGATCGACAGCGCGTGGGTGGCCAGCGCCCGGGCGGCCACGTGGAGCACGAAGGGCGTGAGCTCGCCGGCCATCTTGTAGAGGTTGGGAATGAACAGCAGCAGGCCCTGGCTGGCCGTGAAGCTGGTGCCCAGCGCGCCCGAGGTGAGGGCCCCGTGCAGCGCACCGGCGGCGCCGCCTTCCGACTGCATTTCGATGATCTTGGGGACGACGCCCCACAGGTTGGGCTTGCCCTGGGCCGCCCATTCGTCGGCCCATTCGCCCATGTTCGACGAAGGTGTGATCGGGTAGATGGCCACCACCTCGCTACCGAGGTAGGCCATCCGCGCGGCGGCTTCGTTGCCGTCGAGATTGAGATACGTCGTCATTGCGGCTCCCTGCTGAAACGGATGGCAGATGCGCGGTGGGAAGCCCTGGCTTCGTCACCGGCCCTGCCTGTTGGAATGGGATTTGACCGGAGCACCCGCGACGCGGGAGCGCTCCTCTTGCAAGAACGGGCGCTGCGCCGCAAAAAAACGTCGCTGCCAGCCCTCAGCCGTGAACCTGCCCCCGGCGGGCGGGTTTCACTTGGCTGCCCCGCCCCGAGCGGGGCGGGAGGGCATGACTCGATCCGTTTTCCATTTTGACCCGAACCGTTTTCGGGTGTGTGCAGCGCAACAATGGGGTCGATCATACGACCGGGATGTCGGGCGCGATGTTGACGTGGCGCAACAAACCGCAGGCTCGGGAGCCCCGCCGGCGCCTGATTTCACCTCAGCCGCGGGAGATGACACGGATTTGCCAGCGCAAATCGTCGCATTCCGCCTCCAGGCGGGCCCGCATTTCGGCAAATTCCCCGGCCCAGCTTTCGCGGTGAAAAGCCTGGCGGTATTGCGGATCCAGGCGTGCGTTCTGGCCCGCGAGGATCAGCTCGGTCACTTCGTCCACGAGCGCATCCAGCTGCCGGCGCAAGGCATCGCCGGTATCCGCCTGCGCGCTGCCCCTGGCGCCGCCAAGCCCGTGGTCCAGCTCACGGCACAAGGCCAGCAGCGCAGGCAGGTCGGCGCTGCGATAAGGCCTGCTGGACGCGCAGGAAGATCGCGCCGGCCCCGGCCTTGTCGGCGTCGGCGACGCGGTCGGGGTGGCAGCGCATGGCGGCACTGCGGTAGTGCTGCTTGAGTTCGGCCCGCGTCGCTTCGTCGAGCGCCTGCAGGGCATCGCCTTCTTCGGCCGGATGCATGCGGCAGGCCTCGTGTTCGGCCGCCGCCTCGCGGGCCGCCCGGGCGTCCGCCTCGGTGCCGCTGCGCGCGGCTTTCAGGAGCAGGTATTCAAGGCGCAGCCCCAGGCAGGTTTCAAGCGTCGAACCCAGGGCTTCGTACTGGGCGATATGAAAGGCCAGCATGGCCTCGTCCAGTTGCGCCTTGCGCGCCAGCAGGTCGAGCCTGCGGACTTCGATGGCCGCAATTTTCTGGCGCAGGGCGGCGGCCTCGGGATCGTCGCGGACCTGCAGCGGCGCGGGCTCCGGCTGCACGCTGGCGGCCTTGCTGCGCCCCTTGCCCGCAGCCGGCCTGGCGGCTTTTGAAGGTTTGGCCGCCTCCGGGTGCGGTGTTTCGGGCAGCACGGGCTCCGGGCTGGCGACAGGCGGCGTCACCTCCGGCGCAGGCGCTTCGGCTTGCGGCGCATCGCTCGCGGCCGGGTCCACGGCGGGCGGCTCCGGCGTTTCTTCCGCATGCGTCCTCGCCCGCCGCTGCTGGCCGACGCTGTCGCCAAACGCGCGGCTCCAGGCTGAAAAAATCTGAATGATGCCCATCTCGCCCTCCAGGATTTTCCGGCGCCGGCACGTCGCCTTTGCCGATGCTCGCCCCGAAAAGATTACGTTTGTAATCGGACAGCCCGATTAAAACTGCAACATTGACCGGCCGCCCCTCGCCCACTAGGCTCGAAGTGCCCCCAGCGCAGATCGAGATCATGACAGACACTTCGCGCAAGACCCTGCTGCTCGTCTATCACTCCTGGACCGGCGCCACCGAGCAGATGATCCAGGCCGTGGCCCGCGGCGCCGCCAGCGAACCGGACGTTGCGGTGCGCCTGCTGCGTGCCCCCGACGCCGGCCCCGACGACCTGCTCGCGGCCGACGGCTACATCTTCGCCACCCCGGAGAACCTGGCCGCCATTGCCGGGCTGATGAAGGATTTCTTCGACCGCAGCTATTACGGCGCCCTCGACCGCATCAACGGCCGCCCCTACGCAAGCCTGATCTGCGCCGGCAGCGACGGCAGCAACGCGGCGCGCCAGATCGCCCGCATCGCCACCGGCTGGCGCCTGCGCGAAATCGCCCCGCCGCTGATCATCTGCACCCATGCCCAGACAACGGAAGCCATCCTGGCCCCCAAAACGGTGCCCGCCTCCGAGCTTGAAAAAGGCGAGGAACTCGGCGCCGCCTTTGCCACCGGGCTTGGAATGGGCGCGTTCTGACACTTCATAGCATAAAATGTGCCCGGCACTGAAACTGTTGGCCTGACACAGCGTCAAACCGCTTCAGCCGCGTAGACAAAAGCGCATCCCCGAAGGGGTCCAAAGCCCGCCCTGCCCGCCAAATACAAGGTTTGTCCATCGATGCCTCACAACGTTTCCCTCATCGCCCTCGTTGCCGCCGGGCTTGGTCTTGCCATGATCCTGGGCCTCGTTGCCTCGCGCCTGCGCATGCCACCGCTGGTCGGTTACCTGCTGGCCGGCGTGATGATCGGGCCGGGCACGCCGGGCTTCGTGGCCGACATGGCGCTGGCCGGACAGCTGGCCGAAATCGGGGTGATGCTGCTGATGTTCGGCGTCGGCCTGCATTTCTCGCTGGACGACCTGCTGGCGGTACGCCGGATCGCCGTGCCGGGCGCCGTCGTGCAGATTGCCGTGGCCACCGCGCTTGGCGCCATCACGGCCATCGGCTGGGGCTGGCCGATCGGCGAGGCGGTGGTCTTCGGCCTGGCCCTGTCGGTGGCCAGCACCGTGGTGCTGCTGCGCGCGCTGGAGGCCAGGGGCATTCTCGAATCGACCAACGGCCGCATCGCGGTGGGCTGGCTGGTGGTCGAAGACCTGGCGATGGTGCTGGTGCTGGTGCTGCTGCCGGCACTGGCCCCGCTGCTGGGCGCCAAGGATGCCGGCCCCACGGCGGATATGCACGCCCTCGCCCTCACCGTCGGCCTTACCCTCGCCAAGGTGTCGGCCTTCATCGCGCTGATGCTGGTCGTGGGCCGACGGGCCTTTCCGCGCCTGCTGTGGCTGGTGGCACGCACCGGCTCGCGGGAGCTGTTCACGCTGTGCGTCGTCTCGACCGCGGTGGGCGTCGCCTACGCCTCGGCACTGCTGTTTGACGTGTCCTTCGCGCTGGGCGCCTTCTTTGCCGGCATGATGATGCGCGAATCCGAGTTCAGCCACCGGGCGGCCGAAGATTCGCTGCCGCTGCGCGACGCCTTCTCGGTGCTGTTCTTCGTGTCGGTGGGCATGCTCTTCGATCCGACGGTGCTGGTCGAATCGCCCGTCAAGGTGGCGGTGGTGGTGGCGATCATCCTGGTTGGCAAGACGCTGGCCGCCATCGCCCTCGTGCTGGCCTTCCGCTACCCGCTCAACACCGCGCTGACGGTGGGCGCGAGCCTTGCGCAGATCGGCGAGTTCTCGTTCATCCTGGCAGGGCTGGGGCTGTCCCTCGGCCTCCTGAGCCTTGAAGGCCAGAACCTGATCCTTGCCGGCGCGCTGATTTCCATCGCCCTCAACGCCCTCGTCTTCGCGGCCATCGAACCCGCCCAGGCCTGGGCGCGGGCCAATTCGGCCTGGGCCCGCAAGCTCGACCTGCGCGACGACCCCCTCGCCGCGCTGCCCCTGTCCATCGACCGCAAGCTGCTGTCGGGCCAGGTCGTGATCGTCGGCTACGGCCGCATCGGCCGCCACATCGCGGCCACCCTCGAGAAGCGCAATGTTCCGTACATCATTGCGGACAGCAACCGCGAAGTGGTGGAAAGCCTGCGCGCCGCCGGCAAGGCCGCCGTCACCGGCGACGCCTCCGACCCCATCGTCCTCGTCCAGGCCCACATCACCCGCGCGGCAATGCTGGTCGTCACCACCCCCGACGCCCTGGCCAGCCGCCAGATGGTGGACATCGCCCGCAAGCTCAACCCGGAAATCGAAACGGTGCTGCGCTCCGAAAGCGAGGACGGAGCCGAACTTTTGCGCGGCGACAAGCTGGGCGAAGTGTTCGTGGGCGAACAGGAACTCGCCAAGGGCATGGCCGGCTATGTGGCCCAGCGGATCCCGGCGCGGGCCGCATGAGCGCCACCCGCTGCGGCCTTACTGAACGCCCGCGACCGGGTTTTCCGGCAGGGCGGTGAACTTCGGGCAGGCAGCGTGCCGGGCTCCCGGCAGCTCGGCCAGCAGCACATCGACGATGCTGGCGTCCACGCGGCCGGCGGCGGAGAGATCACGCATGAAAGTGGTGACCTCGGCGTCGCTCAGGCCCTGCCGGTAGGGCCGGATCTGCACCATGGCCTGAAAGATGTCGGCAACGCGCAGGATGCGGGCTTCCAGCGGCATGGCGTCGGCCTTGAGGTGGAAGGGGTAGCCACTGCCGTCGGGTTCTTCGTGGTGGTAGGCGGCCCAGCGGGTGATTTCCTCAAAGCCGTGGATGTTGCGCAGGATCTGGAAGGTTTCGTAGCTGTGGGTGTTGATGATCTTGCGTTCGCGCTTGTCGAGGCGACCCGGCTTGTCGAGGATCTCGTCGGGGACGCGCAGCTTGCCCAGATCGTGGAGCAGGCCGGCAATTTCGAGCTTTTCGCAGTTCTCGATGCTGACGCCGAGGCGCTCGGCCAGAAAGCGGGCCAGCCGCGAGACGCCGACCGAATGCTCGGCGGTGAAGGGGCTCTTGGCATCCACGATGCGGGCAAAGATCGCCGCCAGCCGCTTCAGATCCGCCGTGGTGGCCGGGTAGTCGCTGCACCGGGCCTGCAGGTCGTTGAGGTAAGCCTGGATCGCGCGGGGTTCGAGCATCAGCCAGAAGGCTTCGGTGCGCGAGGCCTCGAGATAAAGCTCCACCAGCTCGGGTGAGAAATAGGTGCCGGCGTGCTCGGATATCTTGCCGCGGATTTCGTCGGTGAAGAGCAGCAGCGAGCCGTCGACGTAATGGGGTGCGGCAAGGGCATCCACCCGGTCGACGAGATAGGTCAGGTTGGCCTGGCGCTGGGTTTCGGGCGGCAGGCCGGTTTGCAGCAGGTTTTCCCAGCGGGTGTGGTGATAGCGCACCGGCAGCGCCATCGGCCTGAAGGGCTCGAAGCTCTTGAGCAGCGCATAGCCCACTTCGCAATGCACCTGGGAGCCGTCCCAGTCGAACTTTTCGACTAGATGGCTGTGGGTGCGGGTGGACGACACACCGATGTCGTGGAGCATGCCGAGATCGAACAGGAAGGACGTATCGCACTCGGCCAGCCCCTCGACCCGCCCGCATTCGGCGGCCATGATGCCGACCCGCTTGCCGTGGGCCACATCGTCCACGCCCACCAGATCGAGGGCGTCCGACAGGGCGTAGATGACGTGGCGAAGATTGGCGTCGATACTCATTGGGATCACCCCGGAGTGTGGTGAAGAGTCACAGGACAAGTATAGAAGCCTTGCCGAACAACGCACGGGGCCAGTCTGACGTCGGCTTACGCTACGCTAACCCGACCTGCCGAACTTGTCAGGCGGCACGGCCGGCCGCGTCGCTCCAGAAGCGTTCCATGGCAATGTAGGTGTACGACGCCGACCAGCCGATCAGCAGCAAACCGTTAAGCGCCTCGACGCCGGCCAAGAGGCGCACCGCACCGCCGGGCACCACGTCGCCGTAGCCCAGGGATGTATAGGTTTCTGCCGAAAAATAAAGCGATACATCGAGCGAGAAACGGCTCGAATCGTCCAGCGTGCCAAGGCCGCCAAAGCGCACCAGACCCCAGATCGCCAGCGCATACAGGGCGATTTCGAGCGCGTGGGCCAGGAAGGCGGCAATGATGACGACGATGAGCTTGGCCCGCGGCTTGATTCCCAGGCCCGGCAGCAGCACCGCGAGGCCGCGCAGCACTTCATAGTGAATCACCGTTGTCACCACCAGCAGCACCAGACACACCAGCACGACCATCGCCATTCTCCGCTCCTCGCCCCGAAACTGCCCGCTGGCAGCGCCGGCCATTCTGGCACGGCGCCTGGCGGGCGCCTTTGCAAAAAGGCAAGGAAACGTAAGCCGCGGCTTTACCGGGCGAAGGCTGCCCGGCGAAGCCGCGCCGGAATGGCGGTGCTCAGTGCCCGAAAACGTCGGCGTCGAGCATGCCCGGATCGGGCCGGTCGAGGGTGCCGAGCACGGCCATTTCGTCAGCCGACAGGGTGAAGCCGAAGATGTCCAGGTTTTGCGCCTGGCGCAGCGGGTCTGCCGACTTGGGCGTTGCCACGCAACCCTGCTGCGTGAGCCAGCGCAGGATCACCTGCGCCGCGCTGCGGCCATGGCGCTCGGCCACCGCGGTGATCAAAGGGTCTGCAAGCATCGCGTTACCGCAGCCCAGGGGCCGCCAGGCACCGGTGGCGATGCCTTTGGCGCGGTGAATGTCCACCAGGTCGTTGCGCAGGTGGTAGGGGTCGAGCTGGATCTGGTTCAGGTGGGGCACCAGGCCCACGTCGAACAGGCGCTGCAGGTGGGCCGGCTTGAAATTGGAGGTGCCGATGGCGCGCACCAGGCCGGCCTCGAGCAGGCGCACCAAACCCTGGTAGGCCTCGACGAAGCGGTCCTGGTCGGGGTTGGGCCAGTGCACCAGCAAGAGGTCGATGTAATCCAGCCCCATCCGCGCCAGGCTCGCTTCGCAGGCCTCGCGGGCACCGTCGACGCTGTGCCACTTGCGGTTGAACTTGGTGGTGACGAAAACGTCCGCGCGGCTCACGCCTGACTTGCGGATGCCCTCGCCGACGCCACGTTCGTTCTCGTAGTTCTCGGCGGTGTCGACGAGCCGGTAGCCCATGTCGAGGGCGTTCGCGACCGCCACCGCCGCTTCGGAATCGTTCATGGGCCAGGTGCCCAGGCCCAGCAGCGGCATGGTCACGCCGTTGGCCAGGGTGAGGGTGGGAGCAGGGGTAATAATGGTCATGGGTTTTTTTGGCTTTTCTGATGGGAGGGGCGGCCATTTTACCGCCCGGTCCGTGCGCAACGCAGGGCTCGCGCTCAGTCGTCCACGCCGTAACCGATGATCGCCTTGGTTTCGAGGAACTCCTCGAGCCCCCAGGCGCCCCACTCCCGGCCGAGGCCGGACTGCTTGTAGCCGCCGAAGGGCGCGTTCAGGTCCACCGGGGCGCCGTTGAGATGCACGTTGCCGGTACGCAGGCGCCGGGCCACGCCGCGGGCGCGCTGGATGTCGGCCGACGCCACATAGCCCGACAGGCCGTAGGGCGTGTCGTTGGCGATGCGCACCGCGTCGTCTTCATCCCGGTAGGGCAGGATGGACAGCACCGGGCCGAAGATTTCCTCGCGGGCGATGGTCATGGCATTGGTGACGCGGCTGAAAATCGTCGGGCGGGTGAAAAACCCCTGCACCATGCCATCGGGCCGGCCGGGGCCGCCCGCCACCAGCTTCGCACCTTCGGCGATGCCCAGCTCGATGAGCTGCTGCACGCGGCGAAACTGCGCATCGTTGGCCAGCGGGCCCATGGTCGTGCTATCCGCCAGCGGATCGCCGACGACCACCTTCGCCAGCGCCGCCGCGGCAATGGCCTCCACTTCGTCGAGGCGGTTTTCGGGCACCAGCAGGCGTGACGGGGCGTTGCAGTTCTGGCCGCTGTTGGTGAGCAGGGTCAGCACGCCGAGCTTCACCATGCGGGGAAAGTCCGCGTCGTCGAGGAGGATGTTGGCGGACTTGCCGCCCAGCTCCAGCGCCACTTTTTTTACCGTGTCGGCAGCGGTTTGCATGACCAGCTTGCCGGCGCGGGTCGAGCCGGTGAAGGACACCATATCCACATCATGATGGGCCGACAGCGGCGCACCAACGCCCTCCCCGTCGCCATTCACAAGGTTGAAGACCCCCGCCGGAAGCCCCGCGTCATCGAGAATCTCAGCCAGGATGAGCGCCGACAGCGGCGCCAGCTCGCTGGGCTTGAGCACCATGGTGCAGCCCGCCGCCAGCGCCGGCGCAACCTTGCAGGCCATCTGGTTGGCCGGCCAGTTCCAGGGCGTGATGAGCGCGCATACGCCGATCGGCTCGCGCAGGATGCGGGTGCTGCCCTGGCTTCTTTCGAAGGAGAAATCCCGCAGCGCGGCGGCCGCGGCCTTGAAATGGGCCAGCCCCGAACCCGCCTGGCCGCTGCCGGCGAGGGCCTTGAGCGGTGCGCCCATTTCGGTGCAGATCGCCCGGGCCATGTCGTCGTAGCGTTTTTTGTAGGCGTCGAGAATGCGCGCCAGCAGATCGAGGCGATCCTCCCGCGAGGTGGCCGCGAAGGCCGGAAACGCCGCCCGCGCCGCCGCCACCGCGCGATCCACGTCGGCCGCCGTGCCCATTGCGATGGCACCCACGGCGGCTTCGGTGGCCGGATTGATCACGTCACGACGCGCCGGGCCGGCCGGCTCGACCCACTGGCCGTCGATATAGAACTGTTGCTGGTGCATGGCGTCCCTCCTTCGTTGTTATCGCTCGGGGACACGCTACAGGAAATGCTGTGCAACACGAAAGACGGCACGCAAGGGGCCGTGGCCCGCGCGGTACAAATCAGGGAGAAATCAGCCCCGCAGCACGTCCGCGTGGCGGGGCGCGCGGTAGAAGGCCATGACGCGGCGAACGTATTCCTGGGTTTCGGCGAAGGGCGGAATGCCCTTGTAGCGGGCCACGTTGCCTTCACCGGCGTTGTAGGCGGCAGCGGCCAGCGCCACGTCGCCCTTGAACTGGCCGAGCAGGACGCGCAGGTAGGCAAGGCCGCCGCGGATGTTCTGCTCCGGGTCCAGCGCGTCACGCACGCCAAAGCGTTCGGCGGTGCCGGGGATCAGCTGCATCAGGCCGAGGGCATTTTTCGGCGAGCGGGCAGAGGCATCGAAGTTGGATTCGGTGCGCACGATGGCAAGGGCCAGGCGCGGGTCGATCTGGAAGCGCGGGGCCAGCTTTTGCACCAGCTGGGCATGACGGCGCTTGTCGGCCGGCAGCGCCTTTACAAAACGCTCGACGACTTCATGCGGAACGGCTTCGTTGCTGTCGGCAGCGATCAGGGTGGGCGCCGTGCCATTGACGAGGCAATCCGGCAGGCGCTCGCCGGCAGGCAACTCGCCCACCAGGCTGCGGGCCTTCTCGTGGCCGCGCTGGGCGGCGATGGACAGCAGCGTGGTGGCAATCTGGTTGTCCCGCGCCACCCCCTGCCCCATCAGGAACAGGCGGCCGAGACGGTACTGGCCCTCGACACTGCCGTCGCGTGCTGCAGCGCAGTAGTGGGCGGCGGCAATGCCGGGCTGGCGCCCTGCTTCGGCCTTGAATCCGCTCTCGAGCAAGCGGGCCAGGGCCGGCGGCTCGTCGCTCCACTCCGGCGCTGCCTCCTGGACACCGGCCTGCGCGCCCACGGCGAACAGGGCCAGCAAGGCGGCGGCAGAACGGGCAAGAGCGGATGCGATCATCGGGAAGTCCGGCAATGAGTCAGTGCCCGAATGATGCGGCCATGCATGGTGCATCGCCGTGACGCACTCGCCGTTTCGGGGCCGAAACAGGCTGCGCACCTGGCCGGGCGCGATAAATTTCACAATCGGGCCGCCATTCGCAGCACCACGAACCCGTTGTGCAGCCGGCACGGCGAGCGCCTCGACACCTGCGCCCTGCCCGCGGTGGACGAAAAAAAGCCGGGCGAACCCGGCTTTTGATGCAGCCATTTACCCGGCAGCTTACTGCACGCGAACTTCCACGCGGCGCGCCTCGGCGGCATCGCCACCACCCAGGGTCACGGCGGGCTTGCGCATGGCCAGCTTGTCGGCCGGAACGCCGGCAGCAAGCAGCGCATCCTTGACCGCACCGGCGCGGGCCTTGGCCACTTCGGCGTTGACGGCAGCGCCACCGGTTTCGTCGTGGTAGCCGGAGATCAGCACGATCTTGGCGCCATCTTCAGCCAGCTTGGCCACAACCTTGGCCACTTCTTCGGCGCCGTTGGCCGGCAGCTCGGCCTTGCCGGACTCAAAGTACAGCTTGACCAGCGGCTCGCCCACTTCGGCAATTTCGG